>NZ_LR732469.1:1605172-2215345 GCF_902506425.1 Novosphingobium sp. 9U | reverse complement strand
GGTCAGCAGCGAGTAGACGTAGGGGCCGCCCTCATGGCGAGCCTTGGTCATCAGCGACAAATCGGGCGGAACCGCGTTGTTGTTGGCGGCGCGTGCGGCGATGTCGTTGGCGAAGGGCTTGGGGAAGTAGTCGGTCGGCATGCCCGGGCGCATGGCGTCCTCACCCGTGTTCGGGTCGGTGCCGGGGACCTGGAAACCCTTGGCGATCGCCTTCACTTCGGCGTCGGTGTAGCCCAGCTGCGTCAGGTCGCGGAAAGCGACATGGCTCAGCGAGTGGCAGGCCGAGCAGACTTCCTTGTAGACCTGGAAGCCGCGCTGCAGCTGCTGGCGGTCGAACTTGCCGAACGCGCCATCGCTGGAGAAGCTGACTTCCTTGGGATGCAGGTGGAATTCATGCTCGGCAGTCACCGGCGGCGGCTCGGTGATCTGCTGGTAGGCGCCGTTGCCGAACGACCACGCCAGCGCGACCGTGAAGAACAGCCCGACGAGGATGGATAGGATGCGGATCATGGCTTTCGTTCCGTCTCGCTCGGGTCAGGCGTTGCTGTGCTGGGTGCCGGGGAACGGCGCGGTCGGGCTGGCGCTCAGCGGCACGTTCTCGTCCTTGCCGAGAACGGCTTCGGTGATCGAGAACGGCAGCGGATCGGGACGCTCGATGGCCGAGATCACGGGCACGATGATCAGGAAGTGCGCGAAGTAGTAAATCGCGGCGATCTGGCTGATCATGACGTAGGGTTCCGCGGCCGGCGCGCCGCCGCAGTAACCCAGGACCAGAGCGTCGAGCACCAGGATCCAGAAGAACTTGCGGTAGAGCGGACGGTAAGCGCCCGAGCGGACGGGCGAACGGTCGAGCCAGGGCATGAAGAACCACACCAGGATCGCGCTGAACATGGCGAGCACGCCCATCAGCTTGGCCGGGATGAAGAAGAAGTCGGCCGTGAAGGCGCGCAGGATCGCGTAGAACGGCCAGAAGTACCATTCGGGCACGATGTGCGCCGGCGTGCTCATCGGGTTGGCCGGAATGTAGTTGTCCGGGTGGCCCAACGCGTTGGGGAAGAAGAACAGCACCGCGCAGTAGAGGAACGCGAACGCGCCGACTGCCCATCCGTCCTTGGCGACGAAGTAGGGGTAGAACGGCACGGTGTCGCTCTCGCTCTTCACCTCGACACCGGTCGGGTTCGACGAGCCGGGGATGTGCAGCGCCCAGATGTGGAGGATAACCACGCCGGCGATCACGAACGGCAGCAGGTAGTGCAGCGAGAAGAAGCGGTTGAGCGCGGCGTTGTCCGGCGCGAAGCCACCCAGCAGCCACTGCTGCAGCGGCTCGCCGACCAGCGGGATGGCGCTGAACAGGCCGGTGATGACCTTGGCGCCCCAGAAGCTCATCTGACCCCAGGGAAGCACGTAGCCCATGAAGGCGGTGGCCATCATGAGGAGGAAGATGGTGACGCCCAGCAGCCACACCATCTCGCGCGGGGCCTTGTACGAACCGTAGAAGAAGCCGCGGAAGATGTGGATGTAGATGACGACGAAGAACGCCGAGGCGCCATTGGCGTGCGCATAGCGCAGCATCCAGCCCCAGTTCACGTCGCGCATGATGTGCTCGACGCTGTCGAACGCCACGCCGGCATTGGCGGCATAGTGCATCGCCAGGATGATGCCGGTGACGATCTGCAGGCCCAGGCACAGGCCGGCGAGGATGCCGAAGTTCCAGAAGTAGTTCAGGTTGCGCGGCACCGGATAGCCGGCGCCCACCGCGTTGTAGGCCAGACGGGGAAGCGGCAGCTTCTCGTCCATCCACCGCATGAACGGGTTGGTCGGCTTATACTCTTTGGCCCAGGGGAAGCTCATGATCTCTTACCTCAGCCGATCTTGACGACGGTGTCGGACGTGAATGCGTATTCCGGAACCTCGAGGTTCTTGGGCGCGGGGCCCTTACGGATGCGGGCGGCGGTGTCGTAGACCGAGCCGTGGCAGGGGCAGAAGTAGCCGCCGAACTCACCCTTGGTCTCACCCTCGCCGGCGCCGAGCGGCACGCAGCCCAGGTGGGTGCAGACACCCATGGTGATCAGCCAGTTCTCCTTGCCCTCCTTGGTCCGCTCCTCAAGCGTCTGCGGATCGCGGAGCGAGGAGACGGAAACGGCGTTGGCCTCGGCGATTTCCTTGGGCGTCAGGTTGCGGATGAACACCGGCTGCTTGCGGAACACGCCCTTGATCGCCTGGCCCGGTTTGATCGAGGAAATGTCGATCTCGGTCGAGGAGGCGGCGAGGACGTCGGCCGAAGCGGACATCTGGCTGATCAGCGGGTAGAGGATCGAGACGCCGGCGATGCCGGCCGCGCTGACTGCGGCGATGTTGATGAAATCGCGCCGCCGCACGCCGTCTGCGTGGACCAGGTCCGGCCCGGTACCCTGATCCGGAGAACCCGTGACCGCTTCTTCTGCCATGTTCGCCCTTGCCCTACTCTCGTAGTTCTTCTTGGACCCGCGACCGAACGGCGCAGGCTGAATTCCTAGTCAATCTTTGCCTGGAATCCCCCCGTGCCGGCAAAGCGCCGGGCGCACGGGCACCCCGGGCCGATGCCGACTTGGCGCGCTGATAGCTGCGAATATCCCACATGCCAACCGCATTTTTGGGCAGTTCGGACGAGGGCGAGGGCGCGGGTTTCGCCCGATCAGGGCAGCGCGATCAACGCGATCTGGCGGCCATATGAGGGCTCGCTGCGGTGCGTGGCCCGGCGGAAGGAATAGAATCGATCGGGCGCGGCGTAAGTATCCAGGCCGAGGCCCGCGACATGCGCGAGACCGGCCTGGCGCAGGCGCTGCACCACGTATCCTTCGAGATCGAACTGCCAACGCTCCGCAGCGCCGGGCACGAAGAAGCGGGCATGCGCCATGTCCTGGTCGAGGAAACGCTGCCGGAAGGCCGCATCCACCTCGTAGCTGATCTGCGCGATGCAGGGGCCGACAACGGCGGCGATCCGTGAGCGCTGCGCGCCGAGCGCTTCCATGGCGGCGATCGTCGCATCGGTCACGCCGCCGATTGCGCCCTTCCAACCGGCGTGGGCGGCACCGACGACGCGCGCTTGAGGGTCGGCGAACAGGACCGGTGCGCAATCGGCGGTGAGGATGCCCAGCGCTACGCCGGGCCGGTCGGTGACCAGGGCATCGGCATGGGGGCGCTCGTCATCGGGCCAGGGCTCCGTCACTGCCACGCACTGGGCGGAGTGGACCTGGTACGCGGTGGCGAGCTGCGCCCCTGGAGCAACCGCAGCCACGGCGCGGCGTCGGTTCTCGGCGACGTGCACAGGGTCGTCGCCCGACCCGAGCCCGACGTTGAGCCCGGCGACGACGCCTTGCGAAACCCCGCCGATGCGGCCGAGAAAGCCGTGGTGCGCATCTCCCAGAAGCGGGGAGTGGATCGCTAACACGTCGGTCATGTCGCTGAAGGTCGTCCGCTGCTCACCTCAACCAAGGCTTTTGGTCACCTGCTCGAGCACGTCGCGCGACAGCGAGGGTTCGGCGGCGATGCGCTCCAGTTCGGCGCGCATCAGCGCGGCGCGGGCCGGTTCGATCCGGCGCCAGCGGCCGAGCGAGGGCACGAAGCGTGCCGCGGTCTGCGGGTTGATCGGATCGAGCCGGCGGATCAGATCGCCGATGATGCGATAGCCCTCGCCGCTGGCCGCATGGAACGCCTGCGGGTTCACGGCGAGCGCCATATAGAGCGCGCGCACGCGATTGGGGTTGTTCATGGTGAAATCGGGGTGTGCGGCCAGTGCCTTGGCATGCTCCAGCACCTGGGGGTGCAGCGAACCGGCCTGGAGCGAGAACCATTTGTCGATCACCAGCGCGTTGCCGGCGTAGCGGCCGTGGAAGTCGGCCAGCGCCTCGCCGCGCTCGGGCCCGTCCAGCCCTGCGAGCACCATCAGCGCGCCCTGGCGGTCGGTCATGTTGTCGGCAGCGCGGTACTGCGCGATGGCGCGCTTGCGCGCCTCGTCCGGGACACCGGCAGCCAGGTAGGTGAGCGCCTGGGTCTTGAGTTTGCGCGCACCGCGGGCGGCCGCATCGCGTGAGTAGGGCACTGCACTGACGCGGTCGTGCAGCGCCTGCAGATCGGCGCGGAGCTCGGTGCCGAGCCAGGCCTTCAACGCCTCGCGCTCGGCGTGGATGGCGCTCGGGTCGGCGACCAGGAACTGCTCGGCCAGATAGCCCTCGGCCGGCAGGATCATCAGCTCGCCGCGCATCAGGTCGTCGAGCGCCGGGTCCAGCAGGATCGAGCGCAGTGCCTGCCCGATCGCCGCACGCTCCTCAGCCCGCGCCTGCTCCTGAAGGTTGCCGCTCACGGCCGCGATCAGGTGGCGCATGACCAGGCTCTGCATCGCCTCGTAGCGGGCGAAGGCATCGTCGTCGTGGGCGGCGAGGAACACCAGGTCTTCCGCCGGACGCTCGAAGTCGATGGCGACCGGAGCGGAGAAGCCGCGGTTGATCGACAACACGGGCGGCTGCGCGAAGCCAGTGAATGTGAAGCTCTGCTCGGCCTGGTCGAGCACCACCAGCTGCTCGCCATGGTGGCGACCGGTCTCCCGATCGAACAGCGCCAGCTTGAGCGGGATCGGCATCGGCTGCTTTTCAGGCTGGCCACCACCATCGTGATTCGGTGTCGAGGGCACCACCTGGGTAAGCCTGAGCGTCAGCGTGTCGCCCGCGTGCTCGGTCGTGGCGGTCACCTGCGGCGTACCCGACTGCGAGTACCACAGGCGGAACTGCTGGAGATCGAGCCCGGCACCATCCTCGATCGCGCGCACGAAGTCCTCGCAGGTCGCGGCCTCACCATCATGGCGGTCGAAGTAGAGGTCGGTGCCGGCACGGAACCGCTCAGGGCCGGCCATGGTGCGCATCATGCGGATCACCTCGGCGCCCTTGTTGTAGATCGTCGCGGTGTAGAAGTTGCTGATCTCCTGATACGAATCAGGGCGGATCGGGTGCGCCAGCGGGCCAGAATCCTCGGGAAACTGCGCCGCGCGCAGGACCCGCACGTCCTCGATCCGCTTCACCGCGGGGCTGCCCATGTCGGCGCTGAACATCTGGTCGCGCAGCACGGTGAAGCCTTCCTTCAAGGAGAGCTGGAACCAGTCGCGGCAGGTCACGCGGTTGCCCGACCAGTTGTGGAAGTACTCGTGCCCGATCACGCCTTCGATCGCGTCGTAGTCGGCGTCGGTGGCGGTCTCCGGATCGGCCAGTACGTAGCGCGTGTTGAAGACGTTGAGGCCCTTGTTCTCCATCGCGCCCATGTTGAAATCGGACACGGCGACGATGTTGAACAGGTCGAGGTCGTACTCGCGCCCATAAGCCTCCTCGTCCCACTTCATCGAGCGCTTGAGCGAATCCATGGCATGGTGGGTGCGCTCTTCGTCACCCTTGCGGACCCAGATGTTGAGGTCGACCTGGCGGCCGGAGCGCGTAACAAAGGTGTCGTGGTTGGCGACCAGGTCGCCCGCGACCAGCGCGAAGAGGTAGCACGGCTTGGGCCAGGGATCGTGCCACTCGGCCCAGTGAGCACCGTTCGGGCCCCCGCCCGTGGCCTCGCAGTTGCCGTTGGAGAGCAGGATCGGGAACGCCGCCTTGTCGCCGCTCATCCGCACTCGATAGGTGGAGAGCACATCGGGGCGGTCGGGGAAGAAGGTGATCCGGCGAAAGCCTTCCGCCTCGCACTGGGTGCACAGCATGCCGTGCGAGGCATAGAGCCCCATCAGCTGGCTGTTGGTAGCGGGATTGAGCTGCGTCTCGATCTCCACCTCGTGCGCCTCGCCCGGAAGCGGGAGCAGCAGGTCGGGCCCATCGAGCCGCCAGTCATTCACCGCCTGTTCGTCGACGCGCACGGCGATCGGGGCGATTCCGTCGCCGTTGAGGCGCAGCGTCCCGCTGCCATTGCCCTGCGGATTGCGGCGCACACTGAGCCTGGACGTGACGTGGGTCGCATCGAGGCCCAGCGCGAAATCGAGCGCGACTTCGGGTACCAGCCAGGCCGGTGCCTGGTAGTCCTCGCGCCGGATCACCTGCGGCGCATGCGGCGGCGGCGCGGCGTCGGCGGTGAAGGGGTTCTCGGGCGCTTCGGAGGGTCTGCTGGCGATGTCCATGCGGCTGTACTTAGGCTTTTGGAGTGCGATTGTAAGCCAGCGACAATCCAACTCCGTTCGTGTCGAGCGAAGTCGAGACACGTCAGCGCCAGGCCAGCGTGTCTCGACTTCGCTCGACACGAACGGATAGGGGAAGAGTCATGCCTCGCATGTTCATTTTCGGCCTTGGCTACTCCGCCAGCCATATCGCCCAGTCGTTGCAAGCGCGCGGATGGGAGATCGTCTCGACCGGCAGCGCCGGCACGCTCTCCTTCGAAGACGAGGGCAACGTGCGCCTGGCGCTCGCCGATAGCGATCATGTCCTCTCCTCCGTGCCGCCCGGCGGCGAAGGGCTCGATCCGGTGCTGGATCGCTATGGCGCCGCACTGGCCGGCAAGCGGCTGAGCTATCTTTCCTCGACCGGCGTCTACGGCGGCACCGGCGGCGCGTGGGTGGACGAGAGCGCACCGGTCGGCACCGGGCGCCGGACTGCGCGGGCGGAGGCGGATGCGGCGTGGCTCGCACGCGGCGCGCGGGTCTATCGCCTGCCGGGCATCTATGGTCCGGGCCGCAGCGTGTTCGAACGTATCGCCAAGGCTCGGGCGCACCGCATCGACTTGCCCGGGCAGGTGTTCAGCCGCGTGCATGTCGCGGACATCGCCGCCGGCGTGCTCGCAGGGCTGGACGGACCCGCCGGCGCCTACAACCTCGCCGACGACCTGCCCTGCAGCCAGAACACGCTGGTGGAGGAAGCATGCCGGCTGCTCGGCCAGGCACCGCCGCCGTTGCTCAGCCTGGAGGCGGCGCAGCTCTCTCCGATGGCGCGCGGCTTCTATGCCGAGAACCGGCGCGTCGCCAACGGCAAGGCGAAGCGCGTGCTGGGTTGGGCTCCGCGCTTCCCCGATTACGCCACCGGCCTGCGCGCCCTCAGGGCCACGACCAATCCCGCCATCGCCAGCGCCGCGCCGATCGCCGCCAGCAGCGACCAGCGATAGCCCTCGAACACGGTCGAGATCAGCATGGCGATGACGATCACCACCACGCCGTTGTAGGACGCGCGGCCGGCGCCAAGCTGGCGAATCAGCGTGTAGTACATCGGGAAAGTCACCACCGATCCTGCGATCGCCAGGTAGGCGGTGCCGGCCCAATAGGCCCCGTCAGCCGGGATCACCGGCGGTCCGGAGAGCACCCAGGCCAGCGCCGCATTGCACCCCGTGCCATAGAGCATTGCCCAGGCGAGCAGGCTCACCGCGGGTAGCCCCTGCCCCGTCTCGTTCGCCTGCATGACGTTCGAGATCGAGGCGCACAGCATCGCCATCAGCGCCAGGAACACGCCGAGCGGCACATGCCCGCCCAGCGGCGCCATGCGCGCTTCGTGCAGCAGCAGCAGGCTCAAGCCCGCGATGGCGATCGCGCTGCCGATGGCGAACCGGCGCGTGATCACCTGGCCCAGCAGGACGCGCGCGAACAGGGTGTTGGGCACCAGCAGCAGCCCGATCATCACCGCGACGATGCCCGAGGTGAGATACTCCTCGGCCCGATAGACGAAGTTGTAGTTGCCGCAGAACTGGGTCAGCCCGACGAAGAACGCCAGCCGCTGCCCTGCCGCGCCGAGCCGGAGCGAGCGGCGCATCGCCAGCGCCACCGCGAACATCGCCGGCGTCGCGATCACAAACCGCCAGGTCACCGACCAGCCCACCGGCGCGGCGGTGTTCTGCCCCAGGATCACGAACCATGTCGAACCCCAGATCAGCGCCACGATCAGGAACGGGATCGCGATGCCTGGCCGCAGCAGTGCATGCGGCGGCGGCGCTGGCGCCTCGGTGCTCATAGCGCGCGGATTGCCCGGGCAAGGGCATCGACGTGGCTGGCATCGGCGTTCCACGACGTGACAAGCCGCGCACCTTGCGCGCCCCAATCGTAGAACGAGAAGCCTTGCGCGCGCAGCGCGGCGCGCTCTTGCGTCGAGACGGTCAGGAAGATCTCGTTGGCTTCGACGGCATGCAACAGACGCTCACTCGCGGCCGCGGCGATCTCGGCGGCCGCCGCGTTGGCGGCGCGCCCGTTCTGCAGCCACAGGTCGTCCCGCAGCATCGCGAGGATCTGTGCGGCGAGGAAGCGGCCCTTGGACTGCAAGTGGCCGGCGCGCTTGCGACGATAGCGCACGACATCGGCAAGGCTTCTGTCGAAGAACACGATCGCCTCGGCACCCAGGCCGCCGTTCTTGACGAAGCCGAAGCTGAGCGCGGCGACGCCCTGGCACGCCTCTGCCGGCGTGCAGCCCATGTGCGCGACGGCGTTGGCGAAGCGAGCGCCGTCCATGTGGAGCTTCAGCCCGCGGGCTTTGGCGAGATCCGCGATCGCCGCGACTTCGGCGGGCCGGTAGACGCAGCCATATTCGCTGGCCTGGGTGATCGAGACGGCGTGGGGCTGGACCTGGTGCACGTCGTCGCGGATCGGGTCGATGACGCCAGCGATGGCATCGGGCGTCAGCTTCGCGCTGGCTCCCTCGGCCAGCATCAGCTTGGCGCCATGAAGGTAGAAGCCGGGCGCGCCGCCCTCGTCCACTTCGATATGCGCCTCGCGGTGGCAGACGACCCCGCCGTGCGGAGGCACCATCGCGGCAAGCGCCAGGCAGTTCGCCGCGGTGCCGGTCGCTACCCACAAGGCGGTGCACTCGCGCCCGAACAGCGCGGAGAAGGCGGCGTCGAGCTCACGGCTGATGGCATCGGTGTCGTAGGGCGAATCAGGCGCGTCGGCGGCGAGCATCGCGCTCCACACGGCAGGGTGGACGGCGGCGGCATTGTCGGAGAGAAACTGCATGGCCATATCGCCTGTTACCGGATGGATGGCGCGTCAAGTCCCGCGCCCCGCAGGACAGGAGCGCAACGTGGCCCAGGAAAGCGAACCCCAACAGAACGGATTGGGCCTCACCATCACCAAGCACGACCGGGGTGGTGCGGGTGAGTACCAGGCGCATCTGGCCGATAGCGACTCGATCGGTCGGCTGACCTGGGTGGAGCGCGACGGCGTCCACATCGCCGACCACACGCTGGTCCCGCCCGAGATCGGCGGCCGCGGCGTGGCGGCCCGGCTGGTCGAGGCGCTGGTGGCCGATGCGCGCGAGAGCGGGTTCAAGATCCAGCCGATGTGCAGCTACGTCGCGGTGGCCTTCAAGCGGCACCCGGAGTGGGAAGACCTGCGGGCTTGAGCTTGGCTTGGGTAAATCGCACCGTTGGGGGCGGGCTTCGACAAGCTCAGCCCTGGCGGTGTAGTGTAAGGCCTCAGCCTCGCAGATGCGGTTTACTTTTACACCGCCAGGGCTGAGCTTGTCGAAGCCCGCCAGCCCACCTCCGGGTTCACCCTAAGCCCCAAACCCCTCGGCCAAGTACCGCTCGGCCAAGCCTGCCAGGTAGGCCGCACCCAAGGGCATCGTGCTCTCGTCCACGCGCATTCGGGTCGAGTGGATGCCGCAGCAGTGCTGCCAGTCCTCTCCTTCGTGGCTGACGCCCAGGAAGAACATCGCACCGGGCACTTTCTCCAGCACATAGGCGAAGTCCTCGGCGCCCATGATCGGGTCCGGCAAACGCAGGAAGTGGCCGAACAGATCGCGGGCCACCTGCTCGCCGAAGTCGACGGCGCGGGCATCGCAGAGGGTGACGGGGAAGCCCTCCTGGATCGTCACTTCGGCCGTCAGGCCGTGGGCGCCGGCGATCCCCGCGGCAAGGTTGTGCACCTCTTCACGCAGTCGGGCGCGGCTGGCGGGGGATAGCGAGCGCATCGTGCCGGTCAGCTGTGCGGTGTCGGCGATGACGTTGTGCGCGGTGCCGCACTCGATCTTGGCGATCGTCACCACCACCGGGTCGAAGACGCTGAACTTGCGGGTCACCATGGCCTGGAGCGCCGTCACGATCTCACACGCGACCGGCATCGGATCGAGCGTGCCGTGCGGCATCGAGGCATGGCCGCCGCGCCCGATCACGCGGATGCCGATCTGGTCGGCCGAGGCGAGCAGCGCGCCGGCTCGCCCGCCGAACACACCATGCGGCGCATTGGGCATGACGTGTAGCGCGAAAGCGGCGTCGGGCAGCGGCACGCCGTCGTCACCGCCGCCGAGCAGGCCGTCCTCAAGCATGAAGCGCGCGCCGTGGTAGCCCTCCTCGCCGGGCTGGAACATGAAGCGCACTTCGCCGCGCAGCTCGCCCGCACGCGCACAGAGCAGCTCGGCCGCGCCCGCCAGCATGGCAACGTGCGCGTCATGGCCGCAGGCGTGCATCACGCCGGGCACTCGGGATGCGAAGTCGAGCCCGGTCTCCTCAGGCATGGGCAGAGCGTCCATGTCGCCGCGTAGCAGCACCGAGCGCGCCTGCCAGCTTTCGGCTCCCGCCCCGCCTTTCAGCGTCGCGACGAGGCCGGTGGTCGAGGGTCCCTCGCGCCAGGTCAGCGGCAGGTGCGCCAGCGCGGCGCGGATCTTGTCGCGAGTCTTCGGCGTGTGCAGGCCGATCTCGGGTTCGGCATGGATGGCGCGGCGCAAACCGGTGATCCGGTCCGCCAGGCCGACGGCATCGGCGACGAGCGTTGTGGTCATGCCCGCCAGCATAGGGCGCCACGGTGCCATGTCGAGGTGGCTTACAGGCTGGACTGCTCGGCCGGCTGGAGTGGCTCGTCACCCTTCATGCGTTGCAGCGTGACGAAGGCCATCAGCCCCATGACCACGTAGAGCGCCGCCGACCCCAGCGCGACCGCCCAGGCCGCGCCGCTCGGGCCGGTGTGGATCAGCAGGGCCATGGCGATCCCCAGCACCGCCAGCCCGATCAGCCGGGCGGTGAGCGAAAGCTGCGCCTTGCCGGTTGAGTGCAGCACCGGTTCGAACGCGACGCTCGCCAAATCGAAGCTGGCAGCGAGCGCGAGCGGCACCAGGATCGCCGCGCCGCCTTCGAAGGCCGTGCCGCCGATCAGGCCCAGCAACCCGCGCCCGGCGACCAGCGCGATGCCGACCACCACGAGCCCGCCCGCACCGGCGATGAGGCTGGTCTGCACCGCCAGCTTGCGGAATTCCTGCAGGCTGGAAGCGACCCGCATGCGCGAGACTTCGGCATAGACGGCGCGGGTCAGCATGGTCGAAAACTTGCTCAGTGCCTGGCTGAGCTGGCTGGCAAGGCGGTAGAGACCGGCGGCGCGCGTGCCGACGATGCCGCCGACGATCAGCAGCGGCCCGTTCTTGGTCAGCGCGTCGAGCGTCGATCCGGCAAAAGTCACCAGGAAGAAACGCCAGAGCCCCGGGTTCTCGTCCAGTGCGCGGCGATAACCCTTGAGGTGCGCCATCTGCACGGCTTCCGGGCACAGCCGCTTGGCCATGGCCCAGTAGAGCACCGCCTCGAGGAGGTCGACGACGGCCCAGACGAACAGGAACCAGCCTACGCTGGGCGCCAGCAGCCATACGGCAACCGCGCCGACCAGGCGGCCGACCGGCACCACCGCCTCGACATAGACCGCCATCTGGAACTTGTTCATGGCCCGCACCATGCCGGTGGGCGCCGACACCAACGCCCACAGCTGCGCGCAGCAGAACAGGAAGCCGGGTACGATGTAGTCCTGGTTGAGGTCCAGCAAGTGCGCGAAGCCGAAGAACACGACCGCGGCGATCAGGCACCCACAAAAGGCACCCACCGCGTCGAGCACGCCAGCGAACATGCCCAGCCGGCCGAACGCGGCCCAATCCTTCTCATGCACATGGCTGGCGCCATAGCGCACGACGACGCGCCAGGTCTGGAACCCAGCGATCGCGATCAATGCCTGCGCGGTGCCGAAGATCAGCGAGAAGTGGCCGAAACCCTTCAAGCCCAGCGTGCGCGTCAGGATCGCCAGGTAGACGATCGAGCACAGCGCGCCGAAACCCTTGCCGCCCAGCAGCCAGGCGGTGTTGGCCAGGATCCGCGCAATGGGTGAACTAGGGGGCGAGCTGGAGGCTGAGCTAGACTTGGCGCGACCGGCGGGCATCGCCGCTCCTTTGCGCCTTTCCCCCAAAGCTGGCAAGCCGGGCGAGTCGCGAACCCGACACTGATACACGCTGCGACTTCCGCTCGGGGCCAGAGGCAGGTAGAGCGCAGCGATGATCGAACACGCCATTCTCCTCAGCGCGGGCCAGGGCTCGCGCATGCTGCCGCTCACCGCCGAGCGCCCCAAGTGCCTGATCGACTTCTCGGGCCGCACCCTGCTGGAATGGCAGATCGAGATGCTGGCCCGCGGCGGCGTGAAGCACATCGACGTCGTCACCGGGTTCATGACCGACATGGTCGACGAAGTCGTCGCCCGGATCGACGACCCGCGAGTGACGATCACCACGCGCTTCAATCCGTTCTACAAAGTGGCCGACAACCTGGGCTCATGCTGGATCGTGCGCGAGCAGATGGCGCAGGATTTCCTGATCCTCAACGGCGACACGCTGGTATCGGAAGAGATCGTGCGCACGGTCCAGCAGGATCGGGGCTGGCCGATCGCTGTCACGGTCGACGTCAAGGACGCCTATGACAGCGACGACATGAAGGTGGAGCGAGACGGTGAGCGTCTGGTCCACATCGGCAAGACGCTGACGGCGGCGCAGTCGAACGCCGAATCGATCGGCTTCCTCGCCTTTCGCGGTGAAGGCGTGGAGCTGTTCCGCGAGACGGTGCGCAAGGCGATGCGCACGCCCGAGGGGGTGCAGCACTGGTACTTGAAGGTGATCGACAGCATCGCGCCGACCGGCAAGGTCGGCACCGTCTCCATCGAAGGTGGCGAGTGGGCGGAAGTCGACTTCCTCAACGACATCGAGATCGCGACCGCGCTGACGGACCGCTGGGCCGCGGCCTGAGCTTTCCCTCAGCGGCTGGCGGTGCGCTCCGTCGCGAAACAGGCTAGCTCCTCGAACAGGGCCTGGTAGTCGCCCAAGGCACGCGAGCGATCGTAAGCGGCCGCGCGGCCCGCCGGACGTACCACGCTGGCCGGATCGGTCTGAGTAAGGATAGCACGCGCCATCTCGGCAGGATCGTACGGATCGACCAGCACGCCGTAGCGGCCATGGCCGAGGACCTCCGCGGCGTTGCCCGCGAGACGCGAGGCGACCAGCGGCAGGTCGCAGGCGAGCGCTTCGAGGAGGACATTGGCCGAGCCTTCCCAGACTGACGGCAGGGCGAGCACCGAGGCAGCGCGAAAGTACGGAAACGGATTGCTGGTCCGAGGGACGAACGCGACATCGGCCGCAACGCCCAGCTTGGTCGCTAGCTCCTGCAACCGTTCGCACTCGGCCGGGGCGCCTCCGCCGACATGGATCAGCCGCAAGGGCCGCTGCGCGCGGGCTTGGGCAAAGGCCTCCACCAGGCTGGCGAAATTCTTCTGGCGCGCCAGGCGTCCGACCCCGAGGACGATCGGTATCGCTTCGCCGCCCCACGGATGCAGACAAGGCTCGTCCGCACGAGCGCGGACGTGGTCGACGTCGACACCGTTGGCGATGATTTGCGCCTTGCCGCTCACCAGCGCCTTGGTCAGCAGCGGATCGGCGGCAAGATGCGGCGAGACCAGCACCAGGCGCGTGGCGTCACGTACCACCCGATGAGCGATCAGGCGCCTGATGCTGAGAGCCGATAGTGGATCGCCGGTCGCGGCATTGTGCGCCAGGTCGTTGCTGATGCGGTAGACGGTCGCGGGCCGAGTGCCGGCCGGCAGGCTCTGCATGGCGGTCAGCGCCGCCAGGTGCGCGTGGTTGCCCGCCGAGAGCAGCACATCGGGGGCGAGCCGCTCTATCTCGTGGCGAAGAGCCGGCACCGCGCGCAGCAGCTCCAGCTTGCGCGGCAGATGCGGGCCGCCGAGCACGACATGATCGAGGCCGTGCGCCTGCTCGGCCAGATCGCCACCGGGTTTGACCGTCACCAGGGCGACGCGCCAACCCGCTGCGTTCATGTGGTGCGCGATGGCGATCGCGTTGCGCGCGACACCGGTCGCAGCAAGCTGGTGAAGGAAAATCGTGAGAGCGGCCACCCAGCCACAACTCAGAAGGCGGCGGAAAGCTCCCCAACCATCTGCGTAATTACCCCAGGTTCCAGCGCCACGGCTGCGTTGAGGTCGGGCACCTTGGGCCAGCCGGCGTCGGGGAAGCTGAGGTCCTGCCACTCGCGCGTGCCCTCATAGCGAGGGATCACGTGGAAGTGGACGTGCGGGTCGACCATCATCAGCATGAGGTAGTTCAGCTTGGCATATCCGACGAACGCGCCCAGCACGCGCTCGATCGCAGCGGTGGCGGTCTTGAGTTCGGCATGCGCTTCCGCAGGCAAGTCACCGAACGCTGTAGCATCGGACTTGGCGGCGAGCACCAAGCTGCCGAGCGTCGGCTGGGCGGGACGCAGCAGCACCACCCAGTGCGCGTATTCGGCCACCAGCGTGGCGGGATAGCCGAACTTCTGGATCGTAGCGTTCATCGCGCGGCAGCTCCTTCATCGGACAGCCAGCTGACGATCGTGCCGCCGCGGCTGCGGAAGAGCCATGCCTGGACCAGCCGAATGGCATGAACAAGGCACGAGATCGCGGTCCACCAGGCGACCACGATCAGGCCCAGGTCCGGCCGGGCGAACAGCATCGATACGAACAGGATCACCATGTTGGGATTGCGCCGTGCGGTGATCAGGCGGAACCGGCTGTCGAACCGGCGCCACACGTGGATGTGCATCATCCCGTTCTGGCGCATGAACACGCCCTCGATCAGGCGCTGCACCCAGTAGCCGAGCTGGATCACGCCCTGCACCCACCAGAACGTCGTATCGTCGTAACCAAGGTTCCAGTGGACCAGCCCGGTCGCCCAGAACCACCACCAGAACGGCGGATGGACCAGGTCCATGCCATGGTCGAACACATTGCCCCACGCCGAGGAGGTGATGGTGCAGCGCGCCAGCTTGCCGTCCACGGTGTCGAGCACCATGAAGCCCAGCCCCAGCAGCATGCCCAGCCAGTAGCGCCCCTCGGCAAAGCACCAGGTGGCGAGCACGCACAGCACTGCACCGATCGTCGTCACCATGTTGGGCGTCAGGCCCAGCTTCGCGCAGATGCGGGTGAGCACCAGCGCCCACTCCGGCCACAAGTACTTGGTCAGGATGTCGGTGACGCCCTTGTAGGCGCCGAAGTAGCTGGCGCGCTCGATCGCCCGCACCGTGTTCGCGCGCAGCGGCATGACGAACGGCGTCTCGCGCTTGCGCAGCGCCTTGTTCTCGATCGTCGGGCCGTCCTCGTAGGCGAGCACATGGAGCGTGCCGGCATTTGCCAGCGGCTGCTCGCCTTCGATGGCAGCCTGGATCGCGTCGGCCTCCGCGCCGTCGCGAGCGTGCGCGAGCACGGGCACGCCGCCCACCGTCAGTACGAGGCCTGTCTGCGCCGCGACATGGCGGAACCAGGCCGGATCGAAGGCATAGGCGGCGTTGGCGAGCACCACCGGGGCCGCTTGGTCCTGCCGCGGCGCCAGCTTCGCGGCGATGGCGATCCGCCGCACGCGCTCCTCGACGCTGAGGCCCCAGAGGGACGTGGCGTTGCTGCCGATGGTCGCAAAAGCGGGCGTCGTGTGGGTCTCAACCATCGTTGCGGCCCTAATCGAGCGGCCGCGCTGCGGCAATGCAGGAGCGGCGTGGCAGGCGCCTGTGCCTTCAACAAAACTGTAGCAGGATCGTAACGGACCGCCATTTGCAGGTGATTTCCGCAGTGGCGGTCCCTAAGTAGGCGGGGTTGTGCACGGAACGATCTACGAATTCGAAACCCTTCCCCGAACTGGGCGACAAGGGCCTGCAGCGGTGTCTCGATCGGCGCCCTACGCGCCGCGTGCCCGCGCGGTTCCGCTGGTCGGCATCGTCCGCAATCCCCGCAGCCACCGCAACAAGGGCCTGGAAGCGGAGCTTGCCGACTGTTCCAACATCCTGACCGAGGCTCCCCGCAGCCGCGAGGCACTGCGCGTCAGCCTCCAGGATTTCGCCGCGCGCGGCATCGACTACCTGGTGATCGACGGCGGCGACGGCACCGTGCGTGACGTACTGACGTGCGGCGCCGATATCTTCGGCGAGGAATGGCCCGCGCTGATCGTTCTGCCCAAGGGCAAGACCAACGCGCTGGCGGTCGACCTGGGCCTGCCCAACCACTGGAGCCTGGCCGAGGCGCTGGTCGCGGCGCGCAGCGGCAGCGTGATCCAGCGTCGGCCGATGCGAATCAGTTCGCGTGGAGCCGGGCGTGATGGCGGACGTGAAAGCGCAGAAAGCAGCATACTCGGCTTCTTCCTCGGCTCGGGCGTGTTCACTATCGGCACTGGAGCAGGCCAGGCCGCCCACCGCCGCGGCGCCTTCAACAGCTTTGCCGTAGGCCTGACGATCGCCTGGTGCATCATCCAGATCGTGTTCGGCCGCGCCGGAAATCCGTTCCGGGCAAGCACGCGCATGCGGGTGCGCAACCTGGTGACGGGACGCGAGCTGCCCCGACGCGGACCCGGCAAGCCCGACGAGCGCTTCCTGGCGGTCGCCTCCACATTCGAGCGCTTTCCGCTAGGGCTGCGGCTGTTCGGCAAAAACCCGCCGCCTGGGCTCAAGCTCGCAGTGCTCGACGCGCCGGTGCGCTGGGTGCTGATGCTGCTGCCGATGATCCTGCTGGGCTTCCTGCCCAGGTTCATGCAGCGCGCTGGCGCGCATCGGGTCGCCTCCGGCCCGCTCGACTTCGACTTGGGCGGCGCCTTCATCCTTGATGGCGAAGAGTTTCCCTCGGGTCACTACGTGCTGGAAGAAGGGCCGCAGCTCACCTTCGTGGTGCCATGAGGGAGACCCTCGCCGCGCGCGTGGAGGCGGCGCTTGGCCGGCCCGTGATCCCCGAGGTCCGCGCCTTTGCCGAGCGCCTCGTCAATCCTGAGGCGCAGGGCGTGCTGTTCTACGGCTCGAACTTGCGCACCGGCCTAACCGAGGGTGTGCTCGACTTCTACGTACTCACCACCGGACCGATCGAGCGCGGCATCTGGCCCCGCGTCAGCTACCATGAATGGGAGCGCGACGGCACGGTACTGCGCGCGAAAGTGGCGACCATGACGCTCGCGACGTTCGCGGCCGCCGCGGCCGGCCAGCTGATCGACACCACGATCTGGGCACGCTTCGTTCAGCCCAGCGCACTCGCCTGGAGCCGTGACGACGCTTCCGCGCTGGCGATCCGCGATGCGTTCGCACAGGCCGCCCGGACGGCGGCGCGGCTGGCCGTCGCGCTCGGTCCGGAAGAGGGCACGGCCGACGCGTACTGGCGCGCCTTGTTCCGCGCAACCTACGCGGCGGAGTTCCGCATCGAGCGTGGCGGGCGCGAGGAGTCGATCCTGGCCGCCAACGCTGCGCATTTCGATGGTTTGCTGCCGCTGGCGCTGGAGGCGCAAGGCGTGGCCTTCGCGCGGGACGCTGATGGAACGCTGCGCCCTGCCCTGGCGCCGGCACGCCGGGCAGCCCTGCTCCGCTGGTGGCAGCGGCGGCAACGCCTGGGCAAGCCCTACAACCTGGTACGTCTGGTACGCGCATCGACCACCTTCGAAGGCGCGGCGCGCTATGGTGCGTGGAAGATCGAGCGGCACACCGGCATACCCGTCAAGCTGACCCCCTGGCGAGAGAAGCACCCGGTGCTGGCCGCCCCGGCCGTGCTGTGGCAGGTCTGGCGCGCGCGGCAGGCGGAGCGCTGATGGCGCCTGCCGCTCTGGTGCTCGCCGGCTCGCGCCCCGGCGCGCCCGATCCCCTCGCCCTTGCCGAGAACGTGGCGCACAAGGCGCTGATCGAGGTCGGCGGCGTGCCGATGCTGGCCCGGGTCGTCCAGGCTCTGCGCCAGGCTGGCTGCGAGACGATCGCGGTCAGCGCCAACGAACCCGCCGTGGTCGCCCTGGCGGAGACACTCGGCTGCAAGGTCGCGCCCACCGGGCCCGGGCCGAGCGCCAGCGTTGCGGCGGCGTTCGCTCTGCTGGGTGCGCCGATGCTGGTGACCACCGCCGACCATGCGCTGCTGCGGCCCGAGTGGGTGCACGACTTCCTGGCCGATGCGCCCCCGACCGCCGACGTCGCCGTGCTGCTGGCCCATCGCGATGTCGTGAAGCGCGCGCTGCCGGGCACGCGAAGGACTTACCTCAAGCTGGCCGATGGCGGCTGGTCGGGTTGCAACCTGTTCCTGCTGGCGAACGCGCACGCGCAGGCGGCGATCGCGACCTGGGCGGCAGTGGAGGCCGACCGCAAGCGCCCCTGGCGCATCGCCGCGCGGCTCGGCGCCGGAACCTTGTGGCGCTACGGGCTGGGCAAGCTGACGATGGCGGAGGCAATCGGCCGCCTCGGCCAGCGCATCGGCATCGCCGCCGCTGCCGTGCCCGCGCGCGACGGGCTGGCGGCGGTCGACGTCGACAAGCCCGGCGACCTCACGCAAGTGCGCGCGCTGATCGGCTAGCCTTCGTCATACCCCCGGAAGGCGGGTCTACATCTCCAGCTGGTCCGTCTGGCGCATGCTCAGGCGGTGGACCCGCACCATCGCACGAGTGACGAGCCTTCTGCCGCTTACAAGTACTTCATCTCAATCCGGATCGCCTTCACGCCGTTGCCGACGGGAAATGCCGTCTTGCTCACGCTCGGCTTGCCGAGGTTGAAGATGTTGATGCTCGGGTTGTTCGACATGCCGCCGCCATCGGTGCGGATGTCGGTACCGCCGTTGCCGTTGACATCGTGGCGCACGGCCACCGCGTAGGAGCCCGCGCCCGGCACCGGCAGGCAGAACGTCATCCGCCCCGCGCGCGCCGGCACCTCGATCCGGGAGAGCCAGCGGCCTTTCTGCAGCCAATCCGCCGACGTGCCGCGGTAAGTCTGGATGCGCACCTTGCCGGCAGAGCTCTTCACACCCTCCACATTCACCAGCACAGCCGGCCCGTCGCCGCTTTCGCAGCGGTGCATGTCATTGCGCACTTCTTGCTTGTACTGCGCCGCCGACGGAGCAGCGCTCGCCAAAGCGAAGGCGGCCAGCGCCGCGCCCGCCAGGGTCGTTGCAAAAGGTCGAGAGAAACTGGTGTTGATCATGTCCTGATTGTCTTTCCGCGGCCGACGCATGCCGCATGTTCAAGCCGCCGGTGTGTCGTGAGCCCCGTTCGCCTTCGTTTCGTCTTGCCGCAAGGCCGCTTAATCCGGACTGAATTGGCAGTCACGCGCGCGGTACCGCATCCTGAACGGGTGCTCCTGGGACAAATACCTGCCGGCCGCACCATCGCTTGTGGAGAACGCGATGGCGCCAGCTTGTCCGCACAAGATATGGTGGTCTAATCGCCCATAAAGGACATTTCCACGCATGCCCGTGCCACTTATCTCCCCTTCCATCCTGTCTGCCGACTTCGCCCGCCTGGGTGAAGAGATCCGCGCGATCGACGAAGCCGGGGCCGACTGGATCCACGTCGACGTGATGGACGGACACTTCGTGCCCAACATCACGATCGGCCCGGCCGTAGTGAAGGCGCTGCGCCCGCACACGACCAAGCCGTTCGACGTCCACCTGATGATCTCGCCGGTCGACACTTACCTGGAGGCATTCGCCGCCGCCGGGGCCGACATCATCACCGTTCATCCTGAGGCCGGGCCGCACATCCACCGCACGGTGCAGGCGATCAAGGGCCTGGGCAAGCAGGCCGGCATTTCGCTTAACCCCGCCACGCCCGCCAAGATGCTCGACTACCTGATCGACGACATCGACCTGGTGCTGATCATGAGCGTCAATCCGGGCTTCGGCGGGCAGAGCTTCATTTCCAGCCAGCTGCGCAAGATCGAGGCCGTGCGCAAGATGATCGACAAGGCCGGCCGCGACATTCGGCTGGAGGTCGATGGCGGAGTGGATGCGACCACCGCATCCGCCTGCGTCGATGCCGGCGCCGACGTCCTCGTGGCCGGAACCGCTACGTTCCGCGGTGGGCCAGAACGCTACGCCGCCAATATCCGCACGCTCAAGGGTCTGGACTGACCGGCGTGAAACAGGAGGTGCGCACGAGAACCCGCCCGGTCGCAAGGAACCGCAGCGAGCCTCGGGCGATACCGCTCCATGCGAAGACCGAGGAGGGCGTGCTGGAGGACGAGGATCGCGGCACTTCCCTTGACGGCGAGCCGCACGTCACCGCCGCCAACGGCGAACTAATCGAGCCTGGCCGCGCCCTGGCGCTGACCGACTTCACACCGCCCGAGATCGGCACGGGCGAGCGGCTGATCCGGCTCGCCTATCGCATCGGCGTGCCCGGCTCGATGCTGGTCTCGCCGATGGGCAAGAAGGCCAAGCTGCGGTTGCTGGCGACCGTCACCAGTCCGCTGCCCGGCAATCGCGTGTCGGGCACCGCGCTGCGGGCCGGGCACTTCCTGATCCACGGCGCCAAGACGCCGATCGCGCAAGTCGACTATGCCGGCGCATCGCGCTTCACTCCGCCGCTCGAACGCGTGGTGCACGGCTTCTCCTGGCTTGCCGACCTGGAGGCCAGCGCCCCGCGCGCGCAAGTCACGCCGATTGCCGAGCGCATCCTCAACACCTGGCTCAACGCCAACCCCAAGCCGCCCGCGCGCCCGGGCAAGGGCCCGGCCTGGACGGTGGGCAACACCGGCATGCGGCTGCTCGCCTGGCTGGTGCATGCGCCGCTGATCCTGTCGGGCGACAAGGCGCTGCGCAGCCGCGCGCTGCGCGCCATGAACGAGACCGCGCGCTGGCTGGATCGCAACGTCGGCCATGCGGAGGACGGCCTTGCCGAACTCGGCGGCTGGGCGGCGATCGTCGCGGCCGGGCTGCTGCTGCCGGACGGCAAGCCGCGCCGGCTCTATGGCGAGGCCGGACTGATCAAGGCGCTGGGCGAACTGGTGGGCGAAGACGGCGGCGTCCTGTCGCGCAGTCCCATCGCGCAGATGGACGCGATCGCGCTGTTGGTGCGCCTGCGCGCCTGCTACCGCGCCACCCGCCGCGAGCCGCCCAAGGCCGTGGAGACGATGATCGGGTTGCTGGTGCCGCCGCTGCTGGCGCTGGTCCATTCCGACAGCGCGCTCGGCAATTGGCAAGGCGGCTGGGCGATCGAGGAGGACGAGGTCGTCACCCTCATCGAAGCGAGCGGCGTGCGCACCCGGCCTTTGCGCGACGTGCGCCAGTGGGGCTATCAGCGCGTACTGGCAGCCAGGACCGTGCTGCAGTTCGATGCGGCACCGCCGCCGATGCCCCGCCACGCGCGGTTCGGTTGCGCCTCGACGCTCGCGTTCGAGATGTCGCATGCGGGCCAGCGGCTGATCGTCAACTGTGGCGGCGCCGCGGCAGCCGGTGGGCTGGTGCCGGTGCGGCTCGAGCAAGGCCTGCGCGCCACCGCGGCGCATTCGACGCTGACGCTGGACGATGCGAACTCCACCGCAATCCTGATCAACGGTGCGATCGGCGTCGGTGTTTCGGAAGTCGACATCGAACGGCGCACCATCGATGCCGGTGGCTCCTCCGCGACTCGCCTGGAGGCCAGTCACAACGGCTATGCCGGCCGCTATGGCCTGACCCATCGCCGCATCCTGATCCTGCGCGACGACGGCACCGAGCTGCGTGGCGAGGACCTGCTGCTGCCTTCCACCCGCAAGGCCAAGCGCGGCAAGGTCGGCTTTGCCATCCGCTTCCACCTGGGCCCCGACGTCGAGGTTGGCCTGTCGGAAAACGGCCAGGGCGCCGGGCTGGCTCTGCCTGACGGCAGCTACTGGCAGTTCATCGCCTCCGGCTGCGAGATCGCGCTGGAGGACAGCCTGTGGGTCGACGGCCAGGGCCGCCCGGTGGCGACGCAGCAGCTGGTGCTTCAGGGGCTGGTGTCACGCGGCGGCGGCAACTTCGGTTGGCTGCTCAAGAAGATGGGGTGAGATCGTCGGCCAGGCCAAGCCGAGCAGCCCCTCCCCGTTCGTGCCGATCGAAAATGAAGTGCTTCAACAAGAGGCCATCCCGTTCTAGGAGCGCGCGCGAAAGCCACGTTTCCGAAAGCCTACCATGACCCAGCTCGTCCCCGTCCGCCGCGCGCTCCTGTCTGTCTCGGACAAGACCGGTCTCGCCGAACTGGGCCAGGCACTGGCATCTCGGGGCGTGGAGCTGGTCTCAACCGGCGGCACCGCCAAGGCGCTGCGCGAAGCCGGGCTGACGGTGAAGGACGTCTCCGACCTCACCGGCTTTCCCGAGATGATGGACGGCCGCGTCAAGACGCTGCATCCGATGGTCCACGGCGGGCTGCTGGCGGTACGCGACAATGCCGAGCACGCTGCTGCGATGTCCGAGCATGGCATCGGCGCGATCGATCTGGTGGTGGTCAACCTCTATCCCTTCGAGGCGACCGTCGCCAAGGGCGCCGAGCGCGACGAGGTGATCGAGAACATCGACATCGGCGGCCCCTCGATGGTGCGCTCAGCCGCCAAAAACCACGCATATGTCGCGATCGTCACCGATGCGGCGGACTATGCCGAGTTGCTGACCCAGCTCGAGACCAACGACGGCGCCACCGATTTCGACTTCCGCAAGCGCCTGGCCGCGCGCGCCTTTGCCGCGACCGCAGCCTACGACTCGGCGATCAGCCAGTGGTTCGCCGGCGTCGATCAGGGTGAGAAGTTCGCCCCCAAGGTCAGCCAGACGCGCGTGCTCGCCGGAAGCTTGCGCTATGGCGAGAACCCGCACCAGGACGCTGCGCTCTACCTGCCGACGGGGGCGCACACCAAAGGCCTGCCGCAGGCCGAGCAGGTGCAGGGCAAGGAGCTGTCGTACAACAACTACAACGACGCCAACGCTGCGCTGGAACTCGCCGCCGAGTTTCGTGGCCAAGCGCCCGCCATCATCATCGTCAAGCACGCCAATCCCTGTGGCGTCGCGCAAGGCTCCTCGCTGCTGGAAGCGTGGAACGGCGCGCTGCAGTGTGACAGCGTTTCGGCGTTCGGCGGCATCGTCGCCTCCAACGTGCCGCTCGACGGACCCACGGCTGAGGCGATCTGCCAGATCTTCACCGAAGTCGTCGTGGCGCCCGGCGCCGACGAGGCGGCCCGCGCCGCGTTCGCGAAGAAGAAGAACTTGCGCCTGCTGCTGTCCGACGACTTGCCCGATCCGCGCCGCATCGGCCAGACCGTGGCGGTGATCGCCGGCGGCGTTCTGGTGCAGGACCGCGACAATGGCGCGATCACGCAAGCCGACCTCAAGGTCGTGACAAAGCGCGCGCCCACGGAGCAGGAGCTGAAGGACTGCCTTTTCGCCTGGACGGTGGCGCGCCATGTGAAGTCCAACGCGATCGTCTACGCCAAGGACGGGGTCACCGCCGGCATCGGCGCGGGCCAGATGAACCGCCGCGACTCGTCGCGCATCGCCGCAATGAAGGCCGCCGAAGCCGCGCAGACGTATGGCTGGGCGAGCCCGCGCACGGTGGGCAGCGCAGTGGCCTCCGATGCGTTCTTGCCCTTTGCCGACGGCTTGCTCGCCGCGGCCGAAGCGGGCGCGACCGCGGTGATCCAGCCGGGCGGCTCGATCCGCGACGAGGACGTCATCAAGGCCGCGGACGAGGCGGGCCTGGCGATGGTCTTCACCGGCATGCGCCACTTCCGCCACTGAAATCACCTTTGTTGCAGTGGTGAGGCAGTGCCGTAGCGGCACTGTCATTGATCGCCAACTCGATGCCGTTCGTCGAGATGAAGGCGATCTGCACGCCGCATTCAGGCCAGCGCAATCGCATGGAGAGCAGGTCCCGTCTGGACGGCGGGCTGCAACAGACCACGATCGGAATTGCATATGAACTTCCTCAAGACCGAATTCACTCGCTTTTTCGTGCTCGGCTTCGCCGGTGGTGCTGCGCTGGTGCTCGGCGCGCTCGGTATGGACGCGGCGACGGGCATCGCCAACGGCATCGTCCCGCCCGCGCACGCCGCGACGGCGCACCGCTGATCATGGCCTCGCGCGCCGCCCTCGTGGTCCTGCCGCTGCTCGCCGCCTGCAGCGCGACCGCGCATGCGGACGTGGTGCAGGCGCCAGCCGCCGCAGTGACCTCGCACGACACCGGCAAGCGCGAGACGGCGGTGTTCGCCGGCGGCTGCTTCTGGGGCGTCGAGGCGGTGTTCAGCCACGTCAAGGGCGTGACTAGCGCCGTCTCCGGTTATAGCGGCGGCGCGAAGGCGACTGCGCAGTACGAGACCGTGAGCGGCGGCGATACCGGGCATGCTGAAGCGGTGCGCGTCACCTGGGACCCCAGCGTGGTGCGTTACGACGAACTGCTGCGCGTCTACTTCTCGCTCATCGCCGACCCGACATTGCGCGATCGCCAGGGTCCGGACGTGGGCACGCAGTACCGCTCCGCCCTGGTGCCGCTGAATGCCGAGCAGGCCCGGGTCGCCCGCGCCTATGTGGCGCAACTGGGCAAGTCGGGCCTGTGGTCCCGCCCGATCGCGACGCGCATCGAGCCGTTCCGCGGCTTCTACCCGGCAGAGAGCTATCATCAGGACTTCGCCGCGCGAAATCCAGACCACGGCTACATCCGCCGCTGGGATGCGCCCAAGGTTGCCGCTCTGAAGCAGACGTACCCGGCGCTCTATAAGGCCGCGTTCACCAGGGGTTGAGGATCCGGGCGGGCGCACGGCCCTCGGAACGACGAAGCATACGCTCCCAGGATCACCGAGGCGCCTAGCGGTTTTTCCTGTCCTTCGGGGCATCACAGTCATAAGGCACCGTGTCGCTATTCGACAGCATGACAACGCACGTGTAGAAGCCTGACATGACAGCCGAACCGGCAACGCCACTCCTCGACACCGTCAACACCCCTGACGATCTGCGCAAGCTGAAGCCGGCACAGCTGCGCCAGCTGGCGGACGAACTGCGTGCCGAGATGATCTCGGCGGTAGGACAGACCGGCGGGCACTTCGGCTCGGGGCTCGGCGTGGTCGAGCTGACGGTCGCGCTGCACTACGTGTTCAACACGCCCGACGACCGGCTGATCTGGGACGTGGGTCACCAGGCCTACCCGCATAAGATCCTGACCGGGCGGCGTGACCGCATCCGCACCTTGCGCCAGGGTGGCGGCCTTTCGGGCTTCACCAAGCGCAGTGAGAGCGAATACGATCCGTTCGGCACCGCACACAGCTCCACCTCGATCTCGGCGGCGCTGGGCTTTGCCATCGCCAACAAGCTGACCGGTTCGCCGGGCCGCGGCATCGCGGTGATCGGCGACGGCGCGATGAGCGCCGGGATGGCCTACGAGGCGATGAATAACGCGCGCGATGCGGGCAATCGCCTGGTCGTGATCCTGAACGACAACGACATGTCGATTGCGCCGCCGGTGGGCGGGCTCTCGGCTTACCTCGCGCGTCTGGTCTCCTCGGGCCAGTTCCTGGGCCTGCGTGAACTCGCCCGCAAGTTCGCCCGCAAGCTGCCGCGTCCGCTGCACAATGCCGCGCGCAAGACCGACGAGTTCGCCCGCGGCATGGCCATGGGCGGCACCTTGTTCGAGGAGCTGGGCTTCTACTACGTTGGCCCGATCGACGGACACGACCTTGATGCGCTGGTTCCGGTGCTGGAAAACGTGCGCGACGCCGCCGCCGGCCCGATCCTGATCCATGTGGTGACGCAGAAGGGCAAGGGCTACGCGCTCGCCGAAGCCGCGGCCGACAAGCTGCACGCGGTGCAGAAGTTCGATGTGATCACCGGCGAACAGGTCAAGAGCGCGGGCGGTCCGCCCAGCTACACCAACGTCTTTGCCGCTGCCTTGCTCGCCGAAGCGCAGCGTGACAGCCGCATCTGCGCAATCACGGCGGCGATGCCGGGCGGCACCGGGCTCGACAAGTTCGGCCAGACCTTCCCCGAGCGCACGTTCGACGTCGGCATTGCCGAGCAGCACGCGGTGACGTTCGCCGCCGGCCTCGCCGCCCAAGGCATGCGTCCGTTCTGCGCGATCTACTCGACCTTCCTGCAGCGCGCGTTCGACCAGGTGGTGCACGACGTCGCGATCCAGAACCTGCCGGTGCGCTTCGCGATCGACCGCGCCGGCCTGGTCGGAGCGGACGGCGCGACTCACGCAGGCTCGTTCGACGTGACGTATCTGGCCACCCTGCCCAACCTGGTGGTCATGGCCGCGGCGGACGAAGCCGAGCTGGTCCACATGGTCCACACCGCGGCCGAATACGATGCCGGGCCGATCGCCTTCCGCTACCCGCGCGGTAACGGCGTCGGGGTGCCGCTGCCCGAGACGCCTGAACTGCTCGCGATCGGCAAGGGCCGCATCGTGCGCGAGGGAAGCAAGGTCGCGATCCTCTCGCTCGGCACGCGCCTCGCCGAAGCGCTCAAGGCGGCGGACGTGCTCGAGGCGAAAGGGCTCTCGACCACGGTGGCGGACTTGCGTTTTGCCAAGCCGCTCGATTCGGATCTGATCCGCAAGCTGATGCTCAGCCACGAAGTGGTCGTCACGGTCGAGGAGGGCTCGATCGGAGGCCTCGGCGCGCACGTGCTGACGCTGGCCAGTGACGAGGGGCTCACTGATGGCGGGCTGAAGATCCGCACCATGCGCCTGCCCGACGTGTTCCAGGACCACGACAAGCCTGAGAAGCAGTACGACGAGGCGGGGCTGAATGCGCCGCAGATCGTCGACACGGTGCTGAAGGCCTTGCGCCACAACAGCACCGGGGTCAGCGAGGCGCGGGCTTAGCTCCTCGTCTGCGTCGGGCCAGGCTGAGCTTCTAGAAGCCTCCCAGCGCCCCCCTCGATCTACCTGATCAAGTCCCACCCGCTGCCACAAACAGCAGCACCAGCCCGACCAGCGCGATTCCGATCTGCGGCGGGCGCAGCTTGACGAAGTAGCGCGGCGCGGCGCCGCTGCGTGCCGCGAACGGATCGTAGACCAGCGAGCTCAGGTACCCCACCGCAAGCACCGGTGCCGCTAGCACCGGCGGCAGGATCAGCGCGAGCAGCCCACAGCCGAACCGCACCCCCATCACCGCCACCTGGCTCAGTCGTGGGCCGCCTTCGGTGAAGAAGCTGAGGCCCCGCACCACGCCCGCCAGGAAGATCAGGATCGCGGACGACCAGAGCATGCCGAAGGTCAGCGCCCATGGCACGTCCGCCAGCGCCAGCGCGCCTGCCACAAGGATGACGAGCGCGGGACCATATCCCAGCAGCAGGCTGAGCAGCGGCGTCTTGTCGGGCGTATCGATGCGTGGTCGGGTCATCCGTGCTCAATGCGCAGACGACCCTACCGGTTCACGCACCTGCCCGAGGGTACGTGCCGAGCAACGATCAGTGCGGCTTCACTGCTGGGTGGAAGCCGGCTTCCTGGTTGTCGATTCCGGCCTGCGCCTGTCCGCCAAGGTCGTCCTCGGGATGGCGATCCTCCAGCGTGTCGACGTGCATCCAGCGCTTCACGATGGGCGAGAGCGCCAGCACCACCACCGCGATCGCGATCGTGATCCAGCCGATCTTGGAGTAGATCGCCAGGGTCAGCTCCTTGCTCATCTCGCCGCTCTCGCCGCCCGTCGCCTCGCCGATCTTGCCGGCGACGAAGTTGCCGACAGCGGTCATGTAGAACCAAGCGCCCATGATGAAGCTGCCTAGATGCACGGGCGAAAGCCGCGTCATCGCCGAGAGGCCAACCGGGGACAGGCACAGCTCGCCCGTGGTCTGCAGGAGGTAGATCAGGAACACGAAGATCACCGGCGTCATCACCGCCGGCCCCACCGCGTTCGCGCCCCATACGAAGACCAGGAACGACAGGCCGACCTGGATCAGCGCATAGCCGAACTTGGCCGGCGCGCTGGGCTCGATCCCCTTGCGGCCGAGGTACTGCCACAAGGCCGCGAACATCGGCGCGAACAGGACGATGTAGATCGGGTTGATCGACTGGAACAGGCTGGTCGGCACCCCGCCACGGTCCACGTACTTGTCGGTATAGAGGCTCAAGGAGCCGCCCGCCTGCTCGAACAGACCCCAGAACACCGGATTGAGCGCAATCAGGAACAGGATCGCGAAGATCCGCTCTCGCGCGTCCTTGGGCAGCTTGAACGCTTCGTACAGGGTGTAGGCCAGCATCGCGAGGCCCGAGATGATCAACAGCGTCTGGATCACGTCCTGGTATTGTACCAGCAGCCAGATCACCACGACCGAGGCAAGGCCGATGCCGTAAAGCATCCATTCGCGGCTGCGGGCGAGCGGCACCGGCGGCTCGCCGTTGCCGCGCAGGGCCGGCTTGCCCAGCGTGAAGATCACCAGGCCCAGCGCCATGCCGATGCCGGCGAGGCCAAAGCCCCACGACCAGCCGATCGTCTCACCCAGGTAGCCCACCAGGATCGTGCCAAGAGCCGCACCGGTGTTCACGCCCATGTAGAAGATCGTGTAGGCAGCGTCGCGGCGCGGGTCGGTCATGCGATAGAGCTGCCCGACGATGACCGAGATGTTGGCCTTCAGGAATCCGGAGCCGACGATGATCAGCGACAGCGCCAGCCAGAACACGTTGATCGCGGGATCCGCCTGCTTGGTGGCGGGGTCGGTCACGCCGTGCATGCCCTCCACGGCCATGAACAAGTGACCGATCGCCAGCAGCACGCCGCCGTAGAACACCGCCTTGCGCTGCCCCAGGTAGCGGTCGGCCAGATAGCCGCCGAGCACCGGGGTGATGTAGACCAGCGCGGTGTAGGCGCCGTAGATCAGGTTCGACTTGCCATCGGTGAACAGCCAGAACTTGGCAAGGTAGAGCACCAGCAGCGCGCGCATGCCGTAGTAGGAAAACCGCTCCCACATCTCGGCATAGAACAGCACGAACAGGCCGCGGGGATGGCCGGCGAACTCCTCGCTCTTGCGCGTGGAGATGATCCCTCCGATCGCCAGCACCGCGAAGAGCGCGATCGCGGCGATGGCCGCGATCCAATCGCCCTCGTTCCAGCTCCCCATATCCTTCATGCGGTGTCCTTATGCTCTGCGAAGGCGCCTAAACCATGCAGGTTAGCGCTCGATGCGATCCAAGCAAAGCGCAATGCCGCGCCCCGGCGCCGCTGCCCTGCCCCGCAGTTGCGCGGCACCGGGGCGTGCCGTTCCATGCTTCTCACGCCAGCGAAGTATCTCCCATTGCGAAGAAATTCAAAAGGTGGCAGCTTAACAAAGGTGGGAATGGCGGTCTCGAAAGGGTTCGGGGCGGCTTTGTGCTGGGGGCTTCATGATCCGGTCCGAGTTGCTGCAGGCGCTGGCAAAGGAAAATCCCGAGCTGCGGCTCGACGATGTCGAGCGCGCGCTCGACACCTTCTTCGACGAGATCGGAGAGACACTGGCTGCCGGCGGCCGCGTCGAGCTGCGCGGCTTCGGCGCCTTCTCCACGCGCCACCGCGACGGCCGCAAGGGCCGCAATCCGCGCACTGGCGAAGCTGTCGAAGTGTCGGAGAAGCGCGTCCCCTACTTCAAGCCCGGCAAGGAAATGCGCCAGCGCCTGAACGTCTCGGACGAGTAAGCCGGCGCGGCATTGCCGGCCCATGATGGATCTGCCAATGCTCCGTAACCCGACCGGTTGATCGTGGCGGGCGAAGCGCCGTGCGGGCGTGGCGGAATGGTAGACGCAGCGGACTTAAAATCCGCTTGGGGTTCCCAGTGCGGGTTCGAGTCCCGCCGCCCGCACCAGGCTTCATGCGGCAAGGATGCGAGTCCACGATGCCACGTAAGCTGCCAAGAAAACTGAAGGTCTTTCGCACTGCCGTGGGCTTTCGCGACGCCTATGTCGCGGCGCCGAGCCGGGCCGCGGCGCTGCGGGCTTGGGGGACCGACAAGGACCTGTTCGCGCGCGGGGCGGCCGAGGAGGTCACCGATGCCGAACTTGGCGCCGAAGCGCTGCATAAGCCGGGCGAAGTCGTCTACCGCACACGTGGTGGGCTGAAGGAGCAAGTGGCCGCATTGGGCAAGTTGCCGGCGAAGAAGTCTCCCAAGTCAGGCGCCAAGGCCGAGACCAAGACAAAGGCTGCAGCCGAACCGGAGAAGCCCGCCAAACCGCGTCCGAGCCGTGCCAAGGTCGACGCAGCCGAAGCCGCGATCGAGCAGCACGAGCGCGAGCAGGAGCGGGAAGAGCGCGCCATGCAGGATCGCGAACGCGCTTTGGCCGGCGAGCGCGCCGCTATGGAGTCGCGGTTTGCCCGCGAGCTGAAGCAGCTGCGCGCCAAGTTGGAGGCGGCCAAGGCCGCATATCGCGAGGCGCTCGACCTGTGGGAACCGTGAAGTGAGCCCGGCCACGGCACTAAGCCATTCAAAAGGCCCGATCAGTCCATTTTTACCGGCTCGGCTGTGGGTTTTCACCGAATCTTAGGGACACTCGCGGTAGATGCGGTAGCGTACCTGCAAGTTCACGGTGCTGATCGTCGTCAGCTCAGGACTTGCGGGGTAGCTGGGGGCATCAATGCAGGACTCTGCACAAGGCGAAGCATACGGGAGAGGCACGCTCAGCGGCGCCGAAATGCGCGGAGCGCCCCGATTCGCGCTGATGCTACGCAGTGCCAAGCTGATTGCCGACGGCACCGAATTCCTCTGCATCATCCGCGACGTGTCGGAAACCGGCGTCAAGCTGCGGCTGTTCCACGCCGCGCCGCGCGCCGAAATCCTGATGATCGAGACCGCCAGCGGCCAGCACTATCCCATGCAGCTGGTGTGGGAGGCCAATGGCGAGGCAGGCTTTCGCTTCCTGCAGCCGATCGACGTCGATGCCTTCGTCAAGGAGTCGGGCCCCTACCCCAAGCGGCCGCTGCGGCTGCGGGTGCAGCATCCCGCGACGGTGCGCATGGGCAACCAGTCCTACGACGCGACCATCCTCGACATCTCGCGCCAGGGCGCGCGGATCGCGATCTCGACCAAGCTGGCGATCGGGCAGAAGTTCTGGCTCGAGGCGGACGAGCTGCCGCTGTTCGAGGCGACTGTGTGTTGGCGGCGGGTGCCGGAATATGGCTTGGTATTCGGCCAGTTGATGGGTCTGGAAGAGCTGGCCCAGCGGGCCGAGCGGATGGACCGCCCCGAACGTTCGATCGCCGCCGAGTAATCCCGCCCAGATCGATCAGACCCGATCAGCCAGGCCGGAAGGTCATCGCCGCGCCGTTCATGCAATAGCGTTTGCCGGTGGGCTTGGGTCCATCGTCGAAGACGTGGCCCAGATGGCCGCCGCACCGGGTGCAATGCACCTCCGTGCGCGGGTAACCGAGCTTGAAATCGGTCGAGGTGCCTACCCCGCCGGGCAGCGGCTTCCAGAAGCTGGGCCAGCCGGTACCGCTGTCGAACTTGGTGCTCGACGCGTAGAGCGCGTTGCCATCGGCCGCGCAGCAGAACGTGCCTTTGCGGTGTTCCTTGTTCAAGGGCGAGGAGAACGGCTGCTCGGTGCCTTCCTCGCGAAGGATATGGAACTGGGCCGGAGTCAGCCGCTTGCGCCACTCCGCCGCGGTGAAGCGTACCGGATAGGTCTTCGCCTCGGCATCGCCGCTGCCGCACGCCGCTACGGCCGGGAGCGCGGCGCCGATGCCGAGCCAGCGCAGGATCTGCCTTCGAGAAGGCGCGGGAGCATGCATGACGGGATTATCCATGCCGCCAAGGTCGGCATGGCAAAGGCCCCTGTCAATCAGCCGTGTCGATCGGCTGCCCTCAAGTGCGGGCGCGCCTAGCCCACGCGAACAGCCCGCGGCGCTTGAGGCTCGCCGGTCCCGACTTCATCACCCGCTTGCGGAACAGCTTGGAGCCGGCGCGCACCATCACCAGGACGCAGAGCGCCTGCCAGCCGATCGCCAGCACGTGCTGCCCCAGGCCCGGTTCCTGTGCCGCGCGTGCCAGCATCGCGAAAGGCGAGCTGAACGGGAAGACGATGGCGAAGATCTCGGCCGGGCTGCCCGGCTGCGTCATCGCGTAGGTCGCCAGGAAGAACACCACCAGCTGCATCATCGTGGCAGGCATCGAGAGCGTCTGCACCTCGCGCACGGTCGCCGCCAGCGATCCGATCGCCAGGAACACCGAGCCAAGCAGCAGATACGCCATCGCAAAGTAGAGGACGCCGAGCGCCACCAACGCGGACCAGCCCACGGCGGGCGCGGGCAAGGCGGCGAAGCTGCCGCCGGTCGCCAAGGTGAAAAGCCCTGCCGCTCCGCCCCACACGGCGATGCCGACGAACGAGATGCCAAGCATCGCGAACAGCTTGCCGAAGAACACCGCATCCATCGGGATCGCCGCTGCGAGGATCTCGATGACCTTGTTGCCCTTCTCCTCGACCAGGTTGGACAGCACCATGCCGGCGAGCAGCATGGTGAGCAGGAACAGCAGCGTCTGCGCGGCCTGAGCCGTCATCATCTGCCCCTTGTGCTCGCTCGCGCCGCTCGACGCCGTGCTCTGCAGTGCGACTTGCGGAGCCGGGCCCGGCACGCCGTGGACTGCTGCGGCGGCGACTAGGCTGACCGGGCCGGCCCAATCGGCGATCTGCTCCTTGGTGCCGGTGAGCACCGGGTGCGCCAGCGTGCCGGTGAGCACGGCGGCGACATCGGCATGGCCGCCTTGCGTGAGCGCAGCGCGAGGATCGAACGTCTCGCCCGGCGCGAGTCGCTTCAGCACCAGCATCGGCGGCACGCCGTCGCCCAGCTGGCTGGCCAAGGCAGTCTGCGCACGCAAAGCAGCATCGAGATCGGGTGCCGCCATGGCGACGCCCAGCTGCGGTCGGCGCATCGAATCGTTCAGCTTCTCGCCGACGCCACCGGCAAGCCCCGCAACCAGCAGCGGGAACAGCGGCCCGAGCAGGAAGAAAAAGAAGCTGCGGCTGAACAGGATCGCCATGAAGTCACGCCGGGCGATAACGAAAGCGGCGGCGAACAGCGACAGGCGCTCGGCGCGCGGCGAACCGGAGCTCACTTGCCGTCCTCCTCGGGCGCGCCGGCTTCCAATGCCTTGGCCGCCGCCTCGCCGGCGATGGCGACAAAGGCGTCGTGCAAACCGGCCCTCTCGATCGAGAGCGAGAGGATGCCAGCCTCACCCTCGATCAACCGCCGCAGCAGCGGCTCCACACCCGAGTCAGGTAAAGCGAAGAGCCAGTAGCGACCTTCGCGGCGGGCGGTGGCCGGCAGCGCGGTGCGCCAGGGGCCGTCCTCGGCTCTCGTCTCCAGCCGGACTTGCGGTGGGATACGGTCGCGGGCGACGTCGACAGGGCCGGCGAAGGGCACCTTGCCGCCCGCGATGATCGCCACTTCGTCGCACAGGCGCTCCGCATGGGCGATGACGTGGGTTGAGAAGATCACGGTGGTGCCGTCCGCGGCAAGGCCACGGATCACCGTCTCCAGCTTGCCCTGGTTGAGCGCGTCGAGACCGGAGAACGGCTCGTCCAGCACCACCAGGCGAGGACGGTGCACCAGGGTGCCCAGGATCTGCACCTGCTGCGCCATGCCCTTCGACATCTGGCGGATCTGCCGGTCGGCGGCATAGCCAAGACCCTGCGCCTCCAACAGTTCACGTCCGCGGCGGCGGCCTTCCTTCAGCGGCAATCCGCGCAAGGCGCCGATGAAGGCGATCGCCTCATAGGCCTTCATCGAGGGGTAGAGACCGCGCTCCTCGGGCAGATAGCCGATCGCGCGGGCGACGTCGTGCGGCCGCTCGGCGCCCAGGATACGGCGAGTGCCGGCATCGGGGTCGATGATCCCCAGCAGCATGCGCAAGGTGGTGGTTTTGCCCGCACCATTGGGCCCGAGGATGCCGTAGACCGCGCCTTCGGGTACCGACAGATCGACGCCGTCGACGGCCGTGAAGCCATCGAAGCGCTTGACCAGGCCGCGCGCCTCGATCGCCAAGGGCCGTGAGGAAAGCGCTGCCGGTGTAGACAGGGCCGCGTTGCCCACCAAGCTTGCTTCTCCTATCTCGACCTTCATGCAGGCGCCCCTACCCCGTGGCACGTCAACACCAGCATCCGCAAGCGTGGTTAAGGGCGACCTAACCGGCTTCGTGGAGGCGCTGGAGCGTGAGGCGCGCGCGGTCGGGTTCTGCGCGTTCGGCATTGCGCCGGCGGGCACCGATCCGGTCCACGGCGATCGGCTCTCCGCCTGGCTAGCGCAGGGCATGCACGGCACCATGGCATGGATGGCGGAACGCGCCCACCAGCGCCAGGCGCCCCAAGCGCTCTGGCCCGAGGCACGCAGCGTGATCGCATTGGGGATGAGCTATGCGCCCGCAGGCGACCCGTTGCGCTTGGCCGCGCATGGCGAACGCGCCCGGATCTCCGCCTATGCGCAAGGGGCGGATTATCACGACGCGCTGAAGAAGGCGCTGAAGGCATTGGCGCGTTGGATGGTCGCCGAAGCGCCGAGGTATGGCCTGGGTTCGCCGCAGGTGAAGGTGTTCACCGATACCGCGCCGGTGATGGAGAAGCCGCTGGCGCAGGCCGCAGGTCTGGGCTGGCAGGGCAAGCACACCAACCTGGTCAGCCGCGACCATGGCTCCTGGCTGTTCCTGGGCGAGATCTATACGACCTTGGAGCTGCCGCCGGAGCAGCCGACGACGGACCGCTGCGGCTCGTGCCGGGCGTGCCAGGACGCTTGCCCGACCCAGGCTTTTCCCGCGCCCTACCGCCTCGATGCGCGGCGTTGCATCAGTTACCTCACGATCGAGCACAAGGGGCCGGTGCCGATCGAGCTGCGCGGCAAGCTGGGTAATCGCATCTACGGTTGCGACGATTGCCTGGCGGTGTGCCCGTGGAACAAGTTTGCCCGGGATGCGCATGCCTTCCGCGCCTACCTGCCGCGCGCCGAACTGACTGCCGCGGAGCTGCGCGATTTGCTGACGCTAGACGATGCGGGCTTTCGCCAGCTGTTCAGCGGCTCGCCGATCAAGCGGATCGGGAGGAACCGATTCGTGCGCAATTGCCTCTACGCGGCGGGGAACAGCGGTCGGGCGGAGCTGCTGGAGCAGGTTGTGCCGCTCTGCGACGATCCGGATGAGGTCGTGGCCGACGCTGCGCAGTGGGCGGCAGCGCGGCTTAGTCACACGAAGCCACAGCCCTCCTCTTCGTTCAAACCCTGAACTCTCGCTCCGTCCGTGCCGGAACCGCCAAGAGTCCGACCAAAGTCAGCACCGCCGCGCCCGAGATGTAGAGCCCCACGAATGCGAGGCCGCCCCGATCGGCAAGCCCTTGCGCTACCGCCGGTGCGAAGCCGCCACCCAGGATGCCGCCGACGTTGAAGGCGATCGATACTCCGGTGTAGCGCACGCGCGCCGGGAACAGCTGCGGCAGCAGCGAAGCGAGCGGGCCATAGACCAGGCCCATGGTGAACAGGCCCAGGCACAGGAACAGCGCGACGAGCGAGAGCGATCCGCTCCCAAACATCGGCCCCATGACTAGCCCGACCAGCACCGCCACGCCGCTGCCCAGCATGAGCACGCCGCGCGAGCTGCGCTTGTCGGCGGCATATCCGGCCACGACGATGCCCAGCGCCATGAACAGGATGGCGAACAGCTGCACGCTCAGGAACTCGCGCTTGTCGTAGGCCAGCTCGGTGGTGCCGTAGCCCAACGCAAAGGCCGTCGTCAGGTAGTAGATCGCAAAGCACGCCACGACCGCGAAAGTGCCGGCCAGCGTCTGTCGCCAATGGGTGCGGAAAAGCTCGAAGAACGGGATGGTGGTCGGGTGATCGTGTTCGATGGCGGCGGCCGCAGGCGTATCGGCCAGGCGGAAGCGGATCCACAAGCCCAGGCCGACCAGCACCGAGCTCAGCAGGAACGGCAGGCGCCAACCCCAGGCGAGGAACTGCGCCTCGCTCATGCTGGTGCTGAGGATCAGGAACAGCCCGTTCGCCGCCAGGAAGCCGACTGGAGCGCCCAATTGCGGCGCCATGCCGAAGCGCGCACGCCAGCCCTCGGGCGCATTCTCAACAGCCAAAAGCGCGGCCCCGCCCCATTCGCCGCCGAGACCCAGGCCCTGTCCGAAGCGCAGCAGGCATAGCAGCAGCGGGGCGTACCAGCCCACGCTCTGATAGGTCGGCAGCACGCCGATCAGCACCGTCGCGCCGCCCATCAGCAGGAGCGAGGCGACCAGCGTCGACTTGCGACCGATGCGATCGCCGAAATGCCCGAACAGCGCCGCGCCCAGCGGACGGGCGACGAAGGCAATGCCGAAGCTGGCATAAGCCGCCAGCTGCTGCGCCGATGGCGAGGTCGCCGGGAAGAACAGCGGCCCGAACACCAGCGCCGCTGCTGTTGCGTATATGTAGAAGTCGTAGAACTCGACCGCGGTGCCGACCAGACTGGCGATCAGCACGCGGCCGTGCTGGCGGTATACCCCGAAAACGGTCACCGTCAGACGAGTTCCTTCAGCGGCCTGTCCTTGTCCGCCAGCGCGGCGATGTCGGGCTTGGCGCCAGCTTCCACCAGCTTGCGCCCCTGTACGTAGTCCTTGACCATGTTGACGCAATCGAGCGCCAGCACGCGGCCTTCCTTCAGGTAGATGACGCTGAAGGCGCGGGCCTCCGGCTCGCCGCGCACAACGACCTTGTCGTAGCCCACGTTGATGCCGGCAGTCTGCAGCCGCAGGTCATACTGGTTGGACCAGAACCACGGGAAAGCCTTGTACGGCTTCTCGTCGCCGCAGATCGCCTTGGCGACGCAAGTCGCCATATCGTTGGCGTTCTGGACCGATTCGACGCGCATCACCGTGCCGCCGGCGAAGTCGCAGGCGAATGCGGCGCAGTCACCCACGGCATAGATGTCGGGCAGCGAGGTGCGGCAGAACTCGTCGACGTCGACGCCGTTGGCGCCGCTCGCTCCCGCCACGATCAAGGGGCCGACTGCGGGTACGATGCCGATGCCCACGATCACCGCCTGGGCCGGCAGCACTTCACCGTCGGCCAGCTGAACGCCGGTAACCTTGTGCCCATCACCCAGGATGCAATCAACCGCGACGCCGGTGCGCAAGTCGACGCCGTGATCGCGGTGCTCCTTCTGGTAGAAGGCGGACAGCTCCTCGCCGGCGACCCGCGCCAGCACGCGCGGCAAGGCTTCCAGCAGCGTGACGTGGCAGCCCAGCTTGCTGAGCACCGCGGCGGCTTCGAGGCCGATGTAGCCGCCGCCGATGACAACGATGCGGTTGGTGCCCGCATCGACCTCGCTCATCAGCAAGTCGCAGTCCTGCCGGGTGCGCACCGCATGCACCCCGGCCAGTTCCGCGCCTGAGCAGGACAGGCGACGCGGATCGCCGCCCGCAGCCCAGATCAGCTTGCCGTAGCCCAGCTTGTTGCCGTTGGAGAGCGTGACCTCGTGCGCGGCGGCATCGACCTTGGTCACTTCCACGCCGAGTTCGAAGTGCACTTCCTTCTCGGCCCAGAACGTCGCCGGGCGGATGTAGAGCCGGTCGAACGTCTTCTCGCGCGCGAAGTATTCCTTGGAGAGCGGTGGACGCTCGTACGGATACTCCGGCTCGCGACCGATCACCACGACGGTGCCGGTGAACCCGTTCTGCCTCAGCGCGATTGCGGCCTGTGCGCCCGCATGTCCCGCTCCCACGATGACGACGTCTGCTGTTTCCATGGCGGGCGTGGTTCGGAGAAAATGGTCCGCGCGTCAATGGCTCACATTTGCGCCACCGCGTCAGGCCGGCTGGCGCACCGCATCCATCGTCAGTTCCAGCGAGCGGCGCATCTGTTCCGGATCGTATGTCGAACCAGAGATGATCAGCTCGTCGGCCTGGGTGCGCTGGACGAAGGCTTCCAGCCCTGCCCGCACCGTCTCGGGCGAACCGATCGCGCTGACCGAGCGCATCTGATCGAGCATGGCGAGTTCATGCGGCCGGAGCGTGTCGCGATAACCGCGGATCGGCGGCTTGGCCCGACCCGGCGTGCCGGAGCGCAGCGCCACGAAGGCCTGGTCGTTGGTCGAGGCCAAGTACCAGGCCTCCTCATCGGTGTCGGCCGCCATGACGTTGATCGCGGCCATGAAGTGAGGCTTATCGAGCGTTTCGGAGGGCTCGAACCGCTCGCGGTAAATGGCAGCTGCCTGGTCGAGCTGCGCCGGCGCGAAATGCGAGGCGAAGGCGTAGGGCAGGCCCAGCATCGCGGCCAGCTGCGCCCCGAACGTGCTCGAACCCAGGATCCACATCTCGACCTCGGCGCCGGCGGCTTGCGGTGCGGAGACGCCGTGGAGCGCCTGGCCCTGGAAGCGGGCGCGCAGCTCGACGACGTCCTGCGGGAAGGCGTCGGAGGCCTGCCGGATGTCCTTGCGCAGGGCATAGGCGAGCCGCCCGTCCGCTCCCGGCGCTCGACCGAGGCCCAGGTCGACGCGGCCCGGGAACATGGCATCCAGCGTGCCGAACTGCTCCGCGATGACGTAGGGCGTGTGGTTGGGCAGCATGATCCCGCCCGCCCCGATGCGGATGGTCGAAGTCGCAGCGCCGATGTGCGCAAGCACCACCGACGTCGCGCCGCCGGCGATGCCGTCCATGCCGTGATGCTCGGCCACCCAGTACCGCGCATAGCCGGCCTTTTCCGCGACTTGCGCGGTCTTGGCGGCTTCGGTCAGCGATTCGGCCACCGAACCGCCGTCGCGAACGGGGATCAGGTCCAGGACGGAAAGTGGGGTCATGGCTTGGTAGCTCCGGTATCGAGTTGGGCGAGGTAGCCCTTCGCCGTCTTGGCGGCGTCGCTTTCGGGCGCGGTGGCAAGCACCGACTGCCAGCTCTTACGGGCTGCGGCGTCCCGGCCGGAGAGCACGGCGATGACGCCGGCCTCCAGCCCGATTTCGGGGTCCTGCGGCGTGATCTGCGCGGCGCGCTCGATCTGGGCTTGTGCTTCGGCAAGCTTGTTCTCGCGGCGCGACAGGGTTGCCGACAGCAGCCACGCTTGCGCGTTGCCGGGCGCGGCATTGCGCGCCTCGGCGAGCGCCGCTTCGGCTGGAGCCTGCCGCCCGAGGGCGACGTAAGCCCTGGCGCGATCAAGCGCGATCGAGCTGATCAGATCGGCGTCGTTGGCCGATTTGGCTTGCGCCTCAGCCGCGTCGAGCAGCGGCACGGCCGTCGATGCCGAACCGCCGGCGAGGGCAGCGTTGCCCGCCATGGCGCCCAGGCGCGCCCGGCTCGCATTATCCGTCGGCGATGCGGCATCGCGCGCGCGCAGGAAGGCGTTCTGCGCCTCGCTCCACCGCCCCAGCGTGCCGAGCGCCACGCCGAGGCACAGACCCGCGCGCACTCGTTCCTGACCGGTCGCCCGGTCCAGCGCCTTCTGCGCAGCTAGCGCTCCCGCGGCTGGGCTCGCTTCCATCTCGCCGATGCATCCTTCGGTGCGTGCATAAGGAAGCACGGGGCCGCTCGAAGCCGCAGTCTCCTGCGCGCGGCGCTTGGCGGCGATCGCCTTCTGGTCGATCATCTCGGGCGGCAGCGAGGTGACCGAGGCGCCCAGTTGCAGGATGGGGAGGAGCAGCGGCAGCATGGGGTTCTCCGAGAGGGCCTACCGCGTCCAGCCGGCGAGTTCGCCGACGGCCTGGCGCAGCAGCGCGATGTCCGCTTCGCGCGAGAGGCGGTGGTCGCCGTCCTTGATCAGCGTGACCTGCACCGCCTCTGAACGCAGTGCTTCGGCCAGGCGCAGCGAGATGGCCCAAGGCACGTCACCATCGGCCTGGCCGTGAAGCAGCCGGACCGGGCAGTCGAGCGGGATCTCGCCCTCGAGCAGCCGCTGTGCCTGGCCGTCGGCCCAGAAGCCGGGGTAAGTGGGCGTCGGTTCGGGTCCATAGGGATTGTCGGCCAGCAGCGTCTCGCCCGCCGTCAATCGGACCTGATCGGCCGGTGCCGTGCCCCAGTCGGTGAAATCGGGCGCCGGAGCCACGCCGACCAGACCGGCGATCCGCTCGGGCGGAAGCGCGATCGCGACCAGCAGCATGAGCCAGCCGCCCATCGAGGAGCCCACCAGTACGAGCGAACCGGAACAGTGCTTCTCGATCAAGGCCAGCACTTCCTCACGCCAGCGGGAGAGCGTGCCATCGGCGAAGTAGCCCGAACTTTCGCCGCAGCCCGAATAGTCGAGCAACAGCGCCCCACGGCCGAGCGCCTTCGCAGCGTCGAACAGCGCGGTGGCCTTGCTGCCGGCCATGTCGGACTTGTAGCCGGGCAGGAACACCACCGTCGGTCCCTCCCCGGACATGGCGCCCAGTGTGAAGCGATGCGCGATGCGGCGGCCGTCAGGCATGGTGTGATACGCGAGGTCGGCCATGGGAGAAGAGTGGCGATTGGTTCGAGGAGGTACAAGGTCTGAGGCCGCCCGAGGCCATCCAGCATCAATCCGATCTTAAGCGCCGACCTCTAACTACACCGGCAACCGGAGCTGGAGGGACAAGCAACCGATGAGACCTGCGCAAGCCCCCCTGCTGGCACGCTTTGCCGACAGCCCACGTGCCTTATGGGCGATCTGGGCCGTGTTCATCGGCCTGCGTCTCCTCGTCCTGCTGATCCCCGTGGCGCCGAGTTCGGATGCCGAATGGTATATCCTGCGCGCCACTAGCCTTGCCGCGGGCCAGGGCTACCTCGACAATGCCGGCCAGCCGACCGCGTTTTGGCCGGCCGGGTGGCCGATGGCGATGTCGGTGCTGTTCCGCGTGACCGGCCCGTCGCTGCTGGCGCTCGGGCTGTTCAACCTGGCGAGCGCCGTGCTGACCGGATGGCTCGCGCTGCTGCTGGGGCGGCGGCTGTTCGCCAGCGAGGCCGCGGCGCGGTTCGGGCTGCTGCTGCTCGCGATCTATCCCAACGCGATCGCATATGTCCCACTCGGCCTGACCGAGGTGTTCTACACCGCGCTGCTGCTGCTCGGCTGCTGGCTGGTGATCGCGCGACGCCCCGGTTCCTTGGAGCTGCCGTGGCTGGTCGCGGCCGGCGTGGTGTTCGGCTTCGCCACGCTGGTCAAGGCGCAAACGCTGGTCATGGTGCCCCTGCTCTTCGCGATCGACTGGCTGCGCGTGGGAGACGTGTGGCGGCGCCTGCCCAAGCTGGTCGGCCAAGGCGCGCTGATCCTCGCCATCGCCGGGCTGACGGTGCTTCCCTGGAGCCTGCGCAACCATGCGCAGCTCGGCCACTGGGTCGCGGTCTCCACCAACGGCGGCTTCACCCTGCTGACTGGCAACAACGACACCGCCACAGGCGACTACACGCCCGACGACCCGACCGTCACCGCGCTGATGGCGCGCCAGGATCTGACCGAAGTCACCCGCGATGCCGAAGCCAAGCGGCTGGGATTGCAGTGGATCAAGGAGCACCCAGGGCGCTTCCTTGCTCTTGCGCCCAGGAAGCTCGCGCGCCTGTGGCTGCCCGATGGCGAGGCGGAATGGGCCTACCAGGCTGCGGCTCCATCCTACGCCCGTTTCGAGCTGCTGTATCGAGCGGTGCGTCTGGCAAACCAGGCCTATTATGCCCTGCTGATGCTCGGCTTTGCCGTTGCCATCGCCGTCATGACCTTGCGCCGGCGAGCAGGAGGCCAGCGCTGGGTCGGCTGGTGGCTGCTGCCCTGGGGCGTCGCCGCCTACCCTTCGCTGATCGCGGTCGTGTTCTCGGGGCAGTCGCGTTTCCACTATCCGGTCATGCCGTTCGTCTGCCTCGCCTGCGGCTGGCTCGTGGCTGATCTGCTCGCTCGCTTTCTCCAACCTCGTCATTCCCGCGAACGCGGGGATGACGAAGGAAAGAAGGTGCGCTATATGCTGGCAATGGCAAACGCCCGCTCGACTTCCGTGACCACTACCACCGGGACACCCCCGGGGCGTACGGTCGCGATCTGAACGGTCGCTGCCGCCGCCCGGGTTCGGGCGGTTGGCGTCACCTCACGAACTCTCCCCTCAGACTGGCGCCGGACCTTCCGCTTAGCGCGCCCGTGTGCCATGGCGCGCGGCAGTATCGAGAGAGACGATCCACCCATGTCCGAGATGTTCAAGATCAGCCTGCCCGACGGTTCCTCGCGCGAGATGCCGCAGGGGTCGACTCCGGCAGATGTCGCCGCGGCGATCGGGCCGGGGCTGGCCAAGGCGGCGATCGCGGCCAAGGTGGATGGCGAGCTGGTCGACCTCTCGCGGCCGTTCACCGGCGATGCCTCGCTGGCGCTGGTCACCTCTCGCGACGAGGCCGATGCGCTGGAACTCGCCCGGCATGATTTCGCTCACATCCTGGCCGAGGCGGTGCAGGCGCTGTTCCCGGGCACGCAGATCACGTTCGGGCCGTCTACGGACGATGGTTTCTACTACGACTTCGCACCCGCAGACCGCCCCTTCACCGAAGAGGACCTGCCCGCGGTCGAAGCCAAGATGCGCGAGATCATCGCCGCCAACAAGCCGCTCAAGCGCGAGGTCTGGAGCCGCGAGGATCTGATCGCGCGCTGGCAGCAGCAGGGCGAGAGCTTCAAGGCGGAGTGGGCCGCCGAGCTGCCTAAGGGTGAGGAGCTGACGGTCTACTGGTCGGGTGGCGACTGGCTCGACATGTGCCGCGGGCCACACCTGCCCTCGACCGGCAAGCTCGACCCTGCCGCGTTCAAGCTGACGCGCGTCTCGGGCGCGTACTGGCGCGGCGACCAGAAGAATGCGATGCTCAGCCGCATCTACGGCACCGGCTGGCTGAACAAGAAGCAGCTCGACGCGCACCTCACGCGGCTGGAGGAAGCCGCCAAGCGCGACCACCGCAAGCTGGGCAACGAGATGGACTTGTTCCACCTCCAGGCCGAGGCGCACGGCAGCGTGTTCTGGCATCCCAAGGGGTATCTCATCTGGCGCGAGCTGGAGGCCTACATGCGCCGCGCCATCGACGCGGCCGGCTATCGCGAGGTGAAGACCCCGCAGGTGATGGACGCGCGCCAGTGGGAGCAGTCCGGCCACTGGGGCAAGTACCGCGAGAACATGTTCGTCATTCCCGACGAGGTCCCCAATGTCGAGGATGAAGGCCCGATCGTTTCGGACGATGCGGACTGGATGGCCTTGAAGCCGATGAACTGCCCGGCGCACGTGCTGATCTTCCGCCAAGGCATCAAGTCGTACCGCGACCTGCCCTTGCGCATCTACGAGAACGGCTGCTGCCACCGCAACGAGCCGCACGGTGCGCTGCATGGTCTCATGCGCGTGCGCCAGTTCACCCAGGACGACGCGCATATCTTCTGCCGCGAGGACCAGATCGTCGCCGAAGTGCAGGCGTTCTGCGCATTGGCCGACCGGATCTACAAGGACTTCGGCTTCACCTACGCGATCAAGCTGGCGCTGCGCCCGGACAAGCGCTTCGGCACCGAGGAGATGTGGGACCAGGCCGAGGCCGAGCTGCGCGACGCGGTGGTCCAGGCCGGTCTCGCCACGCCCGAGTACGGCTGGGAGGAACTGCCCGGCGAAGGCGCGTTCTATGCGCCCAAGCTGGAATGGCACCTGACCGACGCGATCGGCCGCACCTGGCAGGTCGGCACGATCCAGTCCGACCGCGTGCTGCCCGACCGCCTCGACGCCCACTACATCGGCGAGGACGGCGAGAAGCACCGCCCGGTCATGCTCCACCGCGCGATCTTCGGCTCTTACGAGCGCTTCATCGGCATCCTGATCGAGCATTTCGCCGGCAAGCTGCCGGTCTGGCTCGCGCCGGTGCAGGCGGTGGTGGCGACGATCGTCTCGGATGCCGACGGCTATGCCGCCGAAGTCGCCGAGAAGCTCAAGGCTGCCGGGGTGCGGGTCGAGACCGACCTGCGCAACGAGAAGATCAACTACAAGGTGCGCGAGCACTCGCTCCAGAAGGTCCCGTACCTGCTGGTGGTCGGTAAGCGCGAAGCCGAGGAAGGCACCGTCGCGATCCGAACGCTGGGCGAGCAGCAGCAGAAGTTCGTCTCGGTCGACGAAGCCTTGGCGATGCTGAAGGACGCGGCGACGCCGCCGGATTTGAAGTGACGCCAACTTGGCTTCTTACGATGGCTGCAGCTGCAGCCATCGGCACGGCAACAGGCCACTCGTCGCAGGTGGCCGTGAGTGGCTGCGGCAAAGAAAGGACGATTTCTGAACCGAAGGCTGCCGCTAAGGTGGCTGTATCGCGGGGGCATACCTCGTTGATATACTTGGTCGCAGTCGATCCAGCCGTAGCCGCTGTATATCCCGGATCACGGACCTGTAATGGCATGTATGGACTTCCCAAAACAATCCAGCGCTTCTTCATGACGCGCGTAGATCCTTGGAGTTTTTCCCCTTCCAAAGCAGATCAGGAGTGCGCGTCAGCGCAGTATAAGTATGCTGTCTCATACAACCGAGCTGTTGAAGAGATAACATCGCCTTCTGAGACGTGTGCCCCATGATCCAGCGCGAACATCTGGCCACCGCGCAAGTGCCGGGCGGCGAGGAGCTGAAGCTCTACCGCCACGACCGCGATCACATGATCGTGCTGGGCCACAACGAACTGATGAGCACGCGCAAGTGGGGCTCGGAAGAGGCGCTGGCGACGATGGCGGCCGACCGCGTGCGCAATGCCAAGCAGCCGAGCTTCCTGATCGGCGGCTACGGCATGGGCTTCACCTTGCGCGCGGCGCTGAAGGTGCTGCCGGCCGACGCGCACGTCACCGTGGTCGAGCTGGTACCCGAAATCATCGAGTGGGCGCGCGGACCGATGGCGGAGTTGACCGGCGATTGCCTGGAGGATCCGCGAGTGACGCTGGTGATGTCGGACGTAGCGCCGTTCATCGCCGGCGCCCATGCGGACTACGACGCGATCCTGCTCGATGTCGACAACGGTCCGGACGGATTGGTCCGCGAGGACAACAACATCCTCTACTCGACGCCAGGCCTGCGTGCCGCCAAGCGCGCGCTGACGGCGGATGGCGTGCTGGCGATCTGGTCGGCGGGTCCCGATCCGACTTTCACGCGCCGGCTGGAGAAGTGCGACTTCGTGGTGGAAGAGGTTAAGGTCAGCTCGCGCAGCAACGGCAAGGGGCCCAAGCACGTGATCTGGTTTGCGGGGAAGCGCTAGGCCGCGACCTCGGCGGGCGGTCTTCGACAAGCTCAGACTAGGCGGTCTTAATTAAGCCGAACCCCTCCTAAATTACCTCCCCCCGCCCGGGCTGAGCTTGTCGAAGACCGCCAGCAACCCTCTCACCACAGCACGCCTTCCTTGTCCGGCTTGATCGGCTCAGGAGCATCCTGACCGATGGCCTGCAGCAGGTCGATCTCGATCGTCCGGCACATCGCATTGAGCGGCAGATCGTGCACGGTGTTGGCGAACGGGTCGACGAGGTCGTCGCCAATGGCGAGCACCGCCAGGAACATCAGCCCAGCGATCGTCGAACCCAGCGGTGTCGCGAACTGCAGCGTCTCGACCAGACCGATCGGCAGCAGCAGGCAGAACAGGTGCGTGAACAGCGTTGGCAGGAAGCGGTACTGGATGGGCAGCGGCGTGTTCTTCAGCCGCTCCATGCCGCCCTGAGCGTTGGCGATGTCGACCAGGACGGCTTCCATCTGCGTCTGCTGGATGGTGTCGATCCAGCCGTTGCGCCGCGCCTCGTCGATGCGGCGGCCGGTGCCGTCGAGGATGCCGTTGGCGGCATTGGTGCGCGCCAGGGCCAGGTCCGCGTCCCCGCGCGGCAGGAGCCGCAGCACCTCCTCGTCCGGTTTCTGACGCCGCAACTGGCAACGCAGGGCGTTCACGTAGGCGATCTGGCGCATGACGATGCGGCGCTTCATGTCCGCGGCTTCCGGGTCGGGCATGAAGTTGCGCGTGGCCCGAGCCAGGTTGCGGCTGGCGTTGATCATCAGGCCCCACAGGCCCCGACCCTCCCACCAGCGCTGGTACGCCGAATTGCTGCGGAACCCCAGGAACAACGCCAGTGCCGACCCGAAGATGGTCAGCGGCAGTTCGGGCGCGTGGAACGGCAGGAAGTAGTAGGTGATAGTGACGATCACGTCCCAGACGAACAGGACGGCCAGGGGCTTCCAGACCTCCCGGACGATCTGGTGGGCGCTGGGGGCGGCATTGACGATCATCGGGGGGCAGCGGCCTCGCCGTTGGCCATGGCGGCGGCGCTTGCGGGCGCGGCCGCGTTCGACATGGCGATGGACGTGCCGGTCGCAGGCCGGATCGCAAACCAGTCTGCCCGATCTATGGCGACCAGGAAGGTCAGGACCGCGAAGCCGAATGCCAGCAACAGCATGCGGCCGGCCAGGGTCTCGCGCATGCGCTGTTTCTCGTGAGGGTCGGTCTGGGGCATGGTCGTTCTCCTTTAACGTGCGAGAGCGCGTAAAGTGAGAGCGGCACCTTTCGGTTTAATATGCAGTTCGCATCATAGTTTTGCTGCAGCGCAGCAGCTGCATGTGCGGTGCAGCATATGCGACGAGCCGCACTGCATCATGCTTCAGAGCGACAGCGGCACCTTGGCAAGGATCAACGCCAGGGCGCAGCCGCTGACCACCAGCGTGCGCAGCACCACGGTTTCGGAGGCGGTGCGGCGCGCATGCGATGCAAGAAGGATGACTCGGGCCATGCCAGGGGACATGGCACGCGCAACCTTGTGGAACCGTTAAGATCGCTGCGGCATCTGCTGGCTGGAGCAGTGGAAAGAGCCTCCTCCGGCAAGAACCGCGTCTGCCAGAACCCCGACGGTCTCGCGATCCGGGAAAAGCGCAGCCACCGCGGCAACGCCCTCTTCGTCGTGTGCGGTACCGTAGGTCGGCACGATGACGAGCTTCGAGGTGATGGCGAAGTTCATGTAGCTCGCCGGCTCGATGCGGCCATCGCTTTCGACCCGCCCGGGCGAGGGTATTTCACGCACGATCACGCCTGCCGCTTGTGCGCGCGCCCTCGCATCGGCGTAGATCGCAGCGTTGGGATCGTCGCTGCCGGTCGCTCGCGGCAGCGCCAGCGTGTTCGGCGCCACGAAGCGGGCCAGATTGTCGACGTGGCCGTCGGTATGGTCGTTGATCAGCCCCTCGCCCAGCCAGAGCACGCGATCATAGCCGAGGTCACGGTGCAGACGCTGCTCCAGCTCCGCCTGAGAGAGATGCGGATTGCGGTTGGCATTGAGCAGGCATTGCTCGGTCGTCACGACAAGGCCGGTGCCGTCGCCGTCGATCGCGCCGCCTTCCAGGATCCAGTCTGCCGTCTCGATCTCCAGCCCGGCGCTCGTGGCCAACTCGGCGCCGATCTCCTGGTCGCCGTCCATCAAGTACTTGCCGCCCCAGCCATTAAAGCCGAAGCGCATCGCCCGCTGCGCTCCGCCGCCGCCATGGACCACCAGCGGACCGGTGTCGCGCAGCCAGACATCACCGAAGCGACGCACTTCCAGCCTTACCTTGGCCGAGCACAGCGATGCGGCCCGCGCGCGATTCGCCTCGTCCCGCACCAGCAGCCGGACTTCCTGCCCGCTTTCGGCGACGGCGCTGGCGAACGCGGCCATCTGCTCCTGCGCGCGATCGAGATAACCCGGCCACTCGACCGGATCGTGCGGGAAGCCGATCCACAGCCACTGCTGCGGGTGCCACTCGGGCGGCATCTGGAACGGAGTCACGTCTGTCATCCTGCCTGCGCAAGTGCCGCGGCGTGGAGCCGGCCGTTGACGACATACCCTTCCACCCCGGCGCGGTGGCCGGCGACCGCGGCCTCGTCGAGATCGCGGGCATACTTGGCCGGACGCCCCATCCACAGCTGGCGCGCGCCGATCGTCTTGTTGGGTGACAGCATGGCGCCGGCCGCCAGCATGCCCTCGCTCTCGACTGTGCAGCCATCCATGACGATCGCCCCCAGACCCACGAAAGCGCGGTCCTGCAGCACGCAGCCGTGGACCATCGCCAGGTGGCCGATCAGCACGTCATCGCCGATGATCGTCGGGTAGCCTTCCGGGCGGCCCGGCTTGGGGCTGTCGCAATGGACGACGCTGCCATCCTGGATGTTGGTGCGTGCGCCGATCACGATGCGGTTCACGTCCGCGCGGATCACGCAGTTGTACCAGATGCTGGCGTCGGGCCCGATCTCGACATTGCCGATGATGCGGCAGCCCGGAGCGATGAAGGCGCTGGAGTGGATCTGCGGCGTCTTGCCGTTGAAAGCAGCGATGGTCACGTCGCCGCGCTGAGTGTGATCGGTCATAGCTTCCCCATGATGGCGCCCCAACGGATGTAGGGCAGGACGGAGGCGTGGTCATCGGTCCAGGCCGCTCCTTGCGCCGGATCGAGCGCGTTCCACTCCAGCCCGCGACTATCGCCGCGCAACTGTCGCAAGCGAGCCGGATCGCGTGCGAGCACGACCCAGTTGGAGGCGACGGTCAGATCGCCCTTCGGACTGTCGCGCCGGATCATCGCCACCAGCCCGCGTTTCGCGGCGATGGCCGAGAGCACCGGTTCCAGGTCGATGAAGCGGTTGGAGATGTGGATCAGCAGCAGGCCATTGGGCGCCAGTGCGCGCTCGTACACGCCCACGGCTTCGTCGGTCAGCAGGTGCAGCGGGATCGCATCGGACGAGAAGGCGTCCACCGCCAGCACGTCGAGGCTGCGCGCCGGGGTTTTCTCCAGCTCCAGCCGGGCATCGCCCAGCACGATCCGGGCATCCGGTGCGCAAGTCTGCAGGAAGGTGAAGGTGCCATTGCGCGAATAGCGGACGATGGCGGGATCGATTTCGAAGATCGTCCAGGCCTGCCCGGGCTTGTGCCGGCAGGTCAGCGTGCCGCTGCCCAGCCCGACAATCCCCACGCGCGCGCGCGGACCGAACAGCCGCGGCGCGGCTTCGAGGGCAAGGCCTACGCCCGAGGTGTCGCCATAGTAGGTCGTCGCCTCGCGGCGGCGTGCCGGATCGAGCGACTGCTTGCCGTGCAGCGTCGTCCCGTGCGCCAGCAGGCGGGTGTGCTCCACCTGATTGTCATAGACGTTGTAGATGCCGAAGTAGCTGCGGGTCCGTTGTCCCGCGAGCGAGGCCTTGAAGGTGGTGATCCCGCCTTGCGCCAGCATCACCATGGCGAGCACCAGAATGAACGCCCAGCGCCACGGCAGCAGCAGGAGGCCCAGCCCGGTCAGCCCGATCAGCAAGAACAGTTGCACCAGTTCGCCTTCATCATCGCTCACCAGCGACAACAACTGCGCCGCCAGCGCAGAGGCGATCACCAGCAGGACGACCACCGCGATCCACGCCATGCCGCGGTCGAGCCCGCTCATCCGCCGCCAGTCCAGCTGCACCGGAAGCGGCAGCAGCATGGCGGCGGCGATGATCAGGATCGGGTGCTCCCACGCCCAATCGAACACCACTGGGGCCACCAGCGCGGTGAATGCGCCGCCCAGCGCTCCGCCTGCGGACATGACCAGGTAGAAGAAGGTCAGCTTCGACGCGCCCGGCCGCGCATCATAGAGCCGCGCATGCAAGGCGACCGAGACCTCGAACAGCAGCAGCAGCGCCGCCAGCGCCGCGGCCATCGTCCCGGCCGATGTCGACACCATCGCAAAGCTGCCCGCGAAGATCACCGCCGCCGGTGCCAGGATGGAGATGACGTGCGCGATCGCGCGCCGATCCGAGAACGCAAAGACGAAGCTCAGCAGGTAGAGCCCGAGCGGAATCACCCACAGCAGCGGCATCGCGAAGATGTCGGTGGTGAGGTGAGTCGAGGTGGACAGCAGAAGGCCTGACGGCACCGCCGACAGCGCCAGCCACAGCAGCACTCGGCGCGCGCCGATGCGCTCACCCGGCGCTTCCTCACGCTTGGCAATGGCAGTAGGCGCGGCATTCCAGCGAGAGCGGGCCGCTAGTGTCACCAAGATGAAGAGCAACCCGTAGAGAAGGCTCCAGACCAGGCTCTGGCGATGGAGGCTGAGCAGCGGCTCGGCTACGAGCGGATAGGCGAGCAGGCCGGCGAAACTGCCGATGTTGGATGCGGCATAGAGCGCCCAGGGCTCGCCGGCAGCGGGGTCTGCCGAGTACCAGCGCTGCATCAGCGGCGCCTGCGCGGACACGACCACGAACACCGGCCCCACGGTCGCAAGCAGCAGCAGGGGCACCCACAGGACCTCCCATCCGGACGTCGGCGGCGCGAGGTTCGCAAGCACGATCGGCAGCGTCAGTGCCGCCAGAGCCAGGAAGGCGAGATGCACCACGATCTGCCGCCGCTGCGGAAGCTTGGAAAGGCCGTGCGCATAGCCGTACCCTGCCAGCAGCAGCGCCTGGTACACCACCATGGCGCTATTCCACACGTTGGGCGCGCCGCCCAGCCGCGGCAGCGCCATGCGCGCCACCATCGGCTGGACCAGGAAGAGCAGGAAGCTTCCCGCCAGGATCGTCGCGACAAACAGCGGCCGCCGTGCCGAGCCGGTCATGCTGAGCGCGTGCTCCACGCTTCGGCCGTGATCGTCCAGGCGAGCTGCGCAGGCAGAACGAAGCGGCGATCCTCGTAGTCGAGGTCTTCGCGCCGACGCATGCCGAGCCGCTCCATCAGCCCCCAACTGGGCGTGTTCTCGATAACGGTATAGGCGATGACCTCGTCCGCCCCGAACTGCCGGAATGCCGCATCGAGCGCGGCGGTGGACGCCTCCTTCGCATAGCCCATGCCCCACGCGTCCTCACGCAGGCGCCAGCCGATCTCGAAGCCGCCGAAGTATGGACTACCGGGCGCATCGTCACGCTTGATGCCGCAAAAGCCGAGGACTTCTCCGGCCAGGTGCCCGCCGTCATGCTGGCGCTCGAGCAGCCAGAAGCAGTAGCCGTGCTGCTCGTGGCACGCCACGACGCGCTCCTCGGTCGCGGCCAGTGCCTCGGCATCCAGGGGCGGTCCCAGCCACCGGGTTACTGCCGGCGTATTGGCCACGGCGGCATAACGATCGATGTCGCCAGGCTTCCAATTGCGCAGCACCAGCCGATCGGTATCGATGCGGAAGTCAGCCATTCAGCAGCCGAGCGGCATGGGCTGCATGGTACGTCAGCACGCCCGAGCAGCCGGCACGCTTGAACGCCAGCAGTGTCTCCAGCACCAGAGCATCGCGATCACCCGCCCCAGCCGCGGCGGCGGCCTCGATCATCGCGTACTCGCCCGAGACCTGGTAGGCGAAGACCGGCACTTCGAACCGCTCCTTCACCCGCCGCACGATATCGAGGTAGGGCAGGCCAGGCTTCACCATCACGCTGTCGGCGCCCTCGGCCAGGTCCATCGCGACTTCGCGCAAGGCCTCCTCGCTGTTGCCCGGGTCCATCTGGTAGGTCTTCTTGTCACCCTTCAACAGCCCGCGCGAGCCGACCGCATCGCGGAACGGGCCGTAGAAGGCTGAGGCGTACTTGGCGGCATAGGCCATGATCTGGACGTTGACGTGGCTGTCGCCCTCCAGCGCGGCACGGATCGCGGCGATGCGTCCGTCCATCATGTCCGATGGTGCGATGATGTCGGCACCCGCGGCGGCCTGGTTGAGCGACTGGCCGACCAGTGCCTCCACCGTACGGTCGTTGAGGACATAGCCCGCTTCGTCGATCAGCCCGTCCTGGCCGTGGCTGGTATAGGGGTCGAGCGCCACGTCGGTCAGCACGCCCACTGCGTCACCCACGGCGTCGCGGATGGTGCGGATCGCCCGGCACATCAGGTTGTCGGGATTGAGCGCTTCCTCGCCCATCTCGCTGCGGCGCTCGGGCTGGGTGTTGGGGAACAAGGCAAGGCACGGAATGCCCAGCGCCAAGGCTTCGCGCGCGCGATCGGCGATGCCGTCCGGCGACCAGCGCGATACGCCCGGCAGGGACGAGATCGGATCCTCGACGCCGGTGCCGTCGGTGACGAACAGCGGCCAGATCAGGTCGGCCGGCGTCAGCACCGTCTCTCGGTGCATCGCGCGGCTCCAGGCGGTGGTGCGGGTGCGGCGCAGGCGGGCGTGCGGATAGGCTGCGGTCATGCCCGCCGCTTGCCGCAAATCGGCACCGGCTTCAATTGTGGTTCGGCAAGTTCCCGGCTGCGGCAAGGCTGATGGCGGTGCCCGCGTTCGGCAGCGGCTGAACAGCGTCGCGCTGGTCGGCAAGCCGATCGATCTCGCGGTCACCATGGTGCCCGGTGGCTGCGGGCGTGCTCGCGACGATGCTGCCCAGCGCGGCGCCGGGGCGGATCGCCAGGATCTGGGCCAGGCGCTGCTTGAAGGCCGAAGCCTCGCGCACATCGATCTGCGGCCGCGCCACGAAGCGCAGGCCCATCGGGTTGACGGTGCGACCGCCTTGATAAGCCTCGAAGTGCAGGTGCGGCCCGGTCGAGAGCCCGGTCGAGCCGACATAGCCGATCACCTGGCCGGCGCGGACTCGCGATCCCGGCGCTACGGCGATGCGGCTCATGTGGCCATAGCCGGTGCCGTTACCGCCGCCATGATCCAGCCGGACATAATTGCCATGGCCGCCGTGCCGTCCGGCGAACGAGACGATCCCGTCCGCCACTGCAAAGATCGGCGAGCCATAGCTGGCGCCGAAGTCGATCCCGGCGTGCATGCGGGTGAAGCCCAGGATCGGGTGGCGCCGCATCCCGTATGTCGAGGTGATATGGCCGGCGACCGGCGCGCCGATCGTGCGCGACTCGCTGGGCTGTTGCAGGCCCGCTGCCGCCACCATCTGGCCACCCGCGCCCCAGCGCAACAGCTGAAGCCGGGGCTTTCCGCCCCGCTCTAGCCCGGCATAGAGCAAGTCGCCCAGCTGCCGCTCGCCCTTGGCCGAGCGCTTGTAGGCGACGACGATATCGAATGCGTCGCCGGGCGCGAGCTCGCTCTCGAGGCTGACCTGCGAGTCGATGGCGCGCAAGTAGGACTGGATTGCCGCGATCGGTGCACCCGCATTGCGAGCCGAGCGATAGAGACTGCTGCCCACCATGCCGCGGATCCGCAGCGGCGTCGCATCGGTGGCGATCGGTCGGCGGACGAGCGCCAGCCCGCTGCCTTGCCGCGACACGGTCAGGTCGAGGTCGAAGCGTGCGCGAAAGTCGATGCTCTGCAAGACACGCGGCGCGCCGGGCTGCGGGCGCCGTCCCAGGCTGATGTCGAACTGTGTCCCGGCAGCGATGGCACTCGCCGGCATCGCGGTGCCGACCAGCTGGCCGACTTGCGCGATGTCCGCCTGCCCCACGCCGGCCCGCGCCAGCATGCGCTCGAAGCTGTCGCCTTGGCCAAGCGTTGCCACCAGCTGCAAGGTCGGTCGCTCGGGCGCGCCGTTCAGCGGGCGGATGCTCGAAGTCGCTCCCATGTGCCTCCCACTGTCCGCGCCGAGCGCCAACGGCATGATCATCTGGCTGCGGAACTCGTCGCGAACGGCGGGAAGCTCGGGCACCATGGCTGCGGCCTCGACTTGCGAGAAGTCTGGCCAGAGCGAAATGGCAGAGACGCTGAGCCCCAGCATCGTGCCCGCACCGCGCAGCCAGCGCTTGCTGCCGATGTCGCTGGCGAGATCCGGCGCAAGGTCGATGCGGGCGCACCAGTCCTCGACACGGCGACGCCAACGTACCAGCCGAGGCTCGGACTGATCGGGAGAGCCGGGCGCTTCGACGATGACCTGGTCGGCCACGAGCGCAGCGGGGCTATGCCCTCGCACCGGCGCGTCATCGAACTGATCCCGAACCCTGAACACGCCGTCTCTCGCTGAATGGCCCCACGGGCGTTCACGAGCGGATTTTGCCCCGGCAAGGTTAACATCCTGCCAAGCTTGTAGATTCGGCGGAACTAGGGCGACGAGAGGAGTGCGGTCGGCGACGAGCTGTTTGATTCTGTTGCGCAGTCGTGGATCGACGCTGCCCAGCCACCCCTTGTTAGGAGATGTGTTTACTTTCCCCAAGCACGACATCGCACGCGCCTTGTGCGTGCGGTCCGGCGGTGCCACATTTCACCTGCGATGGCCGACCTTCGAACCGCTGGCGCCCGCGATGCGGGATCGAGCCGCATCCGTGCCGTTCTCGGCCCGACCAACACGGGCAAGACTCATCTCGCCATAGAGCGTCTGTGCGCACATTCGAGCGGCGCGATCGGCTTCCCCCTGCGATTGCTGGCCCGCGAGGTCTACGACCGGGTTTGCGCCATCAAAGGACCCAACCAGGTCGCGCTGATCACCGGCGAAGAGCGGATCGAGCCCAAGGACGCCCGCTGGCTGCTCTGCACGGCCGAAGCCATGCCGGTCGTGCAGGACCGTCTTGCATTCGTCGCCATCGACGAAGCCCAGCTATCCGCCGATCGCGAGCGCGGCCATGTGTTCACCGATCGGCTGCTGCATGCGCGTGGCCGCGAGGAGACGATGATCCTGGGCTCCTCCACCCTGGAGCCGATGGTCAAGGCCTTGATCCCGCGAGTGGAAGTGGAGACCCGGCCCCGCTTCTCCACCTTGCGCCATGCCGGCGCGCGCAAGCTCAGCCGGATCCCGCCGCGCAGTGCGATCGTGGCGTTCTCCGCCGAGCAGGTCTACGCCACCGCCGAGATGCTGCGGCGGTTTCGCGGCGGCGCAGCCGTGGTGATGGGGGCGCTGAGCCCGCAGACACGCAACGCCCAAGTCGAGCTCTACCAGTCTGGCGAGGTCGATTACCTGGTGGCCACCGACGCCATCGGCATGGGCCTCAACCTCGATGTCGAGCATGTCGCCTTCGCCGGCCTGTCCAAGTTCGACGGCTTGCGCCAACGCCGGCTGACCACAGCCGAGATGGCGCAGATCGCCGGGCGCGCGGGGCGTCACCAGAAGGACGGCACCTTCGGCACCCTCGCGGGCGGCAACCATGCGTCCGAGTTCTCCGACGAGGAAGTTTATGCGATCGAGGAGCACCGCTTTCCGCCGCTGACCAAGCTGTTCTGGCGCGAACCGGAGCCACGCTTCGATAGCCTGGGCACGCTGATCGTCGACCTGGAGGCCCCCCCGCGCACCCCCGAGCTTGCCGCTGCGCCCGAGGCGATCGACCTCGCCGTGCTCAAGCTGCTGGCCGATGACGCACAAGTCGCGGCGAGCGTGCGCACGCCGGGCATGGTCCGCCGCTTCTGGGAAGTGTGCCGCCTGCCCGACTTCCGCAGCCAGGGTCCGGAAATGCACGCCCGCTTTGTTTCGCGCCTCTGGCAGGATCTGCGCGATGGCGAGCTCGGTGCCGACTACATGGCGCAGCAGATCGCGCAGCTGGACGTGACCGGCGGCGACATCGACACGCTGCAGGGCCGCATCGCCGCGATCCGCACCTGGGCCTACATCGCGCAGCGGCCCGACTGGGTGCTCGCCCGCGACGAAATGGCGGCCCGCGCCCGCGCGGTCGAGGCGCGGCTGTCCGACGCACTGCACGGCAAGCTGACCGAGCGCTTCATCAACCGGCGCACGGCGGTGCTGATGCGCAAGCTCGGCACCGACGCGGGGCTTTTGTCCGTTCGCCTGGAAGATGAGGAAGTGCTGGTGGAGGGAGAACACATCGGATCGCTGCGCGGGTTCACCTTCCAGGTCGATCCGAACGCCCGCTTGTCCGACCGCAAGCTGCTGCTGGCCGCTGCGGAGCGTCACTTGCCCGGATTGCTGGAGCGCCGCGCGGCCGATCTGGTCGCAGCCGTGCACCAGGGCGCTGCCGGGCTGAAGCTGGAGGCAGGCGGCGTCACTCTCGATGGCGAGCGCATCGCCCGCCTGGCGCCAGGCCGCTCGCCACTGACGCCGCAACTGCAGCTGGAGCGCACTTTGGACATGGTGCCTGCGCCCGCGCGCAAGGAGTTGCTGGCGGTGCTGGAGCAGTGGCTTGCGGCATCGCTCGCGCCGCTGGAACCGTTGCGCCGCATCGCCGAGGCGAGCCGCAGCAGCGAAGCGGGCCCGGAACTTCGCGCACTGCTGATCGCGCTGGTCGATACTGGCGGCATGGTCGATCGCGCCGGGTCTGGGCTGGAGCACCTCGACAAGGACCAGCGCGTCCGCTTGTCGCGGCTGGCCGTGAAGGTCGGCACGCTCGACATCTTCGTGCCCGCCATGCTGCGCCCCGATGCGATAAGGCTATGGCGCGCGCTGGTGCCGGACAAACAAGCGCCTGCCTCCGAGTCGCACTCGGCTACAGACACGATGCCCCCCGCTCTACCGATGCCGCGCGGTGGGGCGCCGCGCGGCTATCGGCCGGTCGGCAAGCAGCTGGTCCGGCTCGATCTGGCGGAGAAACTGTTGCGCGAAGCCCACCAGGTCCGCAGCCTGACCGGCCGGCGCCCCTTCGTGCTCGATGCCGCAAAGGCGATCTCGATGGGCCTGACGCTCGCGACGTTCGAGCGGTTGCTGCGCCTTGCCGGGTTCCAGCCGATCGGCGCGCGCGTGCTTGGGCCCGAGATGCACGGACCGGTGGCGCCGACGCGCTGGCGCTGGCGCCCGACCCGCCCATCGCGCGAGGCGCCGAGCGCTCCGGCGCCATCGCGCAACAGTGCCTTTGCCGCGCTGTCGGACCTCGTGCGCTGAGCCGGCCCGTGCATGCAGAGCGGCCTGGCGGCGCCATGAGGATCGACAAGGTCCTATGGTACTTGCGCCTGGCGAAGAGCAGATCGATCGCGCAAGCCATGGCGCAAGAGGGTCACATCCGTCTCAATGGCCGCCGCATCGAGCGCGCGCACCAGCCGATCGTGGTCGGCGACGTGCTCACGCTGGCGGTTGGCAGCGAGGTTCGGGTGCTGGAACTGCTGGCCATTCCCGTGCGCCGCGGCCCTGCACCCGAAGCACGGTCGCACTATAGAGTGCTTGACGGCACTGCCGTTGATCCCATAGCAGCCGCCGCAACCAGTGCGTTCCAAGAGGGGTTTCCGCAGCCATGACTTATGTCGTCACCGACGCCTGCATCCGCTGCAAGTACATGGATTGCGTGGAAGTCTGCCCGGTCGATTGCTTCTATGAGGGCGAGAACATGCTCGTCATCAACCCCAGCGAGTGCATCGACTGCGGCGTCTGCGAGCCTGAGTGCCCCGCCGAAGCGATCCTGCCCGACACCGAGAGTGGCCTGGAGCAGTGGATGGAGCTGAACGCCAAGTACTCGGCGGAATGGCCCAACCTGACCTCGAAGAAGGATTCGCCCGAGGACGCGGACGAGTTCAAGGCGGTCGAGGGCAAGTTCGAGAAGTTCTTCTCGCCCGAGCCAGGCGAAGGCGACTGAGCGCCGGCGGCCGCGTACCCTTGCGGGGTAAGCGGCCCAATCGTCAGCGTGGGTACGCGGCGGGTTGAGCCACGCAAAGTGGCTTCAGCTCTGGCAATTTTGTGACAGCGGTGCTATATACGGGGCAACTGCCGGGGCGTCCTGCCCATACGGCAGTCGTTTTCGTATGAGGCAGGGTTCAGCAGCACACGGTTGAGATCGCGATCTGACCGGCGGCGAGACCTTGTCTTTGCAGGGTCTCAATTGGGTCGCACCATCTTCACCATCGGCGGGACCTGCAGGTGAAAGGACGTTACATGGCAACCAACGCCAATGCCTTCGATGTTGGAGATTACGTCGTCTATCCCAAGCACGGTGTCGGCCGGGTCATCGAGCTTCAGAAACAGGAAATCGCTGGCATGCAGCTCGAGCTGTACGTCCTGCGGTTCGAGAAGGAGCGCATGACGCTCCGCGTGCCCGTCAACAAGATCGAATCGATCGGCATGCGCAAGCTGTCGTCGGACAAGACGCTGCGTGAAGCGCTCGATACCCTCACGGGCAAGCCGAAGGTTAAGCGCACCATGTGGTCGCGCCGCGCGCAGGAGTACGAGGCCAAGATCAACTCGGGCGATCTCGTCTCGATCGCGGAAGTCACTCGCGACCTATTCCGCGCCGACGACCAGCCGGAGCAGAGCTACTCGGAACGGCAGATCTTTGAGGCCGCCTCCTCGCGCCTGGCGCGCGAGCTGGCCGCGATGGAGAAGACCGACGAGCCGGCAGCGCTCAAGAAGATCCTGGCGATCCTCAACGAGCATGCACCCAAGTACTACGACACGCCGGAGACCGCTGCCTGATCCAACCGGATCGGGCAAAGTGGCGCCGGTTGAAGGAGCCGCCCCCGCAAGGGAGCGGCTCTTTTGCGTTGTGAGGCTTCGGCACCATCGCGTTGTTCATTGCCTCGCAAGCGCGCGCGTGGCAGCGGTGGTGGGATGAAGCGCCCTGCCCTCCTGCTCGCTCCTGTGGCCATGCTTGCCTTGTCCGGCTGCCTGGCGCGAACCGCTGTCGGTGTGGTGACCGCCCCGGTCCGCGTCGCCTCCAAGGCCGTGGACTGGACCACCACCAGCCAGTCGGAAGCCGACGAGAAGCGCGGGCGCGAGATACGCCGGCGCGAGGCTCAGGTTGGCAAGCTCCAGCGCAGCTACGACAAGCACCGCCGCCAATGCGACGATGGCGACCAGAATGCCTGCGGCATCGCGCGCCAGGAGTACGACCAGATCCAGGATCTGCTGCCCGGATTGCCGCGCGAGCCGCGCTGATTCACGCCGCGGCGCGGCGCAGACGGTCGTTGATCGCGCTGCCCACACCCAGCTCAGGTATCGGCGCGACCGCAATCCGCGGTTGAGGCGCTGCCGCCGCCTCGTGCAGCAGAGCGTAGAGCCGCGACGCGGCTTCATCGAGGTCACCGCCCGCCGACAGGCTGGCGTGACCGGCGACCGAGCCGAAGCCGATCCAGAATTCGTCTGGCTCTGCCGTCAGGGCGGCCAAGCGCACGGGCTTACCAGGCGCGTAGTGGCTGGCGAGCTGCCCTGGCGCTTCGATGCCGTGGCCACTCGTCGCAAGCGAAGGCGTGCCGAGTACCGCGACGATGTGAGCTTCGGTGATCGGCCCCGGCCTCAGGATCTGCCAGCCATCCGGCCGCAGCGCCACGATCGTTGACTCGACGCCCGCCGTGCAAGGTCCGGCATCGAGTATAAGGTCGACCGCAGCGCCGAGCGAAGCCGCGACATGCTGAGCCGTGGTGGGGCTTACGCCACCGCTGCGGTTGGCAGAGGGCGCGGCGATCGGGACGCCAGCCACCTCCAGCACCGCCCGCATGACCGGATGCGCGGGGCAGCGCAGCGCGACAGTCGGCAAGCCTGCCGTCACTGCGCTCGCGAGCCCCGCCGCTTCGCGCAAAGGCAGCACCATCGTCAGCGGGCCCGGCCAGAACGCCGCCGCGAGCGCTCTTGCGCGATCGTCGAACTCGGCCAGGCCCTCGGCCTGCTGCAAGCCACCCACATGCACGATGAGCGGATTGAAGCTCGGCCGCCCTTTGGCGCGGTAGATGGCGGCCACGCTCGCATCGCGGTCGGCCCGTGCCCCCAGGCCGTAGACCGTCTCAGTCGGCAACGCTGCCAAGCCGCCATCGCGCAAGTGCTGCGCGGCGCGGCGGATTCCGTCAGGGTCGGCGGCGATGACAGGGGATCGGCTGGCCGGCGTCATGGCTCGCCGCTATAGGCGCACCGGTCTGCTTGCCAAGGAAAAGTGCCGCACATGCCCACCCAAGCTCCCGACATCAGCACCCTTCTCGATCGTATCGCCGGTGCTCTGGAGCGGCTTGCACCGCCGCCCTCACCCGCGGTCGATTGGCTCTGCGCCCCTGCCTACGTCTGGTCGGCCAGCGGTGTACGCCCGATCGCGCGACTGGAGGCTCCGGCGCTCGATCTGCTGCAAGGCATCGACAACCAGAAAGCCCGCGTGGTCACCAACGTGCAGCGCCTCGCGGCTGGCCACGCGGCACATGACATGCTGCTGTGGGGGTCGCGCGGCATGGGTAAGTCCGCCTTGCTGCGAGCCGCGATCCGCGAAGCACAGATCGACGCACCCGGCGCAATCGCCTTGGTTCAGGTGGGTCAGGACGCGCTTGCGGGCGTTTCTGAACTCTTCGCCGACCTGGGCCGCGAGAACCGGCGCTTCCTAGTTTTCATCGACGATCTCGGCTTTGAGGAAGGCGACCTGTCCGGCCCTCGCCTGCTACGCTCCTGGCTTGAAGGCGGCGTCGAAGCCCGCCCGGCGAACGTCCGCCTGGCCGTCACCGCCAACCGCAGGGCGATCGTCTCGCGCTCAATGACCGAGCAGGACGACCCCATCAATGCGCGCGACGCCGTGGACGACAAGCTCGCGCTCGCCGATCGCTTCGGCTTGTCGATCGGCTTCCACAACTGCAGCCAGGACGATTACCTGGCCATCATCGGCGGCTACGCCAGCGCACTCGGCCTGGCATGGGACGCCGCCGACGCGCTGGAGTGGGCACAGCGGCGCGGCGCACGTTCGGGCCGAGTGGCCTGGCAGTACATCGCCGAGCTGGCCGGGCGCGCCGGCGTCGCGCTCTGAGGCTCAGGGCAGCAGGCGGTCGGGCCCGGCTTTGAAGTTCGCCTGCGATCCGCGCGGCTGCGTGGGATCGACCAGTTCCTTCGACGGCTCCATGTGCTTGGTGACAACCGCGCGAGGGCCCGCGGAGGGAGCAGCTCCCGGCGCGATCACACGCCAGATCACGCCGCCGGTGTCATCGCTGACCAGCAGCCCGCCCGCCTTGTCGAAGGCGAGCCACACCGGTCGCCCATGCGCCTTGTCGCCGCCCTTCTCGAGGAAGCCGGTCAGCACCTCAAGAGGCTTGCCGCGCGGATTGCCATTGGCGTCGAACGGCACGAAGACCACGTCGTAACCGGACGGCGGCTTGCGGTTCCACGAACCATGGCGAGCGACGAATGCGCCGTTCTCGAACTTGTCCCCCAGCCGATTGCCGGCACCAGCGAACTTGAGCCCCAGCACGGCGGTATGCGCGCCCATCGCATACTCGGGCTTGCGGGTGTATTCGAGCATGTAGGTGTCCATCGGCCAGGTCACGCGCTCGTCGAACTTGTCCTTCCAGTAGACCCACGGCCAACCGTACTGCGCGCCCACCGGCACGTTGGTGAGGTAGTCCGGCACCAGATCGGGGCCGAGCATGTCGCGCTCCTGCACCACCGCCCACATCTCGGCGGTCGAAGGGTTCCAGTCCATGCCATTCGGGTTGCGCATGCCTGCCGCGTACTGGCGGCGGCGGCCGGTCGCAGTGTCGATCTCCCAGATCGCCGCACGCCCGGTTTCGGCCTCCATGCCGTTGTCGGCGATATTCGTGGCCGAACCGACAGCCGCGTACAGGTGTGCGCCATCGGGACTCAGCAGCAGGTTGCGCATCCAGTGGTTGCCCCCGCCCGGCAGCTCCATCAGCTGCTTCGGCTTGCCGACCAGCTTGGTCTCGCCCGGAGTGAAGGCGAACTCCAGCACGGCGTTGTGGTTGGCGATGTAGAGCTTGCCGTTGCCGTAAGCCATGCCGGAGGGAGAGTGCATGTCGGCCTGGCGGAACACCGAGCGCGTCTCCGCCTTGCCGTCACCGGCGGCATCGCGCAGCAGTACGATCGTGTCGGGAGACGGATCCGCCGCACCGACGCGGCCCATGAACAGCTTCATGAAAAATCCGGTGATGCCGCCCTGACGCCCGCTCGCCGGCGCATTGGTGAGTGCCGCCAGCACGTCTCCATTGGGCAGCGTCAGCAGCGTGCGCGGGTGATCCAGGCCGCTGGCAAAGCGGCTGACGACGAGGCCTTGCACGGCTTGCGGCGCCAGATCGTCTCCCCAGCCCGAGGGCTTGGCCAGGCTGACGCTCGGCAGCGTCTGCGCAGCGGGCTCGACCAGGACCGGATCGACGCCGGTTGTCGCGGCCGGGTCCCGGTCCGAGCGATGGGCGAAGTTGAGGTAGGCGAAGAGTGCCGCCACCAGGAGGACGATGACGACCAGAACGATGAGCGCCGTGCGCTGCCAGCTTTTCATGCCATCGAGATAGTCCGGCGCGCCCTAGGCGACAACCGCCGAGCGGGCTATGTCGCGCGGATGTTCGACATCGCTCCCGACACCGACCTTCCGAAGCCCCTCGCCTATGCCGCATTGGCCCGTTCCGCCGCCGCACTGGTGGAAGGAGAGCGTGATCCGGTCGCCAACATGGCCAACTTGGCTGCGCTGATCTGGATGTCGGTTCCCCGACTGAACTGGGCCGGCTTCTACCGCGCCGTGGATGGCGAGCTGGTGCTGGGGCCCTTCATCGGCAAGCCGGCCTGCATCCGCATCCCCATCGGTCAGGGCGTGTGTGGCACCGCGGCAGCCGGCGGAGCGACTCAGCTGGTGCAGGATGTACACGCCTTCCCAGGGCACATCGCCTGCGATGCCGAAAGCCGCTCCGAACTGGTGGTGCCGGTCATGGTCCATGGGCAGGTCAGAGCCGTGATCGACCTCGACAGTCCCGAACTCGCTCGCTTCGACGAGGAAGACGCAGCGGGGATCGAGCTCGTCGCCCGCGTTGCGGCGACATTCCTTTAGCGCTTCCCCTTTTAGCGCTGGGCTTTGCGCCTGCTCCAAATCGGCACAGACCTGCAATGAGCAGGCCATAGCCTTGGTCTACAACGAGCTAAGATGCTAAATTTCGCGTTAATGCCGAATGACCCGGCACCCGACGAACGCGAAAGGACTGCGCATGGCGCTCGCTTATCCTCTGTCACGCATGCTGACGGCCGCAGCGATGCTGGCGGTTGGCACCTCACCTGCGTTCGCCGACTCGCATCGCGATCAGCCCTCGGGCTGGCACAACGGCAGCTGGTATGGCGAGGCGCCGCCGCCCGAAGCCTCGGCCCCGCCCTACCCCGACCCTCGCCGGCCTGATTATCGCGCGCCGAACTACGATCCCAGGGCCCGCGACGCGTGGCTCGCCGATTGCCGCCAGCGTGTCTCCGCGCGCGACGATGGCCTGGGTGGTGCCGTGATCGGCGGCGTCGTTGGGGGAGTCGCCGGCAACCGGATCGCCGGGCGCGGCAATCGCACCGTGGGTACGGTCGCCGGAGCGGCTGTCGGTGCCGTGGCTGGCGCGGCGATCGACCGTGCCGAGGATCGAGGGCGCGCGCGCGACGAGTGCGAAGCCTATCTCGACGACTACTATGCCCGCTACACCGCCAGCTATCCGCAGCCGGGCTATGGCGGCTACGCCTACCCTGGCTACGCGCCGGCTTATGCTCCCGGCTATGCTTATACCGGCGGATGCTGCAACGGCGCACCGGTCATGATGGTCCCCGTGCAGGCGGCGCCGCAGTGCACCGAAACAGTCGAATACGTTTACGAAGATGTGCCGGTCCGTCCGCGCGCTCGTCGCTACGTTCGCGACAAGCGCGTGAAGATCGTACCGGACAAGCGCGTCAAGATCGTTCCCGACAAGCGGGTCATGATCAAGTAACGTTACTAATCACATTAGTACAACCACCGGTGGCTTAGATCGAGCCACCGGTCAGTCTTTGACAGATCAAGTCGAGTTGGTCCAAGGTCGTATACTTGATCGTGACGAGCCCCGATTTCGGATCGGCGTCACTCTGGATACGGACAGGCAAGCCAAGAAATTCTTCAAGATGCCCCTGGACGGCGACGATGTCGGCATCGTCGCTCGAGTTGCGGGCAGTGCGCGCGCGGCGCGGCGCAGCCTCGCCCTTGGACTTGCGGCGGATCAGCTTTTCGACCTCGCGCACGGACATCTGCTTAGCAACGGCCGCTTGCGCAATCTCTTCGGCATCGTCTGAGCCGATCAGCGCGCGTGCATGACCCATCGACAGCGAACCTCGCTCGACCAGGTCCATCACCGTTTCAGGCAGAGCCAGCAGCCGCTGCAGGTTCGCCACGTGGCTGCGGCTCTTGTCGACCATCTTGGCGATCTCGGCCTGAGTGAGCCCCTCGCTCTCGGCCAGCCGGTGGTAAGCTCGGGCCTCCTCGATCGGATTAAGGTCCTCGCGCTGCAGGTTTTCGATGAGAGCCAGCGCCATGACATCGCGGTCACTTAGGTCGCGGATGAGCGCCGGGATCTCGTGCAGCTGCGCCTTCTGCGCTGCTCTCCAGCGCCGCTCACCGGCAACGAGTTGATAGCGGCCTTGGTCTAGCGCGCGAACGACGACTGGCTGGATCACTCCCCGCTGCGCGATCGATGCTGCCAGTTCGTCCAGCGCGTCCTCATCGAAATGACGGCGCGGCTGCTGAGGATCGGGCGATATCAAGGCCACCGGGAGAAGCGCCAGCCCCGGCGATCTGGGTTCGTCGCTTGCGGGTGAACTTGCGCCCGTCGCAACCGGCTCCTCTCGCCGCGTCTCACCGAGCAGTGCTCCCAGCCCACGGCCCAGGCCCTTGGCCTTGGACTTGGCGACCGGTGCGGTCGTCACACCGACTTCCTCGCTCATGCGGCCTTCCTCTCTTCAGGCAAGCGCGTAATCAGCTCCCTAGCGAGCGCGATGTAAGCCCGGCTCCCTGCACAGGCGTGATCATAGATCAGCGCCGGTACGCCATGGCTCGGCGCCTCGGACAAGCGCACATTACGCGGGATCGTCGTTTCGAACACCAGCTTCCCCAGGCACGAGCGCACATCCTCGGCGACCTGATCGGTCAAGCGATTGCGTCGATCGAACATGGTGAGCGCAATGCCGATGATGCCGAGATCGGCGTTGAACCGCTGCTGCACCCGCTCGACCGTCGTCAGCAATTGGCTCAGCCCTTCGAGGGCGAAGAATTCGCATTGCAGAGGTACGAGCAGCGTATCGGCCGCCGTCATCGCGTTCAGGGTCAGCAGGCCCAAGGATGGTGGGCAGTCGATCAGGCAAACATCGTAGCCGAGATCGGGCCTCAGCGCCTTTTGCAAACGATAGGCGCGATCCTCGGCGCCGACCAATTCCACTTCGGCGCCGGACAGATCCACTGTGGCCGGGCACAAGTCCAGCTTGGGAATCGGCGTGGGCATGATGCAGCTTTCGAGAGAAGCTTGATCCACGAGTACGTCGTAGCTCGACCGCTCGCGTTGCGAAGCTCCTACCCCGATGCCCGTTGACGCGTTACCTTGCGGGTCGAGGTCGATGAGCAGGGTCTTCCATCCCGTCGCCGCCAGCGCGGTCGAAACGTTGATCGCGGTGGTCGTCTTGCCCACTCCGCCCTTCTGATTGGCGATAGCGATGCGGATCATGCTGCGGCGCCTTTCCGGCCATACAAGTGACCGACAACTATCCCAGACTCGGGATCTGTCATTGATTGTTCCACGTGGAACGCATGCTGCCATCCGTGAAGGTCATGCACTTCTTGCGCTGCGGACCTTCCTTTCGGCAAGACCCAGTATGTAGCCGCTGTCGAAAAGCGCGCGGATAACTTGAGCAGATCGGTCAATGGAGCGAATGCACGTGCCGAGATCACGTCGGATGGGCTTGTGTCGACAAGTTCCAGCCGACGACCTTCGATCACCACGTTAGCGAGTTGCAGTTCGTTCACTGCTCGTGCGAGCCACTGAACGCGTCTTGTCCGCGACTCGACAAGGGTGACTTTCCAATTGGGCCTGAGTGTGGCGATGATAAGCCCTGGGAAGCCGGCGCCGGTTCCGAGGTCAAGCCAAGTCGATGTTTCACGTGGAACATGATGGAGAAGCTGTGCACTGTCGAGGATGTGCCGCTCCCAAATTAGTGGCAGAGTAGCCCGCGCTACAACGTTCTGACGCTCGTTCTCCTCCACCAGCAGATCGACAAAACGCGAGAGCATTTCCATCTGCGCGGAATCGGTCGCCATAGTTGCGACCGTCTCCTGCGCCTCATCCTCACTCATGCTGCGACCTTCCGTCGCGCATGGACCAGCAAGGCCGACAGCGCCGCGGGCGTGACTCCGGGAACCCGTCCTGCCGCTGCAAGCGTCTCCGGCCGAACACGGGAGAGACGTTCCACCATCTCGTTCGAGAGACCCGGAACCTCAGCGTAGGGAAAAGCATCTTCAAGCCGTAGTGCCTCACTCGCACGAAGATCGCGGAGTTCGCGCTCTTGCCTCTCAAGATAAGGAGCATAGGCAAGATCTTCGCCAATCTCCTCCAACAGGTTACCGTCACAGATTGGAATGCTAGGCAGCCATTTGGCTACGGACGTCAGATCCACACCATCGAAGCGCATCCACTCACGAAGTGGCATGGCGCCCAGGTCTGACCGCACCGGCAACCCCTCCGCAGCGAGATCAACTCCGGTGACCGCCTCCGTCAATTGCCTCTCAACGTGCGCTTGGTGCTGCTTCCGCTTATCGAACCATGTCGCCCGCTCTTGGCCAACAGCGCCGATGTTCTTTGCAATGTCGGTCAGGCGGGTGGAAGCATTGTTCGCGCGCAGGCGTAGCCGGTACTCGGCCCGGGCAGTGAGCATGCGGTAAGGCTCACTGACACCTTGCAGTGTGAGATCATCGATCATCACCGCAAGGTAGCTGTTCGAACGATCGATCGCGGGCAAGTCTCGGTCGAGTACCGCGCATGCCGCACTCATGCCGGCGACAAGCCCCTGCCCCGCTGCCTCTTCATAGCCGGTTGTGCCGTTGATCTGGCCGGCGCAATAGAGGCCGGGTAAGTCTTTCAATTCAAGCGTGGAGCGCAACGCGCGCGGATCGATATGATCGTATTCGACGGCATAGCCCGGCACCGCCATCTCGACCTGCTCCAAGCCTTCGATCGTGCGCAGCATCTGCAATTGCACGTCGCTCGGAAGCGAGGTGCTGATGCCGTTGGGATAGACCATGTGCGTCTGCAGGCCCTCCGGTTCCAGGAAGACCTGGTGCCCATCCCGATCGGCAAAGCGGTGGATCTTGTCCTCGATCGAGGGGCAGTAGCGCGGCCCCCTCGCGCCGATCGCTCCGCTGAACAGGGGTGACCGATGCAGATTCGCGCGGATCACATCATGCGTTTGCGGCGTAGTGCGAGTGATCGCGCAGAACACCTGCGGATTGGTCCTGTGGCGAATCATGGCCGACATCGTCCAAGGCTCCGCATCGGATGGTTGTTCAGCCAAGCGTGACCAGTCGATCGTCCGAGCATCAAGACGTGGCGGTGTGCCTGTCTTGAGCCGCGCCATCGGCAGTGCATAATCGCGCAGTTGCCTGGCGAGACGATGCGCTGAGGCCTCGCCTATACGGCCTCCTTCCAGGCGTTCTTCACCCCGGAAGAGCGTGCCCCCCAAGAACGTTCCCGTGCATAGGATCGTCGCAGCCGCGTCGATTACCTGCCCATCGGCGAGTTCAATTCCTCGAACCGTGCCATGTTCGATCCGCAGCGCTGCGACTTCACCCTCAATCAGATCAAGGTCCTTGGTCGCACGCAGCTGGTTTTGAATAGCGGCCTTGAACAAGACACGGTCGGCCTGGACACGCGGGCCCTGAACGGCACTCCCCTTCGAGCGGTTGAGCATACGATAGTGGATTGCGGCGGCGTCAGCAGCGCGTGCGATCAGACCGTCAAAGGCATCGACCTCACGCACGAGATGGCCCTTGCCGAGACCGCCAATCGCCGGATTGCAACTCATCGCGCCGATTGTTTTCAGATCGAAGTTGATGAGGGCGACGCGTGCTCCCATGCGAGCCGCGACAGCGGCCGCTTCGCAGCCGGCATGTCCGCCGCCGACGACTACGATATCGTATGTGTGCATGGCTGGCTTTTAACTCAGCGCTCCGCTCTGGTCAAAGCGCATGCTTGTTCCACGTGGAACATCACTTGCCGATGCAGAATCGACCGAAGAGGGTGTCGAGCATGTCCTCTGTCGCCGCGCGCCCTAGCAGGCGGTCGAAAGCCGCGCGAGCCGTACGGAGCAGCTCGGCGATCAGCAACGGGTTTGTCACTGTCGATGATTGGTGCAAGGCGGCCGATGCATCCTCCAACAACTCACGCTGGCGCCGGTTTAAAGCAACATCGCTCGGTCCCGGCAGCGCCTGTCTGGCGAGGGTAACAAGGTCGCTCTGCAGCTCGGCGATGCCCTGACCTGTGGCTGCCGATACGCGATGGCGCGGCGTAGCTTTCGACACATCCTTTGGCAGATCGGCGAAGCTATCTACTTCCCACAAGCGAACGCCCTGCCCTTCCGCCTCTGGACCCATCCAGAGCACCAGATCGGCACGTGACAGTTCCTGTGTCGCGCGCTCAATACCAATTGCCTCGATAGTATCATCGGTCGCGTCCCGCAGTCCGGCAGTATCGACAAAGACGAACGGCACGCCATCGATTGCTACGGGCCGAGACAGCACATCGCGTGTGGTTCCTGGTACGGGTGTCGCGATTGCCGCATCGTCACCGACCAAACGATTGAACAGGCTACTTTTTCCCGAGTTGGGTGGACCTGCCAGCACAACGCGGAACCCTTCGCGCAGAGTCTCGGCTTTTGGCGCGACGAGGAGAGTGTCTAGCTCTCGGGCGGTGTCTTCCACCTGCGCCGCGAATCGCGGGGGAAGGTCCGAGACATCATCCTCGTCGCCAAAATCGAGCACCGCCTCCACCTGCGCAGATAGCATCAGGACCCGGTCACGCCATTCGTATACCCGCGACGAGAGACTGCCATTTGCGAGAGCCAAGGCATGGCGGCGTTGCAGTTCGGTCTCGGCCGTCAAGAGATCGGCTAGCCCCTCCGCTTCGGCAAGATCGATCCTGCCGTTTGCGAAGGCACGACGCGTGAACTCTCCAGGCGCGGCGCGACGCAGGCCTGGCATCTCGGCCAAGGCACGCTCTACCGCCGCAATGATAGCCCGGCCACCATGTAGATGAAGTTCGGCGAGGTCTTCGCCAGTCGCAGTTGCGGGCCCCGGAAACCACAGCACCAATGCCTGATCGAGTTGGTCACCGCGCGCATCATGCAAGCGCCGGACGCTTGCGAACCGAGGCTTGGGAACTTCGCTTGCGATCGCCTTCAGGGCCGCGGCTGCCTCCGGTCCGCTGATCCGCATGATCCCGATCGCGGCCGGTGGCGCCCCGCTGGACAAAGCGAAGATCGTGTCACTCACGCGGCAGTTCACATGGCTCGTTCGGGAGTCAGCTGTCGTCGCGCTTCGGGTTGTTGCCCGGCTTCGACATCGCCATGGCCGCGCCACCTTCCATCAATTGCTGGAACAGCTTGAGCCCGAACTGGCCCATAGGCGCCATCTGCTTGGCCAGGTCCTGGAGCTGATCGACATTGCCGACACCCTGCATGGCCTTGGTGATCGCATCGACATAGACGTCGTTCGCGCGCGTCACATCGGGAAGACCCAGAAAGCGGCGCGCCTCTTCCGGCGAGCAGTCCACCTCGACATTGACCTTCATCGGGGCTCTCCTGCGTCGCTTTCCTCTTGCCGTGCTGACACATACGCTTGGCAAAGTCCATTGCAGCCGCCTAATCCCATGCAAACCGTGAGACCGTTGCCGCCACATCAAGGAGAGCCCGATGACGACGAACACCCAGATCCCTACCCTCGCTGGCGATGGCGAGATCCCTGCTCTGGTGATCAAGCCCGAGGGTACGCCGTGCGGAGCGGTAATCGTGCAGCAGGAGATCTTCGGCGTGGACGCCGGCATCCGCAAGAAGGCGCAGGACTGGGCTGATCGGGGTTACCTCGCTGTCGCACCCGACACGTTCTGGCGGCAGCAGCCCGGGGTCGAGCTGGACGCTGACATTCCCGAGCAGTTCCAGGAAGCCATCGGCTACATGATGAAGCACGACTTCGATCTCGGCATCAGGGATATCGAGGCCGTGATCCACTGGATCCGCCGCGAGGCCGGCGTTCCGAAGGTCGGACTGGTCGGCTTCTGCATGGGCGGACGCGTCGCCTACATGGCCGCCGCGCGCACCGACATCGATGCTTCGGTGGGCTACTATGGCGTGATGATCGACCAGATGTTGGGTGAGAAGCACGCGATCGCAAAGCCGCTGATGCTGCACATTCCGACGGCGGATCACTTCGTCGGTCCGGATGCGCAGAAGGCCATCCACGAGGGACTCGACGATCACCCCAAGGTGACGCTGTACGACTACGAAGGCCTGGACCACGGCTTCGCGGCGGAGATCGGCTCACGTCGTGACGAGGCCAATGCGACCCTCGCCGACGAGCGCACCGCTGCGTTCTTGGCAGAACACCTGGGCTGAGCGCCCCCACCGGGCGTATTGATGCTGCCTGGCCGGGCGGCGGCCGTTAAGGTCGCTGCCCGAGGGGATCGAGGAAGGCCGACCATGAGTCCTGCTCCGCGTTATCTGGTCCCCGGAGCACTGGTGGTACTCACCGCCCTGGCAGTCGCCAGTCCGCCGGGACGGTGGGCCTTGTGGGCCCTGGTTCCGCTGCTCGCCCTCGCCTTGTGGGACTTTGCGCAGCGCCATCATGCCTTGCGGCGCAACTACCCCTTGATCGCCCGCGCGCGCTGGTTCTTCGAGGACCTGCGGCCGTTCCTGCGCGCCTACATCGTCGAGAGCGACCGCGAGGGCCGACCCTTCACCATAGACGAGCGTGCGCTGGTCTATGCGCGCGCCAAGGGCGACATCGCCACGCACCCGATGGGCACCGAGCTCGACGTCTATTCGGACGAGTATGAGTGGCTGGGCCATTCCATCGTCCCGCATGAGGCCGCGCCCGAAAGCTGGCACGTGCGCGTGGGTGGCAGCACTGCCGAAAGCCTTACGATGCGGCCCTGCTGAACGTTTCTGCGATGAGCTTCGGCTCGCTCTCCGCCAACGCCATCGAAGCGCTCAACAAGGGCGCGGCGATGGGCGGCTTCGCGCACGATACCGGCGAAGGCGGCATCTCGCGCTACCATCGCAAACATGGCGGTGACCTGATCTGGGAGCTGGGCAGTGGCTACTTCGGCTGCCGGCACAAGGACGGCAGCTTTGACCCCGAGGCCTTCGCCGCTGCCGCATCCGAGCCGCAGATCAAGATGGTCGAGATCAAGCTGAGCCAAGGCGCCAAGCCAGGCCATGGCGGTGTGCTTACTGGCCCCAAGGTCACCGCCGAGATCGCCGAGGCACGGGCGGTCGAGCAAGGCAAGGACTGCCTCTCGCCTGCAGCGCACTCAACCTTCTCCACGCCGCATGGGTTGCTCGAGTGGATCGTGCAGCTGCGCGAGCTTTCGGGCGGCAAGCCGGTCGGCATGAAGCTGTGCGTAGGCTTGCCGCACGAAGTCATGGCCCTGGTGAAAGCCATGCACGAGAGCGGCATCACGCCCGACTTCATTGTCGTCGATGGGGCCGAGGGTGGGACCGGCGCGGCGCCGCAGGAGCTGACCGACAACGTCGGGATGCCGCTGCGCGAGGGGCTGATCCTGATGCGCAATGCCCTGGTTGGTATGAACCTGAAGGACCGGGTCCGGCTCGGCGCTTCGGGCAAGATCCACTCGGGCGCAGGCATGGCGCGGGCGTTCGCGCTGGGTGCGGACTGGTGCAATGCCGCGCGTGCGTTCATGTTCTCGCTGGGTTGCGTGCAGTCGATGAAGTGCCACACCGGCGCGTGTCCCACCGGCGTTGCAACCCAGACCGAATGGCGGCAGCGCGGCCTCGTCGTCGACGAGAAGGCCGAGCGCGTGGCACGGTTCCAGCGCGAGACGCTGCACTCCCTGCGCGAGATCGTCGTCGCCATGGGCCTGAACTCACCCTGGGAGCTGAGCCACCACGACATGTACCAGCGCATCGATGGCGCCCGCGCCGGACCCCTCGACGAGGTATACCAATTCCTCAAGCCTGGGCAGTTGATCGACGATCCCGAAAGCACACATTACGCTCGGGCTTGGCGAACCTCGCGGGCCGACACCTTCCGCGCGGTGCTTTGACACTGCGCCAGCAGTGAGGACAGGCATGGTTGACGGCTATCGATTGGTGATCCGCGAGCACGGCGGCCCCGAGGCGATCACGCGCGAGGACACCCGCTTCGCCGATCCCGGCCGTAGCGAGCTGCTGATCGAGACGGAAGCCGTCGGGCTGAACTTCATCGACGTCTATTACCGCACCGGGCTCTACCAGGCGCCGCTGCCGATGACGCTCGGCTCGGAGAGCGCGGGCAGGGTCATCGCCATCGGCCAAGGCGTCGACGGCTTCAAGCCGGGCGATCGCGTCGGCTGTGCGCAGGGCGAAGGCGCTTACGCGACCCATCGCACGATCAAGGCCGGGCAAGCGGTTCGACTGCCGGATGCCATCAGCTCAGAGGTGGCTGCAGCCTCGATGCTGAAGGGCTTCACCGCCTGCTACCTGGCCGAGGACATCATTCCGCTGAAAGCCGGCGACGTCGCTCTGGTGCACTCGGCAGCGGGCGGTGTGGGTTCGCTGCTGGTGCCCTGGCTGCGCGACAAGGGCGTGATCGTCGTGGGACATGCGGGAACGCCGGAGAAGGCTGCCGGCATCGATGCCGACCACGCCCTCAGCTGCAGCTTCGAGGAGCTGCCCACGGCGCTGCTGCAGGCCACTGGCGGGCGCAAGGCGGACGTGGTGTTCGACGGGGTCGGCAAGGCCTCCTGGAGCGCCTCGCTGGCCTGCCTGCGCAAGCGTGGCTTGATGGTCAGCTATGGCAATGCCTCAGGCGCGGTGCCGCCGGTGGCGCTGACCGACCTGATGCGTGCGGGCTCGGTGATGGTCATCCGACCGACGTTGGCCGATTACATCGCCACGCCCGACGACTTGGCGCATACGGCGCAACGTCTGTTCGACCGGATCGAACGCGGTGTGGTCAAGCCTGTGATCGGTCAGCGGTTCGCATTGAGCGATGCGGCCGACGCGCATCGGGCCTTGGAGGCGCGGGAAACCACCGGTTCCACGGTGCTGATCCCCTGACCCGTACGTCGTCCCGGGCTTGACCCGGGACCAGTTTCGTCATGTCGCGAGCTCTGCAGCGTGCACCTTCGAGGTTCATCGCTGGCGAAACCGGTCCCGGGTCCAGCCCGGGACGACGCTGAGTTCAGAACAGAGTGCCGACGCCCAGCTGCGGGTCTACCCAGCCTTCGTAGATCATCTTCAACGACACGTAGACGATCACCGCCAGGCCGATCCACGCGATCCAGCGGAAACGCTCAATGTAGCGGGCGATCACGTTGGCCGCCAAGCCCATCAGGGCAACCGCAAAGATCAGGCCGACGATCAGGATGCCGGGATGCTCGCGGGCGGCGCCGGCGACGCCGAGCACGTTGTCGATGCTCATCGAGACATCCGCCACCGCCACCGAGATCGCCGCGCTGGCGAAGCTCTTGGCGGGCTTCAGACCCGAGTGCTCGTCGCCCTCGACTTCGGGCGAGCCGTGCGAGTGGACATCCTGGCCACCATGCGTGTGAAGCTCGCGGTACATCTTCCACGCCACCCACAGCAGCAGCAATCCGCCGGCAAAGACCAGCCCGACGATGCCGAGCAGCCAGGTGACGATCAGCGCGAAGCCGACGCGCAGCACCAGCGCCGCGAGGACACCGATGACGATGACCTTCTTGCGCTGCTCCGCAGGCAGACCGGCGGCAAGCGCACCCACGACGATGGCGTTATCGCCCGCCAGCACGAGGTCGATCATCAACACCTGCACGAAGGCCGCGAAGGCCGAGGGCGTGCCGATGTTCGAAAAATCGTCGACGATGTGCTGCCAGATCTCCGCGGGCCCGCCCAGCGACGGTGCGGCGGCGGCGAGCGTGAGGAGGATGTCCACGGCCATGCCCTTACTGGTTCATCGTCGCGAAGAAGTCCTCGTTGGTCTTGGAGTCCTTCATCTTGTCGAGCAGGAACTCCATCGCGTCGACGGTGCCCATCTGCATGAGGATGCGGCGCAGCACCCACATCTTGCTGAGCTGGTCCTTGGGGACCAGCAGCTCTTCCTTGCGGGTGCCGGACTTGCCGACGTCGAGCGCGGGGAAGATGCGCTTGTCGGAGACCTTCCGGTCGAGCACGATTTCCGAGTTACCGGTACCCTTGAACTCTTCGAAGATGACCTCGTCCATGCGGCTGCCGGTGTCGATCAGGGCCGTGGCGATGATCGAGAGCGAACCGCCCTCCTCGATGTTGCGTGCCGCGCCGAAGAAGCGCTTGGGGCGCTGCAGGGCGTTCGCGTCGACACCGCCGGTCAGCACCTTGCCCGAGCTGGGGACAACGGTGTTGTAGGCACGGCCCAGGCGGGTGATCGAATCCAGCAGGATGACGACGTCGCGCTTGTGCTCGACCAGGCGCTTGGCCTTTTCGATCACCATCTCGGCCACCTGCACGTGGCGCTGCGCGGGTTCGTCGAAGGTCGAGGAGATCACCTCGCCCTTCACCGAGCGCTGCATGTCGGTAACTTCCTCGGGGCGTTCGTCGACCAGCAGGACGAGCAGGAACACCTCGGGATGGTTGTCGGTGATGGCCTTAGCCATGTTCTGCAGCAGCACGGTCTTACCGGTGCGCGGCGGCGCCACGATCAACGCGCGCTGGCCCTTGCCCTGGGGGCTGATGAGGTCGATCACGCGCGCCGACTTGTCCTTGACCGTGGGGTCGAGGCTGTCGAGGTTCAGGCGCTCGTCGGGATAGAGCGGCGTCAGGTTGTCGAAGTTGGTCCGGTGGCGGACCATGTCGGGATCGTCGAAGTTGACCTTGGTTAGCTTGGTGATCGCGAAATAGCGCTCGCCATCGCGCGGTGCGCGGATCTCGCCTTCCACGGTGTCGCCGGTGCGCAGGCCCCATTTGCGCACCTGGTTCGGCGAGACGTAGATGTCGTCGGGACCGGCGAGATAGTTCGCCTGCGGGCTGCGCAGGAAGCCGAAGCCGTCGGTGAGCACTTCGATGGTGCCCAGGCCCATGATCTCCTCGCCATCTTCGGCCACTTCCTTGAGGATGCCGAACATGAGTTCCTGGCGGCGCATCGTCGAGGCGCCTTCGACGCCGAGTTCCTCGGCCATTTCGACCAGCTCGGCCGGGGTTTTCTGCTTGAGTTCTTTCAGGTGCATCGTGTGATTTCTTGTTTCCGTGAGGATCGGGGAATGGCCGGCGGACCGATGGGCTTGGGGAAAGCGGATCCGGGCAAGGCGAGGGGGTACCCTCGCGGCCCTGTGCCGGAACGGGTTTTAGATAAGCGCTGTCGCCGTGACGGTCAATCGACTCGCGACAGGGTGTGAGATCGTGGCGTCGTCTCGGGCTTGACCCGGACCGGTTTCGCCATCTCACGAGCTTGCTGGACGGCACCTCGACGAGAACGCTTGCCGTGGCGAAACCGGACCCGGATCAAATCCGGGACGACGCGATCCTCAGAACGGCTTCACCACCACCAGGATGACGATCAGCGCGACGGTGACGCCTGGGATCTCGTTCAACAGGCGCAGCGCCTTCCCGGACAGGCGACGCTCGCCCTTGGCCAGTTTCTTCGAATACCCGACCATCCAGCCGTGATAACCCGACAGGACGAGCACCAGCAGCAGCTTGATGTGGAGCCAGCCGGCGACCCACCACTGACCCGCGCTCGCCAGCGTCAGGCCCAGGATCCAGACGAGGATCAGCGAAGGCGTGAGGATGATCTTGCGCAGCTTGGCCTCACGATCGACCCAGCGTGCCTCTTCGGCCGAGCCGGCATCGCTTTCCTGGTGATAGACGAAGAAGCGCGGCAGCATGAACAGCCCCGCCATCCAGAAGATCACGAAGATGACATGCCCGGCCTTGAGCCAGAGGTAGATTGCGGAAAGCTCGTCCATGTGCGGGCCTTAGCGCGGTTACGAGGCTACGTCAGCCCTGGCGAGCGGCAAGTATCGCGTCGTCCCGGGCTCGACCCGGGACCGGTTGCGGAATGCGAGCCAGCTATCGCCAAGGCGCACTCCCGCCAGATCGCGCCTTGAAGGACCCGGTCCCGGATCAAGTCCGGGACGGACGCGGGGCTCTAAGCCTGCCAGCCCCGCACCGTCGCTAGCAACCGCTCGACATGCTCGATCGGCGTGAACTGGCCAATGCCGTGGCCGAGATTGAACACATGCGGCCGCCCGGCGAAGGTATCGAGCACCCGGCGTGTCTGGCGGTCCAACTCATCCCCGCCTGCCAGCAGCAGCAACGGATCGAGGTTGCCCTGAACCGGCATGCCCTGCGGCAAAGCTTGTGCCGCCCATACCGGATCGATCGTCTCGTCGAGCCCGACGGCATCGACACCGGTTTCGCGGGCATAAGCCGGCAACTTCTCGCCAGCACCCTTGGGAAAACCGATCACTGGCACGCCCGGGTGCCGCTCGTGAATAGCGGCCGTAATCCGCGCATTGGGCGCGATCACCCAGCGCTCGAACTCGGCCGGGGCGAGGCTACCCGCCCAGCTGTCGAACAGCTGCACCGCCTCGGCACCCGCCGCGATCTGGCCGGAGAGGTATTCGATCGTCACCGCGACGATCGCATCGACGATCGCCTGGAAGCCCGCCGGGTCGCGGTATGCCATTGCGCGTGTTTCGTGCTGGTCGCGGCTGCCCTCGCCGGCAACCATGTACGTCGCCACGGTCCAGGGACTGCCAGCGAAGCCAAGCAGCGTCGCCTCCTCGCCGAGCGCGGCGCGGACCTTGGTAACGGTATCGTAGATCGGAGAGAGGCGCTCGGGCACAGGCGCAAGGCTGGCCAGCGCCGTGTCCACCAGCTTGGGCGAAAGCCGGGGCCCCTCGCCGACGAGGAACGCCAGATCCTGTCCCATCGCGTAGGGCACGATCAGGATGTCGGAGAACAGGATCGCCCCGTCGAAGCCGAAGCGGCGGATCGGCTGCAGCGTGATCTCGGCCGCAGCGTCGCTGTCGTAGACGAGCGCCAGAAAACCGCCCTTCTCGGCCCGCAATGCGCGGTACTCGGGTAGGTAGCGCCCGGCCTGCCGCATCAGCCAGACCGGTCGCCTCTTGGAGGTTTCGCCCTTGAGCACGTTCAGCAGAGTTCCGGGCATCGCGGCTTGGTCCCACTTAAATAATAATAGATTCTTAGAAGGATGATGGAGTCTGTTGGCCCTGTGGAAACTGGGGACGGCGGCGCCTTGCCCGATTTGTCCGGCGCTGGCCAGTCCCGCTGCCATGACCGACTCCTGACCCTAGCGCGGTCAAGCAAAGGTTGTCCGCCATATCCCCAGGCTGTCGAGAACCGCCCTGCCCTGTCCGTAACTGTGGCGCCAAATGCCTGGCAGTGGGGGTGGAATCCCGCTGTCGAGTTGTCACCCGCCCTCTCCCGTGGTTTATGCCACGCGTATCCACAGGGTTGCCGGGCGATTGAAAAGTCGGGCTGGCGGACAGCACAGGTTCGCGAAGAGACGTTCATGGCGCGCTTCCATCTCCATCTGCTCTCGGACTCCACCGGAGAGACGCTCGAGATGATCGCGAAGGCGGCGCTCGCGCAATTCGACGATACCGAAGTCGTTCGCCACTTTTGGCCCATGGTTCGCTCGCAGCAGCACCTCGATCGGATCATGGGAGAGATCGCCGCCAATCCGGGCCTGGTGTTCTTCACCCTGGTCAACGACGAGACCCGCGGCAAGCTGGAAGCACGCTGCCAGGTGCTCGGCCTGCCGGCAATCGCGGTGCTCGATGGCGTCACCGATGCGCTGGAAGACCTGCTTGGCCAGGAAGCCAAGGGGCGGCCGGGACGTCAACACCGGTTGGACGAGGCCTACTTCGCACGGGTAGATGCGATTCAATTCACGATAGCGCACGACGATGGCGTCGGTTGGGAGAACTGGGAAGAGGCGGACATTGTGCTGGCCGGTGTCTCGCGCTCGTCCAAGACGCCGACCAGCATCTATCTCGCCAATCGCGGCTACAAGGTCGCCAACATTCCCATTGTGGTCGAGAGCCCACCTCCGCCGCTGCTCTACGAGTTGAAGCAGCCGCTGGTCGTAGGGCTGACCACCGCGCCCGAGCGGCTGATCGCCATTCGGCGCAACCGCCTGCTCTCGCTGAGCCAATCGCCCGACACTGACTATGTTAATCAGGATAAGGTTGAGAGCGAGCTGAAATACGCGCGGCGCATGTTTGCCGACAACTCCTGGCCGGTGATTGACGTTACCCGCCGCTCGATCGAGGAGACCGCCGCAGCCGTGATCAACCTCTACAACGAGCGCCAGGCAGTGAGTGGCCAGACCGGCAGCGATCCGCGCCCGATATGATGCGCCAGACTATCCGCGGATGAGCCTTGTCCTCGCCTCCAAGAGCGCTTCGCGCCAGGCCATGCTGACCGCGGCCGGGGTTCCGTTCACCGCCCTGCCCGCCGACGTCGACGAGCGTGCGATTGAAGCTGCGCTTGCTGATGCGGCGCCCGGTGAAGTCGCGCTGGCACTCGCCCGTGCTAAGGCCCTCGCGGTCTGCGCCAGAGTGCCCGGCGAGCTGGTACTAGGCAGCGACTCGCTGGTGGAGTGCGCCGGCCGCCGTTTCGACAAGCCCGAGAGCCGCGACGCCGCGGCGGAACACTTGCGCTTCTTCTCGGGCAAGGTCCTCAACCTCCACAGCGCCGCCGTCCTGGCGCGCGATGGCGAGGTCATGTGCGGCGAGGCCAAGGTCGCCCGCCTCCACGCGATCGACATGTCCGAGCGCTTTATCGAGGATTATCTCGATTACGAGTGGCCAGCGGTCGCCGCCTGCGTCGGCGTGTTCCGGATTGAAGGCCGCGGTGTGCAACTGTTCCGCGCAATCGAAGGCGATCATTTCACCGTGCTTGGTATGCCGTTGCTGAGCGTCCTCGCCTTCCTGCGCGAACTGGGAGTGCTGCGGCAGTGAGCCACACGCCAGCCCAGCCGTACGCCGAAGTCATCGGCGATCCGATTATCCAGTCGAAGTCTCCGGCGATCCACGGTTTCTGGCTGGATGAGCTCGGCCTCGATGGGCGCTACGACCATTGTCACGTCACGATGGACGGCCTGCCGACCTACCTCGAACTGCGGCGCGCCGATGCCGCTTGGCGCGGCTGCAACGTGACGATGCCGCACAAGCAGGCTGTGCTGCCCTTGCTCGACACCATCGAGCCCATTGCGCAACGGATCGGCGCGGTGAATACGATCGTGCGTGCTGCCGATGGCACGCTCAGCGGCACCAACACCGACGCGCCGGGCTTCATGGAGCCGCTTGGCGCCACGCGGTTCGAAACGGTGACCGTGATCGGGGCGGGAGGCGCAGCCCGAGCCGTGCTGGCGGCGCTGGCCGACGTCGGAACCTCATGGGTCTCGCTCCAGAACCGCAGCCTTGAGAAGGCGCAGGCGCTGCTCGCCGAATTCGGCCTGCCCGGGCACGCCTTTGCGCTGGGTGAGCAAGTTCCGCCGGCCGATCTCCTGGTCAACACCTCGGCGCTGGGCATGACCGGGCAGCCACCGTTGCCGCACTTGCTCGACGACGTGGCGGACGGTGCGGTGGTCTACGACATCGTCACCAGTCCGCTCGATACCGAGCTGCTGCGCGAAGCGCGCGAACGCGGGTTCGTCACCGTGGACGGACTTGCCATGCTGATCGGCCAGGCCGACCACGCCTTCGCACGCTTCTTTGGTACCAAGCCGCCGCGCGTCGAGGACGCTCGCCTGCGCGAGCGGATCGTGTCTGGCCGTCGCGAGTGAGCGCGAGCCGGCCCAAGATCCTGGGACTCACCGGCTCGATCGGCATGGGCAAGTCGACGGTCGCGGCCATGCTGCGCGACTTGGGCGTACCGGTCTTCGATGCCGACGCCGCGGTGCATGCATTGCAAGGACCGGGCGGTGCATTGCTGCCCGCCATCGAAGCGGCATTTCCCGGCACCACCAGTGCCGCCGGTGTGGACCGGCCCAAGCTCGGCGCGCTCGTGTTTGGCAACCCCGAAGCGCTCGCCAGGCTCGAGGGGATCGTCCACCCGGCCGTCGCCAAGATGCGAAGAGCGTTCCTGCACGACAATGCCGCGCGCCCGCTCGTCGTGTTCGATATCCCCTTGCTGTTCGAGAAAGGTGGGGCGCAGGGGCTCGATGCTGTTGCCGTTGTCTCCGCGCCAGCAGCTGCCCAGCGTGAGCGCGTGCTGGCGCGTCCGGGCATGACCGAGGCCAAGTTCGAGCAGATTTTGGCGCTTCAGGTGCCCGATGCCGAGAAGCGGGCGCGGGCCGACTTCGTGATCGATACCGGCACCGATCTGCCCGCCACCCGCGCTGCGGTAGAGCGCATCGTGCAAGAGTTCGTCACGCACGAATAAGGTGCTGCACTCTTGCGCCCCGCTGGCAGGGCGTCGATATGAAGTGGAATGCGCGAGATCATATTCGACACCGAAACCACCGGACTCGATCCCCGAACGGGAGACAGAATGGTGGAGATCGGCTGCATCGAGATGGTCAACCGGGTCACCACCGGCCGCACCTTTCACGCCTATTTCAATCCTGGCCGATCGATGCCCGCCGAAGCGGAGGCGGTGCACGGGCTTTCCGACGTGTTCCTTTCGGACAAGCCCGCCTTTGCCGAGCGCGTGCATGAACTGCTGGAGTTCATCGGCGATAGCCCGCTGGTCGCGCACAACGCCGGGTTCGACTTCGGCTTCCTTGATGCCGAGCTGAACCTCTGCGGCCATCCCCCGGTCTGCCGCACCCGCATGGTCGACACCGTCGCACTCGCCCGCGTGCGGCACCCGGGCGCCAAGCTCTCGCTCGACGCGCTCTGCTCGCGCTACGGTATCGATCGCAGTCATCGCACGATGCACGGCGCCCTGCTCGATGCCGAGCTTCTGGCCCAGGTCTATGTGGAACTGCGCGGTGGACGGCAGATCGGGCTCGAGCTTGTCGCCGATGTCGCGGAAACGATCAGCGCCGGTACCGTATTGGTCCGCCGCGAGCGCCCGCTTCGCCCGGCTCGGCCTCATTCCGCCAGTGCGGAGGAACTGGCCGCGCACCTCGCGTTTTTGGCTACGGTGGACACGCCGATCTGGTCCAACTGATTTCCAACCAAGAGGAGAGAACGCCCATGGATATTCGCGTTTCCGGCCATCAGGTCGACACGGGCGAGGCGCTGCAAACCCATGCCAGCGACCGCCTCAGCACGATGGTGGAGAAGTACTTCAGCCGCGCGCTGTCGAGCCACGTGACCTTCGGCAAGGCGCCGGCCAATGCCTTCCGCTGTGACATCATCATGCATGTCATGCAGAACCTGGTGCTCAAGGGCACCGGGGCCGCGCAGGACGCACACGTGGCCTTCGACCAGGCTGCGGAGAAGATCGACAAGCAGCTGCGCCGCTACAAGCGCCGCCTCGTCGATCGCCATGAGCAGAGCACGTTCGCCATGGCCACCGAAGAGGCTGCCTACACGATCTTCGAAGAGCAACCCGAGCAGGAAGAGGAGCAGGCCGACGCGCCGCTGGTCATTGCCGAGACGCGCGTCGACGTACCCGAAGCGACCGTGTCGGATGCCGTCATGATGCTCGACTTGCGCAACACCACGGCGTTGCTGTTTAAAAATGCTGGCACTGGCCGTCACAATATGGTTTACCGCCGCGGCGACGGATCGATCGGCTGGGTCGAGCCTTCTTCGACCCCCTGAGCGGGCGTCACGCTCTTCAGATCTGAAGAAGTGGGCCGAGGCCCCCGGCAGTGCCGGGGGTTTCGCGGTTCCGGTGGGACCGGCGATCATGGGGTCTGGTGGTCCTGCATGGCCAGCCTGACTCGAACACGATTGATGATTGAATGAGTACTCTTTTCATTCTTCTGCCCGAGGCCGTCACAATGGCGAGCGGGGACGACAAGGCCAGTATCCTGGCTCGCCTCGCCGACGTTTTCGCGCAAGTCTACGAGCTTGACCGCGATCTCGTGCTGGAGCGCGTCACCGAGCGTGAACGGTTGGGCAGCACCGGCTTCGGTCGCCACGTCGCGATCCCGCATGCGCGCATTCCCGGTCTGACTCGCCCGGTAGCGGCCGTGATCCGGCTGGATCGCCCGGTCGATTTCGATGCTGCCGACGGCATGCCGGTCGATCTGGTCTTCGGCTTGCTCTCGCCCGATGGCGCGGGCGCGACTCACCTCCAGGCGCTCGCTGCGATCTCGCGCATGATGCGGGACGAGCGCATGCATGCCGCGCTGGTGGCCGCATCGGGCACCGATGTGATCTACAGTCTGCTTTCCAATGTCATCGACCGCGACGCCGCCTGAGGCGGCTTCGGGCGCCGAGGTTCACTGGCGCGCGCTGGAAGGTCTCTACGCCTCCGCACCGATCAACCAGCTGTTCCGCTCGTCATTGTCGGTCACTGGGGAAGGGCGTGCCCGCATCGTCTTTCCGGTAGAGCCGGAGGTCTTCCATGCCGCGGGTGCGGCGCATGGCACCATGTACTTCAAGATGCTGGACGACGCCGCGTTCTATGCGGCGAACTCGCTGGTCACGGACCGTTTCCTGCTGACCACCGCCTTCAACCTCCACCTGACCAAGCCGGTGCGTGGCGGTACCATCGTCGCCGAAGGGCACTGGGTAAGCGGCCGGCGTCGCGTCCTGGTGGCCGAATCGCGCTTGGTGGATGAAGAGGGCGAGGAGATCGGGCGGGGCACCGGCACCTTCATGCGCTCGCGCATCGCGCTCTCTGGTCTGCCGGGCTATGCCGCCCCGTCGGCGGGCTGAGCGGACCCGTTGCGGCTCCCGACGCACCTGGAAGTCAGCGCCCTAGTCCGCCGGGTCGAAGGGGAGGGCGGCTTCGCGACGGTGCTGGCGCGCGGCGATCGCGACTCCGGAACACTGCTGGTGGTCCTGAACGATCGCGGTTCCTTATCCACGGCTTACGAGCGCATGCCGCAGGCCGATGGCACCCGGCGCTGGTCCGTGTCGCGCCAGCAGGACGCCAACGCGCCGTTCACTTTCGGTGAATACCTGGAGCGTCGGAAGGACCAGGATAGCGATTTATGGATCGTCGAACTGGACGTCCGTGATGGTGAACGCTTCATCGAAGAGCTGGCGCAAGGCTGATTGACTTCGCAGTTGCGGTAGGCCAGTGGCCACCTCGCTCACATGCGGAAGCGGCTTGGGACGCAGTTCAGCGCACCAGCTAGCACGCAGACGGGGGGCCATCGGCAGGCGTGCACGTCATATATACGTGCTTGAGGGGCAAAGCGTTCCCGTGTGCGACGGATGCTCACCGCTTTTTGAACGCCTTAAATGCTACGTAAAGTACGAGCGGCGAGCGCAGTGGCGCTTGCCGGAACGCTGTTGACCGGTCTGCTGGGGTTCCGAGCCGCAGGCGCAGCAGCCGAAGTGATGATCCCGACCATCGTGTTGCCGGATACAACATCCACCCAGTTCGTTGCCAATCCCGTGGTGCAGCCTCTGCCGCAAGTCGGCGCTGGCACCGGAACAGGCACCGACGCCGAAGCCCAGCTCGCCGCAGCGCGACAGGCCGGCACGCTCGACGCTCTCGTCGATGCCCAGCCTACCGAGGCCGATCTCTCTTCCGAAATGCGCTGCCTTGCCGGCGCCATCTATTTCGAAGCGCGCGGCGAGTCGCTGGAAGGCCAACTGGCTGTCGGCCGCGTGGTCGTGAACCGCTCCAAGTCCGGCCGCTTCCCGGCGAGCTACTGCGGCGTCGTTTACCAGCCCTCGCAGTTCTCGTTCGTACGCGGCCGCAGCATGCCGGCGGTACGCACCGCCTCGCAGGACTGGCGTGAGGCGATGGCGATCGCTCGCATCGCCGATCAGGGCAGCTGGAGCAGTGAGGCGCCTAACGCCCTCTACTTCCACGCCGCACGTGTATCGCCCAACTGGCGCCTGACTCGCCTGGCGCGGGTCGACAATCACGTGTTCTACCGCTGAGATCAGACGTCGACCCAGGTTTGATCCGGGTCGACGTGAGACTTCAGGCTCGCAGCGCTACCCATACCGGTGCATGGTCGCTGGCCTTTTCCCTGCCGCGATGCGCCTTGTCGACACCGCAGGCGACTAGCCGGTCGGCCAGCTCGGGTGAGAGCAGGGCGTGGTCGATGCGGAAGCCATGGTCTCGCTGCCAAGCACCGGCCTGATAGTCCCAGTACGTCCACACGCCGCCGCGCGGGTTGTGAGTCGCCAAAGCGTCGGTCCAGCCATCGTGCATCAGCCGCGTGTAGGCGTTGCGCGACTCAGGCTGCATCAGTGCGTCGCTGGCCATCGCCTTGGGCGCCCACACGTCGCAATCGTTGGGAATGACGTTGTAGTCGCCGGTGACGATCGCCGGCACTTCTTCGGCCGCGATGGCATGCATGCGGCGGCGCAGGCGCTCCATCCAGCGCAGCTTGTAGTCGAACTTGGGGCCGGGCTGGGGATTGCCGTTGGGCAGATAGATGCAGGCGACGCGCACACCAAAAACATCAGCCTCGATATAGCGCGAGTGCTCGTCCTCCGGCTCGCCATCCAGACCGCGCTGCACTTCGACCGGCTGCTCGCCATCCGCCAGGATGGCGACGCCGTTGAAGCCCTTTTGGCCGTGCCAGATCGCCTTGTAGCCCAACTTCTCGAACTCGTCGGCGGGGAAGCCTTCGTCCTGAGTCTTGATTTCCTGCAGGCAGGCGACCGAAGGGCGGGTCTCCTCCAGCCACTCCAGCAAGCGCGGCAGGCGCGCCTTGATGCCATTGATGTTGAACGACGCGACCTTGATCATCGGTGCGGTCAGATCGCGAAGCTGGAGCCGCAACCGCAGCCGGCGCTGGCTTGCGGATTCTCGACCCGAAAGGCCGCACCGCCCAGCGACTCGACGTAGTCCACTACGCAGCCGGCGACGAGGTCGATGCTGACATCATCGACCACCAGCCGCACGCCATCCGTCTCGGTCACTGTGTCGGCGGGTTCCTGCCCCTCAGCCAGGCCGAATTTGTACTGGAAGCCCGAGCAACCGCCGCCCTCTACCGAGAGGCGCAGGATCGCCGGCTTGCCTTGCTTGCTCGCGATCGCGGCGACCCGCGCCGCGGCGGAAGGACTGAGGGTGACGGGTGCGATCTGCAGGTCGGTTTCCATGCAGGGAATGTAGGCCCGGCTTGTGCTTGCGGCAAGCAGGTGAGGGGTTGGTCGAGAGCGCCCTCGGCTGGGCCGCTCGCCCTCAGGCCATCTGGATATAAGTGCGCATCGCCTCAGCCTCGGACTGGATCTGGTCGATGCGGTGCTTCACCAAGTCCCCGATGGAGACGAAGCCGATCATCTTGCCCCCGGTCAGCACCGGCAGGTGGCGAATCCGTCGGCGCGTCATCAGCGAGAGGGCTTGGAGCACGGTGGTATCCGGCTCGACGCTGACTGCGGGCGCGGTCATGACCTCTCCGACGATCTTTGCCAGCACCTCAGGGCCATGCTGGCTGAGCCCGTAGATCACGTCGCGCTCCGAGAACATGCCGGCCAGCGCCTCGCCCTCCATGACGGGCAGGGCACCGATCCGCCGCTCTGCGAGCATGCCGGCCGCCTCGCGGACCAGAGTCTGTGTGCTGCAAGTCAGGACGGCCGTGTCGCGGCCTTGGATGAGACGACCCACGGTCATTATCGCTCTCCTGTATCTTGTTGTTGCGAGGAGGATAACACAGCACCGGCGGCGCGCAAACCGGTGCGCCCTGGTTCTTCTCGCGACCGGAGCTCGATTGGCCGCCAGGCCCTTGCGAGCAGGCGAGCCTGCGCGCACATAGGACGCATCATGATACCTCGCTCCCCGCTCGACGACCCTGAGAAAGCCGCGCACGCCTGGGCGCGTTACCGCCAGATCATGCGGTGGATGATGCTGGTCACCGTGACGCTGGTCGCCGGCTCGCTGTGGGTGCTCTACAAGAGCAACGGCATGGTCTCGATCCACATGTACATCGCCGCGGCGCTGGGGATCGGGTTCACCATGCTGCTGACGTCGGCATTGATGGGGCTACTGTTCCTGTCGAGCGGTACCGGCCATGACGATGCGATTGCCGACAAGCTTGAGGAAGAGCGCAACCGCTAAGGCTCAATCCTCGATCGGCAGCAGCTCTACCTGAGGGTCCTGATCGGGACGCAAGCGGAACTCCTCCACCGGTATCCCGCCGATCAGGTGCTGCTGGATCACGCGCTCGAGCACCTCTTCGGTGCAAGAGTGGTACCATACCCCATCTGGCCACACGACCGCGATCGGGCCGGCGACGCAGATGCGCAGGCAATCCGCCTTGGTCCGTGCGACTCCGCCGCGCCCGTCGAGACCAAGCTGTTTCAATCGCTTCTTGAGATACTTCCAGGCAGCCGCACCCACTTCCGGGCGGCAGCACTCGCCCTTCTGCGGCTCGGCACACAGGAAGATGTGGTTGTGGATACCCGTGCCGCCGGCTTTGGCGAGGGCGGCGCGGGCTTGCGCGAGATCCTTGGCGCTGGTGCTCATGGTCGCAGTGTCCACTCCGCAGCAGTCTGGGTGAACCCCGTGGGGTTGGGCGCGGGACCATCGGCCCCGACCGTCACCATAACAGTGCGCGAGAAGGCGATGGGCGCGCCTTCCTGAGTCACCAGCTTGACCATCTCATGGCTGGTCCTGCCCACGCGCTCGATCGCGAGGTGGACGTCGATCGGAGCAGGGTAGGAGCCCTGGCCAAGGTATTCGATCGTTACGCTCGCCACCATCGTGGTCAGCCCGCCAGTTATACCCTGGCGATACCCGTTCACGCGATGGAAGCGGATGTGCGCCTCTTCCAGGAATGCGGCCATGGCGACGTTATTGATGTGCAGGTTGACGTCGAGATCGCTGAAGCGCGGTTCGATCCGGCACGTGAAGAGGTAGCGCTCCGGATCGAGCAGCGCCGGGTCAGGTTTTGGCATGTCCGACGAAGTAGGTGCGGGAGAAGGCGGCGTCCAGTGCCGGAGCCGAGCCTAAGCCCTTAGGCCTTCTTGCCGACAATTCGCGCGATTTCGGCTGCCACCATCCGCTCCACGATGCCGGGCAGGTTCTTGTCGAGCCACTCGGTCAGAGCAGGCCGCAGCAGTTCACGTACGAGGCCCTCGAGCGATGTCTCACCCGAGCGGACGATCTGCGGCGATGCGCCTGGGCCGGAGATGGCGGCCAGCGCGGCGAGCGACTCGCGCATCGCGGCGTGCGCCACTTCGTTGAGGAGCGGCGTGGACGGCTCTGCGGACGCCACATCGGCAGCCGGATCGACGGCTACTGTCTCGGTAAGGTCGAGTACGTCCTCCGCTTCGTCGCGCGACTGCGGCTGTTCGGCAGGAGAGGTCTCGCGGCGTGGAGTATCGAAGGCGCTGCCGACGCGGCTGTCGCGCGCGATCACTTGCTTGATCGAGGCGAGGATCTCCTCGACCGAAGGTTCGCCGTTCTGCTTCATCGCCTAGTGTCCCCTGTTGGCCCCGGCGCCTGCGTACCAGTTCCCTGCATGTCCGATCCGGGCGTGCCCAACGCCGGCGTACCCGCCATCGGCTTGCCGGCCGTCGTTGCAGGGCTTCGCGCCGTCGCTTCGACCGCCGTCGGTCCGGTGCCCACATCGCCCGGCTGGATAGCCGGAGCCGGCACGTCCTCGTTCGGAATTTCTCCGTCCTGCACCGGCGTGTCAACCGTGCGCGTGGAGCGGGCGACGGGCGCGGGATCGTCGTCGAAGTCGAAGAACTTGCGCTTCACCCGGTCGTAATTGACCTGTGGATCGTAAAGCGCGCCGCCGTCCAGGTTGAGGTCACGCGCTTCGGCCCGTCCCATTGCGGCCAGCAGGCTGAAGCCGGCGACATAGGCGTTACGCCGCGCGATCACGAGCTGGACTTGTGCGCGCAGCCGCTCCTGCTCGGCATCGAGAATGTCGAGGATAGTGCGGTTGCCGACGCTGTTTTCGGCCTGAACGCCCTCCAGGCTGAGCGCAGCGGCGTCGACGGCGGTCTGGTTGAGCGCGATCAGCTCGTTGGCGGCGAGATACGACTGATAGGCCGAGCGCACCTGCGCGATCACGCCGCGTTCGGTCGCGATCTCCGTCTCCATCGTGGCGGATGCGTTTGCCTGCGCCTGTCGCCGCTGGGCTGCCGGACGCCCGCCCTGGAAGATGGGGATCGAAAGCTGCGCGCCGACTTGCGCCTGCCGATCGGTTTGCGAGACGCCGGCGACTCCGCTGGCCAGGGTGTCAAGGTAGTTGCTGTAAGTACCGGTGCCGAACAGGCTAACCGTTGGCAGGCGGCTCGCACCGGCAACGTCAATGTCTTTCTCGGACGCCTTCACCCGCTCGCGCGCGCCGACCAAGTCGGGATTGTTGTCCAGCGCGTAGGCCACTGCCGTCTCCGCGCTCTCCGGCAGGTTGGGGAGCGGGGGAGGGGGCTGGAGGTCGATCGGCGCCTTGCCGACCAGCTGGATGTAGCGTTCGCGCGCATTGACGAGGTTCGCCTCGGCGTTGCGCAAGTCACCCCGCGCGAGTGCCAGCCGCGATTGGCTTTGCGCGACGTCGGTGCGGGTCAGGTCGCCGATCTGGAAGCGGTCGCTTGTCGCCTGCAAGTTGGTGCCCAGCGCGGCGACGTTGCTGCGGTTCAGCCCGACGATGGCCTGGTTCTGGATCACGTCCATGTAGGCGGCAACGACATTGCTGAAGAGCGACGATTCGGTCCCGCGCAAGTCGGCCTGCCCGGCCGCGACGCGGAACTTGGCGGCCTTGATCTGGTTCTTGACGCCGCCGCCCGAATAGATCGGCACACCGAGCTGCGCCTGCGCCTGCAGGACCCGCTCGGGTGCAGTGAAGGCGTTGACGGGACGCTGGACGAACTCGGTATATGTGCCCGTCACGTCGGCGTTCGGCCGGCCAGAAGCCTTGGCGATCGGCACGTTCTCGTCGTTGGCACGCTGCTGCGCGCGCGAGGACTCGAGCGTCGGGTTGGTCTGGTATGCTTGGACCAGCGCCTCGGTCAGAGTATCGGCCTGTGCCGCTCCGGCGCTCGCCCCCGCGAGTGCCAGTGCCAGAAGTCCCGCCCCCGTCCGAAGCCCGGCACGCTGTGCGAACCGGGCCACGGTCAGAACGTCCAGCGTTTGGGTGCGGCGAATTCGGGCAGGATCGGGATGCCGACCTCGGCCAGGGGGAGCAGCGTGATTGTGTTCGAGGCCTTGCGGCCTACCGCGATGCGGGTCACGCCGCGCAGCACCTGGCCGGTGACCACGCGGCCATCATCTGCCAAGTTGTCGGCAAGGAGGTCAGGCAGCACTTCGACGGCACCGTCGATGACGATCAGCGAGTAGTCGCCCGAACCGCTTGCGTCCTGCGCTTCAGAGGGCGCGATCACGTCCAGCGAGCCCACCAGAGGCCGCAGCAGTGCGGCAAGGTAGCCTTGCGCTTCGCCGACCAGCAGAGCCTTGTCGCCCTGCGTCGGACGCGCCTCTGCCAGCAGGCGGCCGTGCACGATCGGGGCGGCCAGCATGCGGCCTTCTCCGAGCGGGATCGCGCGGTCGATATAGGCGGCCTCACGCATGGTGGCGGGCACGAAATCCTCGCGCGGGAGCGAGCCCATCGCGTCCAGGATCCACGGCTCGTTGACGCCACTGGTGCGCAGCTGGCTGTCGATCATGGCCCGGCGCGCTGCTTCGCTTGACCGTTCCTCGGTCATTGGAGTCACCGTCATTGGCTTCGTAGTTCCCTCAAGCGCCCGCACGTTTTCGCAGGCATGCCATGGCCGCGCCTTCTAAGTCATGGTCCACGCATGGCCAAGCGCTTTGACGGAACGCCCGTCGCACGCCTATGGAATCGCGCAAGAGCGTATCAGGAGTGCAACGATCATGGCCGAAATGGTCACCATCCGCGAACAGGACCTTATCGAGAGCGTGGCCGATGCGCTCCAGTACATCAGCTACTTCCATCCGATGGACTACATCCGCGCGCTTGCCGCAGCCTATGAGCGCGAGGAGAACCCCGCCGCCAAGGACGCGATGGCGCAGGTGCTGGCGAACTCCAAGATGTGCGCGACAGGTCACCGGCCGATCTGCCAGGACACCGGCATCGTTAACGTGTTCCTGAAGTGGGGCCAGAACTGCCGGCTCGACTCCGACAAGTCGATGCAGGAAGTGGTCGATGAAGGCGTGCGCCGTGCCTACAACCACCCGGAGAACAAGCTGCGCGCCTCGATCGTGGCGGATCCGGCCTTCACCCGCCGCAACACCAAGGACAACACGCCGTGCGTGCTGAACGTCGAGTTCGTGCCCGGTGACAAGGTCCACGTCGACGTCGCGGCCAAGGGCGGCGGCAGCGAGAACAAGTCGAAGTTCAAGATGATGAATCCTAGCGATTCGATCGTCGACTGGGTGCTGGAGATGATCCCGCAGATGGGCGCCGGCTGGTGCCCGCCAGGCCAGATCGGCATCGGCATCGGCGGCACCGCGGAAAAGGCCGTGCTGCTCGCCAAGGAGTCGCTCATGGAAGAGATCGACATCCACGAGATCAAGGAGCGCGGGCCCAAGACGGACACCGAGGCGCTGCGGCTGGAGATCTTCGAGAAGGTCAATGCGCTGGGCATCGGGGCGCAAGGGCTGGGCGGCCTCACCACCGTGCTCGACGTCAAGATCAAGGAGTGGCCGTGCCATGCCGCGGGCAAGCCGGTGGCCATGATCCCCAACTGCTCGGCAACGCGCCACGCGCACTTCACGCTCGATGGTTCGGGTCCGAGCTTCCTGGAGACGCCGAAGCTCGACGAGTGGCCTGACGTCACTTGGACGCCCGACCGCGAGGCCAAGCGGGTCAACCTCGACACGCTGACCCACGAGGAAGTGCAGAGTTGGAAGCATGGCGACCGTCTGCTGCTCAACGGCACGATGCTGACTGGCCGGGACGCGGCGCACAAGCGCATCCAGGACATGATCGCTCGCGGCGAGGAACTGCCCGTCGATTTCCGCGGACGGGCGATCTACTACGTCGGCCCGGTCGATCCGGTGATGGGCGAAGTGGTCGGCCCGGCGGGCCCGACGACGGCGACGCGCATGGACAAGTTCACCGACATGATGCTCGACCTCGGGCTGCTGGCGATGATCGGCAAGGCCGAGCGCGGGCAGGGCGCGACCCAGGTGATCGCCAAGCACAAGGTCGCCTACCTGATGGCGGTCGGCGGCGCGGCCTACCTGGTGGCACGCGCGATTCGCGAGGCGCGGGTCGTCGGCTTCGAGGACCTGGGCATGGAGGCGATCTACGAATTCACCGTGACCGACATGCCGGTGACTGTGGCCGTCGATTCGCAGGGCAACAACGTCCACCAGCTCGCGCCCTTGGTCTGGAAGGAGCGCATCGCGCGCGAGGCGGAGACGGTTTGACTTGTGATCGGGGAGGGTGTGCCGCACCCCCCCGTTCGTGTCGAGCTTAGTCGAGACATGTTGACGCAGTGCTGAGTTGTCCGTGTCTCGACTACGCTCGACACGGGCGGGGCTAGACAGGGAAAAACGTGCCCGGATCGACGAAGCGCATACTCCCGTCGACCGGTGCATTGGCTACGCCTGGCGCACGTGCGCTATCACGGCCGACAATGATCGATCTCACTCACCCGCGGGTGCCGGCACGCCTGGTGCTGGCCTCGCTTGGTGCGCTCTGGGCCTGCTATTTCCTGGTAGCCACCCTTCGCGGCATCTTTCTCGGCTTGGATTTCGTCTGGCCGATCGTTTCGCGCCGGCTGACGATCTGCATCATTTCCATGCTTGTCATGGCCGCCTTGTGGCCGGTGCTGCAACTGTTCGACCGCAAGTCGTTCGGCACGCGTCTGGCGGTGGTCATCATCGGCGCATTGCCGGTGAGCCTGGCCCTTAGCTTCATCAACGAGGCGATTTTTGCCGACATCCAGGTCATCAGCGATCACGAGGACGCACAGGCCAACGTGAAGGTTTCCCGCGATGCGGCGGGTAACATCCTGGTCGACCTGCCCCCGCCGACGCCGCCCGCTCCGCCGCAGCCTGGCTCCACCAGCGCTCCAGTGCCCCCACCGGTGCCGATCGTCACGCACGACGAGGGCAATCGCACGATCACCATCAACTCCGGCAAGCGCGACGGCGCCGCGGACGGGGCGGACGAGGGGCATGAACGCTGGGGCATGATCGCCGACACTGCGTTCGGCCGCTACTTCCTCGTACTGGCCTGGGCGGCATTCTACTTCGCGCTCGCCAAGGCCGAGGAAGCGCGCGCGGCCGAACGGCGCGAAGGCGAGTACCGCCGCGCCGCCGAACAAGCGGAGCTGCGTTCGCTGCGCTACCAGATCAACCCGCACTTCCTGTTCAACACGCTTAACTCGTTGTCAGCGCTCGTGATGACCGGGCGGCATGACGATGCCGAACAGATGATCCAGACACTGTCGACGTTCTATCGCCATACGCTTTCGGGCGATCCGACCAACGATCTGGCGCTGACCGACGAGATCGAGTTGCAGAAGCTATACCTGGCGATCGAGGCCGTACGCTTCCCGGATCGCTTGAAGACCGAGATTGTGGTTGACGCCGATGTCGCCGACGCCATGGTACCGGGCATGATCCTGCAGCCGCTTGTCGAGAACTCGGTCAAGTACGCCGTCGCCGCGACGCAGGCGCAAGTCACCATCACCATTGCTGCGCGACCCGAGGGCAACGATCTGGTCCTGACCGTCAGCGACGATGGCCCAGGCACCTCGCAGCCGGGTACGCCGGGATGCGGCATCGGGCTCTCCAACGTCCGCCATCGCCTCCGTGCTCGCTTCGGTGAGACCGCCAGGCTGGAATTCGGCAAGCCATCGGCCGGAGGGTTCCGCACCGTCGTGCGCATGCCGCTGGAGCACCGGCATGACTGAGCCCGCGCCGGCGCTGCGCACCCTCATCGTCGACGATGAGCCGCTCGCGGTTGAGCGCCTGCAGGTGATCTGCGCGCGCCTGGAAGGCGTGCAAGTCGTCGGTACCGCAGGCGACGGGCAGGCGGGACTGCGCCTGATCGAGGCGCTGACGCCCGACCTGGTCCTGCTCGACATGACGATGCCGCTCACCGACGGGCTGACTGTGGCGCGCAAGCTGGGTACGCAGTCCAACCCGCCGGCGGTGATCTTCGTAACCGCTCACGACGAGTTCGCGGTCGAGGCCTTCGACCTCGAAGCGATCGACTATGTGCTGAAACCCGTCTCGCCCGATCGCCTGCAGCGCGCCATCCAGCGCGTCGGTTCGCGCCGCGGTCAGGTCAGCGAGCGGCCGGTGCAGGAAAGCCAGTGGCTCAGCGAGTTCTGGGTGCCCCACCGCTCCGAACTGGTGCGCATCGGCGCCACCGATGTCGAACGAATCGATGCCGAGCGCGACTACGTGCGGCTGCATGTGAACGGCCAGAACTTCCTGCTGCTCCAAACCATCACCAGCCTCGAGGAGCGGCTCGACCCAGAGCAGTTCATCCGCATCCACCGCAGCTGCATCTTGCGGCGCGATCGCATCACCGGACTGCGGCACGAAGGGCTGGGCGTCTGGTCGGCGGAGACCGCCGATGGTCAGGTGCTGCGTATCGGCCGCACCTACCTGCCCAACGTCAAGAAAATGGCGGGGCGCTGAAGCTACGGAAAAATGGCGGACCCTTGCGGGCCCGCCAGTCTGTATCCGGTTTCTGTTCTAAGGGACCTCGTGAAATGGAAGGGCGTGAGCCCCACGGCACTCAGCCGCCGTTCTGCGCCTCGCCGATGATGGTGGCGAGCGTCGCTTGCGAACGGGTCTTGGCGTCCTTGTAGCAGGCCTTCGCCGAAGGCGAGCCGAGGCGCGATCCGGTGGTCGAGCCGCCTAGGCCACAGGCGTTCTTGGCGGCGTTGTCGAGCCGGCGCGCGAGTGTGCTCTGGCCCTTGGCGGTCGAGAGATCGAGATCCTTATAGTTGACCGTGACGTCGTTGGCGAAAGCGGGGGCCGCGATGCTCAGGGCGGCAGCGGTGAGGGTAGCGGCGGCAAGGGCGATCTTGATCATGGGTCTGGTCCTCTGTTGATCGAGCCGGAAGATGCGCTTGGCGGCTCGTTGCAACCCTTTTGGCGGTGGCGGCAGTCCGATGCACTTCGTGCTCGACGATCGTGTGGCGGCGCTCGACGGGATGCATGGGCGGCGACGAGCGACTTGGCGGATCGACGAACCGCTTCGGGGCTTGCGAGACAACGAGGCATCGGTCGCCACGGGCAGTGAACAAACAAAAAGGCGGACCGCTAGGGTCCGCCTGGGTACTCTTGCATCGATGTCGGAGCAATCAGCCGCCAAGGCGGGTGTTCTCGACGATGGAGGCCATCTCAACCTTCGCCTTGACGCGGGCCTGGCGGTAGCAGGTCATCGCCGAGTGGCTGGGCAGGCGGCCGTTGGCTTCGAACTCGCAGGCCTTGCGCGCGGCGCGGTCGATGCGGCGGGCGAAATCGTGCTGACCTTGGGGGCTGGCGAGGTCGAGGTCGCCGTAGGACACGACGACATCCTTGGCGAGGACGGGGGCGGCGGTGGCAGCCGTGGCGAGAGCGGCGGCAGCGGCGAACAGAGCAGTCTTGATCATGGTATGTCTCCCTTGCGGTGGAGCCGGCTGCGGGGGTGGTGACCGGCTCGATGAGTGTGTTGTGCACAAGGGCGCCCCGGCATGCACCGCGTGCTCGACTGCGGCGCTGCAGGCGTCGACGAGCGCTGGGGAGAGCGGACGAGCGGCCGTCTTGCACCGACGAAATGCATAGTCGTGCTCGGTGCTGTGGCGTGCTCGGTGCTGCGAATCGCGAGGGAGCGCTGGCCAGCAGCGCGCGCAGGCACTACATCGGTGCCGCAGATGGCCATCGTGATCGTCTTCCTCCTCGGCATCGCCAACTTCGCTGCGCACCGCGCGGTGCTCGAAAGCGGGCATCCGCTGATCGACGTCATGCCGCGCGCGTTCCGCCTGCTCGGCGGGCGCATGAGCTTCGTCGTCGAGTTCGCGCTGCTGCTGGGTGCACTGTGGATGGTGGCCGTGGGCTCGACCGGTTGGGCGACCGCATACTTGTGCTACAGCGCGATGAACGGGCTTGCTGCCTGGCTTATTCTGTCCGGTCGCGCCTGATGGGGAACCGGAGCGCCTCCCTCCGGTTTGCTGCGGCATGACCGACCCCACCGCACCCGTCGCAAACCCGGAACTCGAAGCCAAGGCTGCGAAGGTCTGGCTCGTCCACAACAAGTCGAGCGGGAGCAACGACGACGATGCGCTTGAAGCCTTGCGCGATGCCTTCGGCACCGCGGGGCTGAGCCTCGTGGGCGACAGCTGTTTTCCGCGTGACGATGCGCCCAGCCCCGCCGATCTCGACGGAGCGGGTGCCGACACGGTCGCCATCTTCGCCGGCGACGGGACGATCAGCTCGGTCGTGGCAGGGCTCGGCGGTTGGCAGGGCGCAGTCCTGCCGCTGCCGGGCGGCACGATGAACATGCTTGCGCGCCGTCTCCATGGCGATGCGACCGCGCCCGAGGTGGTGGCGCGTCTCAAGGACGGGATCGTCCAGCGCGTGCGGCCCACTGTCCTGCAGAGCCGCCATGCCGTCGGCCTGACCGGAGCGCTTGCCGGTCCCGGCACCGCCTGGGCCGACGTGCGAGAGGCGATGCGCGATCCCAATCTCAAGGAACTGGTCAGCACCGCGAGCGAGGCGATCTCCTCATCGACCGGTGGGGCCAAGGTCGTGTGCCTGGATGCCGATTGCGGACGCGAGGAGGGCTACACCGCGATCACGCTGACCCCGCGCGACGACGGGATCGAAGGCGCGGGCTACTATACCGCGTCACTGGCTGACTATGCTCGCCATGGTGTCGCGCTGTTGCAACGTGACTTCCGTAGCGGTCCCAACGAGTCGCTGGGACGGCATCGGAAACTGCGCATCGCCAGCTCCAACAAGGAGCCGATGGGACTGCTGATCGACGGCGAGTCCTACGATGGCGATGCCGAGGAGGAATTCGAATTGGGCGCCAGCCATGTCGACTTCTGGGCCACGGCCGATGCACGGTAAGGCGGGCGATATGCGCAAGGCAGCCAAGGCAGGTCCGATCAAGCTGTTCCACATCTCGGACATCCACTTCGGGCTTGAAGATCCGGCAGCGCTGGCGTGGGTCGAGGATTGCATCGGCGCAGGGCGGCCGGATGCGATCGCCATCACCGGCGATCTCACCATGCGTGCGCGGCACAAGGAATTCATCGCCGCGTGCAAGTGGATCAGCTCGCTCGACGTGCCGGTGACGGTGGAGATCGGCAACCACGACATGCCGTATTTCAATCCAATCGAGCGGTTCCTGGACCCCTACAAGCGGTTCCGCGGCATCGAGGCGGTGCTCGAGCGTGAGCTGGACTTGGGTGGACTTGCGATCGTGCCGCTCAAGACCACGGCGCGCGCGCAGTGGCGCACCAACTGGTCGCGCGGCTGGATCACGCGTCCGGCGCTGAAGAAGACGCTGGCGATCATCGATGCGCTGCCCGAAGGCACTCCGGTGCTGGTCACCGCGCATCATCCGCTGGTGGAGGTGAATTCGCGCGGCAACGTGCTGACCAAACGGGGGTCACAGGCACTGGAGGAGCTGGCCAAGCGCAAGGTGCTGGGCATTCTTACCGGTCACGTCCACGATCCGTTCGACATGATCGAGCAGACGTCGGCTGGACCCGTGCGAATGATCGGTGCGGGTACGTTGTCCAAGCGCCTGCGCTCCACGCCACCCAGCTTCAACCAGATTACAATCGACGGCACCAAGGTTGTCGTCGAGGCGCGCAACCTGGAGAAGGTGGCGACGCGCGACATGCAGATCGACGACGTGCCGCCCAATGCGCTGCCGCCCAGGAAGCCGGAGGAACCCGTGTCACCAGTGGCTGCGGTGCCGCCGGTGGATCCGCCGGTGCATTGACCTGGAAGGTCTGCATCGACCCGGGTCAAGCCCGAGTCGACGCCCGACTCCAGTTCAAAGGCGCCCGATGCGCAGGAACCGCTCTTCGCGCCGCTCGGTCAGCTGATCGCCCGAGAACCCTGACAGTCCGTCCAGCTCCTCGCCGATCGCCGCGCTCAAAGCCGCAGCCGTCGCCGCCGCATCGCGGTGCGCGCCGCCGAGCGGCTCGGGCACGATCCGGTCGATCACGCCTAGCCCCAGCAGGTCCTGGGCGGTGACTTTCATCGCCTCAGCCGCATCCGCAGCCTTCTCCGGCGTGCGCCACAGGATTGAGGAGGCACCTTCGGGCGAGATCACCGAATAGACCGCGTGCTCCAGCATCAGCACCCGCTCGGCGCTGGCGATGGCGACCGCACCGCCAGACCCGCCCTCGCCGACGATCGCGGCGACCATGGGCACCGGCAGTGAGAGGCACGCCTCGGTGGCGCGGGCGATCGCCTCGGACTGGCCGCGCTCTTCCGCTTCGACGCCGGGGAAGGCGCCGGCAGTGTCCACCAGCGTGACCACCGGCAGGCCGAACTTGCCCGCCATCTCCATCAACCGGACCGCCTTGCGATACCCTTCCGGCTTGCCCATTCCGAAGTTGTGCTTCAGCCGGCTCGCGGTGTCGTGGCCCTTCTCGTGGCCGATTAGCATGACCTTGCGACCGTTCAGACGCGCCGGCCCGCCCAGGATCGCCTCGTCCTCACCGAAGCGGCGATCGCCGCCGAGCGGCATGAACTCGTCGAACATCAGCCGCACGTAGTCGAAGAAGTGCGGCCGTTGCGGATGGCGGGCGACTTGCGTCTTCTGCCAGGGCGTCAGCTTGCCGTACGTACCCTTCAGCAGCGCGGCGCTTTTCTTTTCCAGCTTGTCGATCTCGCTGGCAAGGTCGAGCTGGCCGGTCTCGGCGGTGGCGCGCAGCTCGGCGATGCGCGCTTCCAACTCGGCGATGGGCTTCTCGAAGTCGAGGAAGGTGATCACGCGGCGCGCTCCGCCAGCCACTCTTCCAGCCACTTGATGGTGTAATCGCCCGAGCGAAAGTCGGGCTGCTCGAGCAGCGCCTGATGCAAGGGGATCGAGGTCTTCACCCCGTCGATCACCATTTCCTCCAGCGCACGTTTGAGGCGCATGATGCAGCCTTCACGCGTGCGGCCCGAGACGATCAGCTTGGCGATCATCGAATCGTAATACGGCGGCACCCGGTAGCCAGCGTAGAGCCCAGAATCGACGCGCACGTTGAGGCCGCCGGCCGCGTGGTAGTGCTGCACCAGGCCGGGCGAGGGCGCGAAGGTCCAGGGGTCCTCGGCGTTGATGCGGCACTCGATCGAGTGGCCGCGGAATTGCACGTCCTCCTGGCGGAAGGTGAGGGGATGACCCTCGGCGACGCGGATTTGCTCGCGCACCAGGTCGATGCCGGTGATCGCCTCGGTGACCGGATGCTCCACCTGCAGGCGGGTGTTCATCTCGATGAAGTAGAATTCGCCCGCTTCCCACAGGAACTCGATGGTGCCCGCGCCGCGATAGGCCATGTCGGCCATGGCCTTCGCGACGATCCCGCCCATGCGCTCGCGCTCCTCGGGCGTGATGACCGGGGAAGGCGCTTCTTCCAGCACCTTCTGGTGGCGGCGCTGGAGCGAGCAGTCGCGCTCGCCCAGGTGGATCGCCTCGCCCTTGCCGTCGCCGAAGATCTGGAATTCGATGTGCCGCGGATTGCCGAGGTACTTTTCCATGTAGACGGTGGCATCGCCGAACGCCGCCTTCGCCTCGGAGCGCGCCTGCCCCATCTGGCTTTCCAGCTCGTCGGCGTGCTGGACGACCTTCATGCCGCGCCCGCCGCCACCCGAAGCCGCCTTGATCAGCACCGGATAGCCGATCTCCTCGGCCAGCGCCTTGGCTTCGGCGACATCCTCGATCGCGCCGTCCGAGCCGGGAACGAGCGGCAGGCCTAGTGCGCCCGCAGTGCGCTTGGCTTCCACCTTGTCGCCCATGGTGCGGATGTGCTCGGGCTTGGGCCCGACCCAGATCAGCCCGTGCGCCTCGACGATCTCGGCGAACTGCGCGTTCTCGGACAGGAAGCCGTAGCCGGGGTGGATCGCGTCGGCCTGGGTGATCTCGGCGGCCGAGATGATCGCGGCGACGTTGAGGTAGCTGTCCTTGGCGGCTGGCGGCCCGATGCAGACCGCATGGTCGGCCAGGCGCACGTGCATGGCGTCGGCGTCGGCGGTGGAGTGCACCGCCACCGTCTCGATCCCCATCTCGTGCGCGGCGCGGTGGATGCGCAGCGCGATCTCGCCGCGGTTGGCGATCAGGAGGCGCTTTATGGCCATGTCTTAGCCGATCACCACCAAGGGCTGGTCGTATTCGACGGGCTGGCCGTTCTCGACCATGATCGCCGAGACCGTGCCGGACTTGGGCGCGGTGATCTGGTTCATGACCTTCATCGCTTCAACGATCAGCAGCACGTCGCCGGCTTTCACCTGCTGGCCGACACTGACGAAGTTCGGCGCGCTCGGCTCGGCGGCCAAGTAGACGGTGCCGACCATCGGCGACTTCACGGCATCGGCCGAAACCGCGGCGGCGGCAGGAGCCTCGGCCGGAGTGGCGGCGGCCGCAACCGGCGCGGGAGCCGCAGCCGCAGCCGGAGCGGCCACGCTCGCCACCACGGGCGCGAGCTGGCGCACGACGCGGATCTTGCGTTCGCCGTCTTCCACTTCGATCTCGGTGAGGCCGGTCGCCGCCAGCAGCTCGGCCAGCTCGCGCACCAGGGCGCTGTCGATGTTCACGCTACGTCCTTTCGGTTCAGATAGTCGAGCAAGCGCGCGCATGTCGCCTTCAACTCGTGGCGGTCGACGACAAGGTCGACCATGCCGTGTTCGCGCAAGTATTCGGCGCGCTGGAAGCCTTCGGGCAGCTTCTCGCGGATGGTGTCGCGGATCACGCGTTGGCCGGCAAAGCCGATAAGGGCGCCCGGCTCGGCGATTTGGACGTCGCCCAGCATGGCGTAGCTGGCGGTGACGCCGCCCGTGGTGGGATCGGTCAGCACGACGAGATAGGGCAGGCCCGCACGGCTGAGGCGGCGCAGCGCCACCGTGGTCTTGGGCATTTGCATGAGTGAGAGGATGCCCTCCTGCATGCGCGCGCCGCCCGCGGCGGTGAACATCACAAAGCCGCAGCGCCGCTCGATCGCCCGCTCGACGGCGCGGACGAAGGCCTCGCCTACCGCCATGCCCATCGACCCGCCCATGAAGGCGAAGTCCTGCACGGCGACAACCGCAGGCTGACCGTTGATGGCGCCTTCTGCGGCCGTCAGCGCATCAGGATAGGGGTTGGCGGCGCGCGCGGCCTTCAGGCGATCGGAGTACTTCTTGCTGTCGCGGAAATTCAGCGGGTTCTCGGGTACACTGGGTGCCGGCAGCACTGCGTAACCTGCGTCGAGCACTTGGGCGAAGCGAGCCTGCGCGCCGATGCGGCCGTGGTACTCGCAGCGCGGGCAGACCGAGAGGTTGTCTTCCCAAGCCTGGGTGAAGACCATCTCCTGGCAGCTCGGACACTTGATCCACAAGTTGTCCGGCGTGTCGCGCTTGCCCAGCGAGCCGAGCGAATTGCGTACTTTGGTGATCCAGCTCATGTCCTGCGACGCCATGCCTCTTGCCGCCGGTGGAGCGGCGCGGGCGGACCCCATAGGCGTATCGCTGGGGCGATGCAAATCTGAGCGGCTTGTTGTCCTCCCCTGCACGGGGAGGGGGCCATCCGCAGGATGGTGGAGGGGACTCGCCGCGCGCGCTGCGCTGGGTTGTGAGTCCCCTCCGTCACGCGCTACGCGCGCGCCACCTCCCCGTGTCGGGGAGGACTTCCATCAATACACGTGCTCGACGGAGCCGACGCCGTGCACTTGCGCACGTTCGGTGCGCGCACGCTTCTTCAGCGTGATGTTGCCGGCGCCGTTCACTTCGATGTCGGCAAGGTTGACGGGGGCAGCCTCGACATCGCCGACGCCATGCACGCGGATCACCGCATCTTCGTTCTCGAGCTCGGACACGTCGATGTCGGCGGCGCCTTCGGAGGTGACCCATAGCTTGCGCACGCGGCCGGTGGCGTCGAGGTCGACCGCACCGCGCGCGGTCAGGCGCAGCTGTTCCTGGTTCAGCCCGCGCAGTTCGACATCGGCGGGTGCATTCAGGTCGAGGTCGCCGATCTCGGGGGCGACGATCGTGACCTTGATCGAGTCACGCACATGGCTGCGGCCGGGAAGCGAGAGGCGGCCATCTTCCCAGACCAGGCGGTCGACCGCCTGCTTGGGGCCTTCCACGGTCATACCGGCCTGGTCGCCGCGGCGGAACTCCAGGTCCACCGGCAAGGCCATGATCAGCCGCGCGCCGGAGGCGAGGGCAAACTGGCGGGTGACGCGCGGCCCGCCGAGGCGTTCGCCGCCGATGGTCCAGTCGACATCGCCGCTGGCGACCTGGTCGCGCAGTTCTCTGCCCCCTGCCATCCACGCTGCGCTGAGCGCGACGATGGCAATGACGAGGCCGCTGGCGAATACGATAAGCAGCTTGCGGAGCATGGTCTGTCTCCTTCTTCTCAGGGCCGATCAGGCAGGGTCGGCGTGAATGGCGGGCTCGATCACCTTGTAGTGCAGGCGGCCGAACCACATGAGGGCGTTGATGATCCAGATGCTGACGATGGCAAGCAACGCTCCCACCGCGACGGCGCCGGCCATCATGCCGAGCCCGCCGAAGATCGCGACGAGCACGCCGCCGGGAAAGCCGCTGAACGGTCCGGCGATCAGCACGAAGCCGCCGGCGATGAACAGCGCGAACACGGCCACGAACAGGCCGAACAGCACGCCCAGGATGGGCAGGACGATCGGCAGCAGGATCAGGATGTCGATCGTGGCCAAGCCCATGAAGGCCAGCACCGCCGCCCATGCGGACGAGGGGCTGCGCTCGGTCTGCCAGTTGCGGATGCCCGCTTCGAGCCGCAACTCGCGGGCGAGGCGGCTCGGATTGCCCAGAGCCTCTGCGACTTCGGCTTCAGAGCGGCCCTCGGCAGCAGCGGCCTCGAAGTGGTCCTCGTAGTCAGCGACGATATCGGCGACGGTGGCGGGCTCCAGGCCCTTCAAGCCGTCTCGAAGGCGGCGGATGAATTCCTTACGCGTCATGGCGAGCCTCCGTGGCGTCAGAGGTGGTGGGAACGATCAGGCCTTCGACGGCACCGACGAACGCGCGCCATTCGGCGACTTGTGCGTCGAGGCGGTCACGACCGATCTCGGTGATGCGATAGTACTTACGCGGCGGACCCGAGGGCGACTCCTCGAGGTAGGTCGCGACCAGCCCGTCAGACTGCATGCGGCGCATGAGCGGGTAGATCGTGCCCTCGCCCATGTCGACGGCGTCGGCCATTCGGCTGGCGATCTCATAAGCGTAGCTGTCGCCACGCGACAGAAGGGCGAGCACGCACAGGCCGAGCACTCCCTTCTTCAACTGAATTTCGATGGTGTCAGGCACGAATCACCTCCTGCGGATGAGGAGTGTATATCGCCTGGTACTATTCAACGCAAGATACCTTGCATGAGTTTGTTCAGAGGTGGAGCAAGGTACCTTGTTGTGAGTAGCCGCCGACGTGCTGTGCGGCGCTGCGTGTCTACGCAGTTTCAGCTGCGAGCTGCGTTTCGGACTCCTCCACACGGGTGAGGCTGATCGGAATGCCCGAGTAGAGCACCATGCCGGTCATCGCGTCGATCGACTGCACGCTCGTCAGCAGGTTGACGTTCGCCGTCTCGTGTCCGTGCGGGATCGAGGCCACACCCGGTCGGATCGCGTCGCTGACGTTGGCGATCAGAGTGATCTCGCCGCTGGCCGTGGTCACCTGCACGCGGTCGCCGTGCGCGATGCCATACGCGGCGGCATCCTGCGGATTGAGGATCACGTCGGCCGGACTGCCCAGGAACGAAAGCGAGGCATTCAGCTTGCGCCGCTGGCGACGCGGGATGAAGCTGAGCTGCGGCGGCCCACCTCGAGCCGCGTCGGCGGTGCGCGTTGCGGCCCAGAGATCGAGCAGCGGTTGCGGCGCGAGGATCCAGCCGCCGATCCGCTCGATGTGGCGATCGACCCACTCGCCCGGGAACTGCATCTCGCGCGTGACGGTGCCCGCCGCCTTCAGCTCCTCGAAGCTGCAGCGTGCGCCCGCCATCTGGCGCGCCAGCATGGCATCGTCGGCGCCAGGAACCTGGTCGCTCTCGGGCAGGTCCTCCGGGACGGGCAGGCCCATGCGCCCCATCAGCTGCGACAGGATCCACCAGGCCGAGCGACGCTCCCCGAGCGGCGGCACCACCGCGGGCGAGTAGAGCATGGACAGGCTGCCGCACAGCGTATCCCAGAACGAGATGTCCGGCCGCTCCGCCTGATCCTTGGTCGGCAGCACGTGAGTGGAGAGCGCGGTCGTTTCGTTCTCGACCACCTCGAAGGTCGCAAAGGTGTCCAGCTTGCGCAGCGCCGGCACCAGCACGTTGGCATCGGGGAACGAGCGCACCAGGCTGCCACCCAGGTTGACCAGCGCGCGGATGTTGCCAGCCTCGATCTCTCCGGGCAGTGCCGCGCAGGGCCAGTCGCCGATGATCCCGTTGACCTCCGGCATGGTCGGTGCGCCGGGGGTAAAGGGATTGTCCATGCGCGGCAGCTCGAAGCTGTCGAACTGTGTGATGAAGCCGGGGTGGAACCACACTCCGCCCACGCGGTTCATGCGGCCGGTCAGGATGTTGAGCAGCCAGGCGAACCATTGCGTCACATTGGCACCTTCGGACATGGTGACGCCGGTGCCGGTTTCGACGGTGACCCCGCCTAACCTGCGTACAGAGTCCAGCAAGTCTGCCAGCTCGTCCTCGCGCACGCCAGCGACCCGTGCGGCGGTGACGCGGTCGTAGCCGTCGAGCGCGGTGCGCAAGGCGTCGAGGCCCTGCACCGGCTGGGCGGGTGCCAGCGGCCCGCCGTCGATCACCTCGCGCACCAGCCAGGCGAGTATGGCGTAGTCCTTGCCGGGCAGCGGCGCGATGTGGCGGGTGGAGAAGGCGGCCGTCTCGGTGCGCAGCGGGTCGATCGTCCAGACCTCGCCGCGCTCGGCGATGGCGCGGATCCAGGTGGGCGGCGAGAACATGCCGGTATTATGGCCATGGCTCACCATCGGATTGACGCCGACGTAGAGCAGCAGGTCCACGTTCTCGTTATCGGTCTTGCCCGACAGGCCGGGGAAACCGCCAACAAGGCTGCTGACCAGCACTTTGGCCGTACCGTCGATCGTCAGCGGCGAGAACTTGGGTGGATGGCCGAGCGCGTTGTACAAGGCCTCGCCCATGCGAAAGCCGGCTGCGTCCATGCCGAGGCCGCTGCCGAAGTAGAAGCCGACGCTCCCGGGCCCATGTTCGTCGACCACGGCGCGAAGCCGCTGGGCCAGATCGTCGAGCACCGTGTCCCAGTCCGCCTCGACGCGCACGCCTTCCCGTACGAGAGAAGGGCGCAGGATGGCCTGGTCGTGATGGTGCAAGCGACCCACGGCGCGGCCTTTGGGGCAAGTATACCCCTTGCTGAGCGGGTGATCGAAGTCGCCCTTCACCCGCACGATCTGGTCGCCTTCGACCGTGACGGCGATGCCGCACTGGTTGGTGCAGATGCGGCAGTGGCTGCGCACGACCTGGCCCATGATTCTCTCCCGTTCCCGCGTTCGTTGTTGCTGCACGGCATAGCACAAGTGAACCATTGCTCAACACAAGTGAGCAGCTGTTTACTTGCGGGCGATCCGTCGGGCCGTTATCGCTTGGGGATGACCGCTGCTGTGATCAGGCCGGACGTTCGGCGCCGCGATTCCGTTGCCACCAAGGCGCGCATCCTCGCCGCCGCGGTCGAGGTCTTCACCGAGTTCGGCTACTCGCAAGCCGGCCTGCGTGACATTTCCGCGCGTGCCGGCGTCGCCTCTTCCCTGCCGGTCCGATACTTCGGGACCAAGGCGGCGCTGTTCGAGGCCGCGCTGATCGAGATCCTGCGCGCCAACTCGGTCTTCACCTGGCGCAAGCAAGACTTCGGCAAGACGATGACGCGCCTCATCCGCGAGCGCAGCAACGTGACCATCACCGCCACTCTGATGCTGGCGCTCGCCGATCCTGAGTCCCGCGAGGTGGCCGTGCGGGTGTGGGAGGAGCACATGATCGCGCCGCTGGTCGAATGGCTCGGCCCGCCCGATGCGCATGGACGCGCGGCGATGCTGTTCGGGCTCATGTCCGGGCTGACCTTCCAAGTGCACGGGCTCGCCGAGGGCGCGATCTCTGCGCCATCCGAGCGCTGGGCCGCGCGGACGCTGCAAGCTCTCGTGGACGGTGACGCCGTGGACGCCTAGCCTCCATGCAGCCATCGTCCGCACGAGCGGAGAGGGGAGGACACATGCTGGACGCTGCCGCGATCATCGCCGAGGCCGAGGCGCACGTCGGGATCGCCGATCCCGACCCAGGCGTCGCGGAGAACCTGGCGCGCCTCACCGCCTCGCTGGCCGAGACTTTCCCCATGTCGGCGGCAGGAGAGGCGCAGGCGCGGCGCATGCTGGTGACGGACAGCATCAACCGCCTCGAAAGCGCCAAGTGGGTGCAGCAATACCCCGAGATCGCCGAGGAGCCGATCGTCGCCCCGGTCTTCCTCATGGGCCTGCCGCGCTCCGGCACCACGTACTTCCAGTACCTCTTCGATCGCGACCCGCGATTTCGCCTGATCAGGACCTGGGAGTCGATCATGCCCGCGCCGCCGCCCGGCTTCGATCCGGCATCGGTGACACGCCGCCGCGCCGCCTGGGTGGAGATCCAGAAGGCACGCGCGCACTTCGACGGCTTCGAGGCGCTGCACCTCTATGACGAGGATGGCTCCGACGAATGCCACGCTTTCCTGGAACAGAGCTATGGCGCCGCCGGGCTCCACAACCTCTACCGCGTGCCGGCCTACTTCGAGTGGATGCTGAGCGGCCTAGACCTGGTCGAGACCTACCGCATCCACAAGCGCCAGCTGCAATGCCTGCAGTGGCGGTCGGAACCGCGGCCATGGGCGCTCAAGTACCCCAACCATGTGCTGGCGATGGATCAGATCCTGCAGGTCCATCCTGACGCGCGCTTCGTGATGACGCATCGCGATCCGGCGCAAGTCGTCGCCTCAATCGCAAAGATGACGTGGAACCTGCGCAGCCAGCGCGCCGCCGCACCGGTGGACAAGCGCGAGGTCGGGCAGGACATGCTCGCCTTCATCGCACGGCACGTCGAACGTATCATGGCCTTCGACGCCGGTCCTGCGGGAGGCCGCGTGGTGCATGTCGACTACTACGCGCTCATAGCCGACCCGGTTGGTGAGATGCGGCGGATCCATGCCGGCCTCGGCATCGACACGCCGGAGGGTGTCGCCACTGCCGTGCAGGGCTGGCACGCCGCCAATCCCAAGAACGCGCGCGGCCGCAACGACTACAGCCTTGCCGAATACGGGCTCGACCACGATGTGGTAACGGCCACCTTCGCCGAATACCGCCGCCGCTTCGCCATCCCGAGTGAAGGAGAAGGCCTGAGCGCATCGCAAGGAGTGCACTCGTAACTGCGCAGCGTCTGTGCGACAGGTTGCGCGAACAGCCATGCCTGAGAGAACCGACTTGAGCGCGCCACACGCCAAACCGCTTGCCGAACTGACGATCCGCGGCGTTGTCCTGGGCGGGATCATCACGCTGCTGTTCACCGCGGCGAACGTCTATCTGGGCCTCAAGGTCGGCCTGACTTTCGCGACCTCGATCCCGGCGGCGGTAATCTCGATGGCGGTGCTGCGATACTTGCCCGGCAGCAGCATCCTGGAAAACAACATCGTCCAGACCATCGCCAGCGCTGCGGGCACCCTGGCCGCAATCATCTTCGTGCTCCCCGGCCTGGTGATGATCGGCTGGTGGCAGGGCTTCCCCTATGTGACCACCGCGGCGATCACCGGTCTGGGCGGCATCCTGGGCGTCATGTTCTCGGTCCCGCTCCGCCGCGCCTTGGTCATCGACACCGACCTACCCTACCCCGAAGGCCGCGCCGCTGCCGAAGTGCTCAAGGTCGGCGCGGCGAGCGACATGGGCGCGGAGGAGAGCGCGAACGGGCTGTGGTTGCTCGTCGCGGGAAGCGTGGCTTCGGCCGGCTTCGCCATCCTGACGCAGACCAGGCTCGTCGTTGCCGAGGCTGCGGCCTGGTTCCGCGCCGGCGCCGGCGCGACCGGCATCGCCGGCGGGCTTTCGTTCGCACTGCTCGGTGTGGGCCACCTCGTCGGCCTGTCGGTCGGCATGGCGCAGCTGCTGGGGCTGGTGACTGGCTGGTGGGTGCTGCTGCCGATCCTCACCGGGCACCATCCGCTCCCCGGCGACGTGGAGACTTGGGCCAACACCGTGTTCCGCGCGGATGTGCGGTTCTTCGGAGCCGGGGTCATAGGCGTGGCGGCGATCTGGACGCTGATCAAGATCGCCGCGCCGGTGATCGGCGGCGTACGCTCCGCCTTCCAGGCCAGCCGCGCGCGCCATGGCGGCGAGGCCTTGGCTTTGGAAGAGCGGGACCTGCCGATCGCGACCGTGATCGGCGGAGTACTCGCGCTGCTCGTGCCGATCGCGTGGCTGCTGTGGTCGACCCTGCAGGCGGGGCCGCTCGCAGGATCGACGCTGCTGCTGGTCGCGGGTTCGCTCCTGTTCGTGCTGGTGCTCGGCATGCTGGTGGCGGCGGTGTGCGGCTACATGGCGGGACTGATCGGGGCGTCGAACTCGCCCGTCTCGGCCATCGGCATCCTCGCCGTGCTCGCCGCCGCGCTGCTGCTGGCCGCCCTGTTCGGGCGCGAGAGCCCGCCCGAGACCACCCGCGCGCTCATCGCCTACGCTCTGATCGTGACCGGCGTGGTATTCGGTGTCTCGACGATCTCCAACGACAATCTGCAGGACCTCAAGACCGGCCAGCTGGTCGGGGCCACGCCGTGGAAGCAGCAGGTCGCGCTGATCATCGGCGTGGTGTTCGGCAGCCTCGTCATCCCTCCCGTCCTCGATCTGCTGAACACCGCCTTCGGCTTCGTTGGCGCGCCCGGAGCAGGGCCGAATGCACTGTCCGCTCCGCAGGCCGGGCTGATCTCGGCGCTGGCACAAGGCGTGCTCGGCGGCGATCTCAACTGGCCGATGATCGAGTACGGCGCTCTTGCGGGCGTTGCTTTCGTGATCTTCGACGAGCTGATGGGCAAGGCGCGGCTGCTGCGCTTCCCTCCGCTGGCCGTCGGCATCGGCATCTACCTGCCGATGGCGGTGATCCTGCCGGTGGTGATCGGCTCGATCCTCGGCTGGTTCTACGACCGCTGGGCGCAGCGCAGCCGCAAGCCCGAGAGCGGGCTGCGCATGGGCGTGCTGACCGCAACCGGGATGATCGTGGGCGAAAGCCTGTGGGGCGTCGCCTTCGCCGGCATCGTGGCGGTGACTGGCTCCGACAGCCCGCTCGCGTTGACGACGGGGCTTGCGCCCAGCATCGCGCTGATCGGCGGGACGCTGGTCTTCGCGGTGCTGACCGGCCTGCTCTACCAGCAGACGGTGCGCCGCAGCCGCGCTTGAGCCGCGCCGCCGATGACGAGCGATCTGGAACTCGACAGGCCGTAGCGGGTTGGATCGGCATGCGCCGGGGCAAGAGGGCGAGCATGCCGACTTACACTCTCATCCCAGATGAGCACGACTACGAACCCGAAGAGCTGGTCGCCGATGGCCCGCGCGACTTGTTGAATCAGGTCTATGGCTATGGGTGGAACGCCGCGCGCGTGATCCGCGACGGCGAGTTCATCTTCACGGTGGCGCGCAACGTCGATGGCGTCTGGGCGATCCTGCCGGGTCTGCCCCAGAGCGATAGAGAGGCCTGACGACAGCGGCGAGGGCGAACTTCCCGTCCGAACCCTCGCAACGCCGCTATGACGTTGTTCCCGGCAGCGCTCGTCTTCGCCCCGGCGAAGCTGGAGGTGCTGGGCTTGTCACACAGCTGTCGGAACCCTCATGATAGCCTTCGTCGACTCAGGGACGGGCTGCGGCCGGTCCGCTTGCAAGAAGGGGTGCTCGCACCATGAACACGGCCCGAACCCGCACCAAGGTAGATAGCCCGGCACGCAAGCGCAGCGCGCTCGACCTCCTGATGGCCTCGGGCCTGGGCAAGATGCTGCGCGGCATCGGCGTGGCGCCGCGCCCTGAGAACGAGGGGGAAAGCCTGCTCGACCTGGCCGATGCGCTGCTCTCGCTGCGCGGCCGCGCGTCCGGTCCGGCGCTGGCTTCGGCCTTCTTCGACCTCTACGAAGCCAGCGATATCGCGGCTCGGCAGGAGTTCCTCGGCAAGATCCACGATGCTCATCCGGCGGATGCCGAGGCTATCGAAAAGGCGATCGCCAAGTGGGCACAGCTGCACGACGAGGCTAGCGCGCGGGCGCTGCACGAGGCAACCGAATCGCCCAGCCAGAAGCTGATCCGGGTGCTCAACCTGGCGCCGCAAGGGACCGAACGGCTCATCGGCATGCGTGAGGATCTGCTCGCCGCGCCCAAGAGCGCAAGTCTGGCGGCGTTCGATCGCGACCTGGAAGGTGCGTTCACCAACTGGTTCAACGCCGGCTTCCTGGAACTGCGCCGCATCTCATGGGACTCGCCTGCCTGCTTGCTGGAGCGCATCATCCGCTACGAGGCAGTGCACCAAATTCGCGGCTGGGACGACTTGCGCCGCCGGGTCGAGCCCATCGACCGGCGCTGCTATGGCTTCTTCCACCCGCAGATGATGGATGATCCGTTGATCTTCGTCGAAGTCGCGCTGACCAGGGAACTGCCCAGCGCCATCCACCAGATCATCGCCGAAGAGCGCGAGACGGTCGATCCCAGCGATGCGAGCTGCGCGATCTTCTACTCCATCAACAACTGCCGCACGGGGCTCAAGGGCATTCCCTTCGGCAATTACCTGATCAAGCGGGTGGTTGGCCTGCTGCAGCAGGAAATGCCGCAGTTGAACACGTTCGCAACCCTGTCGCCGGTGCCCGGTTTCGCCAAGTGGCTCGCCAAGGAGCCCGAAGCCGCCGAACGCGTCCCGGGCGCTGCCGACTTGCGCAGCCTGGGGGCCAAGTACCTCGTCACCGCCAAGGGCAAGGGCGGCCAGCCGCTCGACCCGGTGGCGCGTTTTCATCTCGGCAACGGCGCGCGGCTGGAGGCGATCCACGCCAATGCCGACTTGTCGGAGAATGGGCAGCGCCAGGCGCACGGCGTGATGGTAAACTACGTCTATGACTTGGCCGAGATCGAGGCCAACCACTTCGCCCTAACCGAGCTTGGCACCGTGGCGACATCCAAGGCGGTGCAGACGCTGGTCGACGGTCCGGAGCAGAAAGAGGCCAAGGACAAGAAGGGCGGCAAGAAGAAGGACGCCAAGGAGGCAGTGGCGGCCTGATCGTTGCCTTCCATTCAGACGAGGGCTAGCGGCAGCGCCGGCTAGCTCCGCAATTATCTTGCGCTTGCTCGCAATATCACCTACATGGCCGGGGCAATCGGCGAGCGTGACCTTCGAGGTGCGCCGCAATCCGTTGGCAGCGTGAGGTCCCGGCCCAAGCCGAAGACCGGCCCGGATGAGCGGTTGCCCAACCAGCTTCCTTTTCACGCAGGGTCGCATCGAACGAACCCTTGCGATGTGCGCGTGATCTTCGCGCGCCACGCGAATACGCGAAAGACTTCCATGTCCTATTTTTCCGATCTCGGCTTGGCCGAGCCCATTCTTCGTGCGCTCGAAACCAAGGGCTATGCCGATCCCACCCCCATTCAGCGCCAGGCGATCCCCGCGCTGATGGAAGGGCGAGATCTGCTCGGCATTGCGCAGACCGGCACCGGCAAGACCGCGGCCTTCTCGCTGCCCTCGCTTCACCGCCTGGCCGCCGACGCCCGCCCGCGCCAGAACGCCGGATGCCGCATGCTGATCCTCAGCCCCACGCGTGAGCTGGCGGCGCAGATCGCCGAGAACATGCGCGGCTATGCCAAGTACCTGGCGCTCAACGTGCAGTGCGTGTTTGGCGGCGTGCCCGTCGGCAAGCAGGCGCGTGCCCTGGAGCGCGGCACCGACGTGCTGGTCGCCACCCCCGGCCGCCTGCTCGATTTGATCGACCAGCGCGCGCTGACGCTGCGCCATGTCGAGATCTTCGTGCTCGACGAAGCCGACCAGATGATGGACCTCGGCTTCATCCACGCCCTGAAGCGTGTGGCTGCGATGCTGCCCAAGGAGCGCCAGAGCCTGTTCTTCTCGGCGACCATGCCGCAGGCGATCGCCGACCTGGGCCGCCAATTCATCAACAATCCGGTCAAGGTTGAAGTCGCACCGCAGTCGACCACGGCAGAGCGCGTCGAGCAGTTCGGCGTCTACATCAACCAGGCCGAGAAGCAGGCGCTGCTCACCATCAACTTGCGCGATGGCCTCGCCAAGGATGAGGACGGCGTCAGCAAGATCGACCGCGCGCTGGTGTTCAGCCGCACCAAGCACGGGGCCGACCGCATCGTGCGCCACCTGATGACGGCCGGCATCCCCGCCGCCGCGATCCACGGCAACAAGAGCCAGGCGCAGCGCACCGCGGCGCTCGGCGGGTTCCGCCAGGGCACCGTCCGCGTGCTGGTCGCCACCGACATTGCGGCGCGCGGCATCGACGTTTCGGGCGTCAGCCACGTCTACAACTTCGAGCTGCCCAACGTCGCCGAGCAGTACGTCCACCGCATCGGCCGCACCGCGCGCAACGGTGCCGACGGCATTGCCGTTAGCTACGTCGCACCGGACGAAAAGGCTTACCTGCGCGACATCGAGAAGCTGACTCGCGTCAAGTTGATGCCGCTGCCGCTGCCCGAGGACTTCCAGCGCCAGGCCGCGCGCCTGCCCGCACCCTCGCGCAAGACCACCGAGACCGAGCAGCGCAACCCGCATGCCCGTGGTGGCCAGGGCGGTGGCCGCTCGGGTGAGCGCCAGGGTGGCCAGCGTGGCGGTCGTCCGCAGGGCCCGCGTCCTGAAGGCGAGAAGCGCCGCGACGATCGTCCGCGCTCGGACCGTCCGCAGGGTGAGCGTCCTGTTGGTGATCGCGCACAGGGCGACGGGCAGAAGCGCAGCTTCCGTCCGCGTGGACCCAAGACCGTCGGCGCGCACAAGGGCAGCGTTCGCCGCGCTGGTTGATCGAGTGAAGAGGTCAAGCCCCTCCACCACTGCCTGCGGCGGCGGTGGAGGGGCTTGCGACGGCTGCGTTCTAGAACGCGCTATGCCTTACATGTAACAGAGGGCATAAGCCGCGCATGGCTCAAGCCCTAATCGCCGTAACGCTTTCCGCGCTCGCCATGACCGCGATCGTCGGCGTGCGTTATCTGCTGACCAGCGGCCTGTTCGCCTGGATCACCTCGCGCGTGCGGCCCGGCCTCTACCGGGGCATGAACAAGCAGATCGGCAGCGAACTGCGCTGGTCGCTGCTCTCCGCCGCCATCTACGGCGTGCCTGCCGGCGTGGCGGCCTGGGGCTGGCAGTCGCGAGGGTGGACACGCATCTACACCGATGTGCATGCCTACCCGCTGTGGTGGCTGCCGGGCTCGCTATTCGTCTACCTGTTCCTGCACGACACCTGGTTCTACTGGACCCATCGCTGGATGCACCGGCCCAAGGTGTTCGCGGCGGCCCATGCCGTGCACCACGCCAGCCGGCCGCCGACAGCCTGGGCAGCGATGAGCTTTCATCCTCTGGAGGCGATCACCGGCGCCGTGGTGGTGCCCGCGCTGGTGTTTTTCGTGCCGATCCACGTCGCCGTGCTCGGCATTGTCTTGCTCGTGATGACGGTAATGGGCATAACCAACCACATGGGGTGGGAGATGTTCCCGCGTTGGCTCATTAATTCGTCGTTGGGACACTGGCTGATAACGGCCAGCCACCATCAGCGCCATCACGAGCAGTACAAATGCAACTACGGCCTCTACTTCCGGTTCTGGGATCACCTTTGCGCGACCGATCGCGGGCTCTCGGCGCCCTGATCGTCGTTGCGGCCGCGCCCGCTCTGGTGGGCGCGGTGCAGCCGAGTACCGACGTCAGTGCCTCCGTCACCGGCTTGCGCTCCGCCAAGGGGCAGATCCTCGCCTGCCTGACGATGCGGCCAGACAAGTTCCCCAACTGCCAGAACGATCCCGCGGCCAAGCGCCTGATCGTGCCGGCGGCCGCACCGTCGCTGGACTTCGGCAAGGTCGGCGCTGGCCGCTACGCTATCGCGCTGATCCATGACGAGAACGCGAACGGCAAGCTCGACAAGCGACTGATGATCCCGCGCGAGGGTTTCGGCTTTTCGCAGGACGCGCCGGTGATGATGGGGCCGCCCCGCTTCGACAGCGCCGCTTTCCCCGTCAACGGCTTCGGCGAGCATCTCAACATCAAGATGCGCTACCTGTTCTGAACTTGCGGGCCGCGCTTCTGCGCCTTACCCGAATCGGGTGCCAGACGCGAAACCATCCCTGACCAGCAAGGCGCTGGAGCCAATCGGGCACCCCGATCCCGGCACCGGCACGTTCTCGCCGTTCCGCTATCCGGTGTTCCGCGCGATCTGGATCGCCAACCTGTTCTCCAACCTGGGCGGCACGATCCAGTCGATCGCCGCGGCCTGGATGATGACCGAGCTGACCACCTCGCACCAGCTGGTGGCGCTGGTGCAGTCCTCGGCCACGGTCCCGATCATGCTGTTCGGCGTGTTCGCCGGAGCCATCGCGGACAACTACGACCGACGCCAAGTCATGCTCTGGGCGCAGATCGGCATGCTGGTGTTCTCCGGCGTCCTGGCCGTGCTCGCCTATCTCGACATCCTCAGCCCGGTGCTGTTGCTCGTCTTTACGCTGGCGGTCGGCATCGGCACGGCGCTGAACTCGCCGGCGTGGCAGGCCTCGGTTCGCCAGCAGGTGGACAGCAAGCAGCTACCGCAAGCGATCGCGCTCAACTCGATCTCGTTCAATATCGCGCGCAGCATCGGCCCGGCCATGGGCGGCGTACTGATCTCGATCTGGGGCACCTCGTTCGCCTTCCTGATCAACGCGGTGAGCTACATCGGCCTGATCGGCGTGCTGCTCTGGTGGAAGCCCGAAGCCCGTGCGATCGAGCGGCGGCCGATCATCCCGGCCGTGGGAGCGGGCATCCGCTACTGCGCCGGCTCGCAGCCACTGCGGCGCATCCTCGTGCGCGGGTTGAGCCTGGGCTTCAGCCTGGCGGCCTATCAGGCGCTGCTGCCCACCATCGTCAGCGACCAGCTTCACGGCGACGAGTTCCAGTTCGGCCTGATGCTGGGCCTGTTCGGCATCGGCTCGATCATGGCCGCACCCTTCGTCGGGCCGCTGCGGCGCAAGCTGCATCTGGAGGGCATCCTGCTGCTGGGCTCGGTTATGTTCGTCTTCGTCCTGTCGCTCCTGGCCGAAGTGCAGGTCGTGTGGTTCGCGCTGCCCGCTGCTTTCGTGGGGGGCGTGGGCTGGGTGATGATCCTGACGAGCATCAACACCGCCGTACAACTGCGCTCGCCCGACGCGATCCTGGGCCGGTGCCTGTCGATCTACCAGGCCGTCACGTTCGGCGGCATGGCTTTGGGATCCTGGGCCTGGGGCGCGGTCGCAGACTGGCGCGGGCTGCCTTTTGCGCTGCATGCCGGTTCGGTGTTCCTGATCGCGTCGTTCCTGCTGCTTCGTTTCGTCGCGCCGCTGCCGAAGCCCGGCGAGGGCGTGGTGCGCGACTGAGTCGAGCTCTAGGCCCTCGTTTACGGCTTATTCACCACGAGGCTTGAGAACGCGTTGTCCGCATCGGACCTAGGGACACGTCATGGATAGCTTGCGCGGCGAATATAAGGAGTTGCACCATCCTCTCGCCGGGCATCATGCGCCGGAGGACGAGGACACCGGACGCGAGCCGCTTCCCATGGCGATTGGGCATGCCGAGCGGCGCCTGCAGGTCCGGGCTTACAACTTCTGGGCGGCGCTCTTGGGCGAGCGCCGGTTTCCGGCCAGCGACGCGCTCGATCTTCAACGCTTGGCGGACTTTGCCGGCTACTGCGTGCTGCTGGACGTCAGCGACGATCGCGAAGCTCCGAGGCTGGGCCACGTCGGCATGGCGTTGGCGCAGGAATGCGGTGTGGCCGAGGCGCTCACGCATTTGAGCGAGGCTCCGCAAGGGTCGCTCCTCTCGTGCATCACCGACCACTATCGCCAGGTCTTCGCCAGCGACGCACCGGTCGGGTTCGAGGCCGAGTTCGTCAACTGGCGCGGCGCGACGATCCTCTACCGCGGCATCCTGCTGCCTTTCTCGCGCGACGATGCCGAGATCGACCACGTGCTGTGCGTGATCAACTGGAAGGAAGTGCTCGACGCGCGCGTCGTCAACGCGTTGCAGCGAGAGATCGCCGAATCCTACGAGCCGCTGCGCCGCTTGCGGCTCGAACCCGAGGGCCTGGCGGATTGGGCGAACGGCCCGGACGCGGGGGCCGAGGCGCAACCGCTGCGCGACTTGCACGAAGGTTTGCGTGCTCTGCCCGAAGTGCCGCTCGCCAGCCTGCCAGCGCAAGGCGAGGAGTTCACGGTCCTGCTCGCCCGGCGGGGGCCGGACGGACAGGTCATCGTGCTGGGCGAAGTGCCGCACAAGTCCACGCTGGTCGAGCGTGCGGCGCGTGGGCTGATCGGCGCGTAGCGGAGCAGATCCGGGTCGACGCACTGCCTGCGCCAAGGCATGACCGCGGCTGTGACGCACTCTGCCCTTCAGCATCGGTTCACGCCTCGGGCGGCTAGGCTGCGCGCGATGCACATGCCGCGGCTTTCCGCTCTTCTGCTTGCTCCGCTCGCGCTGCTGGCTTCGGTGCCGGCGGCGGCGCAGTCGATCCTGCGCGATGCGGAGACAGAGGCGCTGTTCCGCGACATGTCGCGCCCGATCATCGCGCAGACGGGGCTCGATCCCAAGAACGTCGACGTCGTGCTGGTCAACGATCCCAGCGTGAACGCCTTCGTGGTCGGCGGGCAGGCGGTCTACGTGAACTCGGGCCTGATCAACGAGGCGGACAACGCCAACGAGGTGCAGGGCGTGGTCGCGCACGAACTCGGGCACGTGGTTGGCGGGCATGCGGTGCTCAACCAGGGTGCCAAGGGTGCGACCAACATCAGTCTGCTTTCGCTCCTGCTCGGGGCTGCAGCGGCGGCTGCCGGCGGCGGTGAGGCGGCGATGGGCGTGCTGATGGCCGGGCAGCAGGCGGCCATGGGCAAGTTCCTGTCCTACAACCGCGCGCAGGAAGCCAGCGCCGATGCGGCCGGCGCCTCGTACCTCTCCAAGGCAGGGATCACCGGCAAGGGATCGCTAGAGTTCTTCAAGAAGCTGCAGAACCTGGAGTTCCGCCATGGCTACCGTCCGGCCGATGGTGACGAGTTCTACTCGACCCACCCGATGACCGGCGACCGCATCGCCACGCTGACTGACACATATCAGGACGATCCGGCGTGGAACCGCCCAAGCGATCCCAAGATCGAGGCGCGCTTTACTCGGGTGAAGGCCAAGCTGTTCGGCTTTCTGGCCGAGCCCCGTGATACGCTGCGGGTCTACCCGCCCACCGACAACTCGGTGCCCGCGCACTATGCTCGCGCTTACGCCTATCACAAGGATTCGCAGCTCGACCGCGCGACGGCCGAGGCCGACGCGCTGTTGCAGACCGCGCCCGACGATCCGTACTTCCTGGAGCTCAAGGGCCAGATCCTGCTGGAAGCCGGCAAGCCGACCGAGGCCCTGGCGCCTTTGCGCCGTGCTACCGAACTCACCGCCAACCAGCCGCTGATCGCGACGCTGTTCGGCCATGCCCTGATCGCTACCGAGGACCGCAAGAACTTCGCCGAAGCGCAGACCGTGCTGCGTGCGGCCGTTGCCCGCGATCGGGAGAACCCGTTCGCCTGGTACCAGCTGGGCGTCATCTACGCCAACCAGGGCGACATGCCCCGCGCGCGGTTGGCCAGCGCGGAGCAGCAAGTGCTCAGCGGCCGGATGGAGGAAGCGCTGGCGAGCGCTCGAGCCGCGCAACTGGGCCTGCCCGAAGGCTCGCCCGACTGGCTGCGCGCGCAGGATATCGAGTTCCAGGCCCGCGCCGAAGTTGAACGCACCCGCAAACGCAAGTAGGCCCCAGCGATGACATCGACCCAGGACAAGTCAGCCGGCTCGGGCAGACGCACGGCGCTCGTGGTGGGCGTGATCGCGCTTGCCGCGCTCGGTGGCTGGTTCGCGCATAGGCAGTTCGCGCCCGCGTCGGACCGCGCCGCGGTCGAGCAGATCGTGCGATCCTATATCCTCGAGCATCCCGAGATCCTGCCCGAGGCGATGGACAACCTGCAACGCAACCAGGGGCGCGGCCAGCTCGCGCAAGTGCGCACGCCGGTTCACACGCCGTTTCCGGGGGCGGTGCTGGGCAATCCCCGCGGGTCGGTGACGCTGGTCGAGTTCACCGACTTCGCCTGCGGCTATTGCCGCAAGTCCGTTGGTGACATTGCCGCGCTCGCCAAGGCCAACCCCGATCTGAAGATCGTTATCCGTGAGCTGCCGATCATCAGCCCGCACAGTGCAGCTGCCGCGCGGATGGCGCTCGCTGCGGCGGAACAGGGCAAGTACCCGCAGTTCCATGACGCGATGTTCTCTGCCGGCCAGCTCGATCCTGTCTCGATCGAGGCGGCTGCCGGTGTTGCGGGTCTCGACATGGAGCGGGCGCGCAAGGTCGCTGCCAGCGCGCCCGTGGAGGAGGAGATCCAGCGCAACATGGCACTGGCTCAGAAGCTAGGCTTTGGCGGCACGCCCAGCTGGGTGGCCGGAGATGAACTGATCTCGGGCGCGGTCGGCACCGACAAGCTGGCCGAGGCGATTAAGGCCGCGCGCAAGAGCTGACGGCTTGCAGAACCTCGTCACCTTGAACTTGTTTCAGGGTCCATTGTGCCGCAATCTCAGTCCTCTGCCGCCGTAAGCCGCACTCCCAACCTGCGCGTGAAGCTGTTCGGTCTACACCTCGAAATGAACCCTGAAACGAGATCAGGGTGACAACTGACTGCGGGCCATGGACAACTCGCACGCATTCACAAGGATTCCCACCGCCGTCCTTCTGCGCTACGAATCGCTGCGATGGCCGTGCTTCCGATCAAGCCTATCCCGTTCTTCGCCAACAAGAACCAGGCGTTCTGGCGGCTTCAGGCGGTCGGCTGGGCAGGCGCCATGTTGTTGCGTGCGATGTCCGCGATCGCCAACGACCAGGCGCTGACGTTCCTCGTCATCGTCCTGATCGGCACCGTCACCGGCTTCTCGATCTCGCTGGTGCTGGCCGTGATCTTCCGCCAGCTGATCGGCCGACAGCCATTGCTGACCTGGGGCGTGACGGTTCTGGCGATCCCGGTCGCGGTGGGCCTCTACGCCTTTGTCGATGCTTGGGTGATCTGGCTCTACCGCGCCGAAACCGAGGCGAGCTTCGCGCAGCTGTTCATCGGCTACTTCTACTACGACGCTACCCTGCTGGGCGCTTGGTCCGCACTGTACTACGCGATCAACTTCTACCTGACGGTGGAGGAGCAGAACGACCAGCTGCTCAGGCTTGAGAACCAGGCGACGCAGGCGCAGTTGGCCATGCTGCGCTATCAGTTGAACCCGCACTTCCTGTTCAACACACTGAACTCGATCTCCACCCTGGTGCTGCTCAAGCAGACCGAGCCGGCGAACGCGATGCTCAGCCGCCTGTCGAGCTTCCTGCGCTACACACTGGTGAACAAGCCCTCCGCCAAGGTGACGGTTGCGCTGGAGGTGGAGACGCTGAAGCTCTATCTCGACATCGAGCGCATGCGCTTCGAGGAGCGGCTGCGCACGACCTTCGATATCGCGCCTGATACCGAGCAGGGTCTCCTTCCCTCACTCCTGCTCCAGCCCCTGGTCGAGAACGCGATCAAGTATGCGGTCAGCCAGCAGGAGTCCGGCGCGGAGATCACGATCACCACGCAACTCATCGGTTCGACGCTTCGCATCGTCGTCTCGGATACCGGCCCGGGCTTGCAAACCACCACCACCGACAACAGGCTCTCAGGCATGACTTACGATGGTGGGGAGCCGGTTTCGACCGGCGTGGGATTGTCGAACATTCGTGATCGCCTTTCGCAGGCTTATGGCGAAGACCACCGTTTCGAGACGATCGAACCACCCGAGGGTGGCTTCGCCGTGGTCATCGAACTGCCCTTCGAGCGTGCGCAGGCTGCCGAAGAGCCCACGCAAGCGCCCCGACTCGCCGCCGCGTCATCTCGCTGATACATTGCCGCATGCACTCGCCGGACCCGGTCATCCACCGTTCAAGCTGAAACCTTGATGGAGGCCGCGCGTTCGAGCGCCGGAGATTTCACCGCATGACTATCCGCACCATCCTCGTCGATGACGAAAAGCTCGCCATCCAGGGCCTCCAGCTACGGCTGGAGAAGTATCCCGATGTCGAGATCATCGACACCTGCTCGAACGGGCGCGAGGCCATCCGCAAGATCAAGACGGAAAAGCCCGATCTGGTCTTCCTCGACATCCAGATGCCGGGGTTCGACGGCTTCTCGGTCGTCAAGGGTGTGATGGAGATCGAGCCGCCGCTTTTCGTCTTTGTCACCGCCTACCAGGAGCATGCGGTCAAGGCGTTCGAGGCCAATGCCGTCAATTACCTGATGAAGCCGGTCGAGGACGACAAGCTGGCCGATACCCTCGCCCGCGTCCGCACCCGTCTGGCCGAGAAGCGCTCGGCCGAGGAGGCGGAGAAGCTCAAGACGGTGCTGGCCGAAGTGGCGCCCGATGCGATCGACGCCATACCCGAGGATGCCGAGCACAGCGCAGACCGCTTCGAAAAGCTGATCAACATCAAGGATCGCGGGCAGATCTTCCGCATCGATGTCGATTCGATCGAGCATATCGAGGCGGCGGGCGACTACATGTGCATTCGCACGGCCGACAACTCGCTGATCCTGCGCGAGACGATGAAGGACCTGGAACGCCGTCTCGACCCGCGCGTGTTCCAGCGCGTCCACCGCTCGACCATCGTCAACCTGAACCAGGTGCGTCAGGTGAAGCCGCACACCAATGGCGAGTGCTTCCTGGTGCTCGACTCCGGCGCGCAGGTGAAGGTCAGCCGGTCCTACCGTGACGTGATCGCCCGCTTCGTACACTAACCGCTTAACTCCTCTCCCCGCCGGGGAGAGGATAGGCGCGGCCTAGCCCTTCAGTGTCGCGTCGAGCTTGGCGTGATCGAGGCCACCCTCCCACTTCGACACCACGATCGCCGCCACCGCGTTGCCGACGAAGTTCGTCAGGCTGCGGCATTCCGACATGAAGCGGTCGACCCCCAGGATCAGCGTCATGCCCGCCAGCGGCACCGCCGGCACCACCTGGAGCGTCGCCGCCAGCGTCACGAACCCGGCCCCGGTCACCCCGGCCGCACCCTTGGACGAGATCATCGCGACGCCCAGCAGCAGCAACTGCTCGGACAGCGGCAAATGCACGTTGCAAGCCTGGGCGATGAACAGCGCGGCAAGCGTCATGTAGATGTTGGTGCCGTCGAGGTTGAACGAGTAGCCGGTCGGCACAACCAGCCCCACCACCTCGCGCGGGCAGCCGGCATGCTCCATCTTCTCGATCAGCAAGGGCAGCGCGCTCTCGGACGAGGAAGTCCCCAGCACCAGCAGCAGCTCGGCCTTGAGGTAGGCGATCAGCCGCAGGATCGAGAACCCCGCCCACAGACCCACCGCGCCCAGCACCACGACGACGAACAGGATCGAGGTCGCGTAGAACGTGCCCACCAGGAACGCGAGCTTGGCCAGCGCGCCGATGCCGTAGCTGCCGATGGTGAAGGCCATCGCGCCGAACGCCCCGATCGGCGCGGCCTTCATCAGGATGCCGACGATCTTGAACACCACCAGCGCGACATCCTCCAGCACCGAGAGGATGCGTTCGCCGCGTGGTCCGACCAGCGGAAGCGCCACTCCGAACAGGATTGCGACCAGCAGCGTCTGCAGGATGTTCTCACCCACCAGTGGCGAAACCAGGCTGGTCGGGATCATGCCGAGCAGGAAGCCGGTCAGGCTGTTCTCGTGCGCCTTGGCGGCATATTGCGCGACCTTGCCGGCGTCGAGCGAGGCCGGATCGATGTTCAGCCCGGCGCCCGGCTGCACCACGTTGGCGATGATCAATCCAACGAACAGCGCCAAGGTCGAGAAGAACAGGAAATAGGCGAACGCCTTGGCCGCTACTCGGCCGACGGATGCCAGATCGCGCATGCCGGCGATGCCGGTGACGATCGTCAGGAAGATCACCGGAGAGATGATCATCTTGACCAGCGCGATGAAGGCATCGCCCAGTGGCTTCATCGCCTCGCCCGTCTGCGGCGCCAGGTACCCCAGCGTTGCGCCGAGCGCGATGGCGATCAGGACCTGGACGTAAGTCAGCGTGTACCAGCGGCCCGGGCCGTGGATCGAGGTCGGGGCAGCGGCGTCAGGAGGCGCGGGGATCATGTCACGGTGCTAGCATCATGCTGGCGCTTGCGCGAATGTTCCGCACGGGCGAAAGACGCGGCCATGAGCTTCTCCATCAACGGCTTCGACCTCGACGCATTCGTCACCGCCACGCTCGACGAGGATCTTGGCGTCGGCCTTCCCGGTGGCGGCCACGATGTCACCTCCGAGAGCGTGATCGACGCCGATGCACGATTCTCGGGCGTGATGGACTCGCGCGATGCGATCACCGTCGCCGGCCTGCCTATCGCCGCGGCCTTCTTTCGCAGGCTTGACCCAGACATGCAGGTCGAGATCCTGGTCGAGGAGGGCGCGCAAGTGGAACCCGGCTCTCAGCTCATGCGGCTGTCCGGCAAGGCGCGCGCGATGCTGACGGCAGAGCGTTCGGCACTCAACACAGTGCAGCACTTGTCAGGCATCGCCACCATGACGGCGCAGTACGTGGCGGCGATGCAGGGCCATGCGACTTTGCTGGATACCCGCAAGACGATTCCCGGCCTGCGTCACATCGAGAAGTACGCGACCCGCATGGGCGGCGCGCAGAACCACCGCATGGGGCTGTGGGATGCCGCGATGATCAAGGACAACCACGTCCTCGTGGCGGGCGGTGTCGGCCCTGCCGTGGCGCGCGCAAAGGCGGCGGGTGTCGCGCAGGTCATCTGCGAGGTCGACAACCTGGACCAGATCGAGCCGGCCCTGGCTGCCGGAGCCGACCACCTCCTGCTCGACAACATGGACCCGCCGACCTTGCGCGAGGCGGTCGGCCTGGTCGCCGGACGTGTCCCGACCGAGGCGTCGGGGGGCGTGAACCTCTCGACCATCGGCGCGATCGCGGCCACCGGCGTGACCTACGTCTCAGTCGGCCGCCTGACCCAGAGCGCGCCTGCGGCGGACATCGGGCTGGACTTCACGCCGCTGTGAGGCGGCTGGCACTGCTGCTCGCGTTGCTGCCTGCGCCGGCTCTCGCGCAGGCCTATCAGTGCACGCCGCCGACTCGCATCGATCCTGTCGGTTCGGTTGCACCCGACGGTCCGCCGCGGCGAACGGCAGTGGCGGGCTACACGCTCGCGGCGAGCTGGTCGCCGGACTATTGCAAGACCAGCGGCGATACCGGCTCGATGCAATGTTCAGGGCGAAATGGACGTTTCGGTTTTGTCCTCCACGGGCTCTGGCCCGAGGCCAGGCGCGGCCTGTCTCCGCAATGGTGCCGCACAGGGCCGGCTCCTTCCCCGCAGGAGCTGCGCGGCAATCTGTGCATGACTCCGTCGGCCCGGTTGCTGGCGCACGAGTGGGCCAAGCACGGCACCTGCATGGCGAAGACTCCGGCGCAGTACTTCCGAGTCGCGGCCATCCTGTGGCGGTCAATCCGCTGGCCCGATGCCGACCGCTTGTCGCGACAGGATGCGCTGACCGCAGGCGACTTGCGTGCTGCTTTCGTGCGGCTCAATCCGGCCTGGAAGCCCGAGCAAGTCGGCGTGCAGCTGAGCCGGACCGGTTGGCTACGCGAGGTGCAGCTGTGTTACTCGAGGCGCTTCCTCCCAGCAAAGTGCGACCGGCGGCACACGGGTGCATCGGATGCGGCACCGCTGAAGATCTGGCGCGGGCTGTAGTTTGTAGCTGCGCCCACACTCGAGGTCATTGCTGACGAAGCTGGCTGCGGATCGGGCTTAGGACGACGTGACTCTCAACGCCGCTCTCGGAAAAAGCCTCGCAACAGCTCGGCCGCTTGCGATTCGCCGATGCCGGCGTAAACCTCCGGTCGATGCAGGCACTGCGGCTGCTCGAACACCCGCGCGCCATGCTCCACCGCGCCGCCCTTGGGATCGGAAGCGCCGTAGTATAGCCTGGCGATCCGCGCATGGACGATGGCGCCGGCGCACATGGCGCAAGGTTCCAGCGTCACCCACAGCTCGCACCCGTCCAGCCGCTCGTTCGCCAGCACCTGGGCACCTGCGCGAATCGCCTCGATCTCGGCATGCGAGGTAGGGTCGTGGCGTGCGCGTGGCGCGTTGCGTCCGGTAGCGATCACCACGCCGTCCTTGACCAGCACTGCGCCGATCGGCACCTCGCCTTCGGCTGCCGCCAGCCGGGCTTGCTCCAGAGCGAGCGTCATTGGTCGGGGCAGGGGCCAGCGGGTCATGCACGCACCGCTACCGTGCGACAGGCCTGTGCACAACTTGACCTTGGCGGGGTGACTCGCTAAGGGCGCGCCTTCCCGTTTAAACGGCACAGCATCCATCTAGCGAGAAGACCCATGTCCCGTATTTGCGAACTGACCGGCAAGAGCCGCCAAGTCGGCCACAACGTCAGCCACGCCAACAACAAGACCAAGCGCGTCTACCTGCCCAACCTGCAGAACGTGACGCTGCTGTCGGACGGTCTGGACCGCAGCTTCAAGTTCCGCGTCTCGACCCACGGCCTGCGCTCGGTCGAGCACAACGGCGGCCTGGATAGCTGGCTGCTCAAGGCTTCGGACGAGAAGCTCAGCACGCGCGCCCTGAAGGTGAAGCGCGAGCTGAAGAAGAAGCAGGCAGCCTGATCGAGCCGCTCCGCTAACGCGGGGCGCTTCGATTCGAACATGGGGCGTGCGGAGCGATCCGCGCGCCTTTTTGCGTGTGGGAAGCCCTAGGGCGACTAGCGGGCTGCAATAGCTGGCCCGAGCTTCTCCCGTTCCTGCGCTCTCCCCGTCCGGGAAGAGGGGCGCCTCTACCGAGGCAGCTTGGCAGGATCGACGACCAGCTTCCACAACAGCGTGCGCTGGATGCGGGTCTGGTTGTCGTCTGAGATCAGCCACACGATCACCTTGCCGTCCGCACGCGGCACCACGGCCATGCCCTCGAAGTTGTCGACCGGCAGCGTCGAGGCAAGCCGCGCGACTTCGGTGACGTGCCAGGTGGCCCCTGCGCGGATCCGGGAGGGATCGCCGATCGCGATGCGGCCGGCGAATCGCTCCGGCAAGGGCCAGATCAGCGTCCGCATCAGCACCAGCACGCGGCCGTCGGGCATCTGCGCCATGTCGACGGGATCGAAGGCGGAGGGGCCATCGAAGGTGAAGTGCTTGCCCGCATCCGGAAGCACGACGGGGTCGCCGGGGAAGACCACGCCGTCGTGATGGCGGGGCCAGAGCCACTCGCGCGCGCCTTCGGACATCGCCACGAAGCGCCCGTCAGCCAGGCGGATCATGGCCTCTGGCCCAGAGTTTTCGCCCCAAGAGGCCATGCTCGCAGGCTGCGCGCGTCCGTTCTCGGCCCAGTTCGGCCCCAGGCGCACGAAGCCGTTCAGGAATTCCAAACCCAGCCAGATCTGGCCGTTGCGAGGATCGCGCGTGGCCGATTCGCTGTCGACCTTGCGCTTGTCGTTGCGCGGATCGCTGATAAGGTTTCCGTGGCGGGCCGGACGCTGGCGGCCCCCTGGCGGGGTGAAAGCCAGAAAGCGGCCGAAGTCCGATATCGCCAGCAGCCGTCCATCGGGCAGCGCCAGCAACGCCGAGTAGCCGCCGAATTTGTAGTTGCCCAAGGTCATGTGCCAGGCGCCCTCGAGTTCGAAGGCGCCCAGATGCGCTTTCAGGACCGCCCGGGGCGGCAGCTTGAGGGCGGTGAAATGCAGGGTGTCGTTGGGCACCACTAGCCAGCGCTCGGAACGCAGCCAGGTGGTCAGCGCGACGCCGACGATCAGCAGGACAAGAGCGATGTTGCGCCGCACAATGGCCTGATAGGCTTGTGGCTGCGCTGCGCAACCCGGAGAGGGCGCGCTCCCCTTACTTCATCGGACCGGTGAGCAGGATCGGGTCGATGCGGGCGTCGTTCCACTTCACCGACCAGTGCAGATGCGGGCCCGTGGCGCGTCCGGTCGCGCCGATCCGCCCGATCGGCTGACCCTGGCGCACATGCTCGCCCTCGCGCACCAGGATCTGCGAGCAATGCAGGAACGCGCTGTTGAGGCCCATGCCGTGGTCGATCATCAGCAAGTTGCCCTCCAGCGTGAAGGGCGACTGTGCGGCCAGCACGACCACACCGTCGGCGGGCGCCACGAAGGTCGTGCCCGCGCCGCCTGCAAGGTCGAGGCCCGAGTGGTAGGCACCCGGCTCGCCCCGATAGACGCGCTGTGAGCCGAAGCGGCCGGAGATGCGTGCCTTTACCGGATAGACGAAGTCCTGCCGCCAGCCTGCAGCATCGGTCACGCGGGTGCGAGCCGCCTCGATCCGCGCGAGTTCGGGGCGGCGCAGCGCAAGGAACGCCTCGGTCGGCCCATTCTCACGGCGCGCGATGTTGACGCGCTCGATCTGCCATGCGCGCGGCGCAATGGAGAGCTGGCGCACGACCTGCTCACCGGAGCGCAGCGTCGCGACCAGAGCGGATGTCGCCGGCGCGTCGCGATCGAAGGCGGCGAAGAAGCTGCCGTCGGGCGCAAAGGCGATCGGCTGACCGGCCAGCGCTAGAGTGCGCGTACCTGCGGGCACGGTGCCCTTGATCCAGCCGCCCTGCGTTAGCTCTCCGGCAAAGGCGAAGGTCGACGGACGCGCGGGCACGAAGGTGACCGGCGGCGGAGCATCGCCAGCAACCGCACCCTGGGGCATTTGCGGCACAGGCGATGGCGCGCAGCCGGCGAGCAGCGCGATGCTGGCTGCCACACAGATCGCGCTAACCCACGCAGGGGCCGAAACGGCAGGCACTCTCTCGGCCACGCGACTGCTCCTCACGCCGCTCCGAGCAGCCGCCGGGTCGCGATCTCGGCCGTCGCGTAAGGCTCCTGCCGCTCCGCGCTCCAGTAGCGGAGCACTTCGAGCGGGATCTTCTCGCCCGAGACGGCGCACAGGACGTGGTTGCCCGGGCTCAGCACGCGAAAGCCGTTGGGGCCATAGCGCAAGGTGGCAGGACGGTCGGCAGAAGACATCAACATGGGCATCGATCTAGCAGATGGTCTCGGTCAGAACAAATCGCCCTGCTGGACGCCCGGCTCTTTCGGGCGGGCCGCGCGGCGGGGTGTGGCATTGGGTACCACGGTGAGGTCGCCATCGCGGAACCTCAACGTCAGTGTCGGCTCGCGCTCAGCCTGAGTCTTATCGGTTAGGGTGTGACCAGAAGCGTCGATCACGCGCGCGAAACCGCGGGCCAGCGGCTTGTCTGGGTTTAGTTGAGGTAAGACTCGCGCGACGGGCGCGAAGTGCTTGCAAGCGATATCGAATTGCCGCTGCAGCAGGGCCGGCGTCAGGCCGGCACGAGCCAAGCGTTCCTCCGCACGCTCGACCCGATGGCGCAGCAGCGGAAGCGATAGCCGCGCGCCTTGCGCATCGAGGCGGGCACCGGCGCCGGCAGCACGCTCACGCAAGGCGCGACGCAGGCGCTCGCTCGCCTCGTCGAGGCGCTGTGCCTTGACTGCCAGCAGTGCCTCGGGCCGGGGCAAGTGGCGCGCGCGTGCCTCTAACCGCTCCCGGCCGAGCGCGACCGGACGAAGTGCGCAGCGGCGCTTGCGCAGTGCCAGTTCGGCCAGTTGCGAGCCCAGTTCTGCGCGCACCGGCACGGCCATCTCGGCTGCAGCGGTCGGCGTGGGAGCGCGCCGGTCGGCGGCATAGTCGCACAAGGTGGTGTCGGTTTCGTGCCCGACGGCGGAAATGGTCGGGATCGTGCACTCGGCCACCGCGCGCACGACGATTTCTTCGTTGAACGACCACAAGTCCTCGATCGAACCGCCACCGCGGGCGACGATGACCAGGTCAGGCCGCGGCACCGCTCCATCCGCAGGCATGGCGGAGAAACCGCGCACGGCGGCGGCCACCTGGCTCGCGGCGCCGTCGCCTTGCACCAGCACCGGCCAGACCAGCACGCGGCTGGGGAAGCGATCGGCCAGTCGGTGCAGGATATCGCGGATCACCGCGCCCGTAGGCGAGGTCACCACGCCGATGGTTGCGGGCAGGAACGGCAGCGGCTTCTTGTTGGCTTCGGAGAATAGACCCTCGGCTGCCAGCCGCGTCCGCAGCTTTTCCAGCAGCGCCAGCAACGCGCCTTCGCCGGCGATCTCCATGCTCTCGACGACGATCTGGTACTTGGAGCGTCCGGGATAGGTGGTCAGCTTGCCGGTGGCGATCACCTCGACGCCGTCCTCCGGGCGGAACGCGAGCCGCTGCGCGCCGCCCTTCCACATCACGCCATCGATCACCGCCTTGTCGTCCTTGAGGCAGCAGTAGAGGTGGCCCGAAGCGGCGCGCTTCACGCCCGACAATTCGCCGCGCAGGCGCACGAAGCCGAAGCGATCCTCCACCGTTCGCTTGAGCCGTGCGGAAAGTTCGCTGATCGACAGCGGCTCGGCGTTGTCGCCGGGCATCGCCTTGGCTACGAGCGGCGCTTTCCGTTCGTCTCCATAATCGTCGTCATCGAAAGGCAGAGCCATGAACATCCTGTTGCTGGGATCGGGGGGCCGTGAGCATGCGCTCGCCTGGAAGCTGGCGCAATCCCCGCTTTGCGGCACGCTCTACGCCGCGCCCGGCAATCCCGGCATTGGCGAGCATGCGACCTGCGTCGCGCTCGACGCTACGGATCACCCCGCCGTCATCGCGTTCTGCGAGGCGCAGGCGATCGGGTTGGTGGTGATCGGGCCGGAAGCGCCTTTGGTCGATGGCTTGGCTGATTCGCTGCGCGGCGCTGGTCTGTCCGTCTTCGGTCCCAGCCGCGGCGCAGCGAGGCTGGAAGGCTCCAAGGGCTTCACCAAGGACTTGTGCGAGCGCGCCGGCATTCCAACGGCCGCCTATGTGCGCGTGTCGAACGAGGCAGATGGATTGTCAGCGCTCGATGGTTTCGGCGCTCCCGTCGTCATCAAGGCCGATGGCCTCGCCGCGGGCAAGGGCGTCACCGTGGCCATGTCGATGGAAGAAGCGCAGGAGGCCGTGCGCGAGATCTTCTCGGGCCGCTTCGGCGAAGCGGGCGCCGAGGCGGTGATTGAGGAGTTCCTGACCGGCGAGGAGGCAAGCTTCTTCGCGCTGACCGACGGCAGCACCATCGTGCCGTTCGGCTCGGCACAGGATCACAAGCGGGTTGGCGAGGGAGACACCGGCCCCAACACCGGCGGCATGGGCGCCTACAGCCCGGCGCCGGTGCTCACCGCTGCGCTGGAGGGCGAGGCTATGGCCCGCATCCTGACACCGACGGTGCGCGCGATGGCGAATGAAGGCTCGCCCTACTCCGGCGTGCTCTACGCCGGGCTGATGCTGACGCGCGAAGGGCCCAAGCTGATCGAGTACAACTGCCGCTTCGGCGATCCCGAATGCCAGGTGCTGATGATGCGGCTGGAGAGCGACCTGGTCGAACTGCTGCTCGCCTGTGCGCAGAACCGGCTGGGAGCGATCGAGCCGCCGCGCTTCTCCTCGCAGGCCGCGCTGACCGTGGTCATGGCCGCGAACGGCTATCCGGGCACGCCCGAGAAGGGCGGCCGCATCGACGGCATCCCGGCAGCCCAGGCGGGTGGCGCCAAGGTCTTCCACGCGGGCACGGCCCTTGGCATCGACGGCGTGCTGACCGCGACCGGCGGGCGTGTGCTCAACGTCACTGCCACAGGCTCGAGTGTCGGGGATGCGCAGGAGAAGGCTTACGCTGCGGTCGACGCCATCTCGTTCCCGACCGGCTTCTGCCGCCGCGACATCGGCTGGCGCGAAGTCGCGCGCGAGCAGGCCTGAGCGCCATGGCGGCGTCGGTCGACACCGTCCTGAAGCTCAGCCTTGCGGCCGGCGCATTGCTGGCAGGCGGAGGCGTCGGCTACTACTTCGGCGTGTTCCTGCCGGCGCAGGCGATCCATGAAACAGTCGAAAGCGGAACGCAGCGCCAGGCAGCGGCGATCGACCGCTCCGCCGACATCGAACGTGCGCGCCGGGCCGAGCAGCAACAGCGCGAGGCCGCTCGCGAGCGCTACCAAGCCTGTGTCGGTGCCGCGCAGACGACTTACAGCGCGCGCTGGACGGCAGCGTGCCGGGCGCAGCACGACCGGCAGGAGGCGGCCTATGAGGATTGTGCCGACGACCTGTTCAGCACGCGCGAGGGCTGCGCGCGCAAGTACCCGGTCGAACCCGAGCATGGCTGCGCATTGCCTTTGTCGATCAGCAACCGCCTGGTGTCGGATCGCGATGCGGCTCGCTCGCAGTGCCTGGGCGAGATGCAGGGTGGTGCGGTCCCGGATGATGGCGAGACTTGGGGCGCTGCAGCCGGTTAGGTCGGCGCACATGTCTTCTGGATTATCCTCTCCCCTGAAGGAGAGAGGATAAAGCGCATGTCCGTCAGGCCGTCTCGCCATCCATCAGGAGCTTGACGGTGAGCGCCAACCGGCTCGCATCGTCGCGGGCGATGTGCTCCGTCGGCAGCCGCTGGCGCGCTGCGGCGAGCGCTTCGACCACTTGCGGGCGGGTGTAGCCGCGCTCCACGAAGTACTCGCCCAGGAAGTGCACGGCGAACGGCGGCTTCGCTCCGGCGGCGTGCGCCAGGATCTCCAGCCAGTAGGCGTCGAGGTCGGCATCGGCGTAGACCGGGCAATCGCCTGCGAACGCCGTCATCTCGTCCAGGACCTGGTCGCACGGGAGGCCCTCACGCTGGATCAGCTCGCGGCTGATCCCGTGCAACGCTTCGGCCTCGGGCGACCAGTCCCAGAACCGCCAGGCTTCCGCAGGGTGGATGAGCCAGGTGCGGCTGGATCCGTCCACTTTCGCGATCGCCACTTCGATCGGGTAGGAGTGGCCGTATTCTGGCAGGCAGCTCGCTTCGAAATCGATCAGCGCCGGGCAGGTCATCGCGTTCCTCCCCGGCGGCTGCGCATCGCCTCAGCCCACTCGCTCGGCGACGAGTTCGGCCAGGTTGACTTCCGGCCTGGCGCCGAAGTGCGAAATGACCTCGCTTGCGCAGATCGCGCCGAGCCGCAGGCACTCGGCGGCCGGACGCTCGCGGACATGGCCGAACAGGAACCCGGCTGCGAACAAGTCGCCGGCGCCGGTGGTGTCGACCACGCGCGCGATCGGCTCGGCAGGCACTTCCACCCGCTCACCGCCGCTGATGGCCACGGCACCGTGCTCGCCGCGCGTCACGACGATGACGGGGACATGGTCGACCAGGGATGCGAGGCCGGCGTCGAAGTCTTCAAGGCCCGTCAGCGCCGCAAGCTCCGTTGCATTGGCAAACAGGATATCGATCTGCCCTTGCGCGATCAGTTCGCGGAAGTCACCGCCATGTCGATCGATGACGAAGGCGTCGGACATGGTGAAGGCGACCTTGCGTCCTGCCGCCTTGGCGGTGTCGATCGCCTTGCGCATGGCAGCGCGCGGTTCGGCAGGATCCCACAAGTATCCTTCGAGATAGAGCACTGCCGATGCCGCGATCGCATCGAGGTCCAGCGCCTCGGCCGGCAGGAACTGCGAGGCGCCGAGGAATGTGTTCATCGTGCGCTGCGCGTCCGAGGTCACGAAGATCAGGCAGCGCCCCGTCGGCGGATCGCCCGCGCGCGCAGGCGTGCCGAAGGCGATATCCGCCGCGCGGATATCATGCGCGAAGACCTCGCCCAGCTGATCGTCGGCAACCTGGCCGATGAAGGCGCAACGCGCGCCGAGCGCAGCCATGCCGGCCAAGGTGTTCGCCGCCGAGCCGCCGGAGATCTGCGCCGTCGGGCCCATGTGCGCGTAGAGTTCCTCGGCGCGCGCGGTATCGATCAGCGTCATGCCGCCGCGGGTCAGGCCAAGGTCCTCGATCACCTTGTCCGAGCTGTGCGCCAGCACGTCGACCAGGGCGTTGCCGATCGCGATTACGTCGTATCGCAGTTCGGGCTGGGTATCGCTCATGCTTGCTGACATTCCTCTGGCATATTCACAGGTGCCGCCAATCGGCCTCATGCCGCGAGTAGCCTGCGGGTCGACCCGCGGCAACCGTGCGCGGCGTTGACACCAGGCAAGGCGCGCGCGATGCGGGCAGCGACCATGTCCATAGCGCGATTACATTCCAGCCCATCAGCAGCCGGCCTGGCCCGGGTTCGCGCTCTCGCCGGCTTGGCCTTGCTGGTGCCGTTCCTGGCGGCCTGTGCCTCAACCGGACCGGCCAGCACTCCGCGCCCCGGCAAAGGCGCCACCATTCGCGAGCCCGTGCGTGCAACGCCCCGCGATCCCACCTTCCAGACGATCCCAGGTCTTCAGGGCGTGATCGGCGCGAGCGAAAGCCAGCTGGTGCGCCAGTTCGGCGCCGCGCGGCTGAACGTGTGGGAAGGCGACGCGCGCAAGCTGCAGTTCACCGGCAAGGCCTGCGTGCTCGACGTGTTCCTCTATCCCACGGCCCAATCGAAGGAGCCGCTGGCCTCCTACGTCGATGCGCGGCGATCATCGGATGGGCAGGATGTCGACCGGGCTGCGTGCGTAGCGGCGCTGAAGGGGCGGTAGGTTCGGGCGTTGGCGGCCCCTCGCTTCAGACCGTGAAGCTCTCACCGCAACCGCACGAGCCCTTGGCGTTGGGGTTGTTGAAGACGAACCCGGCCGAGAAATCGTCCTCCACCCAGTCCATGGTGCTGCCAACCAGGTAGAGCACCGAGCCACCATCGATGAAGAACAGGCCGCCCGGCGTCTCGATGCGCTCGTCGAAGGCATTCGCCTCGCCCACGTAATCGACCGAGTACGCCAGGCCCGAGCAACCGCGCCGCGGGGTGGAGAGCTTGACGCCGATCGCATCGTCAGGAGCCTTGCTCATCAGTTCGGCAATGCGGGCTTCGGCGCCCGGCGTCAGCACGACGGCGGCGGGGCGGGCGCGGACTTTGGTGCCAGTCATTTCGGTGGTCATGTCAGCCTCTTCTGCCAGAACAGCGCGTGTCCGGCCTCGGGATCGAGCGTGTAGTCGCCATAGCCCAGCGACTTGTAGAGCCGCTTAGCGTTGTGGTTGCCGCTCAGCACTTCAAGCGTGATCTTGCAGGCGTTGCGCGCACGCGCCTCGCTCTCGATCCGCTGGAACAAGGCACTGGCGATGCCGTGACCGCGGTGCGGGGCGAGCACGCAGACGTCATGGATGTTGACCAGCGGCGCGGCCGCGAAGGTGGAAAATCCGGTGAAGCATACCGCCACGCCGACCGGCCTGCCGCCAAGCCGTGCGAGGAAGGCGAAGGCCCCAGGAGTGCCGGCGAGCCCGGCTGGCAAGCGCTCGCGCACATCATCCGCCAGTGGCTCGCCGCCACCCATCGGATCGCGCGCATAGCCATCGAGCACGTGCACCAGCGCCGCAGCATCATCCGGGTTGCGGAAGCCGACCGGATCGATCGTCAGCGCCAGGTCGAGGGTCGCGGCCTGCTTCACAGCATCCCCAGCTCGAGCTTGGCCTCATCGCTCATCTTGGCCATGTCCCACGGCGGATCCCAGACGAGATTGACCTCGCAGTCGCGTACGCCGGGCACTGCGGCGACGCGCAGCTCGATCTCGCCCGGCATCGATTCCGCGACGGGGCAATGCGGCGTCGTCAGGGTCATGGTGACGGCAACGCCGCCCTCGGGCGAGACATCGACGCCGTAGATCAGCCCCAGCTCGTAGATGTTCACCGGAATCTCGGGGTCGTAGATCTCCTTGAGTGCGGCGATCACGCCCTCGTAGATCGCGCCGCCGGGAGCCGCAGGATCTTCACCCTCGGGCTGCTGGGCCAGGAACCCTTCCAGGTAGTCGCGCTTGCGGGCGAGCTTCTGGCTCGGCGTCTCGTCGCCATGCGGCGCCTCGACACCGGCTTCGTCCATCGGCGCGTCCTCGACACGGGCGCGCGGTGGCGGGCTCCCTGCCGCGACTTCCTCGACCGCGAATTTGCGGGTGTCGTCACGAGTATCTTCAGTCATTGGGCGAAAATCCTCCGCGTGCGCTCGAACCCTTTCAGGAGCGCCTCGATGTCCGTCTCGTCGTTGTAGAGCCCGAAGCTGGCCCGTGCCGTCGCCGGCACCCCCAGGTGCTCCATCAAGGGTTGAGCGCAATGATGCCCGGCGCGGATCGCCACGCCTTCCTCGTCCAAGATAGTGCCGAGGTCGTGCGGATGCACCCCGTCCAGCGCGAAACTGGTGATGCCGATTGCGTCGGCTGGCCCGAACAGCGTCACATCGTTGCGCTCGCCCAAGGCGTCGCGCAGCTTGGCCGCAAGGCTGCGCTCGTGCTCGTAGGCGACGTCGAGACCGATTGCTTCGAGCCACTCGATCGCAGCCGCCAGCCCGATCGCCTCGATGATCATCGGCGTGCCCGCCTCGAACCGCTGCGGTGCAGAGGCGAAGGTGGTCTTCTCGAAGGTGACGGTGTCGATCATCGCGCCGCCGCCGTGCCACGGCGGCATGGCGTCGAGGATCTCGGCCCGCGCCCACAGCGCGCCGATCCCGGTGGGGCCATAGAGCTTGTGCGCGGAGAAGACGTAGAAGTCGCAATCGAGCGCGGCCATGTCGAGCTTGATGCGGGGCGCCGCCTGGCATCCGTCGATCAGCAGCTTGGCCCCCACGCCGTGCGCCAGGTCGGCCGCGCGGCGCACGTCGAGCACCGAGCCCAGCACGTTGGAGACATGGGCCAGGGCGACGAGCTTGTGCGCAGGCGTCAGCATGGCGGCCGCGGCATCGAGGTCGATGCGCCCGTCCTGCGTCAGCGGGCATACGTCGATTGCCACGCCGGTCCGCTCGCGCAGGAGCTGCCAGGGCACGATGTTGGAGTGGTGCTCGAGCATCGAGATCAGGATGCGGTCGCCCGCACGCAGGTTCGCCTCGCCCCAGGTGCTGGCGACGAGGTTGATCGCCTCGGTCGCGCCGCGGGTGAACACCACCTCATCCTCGCTTCCGCCGATGAAGGCCGCGACCCGCCGCCGCGCCGCCTCGAAGCCGAGCGTCATCTCGGCGGAACGGGCGTAGACGCCGCGGTGGACGGTGGCGTAGTTCACACCCATCGCCTGCACGGTGGCGTCGATCACCGCCTGCGGCTTCTGCGCCGTCGCGGCCGTGTCCAGATAGCGCCAAGGCGAGCCGTCGAGGTTCCACATGCCGGGGAATTGCACGCGCAAGTCCTGACCGGGCTGGGCTGGGCGGAGGGCCTCGTCCAGCATGGCGTCGCCGACGATGCGGTCCTGCGTGTCGCTCACAGGATCGTCTCCAGCCGGGCGAGCGCAGCTTCGCTGAGTGTCGGCTCGTTTGCCGCGCCGGCAAAGGCCTCGGCGATGAACGCCTGCAGCATCAGCTGCTTGGCTTGCGACGGGGGCAGGCCGCGCGACATGAGGTAGAACAAGCCGTTCGCATCGAGCTCTCCGACCGCGCAGCCGTGCGCCGCCTTGACGTCGTCGGCGTAGATTTCCAGCTCGGGACGGGCATTCGCCGTTGCACTGCGGTCAAGCAGCATGGCGCGGACCGACTGCTCGGCATCGGTGCCGTCGGCGCCGCGCTCCACCGCGATACGGCCCAGGTACGTGCCCGTCGCCTGGCCTGCCAGCACCGTGCGCACGATCTGCGCCGAAGTGGCGTCGGGCTCCGCATGGGTGACTTCGGTGACGATCTCCACCGTCTCGGTGCCCGTCGCCAGCTGTGCGGCGCCCAGCGTGAAGTCCGCCTTCTCACCCAGCCGCACGTCGACGGCGATGCGGCCGAAGCTCGGCCCGGACAGCAGCACGCGCAAGTCGAACTGCGCGCCAGCCTCGAGCGTCACGACCAAGTGCCGCGCGACCGTGCCGCTGCCGGTCTCGACGACATCGAGCGAACCGCTCTCACCCGCCGCGACCACGATCTCCTCGCGCGCGACCGGCCAAACGCCAACCAGCGCGTCGATGTCGGAATAGCGGTAAGCCTCGTGCCTCCGGGTCGGAAGTTCGAGCGTGGTCACGCCGCCACCGCCTCGTAGCCTTCGCTTTCCAGCTGCAGCGCCAGCTCCGGACCGCCCGAGCGCACGATGCGGCCACCCGCGAGCACGTGCACGAAGTCCGGCTTCACGTAATCGAGCAGGCGCTGGTAGTGGGTGATCAGCAGCACCGCCTTGTCGGGCTTGCGCATGATCGCGTTGATGCCCTCGCCGCAGATGCGCAGCGCATCGATGTCGAGGCCCGAGTCGGTCTCGTCGAGGATCGCCAGCTTGGGGTCGAGGATGCCCATCTGCACCATCTCGGCGCGCTTCTTCTCGCCGCCCGAGAAGCCGACGTTCACCGGCCGCTTCAGCATGTCCATGTCCATGCGCAGCAGCCCTGCCTTCTCGCGTGCAAGCTTCAGGAACTCGCCGCCCGACAAGGGCTCCTCGCCACGGCTCATGCGCTGGGCGTTGGCCGATTCGCGCAGGAACTGGACGAACGATACGCCGGGAATCTCAACCGGGTACTGGAATCCCAGGAACAGCCCCGCCGCCGCACGCTCGTGCGGTTCCAGCTCGAGCAGGTCCTGGCCCAGGAACTCGACCGAACCGCCGGTCACCTCGTACCCCGGACGACCGCCCAGCACATAGCCGGTGGTCGACTTGCCCGCGCCGTTCGGTCCCATGATCGCATGGATCTCGCCCGCGTTGATCTGCAGCGAGAGCCCCTTGAGGATCGGCTTGTCGGCGACGGTCGCCTGAAGGTTTTCGATGTGGAGCATGGGTCTCAATTCAACTGGGATCGGGTGGGAGGCGCGGGTTCACAGTCCTTGCGTCCAGTGCTCATGCACTGGCGCAACGACTCGACCATGGCCTGAAAACCTTCCGGATCGTGCGCCGTGAACCCGACGCGCTGTTCCATGGCATCAAGAATGCGCTCGATCCTGGCACGGCGGATCACTGCATCGGTCCAATCGGGCTTGTGCGCGAGGGTGGCATCCATGGCGCGGGCCGTAGCGACGCGCAGCGGTCGGCAAGCGGCAAGTGTCCGGGTCATCATCGCCTTGCGCTCGGCGACAGTCTGTTGATGGCCAGCCTCCATGCCGTCGAGCACGGGATCGCTGACGCAACCCATGTACTTGACGTAAGGCGTTGCGGCCTCGTCAGGCACCGGCACGCCGTCCCAAGCCGCGATGTCGGCGGGAGTCGACGGCAAGGTGGCGACGGCGAGAAGCAGCGCTGCGATCATCGCTCCCCGCCGTCCTCGTCATTGGCGAACAGCTGACCAGCGTTGCGGCGCGCAGTGCGCTTGTCGAAGGGCTTGTTCACCTCGACCGTGATCGCCTTCACGACGGTGCCGATGGCGTTCAGCACCTGCTCTTCGGCAAAGCGCAGCACGCGCACACCGACATCGGTCAGCTTCTTGTCCTGCAGCGCGTCGACTTCGGCGTTCGCGCCTTCGGGTGAGATCAGCACCGCGATCCAGCGCGATGGACAGGCGAAATCGACCAGCACCGAGCCGAGCACGAACTGGCGCGTGAACTTCACACCGCCCAGCTTCGAGCCCGAGAGCTGTGCCCAGAGCGCGGCCTGTGCCAGTGTCGGACTGCGCCGCTGGTCACGCGCGCGCTCCTTCAACTTTTCCAGCCGCGCGCCAGTGAGCGCGAAGTTCGCCTTGGCCGGCCTGGTAGAAGTGGCGGCGCTGATGCCGAGGGTCTTGCGTTCCGCCGTCATCAGCCCACGCTCCCCTCGAGGCTGATCCCCAGCAGCTTCTGCGCCTCGACCGCGAACTCCATCGGCAGCTGCTGCAGCACTTCCTTGGCGAAGCCGTTGACGATCAGCGCCACGGCAGCCTCGGTGTCGAGGCCGCGCTGCTGGGCGTAGAACAGCTGGTCGTCGCTGATCTTGCTGGTCGTCGCCTCGTGCTCGATCTGCGCGGTGGGATTGCGCACCTCGATGTAGGGCACGGTGTGCGCGCCGCACTCCTTGCCCAGCAGCAGCGAATCGCACTGGGTGAAGTTGCGCACGTTGTCGGCATTGGCACCCACGCGCACCAGCCCCCGGTACGTGTTGTTCGACTTGCCGGCAGAAATGCCTTTGGAGATGATCGTCGAGCGGCTGCCCTTGCCATTGTGGATCATCTTGGTGCCGGTGTCGGCCTGCTGGAAGTTGTTGGTCACGGCAACCGAGTAGAACTCGCCGACCGAGTCTTCGCCGTTCAGCACGCAAGATGGATACTTCCAGGTGATCGCGCTGCCGGTCTCGACCTGGGTCCAGCTGATCTTGCTGCGCGCGCCCTGGCACAGGCCACGCTTGGTCACGAAGTTGTAGATGCCGCCCTTGCCCTCGGCATTGCCGGGGTACCAGTTCTGCACTGTCGAGTACTTGATCTCTGCATCTTCCAGCGCGACCAGCTCGACCACTGCGGCATGGAGCTGGTTCTCGTCGCGCTGGGGGGCAGTGCAGCCTTCCAGGTACGAGACGTAAGAGCCCTTGTCGGCGACGATTAGCGTGCGCTCGAACTGTCCGGTGTTCTCGGCATTGATGCGAAAATAGGTCGACAGCTCCATTGGGCACCGCACGCCCTCGGGAATGTAGACGAAGGTGCCGTCGGAGAAGACCGCGCAGTTCAGTGCGGCGAAGTAGTTGTCCTGCACCGGCACCACGCGGCCGAGCCACTTCCGCACCATCTCGGGGTATTCCCGAATGGCTTCGGAGATCGAGCGGAAGATCACGCCAGCCGCCTCAAGCTCGGCGCGGAAGGTCGTGGCGACCGAGACCGAATCGAACACCGCGTCGACTGCGACCTTGCGCGCGCCTTCTACCCCGGCGAGCATCTTCTGCTCCTCGATGGGAATGCCCAGCTTCTCGTAGACGCGCAGGATCTCAGGATCGACCTCGTCCAAGGAGCCCAGCAGCTCCTTCTTCTTGGGCGCGGCGTAGTAGTAGGCGTCCTGGTAGTCGATCGGCGGCACGTTGAGCTTCGCCCAGTCCGGCGGGGTCATCTCCAGCCAGCGGGCGTAGGCCTTCAAGCGCCACTCCAACATCCACTCCGGCTCGTTCTTCTTGGCCGAAATGAAGCGGACGGTGTCCTCGGACAGCCCCTTAGGCGCGAACTCCTGCTCGATCTCGCTCGACCAGCCGTGCTCGTAGTCGGCAACGCGAGCCGCCGCGTCGTGCGCAGCCTGATCGCGAAGCTCGGGGTTCTGGAGGGCCTGATCGTTCATGCAGCGTACTCGGACGAGAGGAGTTGGGGCGCCAGGGACGGAGCCGGCGCCACTTGCGCCAACTGGATCAGCGAGACGCCGGCCAGAGCCCCGCGCAGCGCCTCGTTCACCAAAGGCCAATGCGGGCGCACGGTGCAGGCGCCTTCGAGCGTGCACTCGTGCTTGCCCTTCTCGACGCAGGCCGTAAGGGCGATCGGGCCTTCGACGGCTTCGACGATGTCGGCGACGGTAATCGCGGCGGCCGGACGCGCCAGCTTCAACCCGCCGCCCACGCCACGCGAGGAGCGCAGCAGGCCCGCGTTGGCGAGGCAGCTCACCAGCTTCTGCACCGTGGGCGCGGGCAGGCCCGTCTCTTGGGCCAGCTGCACCGCTGAAACGCGCGCACCACCGCAATGCCGCGCGGCGGCGGCCATCACGACGACGGCATAGTCGGCCATGCTGGACAAGCGCATGTGAAAGCTACCCGATGAGCGCTCTCGTAAATCGGAGCGATCTTCTCCGGTTTCACCTAGTGCAAGGTGACCGCGGTTTCAATGGGGCTGAGCGGGCGAAGTCGCTCCGCACACGAACCTTTTGTTGCAGGCGCACAAAAAAGCGGTTCCCCGCGCGTGGCGGGGAACCGCTAAGTATGAAAGAACTCGAACGCCATGCGCTACGAGCCCTTCGGGTCGCGGGCTCTCTCTATGCGCCGGTTCAGGCCATTAATTGTAGAAACGCGACATTTCGGCACGAAATGGGGACATGCGGTCCTTTTTGGATCAATCCCCTGAAAGCATGGGTGGAACAGTGTTCCCCAAGCCACACCATTGAGCCGGAGCGCGCTTTGCGGGTAAGCGGCTGATATGTCCTATTCCGTCCTGCGCCCGCTGCTGTTCCAACTCGATCCGGAACGTGCGCATGGACTTGCGTTGCGTTCGCTCTCGTTCATGCCGCAGCGCGCCATTCCCGCAGCGCCCGGCAGACTGGCGATGCGTGTGGCCGGCCTGCACTTCTCCAATCCGGTGGGGATGGCCGCGGGCTTCGACAAGGACGCGGTTGCTGCGGCCGCGCTGCTGCGGCTGGGGTTCGGCTCGGTGGAGGTCGGCACGCTGACGCCGCGGCCACAAGCCGGCAATCCGAAGCCGCGGCTGTTCCGGCTGGTCGAGGATCGCGCCGTTATCAATCGCATGGGCTTCAACAACGGCGGGGTCGGCGCAGCGGTGGATCGGCTGGCCGGGCGCGACCGGAAGGCCGGCGTCGTCGGCATCAACATCGGCGCCAACAAGGACTCGGACGACCGTGTCGCAGACTACCGCACGGCGTTCCGCCAGGTGGCGCCGCTGGCGGACTATGTGACGATCAACATATCCTCGCCCAACACTCCGGGGCTGCGGGCGCTGCAGGACAAGGGCGCGCTCGAAGCGCTGCTCGACGCCGTCCTCGCCGAACGCTCGGAGCCTGGCTGCAATGTGCCGGTGTTCTTGAAGGTCGCGCCTGATCTGGAAGCGGCCGACATCGACGACATCGCGGGCGTTGCGCTCGACCGGCAGCTGGACGCGCTGATCGTGTCCAACACGACGATCGCGCGTCCACCGCTCCGGTCGGTCCATGCCGGTGAGGCTGGGGGGCTCTCGGGAGCGCCGCTGAAGGCCACGGCACTGCAACGATTGCGCGATTTCCGCAAGGCGACCGGCGGCGCGGTCCCGCTCGTCGGTGTCGGCGGCATCGCCACGGCCGAGGACGCCTGGCAGCGCATCCTCGCCGGCGCCAGCCTGGTGCAGCTCTACTCCGCCATGGTCTACGAAGGGCCCGGCATCGCCCGGCGCATCTGCGAGGGATTGGAGCGGCTTATGCGGCGCGACGGGTTCGGCTCCATTGCCGAGGCGGTGGGATGCGAATAGCGTCGGGCGCGATGGCTCCGACACCTTTATCGCACCGCCTGCTCGCCCTTGCCGGCGCGCTCCTGCTACCTGCCTGTGCCACGACCGCTCCGTCGCGTGTCGGCGTCGAGGCGCCCTCGCGCCCTGGCGAGGGCATCGTCAGCGCTGCCGATCCGCGGGCGGCGGCGGCCGGCGTCGAGATCCTGCGCAAGGGCGGCAGCGCTACCGATGCGGCGATCGCGACGATGCTGGTGCTGAACGTGGTCGAGCCGCAGAACTCGGGCATCGGCGGCGGCATGTTCTACGTGCGGACCGATGCGTCGGGAGCACTCACCACGCTGGACGGTCGCGAGGCTGCGCCCGCGGCGGCCACGCCCGACTGGTTCCTGGGACCAGACGGCAAGCCGCTGCCCTCGCGCGAGTTGCAGACGGGCGCACGCAGCGCGGGCGTGCCCGGCGCTCTGGCGACGATGGCGAGTGCGCATGTTCGTTTCGGCAAGTTGCCTTGGGCGGACTTGTTTGCGCCTGCCATCCGCCTGGCTCGCGACGGCTTCGCGGTGTCGGCGCGGATGCACAACGGATTGGACCTGTACGGCCGGCACGTCACCGGTTGGGCCCGACAGACCTACTTCCCCAATGGCGCGCAACCCGTGGCAGCGGGCAGCACGATGCGCGTGCCCCTGTTCGCGCAAACGCTGGAGCGGATCGCCAAGGAAGGCGCGGAGCCGTTCTATCGCGGCGACTCGGCCGCCAGGATTGCCGGCGCGCTCTCCGGCACTACGCCACGTCCCTCGCCGATCACTGCGCAGGATGTGGGCAGCTACCGCGCCAGGGATCGCGCGCCGATCTGCGCCATGTACCGCGTCTACAAGATCTGCGGCATGGGCCCGCCCTCGTCCGGGGGGATTACCGTGCTGATGATCCTGAAGCAGCTCGAACGCTTCGACATGGCCAAGCTCGGGCGCAATTCGCCGGTCGCCTGGCACCTGCTCGCCGAGTCGGAGCGCCTCGCCTATGCCGATCGCGACATGTACATCGGCGATCCCGACTTCGTGCAGGTCCCCGTATCGGGCCTGCTCGACCCGACCTACCTGGCGAGCCGTTCCGCGCTGATCAGCGAAGGCCACAGCCTGGCGAATATCGAACCTGGCAAGCCTCAGGGCGCGCTGGAGCGCAAGCGAGTAGCCTTCAAGGACGATCCCGGCACCACGCACCTCAGCGTCGCGGACGCCCGGGGGGAGGTCGTGACGGTCACGACCACGATCAACGGCTACTTCGGCTCGGGCATCGCCGTCGACGGGTACATGCTCAACAACGAGCTGCCGGACTTCGATGCGGCGCCAGCGAAGGACGGCTATCTGGTCGCCAACCGGGTCGAGCGCGGCAAGCGCCCGCGCAGCTCGATGGCGCCGACGATCGTCTATGGCCCCGACGGCAAGGTCCGCCTCGCGATCGGCGCGGCGGGCGGGTCGACGATCATCTGCCAGGTCGCCAAGGCGCTGATCGGCGTCCTCGACTGGAACATGAGCGCGCAGGACGCGATCGCCATGGGCCTGGTCTTCGCGCCCGGCAGCAAGGGCGGCGTGATCGAGGAAGGGACTGAGCTTGCCGCCATGCTGCCGCAGCTTGCAGCGCTTGGCGAGACGCTGAAGGTGGCGCCGCTCGGCCTCAAGGCGAACGCGATCGAGTACGTCGACGGGCGCTGGGTCGGTGCCGCCGATCCACGCAGCGAAGGCGTGGCGATGGACACGGGCGGCCACGTCACGGTAATCAACCGGCGCGTCAACGAACTGAACGGCGCCCACGAATAAGATCGAGAGGAGTGCCAATGCCGGCCGGCATGCAGCTGAGCGACTTCGCCGAGGCGCGCAACCTCGTCAGCCTGTTCCTGCGCCGCGCCGACGCGCTTGGCCCCAAGCCGTTCCTGCGCACGAAGCGCGACGGTGTGTGGCAGGCTATCAGCTGGGAGGAGACCGCCCGCCGTGTCTGCCTGGTGGCGGAGCACCTGCTGGCCCTGGGCCTCAAGCCCGGCGAGCGCGTGGCGATCGTCTCGGAGAACCGCCCCGAGTGGTGCATCGCGGATCTGGCGATCATGGCGGCGGGCTGCGTCACCGTGCCAGCTTACACCACCAACACCACGCGCGATCACCTGCACGTCCTGCAGAACTCGGGTGCGCGCGCGGTGATCGTATCCAGCGCCAAGCTGGCTGGCCCGCTCCTGCCGGCGGTGATCAAGAGCGACTGCTGCGACCACGTGATCGGGCTCGAGCCACTGCGTGCAGGGCAGGGGCGGTTCGCCGTTCATGACTGGTCCGCGCTCGTTCAGGGCGACGCCACGGCCGCCCTCGCAGCAGTCGAGGCGCGGATGGCTGGGGTCCACCGCGAAGACCTCGCCTGCATCATCTACACCAGCGGCACCGGCGGCGCACCGCGTGGGGTGCGCCAGCACCATGGCATGATCCTGACCAACTTGTGCGGCGTCGCGCAGGTGATCGACGAGGATTTCGGTTGGAGCGACGACGAGGCGATGCTCTCGTTCCTGCCGCTCAGCCATGCCTACGAGCATACCGCCGGCCAGTTCGTCCCGATCGGCCTGGGTGGCCAGATCTTCTACGCCGAAAGCCTGGAGAAGCTCGCCGCCAATATCGAGGAGACGCGCCCCACGCTGATGGTCGTGGTGCCTCGCCTGTTCGAGGTTCTCCGGATGCGCATCATCAAGCAGGCGGAGAAGCAGGGTGGCGCCGCGGCGTGGCTGATGGGCAAGGCGGTGGGCATCGCCAGCCGCTCCGCCACGGGCAAGAGCGGGCTGGGCGACCGGGCGATGGACCTGCTGCTCGCACCGACGCTGCGGCCCAAGATCCGCGCCAAGTTCGGCGGGCGGTTGAAGGCGCTGGTCTCCGGCGGCGCTCCGCTCAATCCCGAGATCGGCACCTTCTTCGAGACGATCGGCGTCATGCTGCTGCAGGGGTATGGCCAGACCGAATCGGGGCCGGTGATCAGCTGCAACCGGCCCGCCGCCGGCATCGCCATGGACACCGTCGGTCCGCCGTTGCCCGGCGTCCAGGTGCGCATTGCCGAAGATGGCGAGATCCTGGTGGGCGGCGAATTGGTCATGCACGGCTACTGGGACAACCCCGGCGCGAGCGAAGCGGTGCTGCACGACGGCTGGCTGCACACCGGCGACATCGGCGAGTTCGATGCCAAGGGCCGCATCCGCATCACCGACCGCAAGAAGGACATGATCGTCAACGACAAGGGCGACAACGTCTCGCCCCAGAAGGTCGAATCGATGCTGACGCTCCAGCCCGAGATCGGCCAGGCCATGGTGACGGGCGACCAGCGCCCCTACGTCGTCGGCCTGATCGTGCCCGATCGCGAATGGGCCGAGGGCTGGGCGAAGGAGCACGGTGCCGATCTTGCGACCGTCCAGGACAACCCCGCATTCGCCGCCGCCGTGCGCGCTGCAGTGGACCGGGTGAACACCGACCTCTCGGTGATCGAGAAGGTCCGCCGCTTCGCCTTTGCCGACGAGGCGTTCGGGATCGAGAACGAAGAAATGACGCCGAGCCTGAAGATCCGCCGTCACAAGATCAAGGCACGCTATGGCGAGCGGCTGGATGCGCTGTATCGGTGAGCGGGGCTGGCTTGGCCGCACCAGAGGCTGGCGACGTACGACAAGCTCAGCCCAGGCGGTGTGGAAGTAAAACGCCTTCGACTGTGTCGGCGCCGTGTACCCCGACATCGCCCGGCCTGAGTCTGTCGAAGGCCACCCGCGGCCCTCTCGGCTCACTTCTTGAACAAGCCCGCCAACCTTGCCGCCACCTGCTGACCGTCTGCCGCGCCATACCCTGCCTGTAGCGGGCTCACGGTGATATCGGACTTGTTCGCGACCGCCTCGTCGTCCCGCTGCTCCGGCGTCGGTGCCACCTCGTTGGCCGACAACGCAACGCCTGGCTGATCGGGCAAGCTCACCCCGCGTGCCTGCGCCGCCTGGCGCATCAGCGGCGTCGCATCCTTGGACAGGCTCTCGACAAAGCGCACCTTGTGCGCATTCCAGGTGCCGACGCGTGTCAGCCGCCAGCGAGCGCCCTCAGGCTTATCGGGATAGTTGACGTTGAGGGCGAGCCCGGCCGGCAGCAGCGGCCTACCTTTGGCGCTCGCATCTAGCGCGGCGACGAGCTTGGCGGTCAGCGCGCCGATCGGCGCGGAAGCCGGGTTGCCCAGCGGGTCCGTGGGCGTGCCGGTGGTACCCGCCCCGGCGCTCAGCGCTACGGCGGGGATGCCGCGCAGCACCGCGGTCTCGGCGTTACCGACGGTGCCGGAGGCGATCACAATCGCGCCCAGGTTCTGTCCTTCGTTTGGCCCGGACAGCACGAGGTCGGGATCATGCCCCCAGCGCCGCGCGCCGACGACGTCGACGCCGTAGAGCATGGCCATTGCCGGCGTGCCGTCGACATAGAAGAAGTCTGGGCCCAGACCTTCGCGGGTCATCGCGCCCGCTCCGGGAGCGCCAGCCTTGGCGGCGCCGTTGCGGCAATCGGCGGTCAAGGCCCCAATCGGGCGCGAGAAGCGGATCGCCGCGCTCATGCCGCTCTGGTTGGTGCAGGGCACCGCGACGACGACGTCGTGCCCGGCGGCCTTCAGAGCCTTGTAGACGGCGACGACGTTGCTGGTCAGGCCATCGTCGTTGGTCAGCACGATCTCGCGCGCCGATAGGCTGCCTGAAAGGAGCGACATACCCGCAGCAGCGAGCATCAGGATGGAACGGAACATACGGCCTGCCTTCCCTCATCGCGCGAGGGCGAAGCCTCGCTTTACTGGGAGTGTCGCGCGCAATCGTGACGATGGGAAGACGGCGTGGCGCTCAGGCGGCTTCCTTCTCGATCCACTCGGGATAAAAGCTCGGCTCGCGGTCGGACCAGCCTGGGGCGGTCGCAGCGGCTTCGCTGATCGAGTGCAGCAGCAGCTTGCGCCGTGGTGGCGCAATCTGGGGCAGCGCCGCGGCGCCGCAGAATGCACCCGGAAGCCAGGGCCGCGACCACGCACCGAGCAGCCGTTCGTAGAGGAACCGATAGGCGGGAAAGCTCGCAAGCCGTCCCTGCGCCAAGTCGAAGGTCGTCACCCGCACCAGCTTGGCGAAGAAATCGCCCGATCCGTCGAGTCCGTCGCCGTCATGCAGCATCGCGCGCATGGGCCTCAGGTCCTGGTAGGCGATGTACTGGCGGCGGATCGAAGCAGCCTCGTCATCGCTGCGCGCCCACAGCTTGAACGCGTCCCGACGGCCAAGCCCGACGTCGAGGCTGCGCTTGATGTAGCGCTGCTCGCAAGGGGTGAACTCGGCGAACTCGCGCAGTTCGCTGATGGTCAGGCTCGCGGTTCCGGTTCGGCTCATGTCGCTGGTTCCCCCTGTCGGGTGTTGCTGACGAGGAAGGACCTGCCTGTCCTTTCCCGTCGTCCAAAGATCACCACAACAGGCTTGCGATTGCGTTAACCATGCACTTGGGGGCCGATGACGCCCGGAACGCTTCAGTCCACGCAAGAGTTCTCCTTTGTGAACCGCCACCCGTAAGTGGAGAGAGAACATGGAATTACTTTGGGCATTCGTGGTGATCGGCGGTCCGATCATCCTGGGTCTGGCGATCCTTTACGCCACGCTTCAGTACCGCAAGCGCGGCAGGCACCTCGACCAGCTCTCGCAAGACAGCGCCCGCCAAGTGCGCGAGGATATCCGTCGTGACGAGGAACGTCACGTGATGCGCTAAAGCGGGCCTTCCGGTCTGAAGGCCCGCCCGGTCAGATCAGGCCGGCGAGCGGACTGGAGGGATCGGCGTACTTGCGAGTCGCCATCCGGCCCGCACGGTAGGCTTCGCGCCCGCCCTCCACTGCCAGGCGCATGGCGCGCGCCATGCGAATCGGGTCCTTGGCCTCGGCGATCGCGGTGTTCATCAACACGCCGTCGCAACCCAGCTCCATCGCCACGGCCGCGTCGGACGCAGTACCGACGCCAGCGTCGACCAGCACCGGAACCTTGGCACCTTCGACGATCAGGCGGATCGTCACCCGGTTCTGGATTCCGAGTCCCGAGCCGATCGGCGCGCCCAAGGGCATGACGGCAACGGCACCCGCGTCCTCCAGCTGCTTGGCGGCGATCGGATCGTCGACGCAGTACACCATTGGCAGGAAGCCGTCCTTGGCCAGCACTTCCGTGGCGGCCAGCGTCTCGCGCATGTTCGGATAGAGCGTGCGCGCCTCGCCCAGCACTTCCAGTTTTACCAGGTCCCAACCGCCCGCCTCACGCGCCAGGCGCAAGGTGCGGATGGCGTCCTCGGCGTTGAAGCAGCCGGCGGTATTGGGCAGGTAGGTGACCTTCTTGGGGTCGATGAAGTCGGTCAGCATCGGCGCCTTCGGGTCCGACACGTTGACCCGGCGCACCGCGACCGTGACGATCTCGGCCCCGCTCGCTTCCAGCGCGGCAGCGTTCTGGGCAAAGTCCTTGTACTTGCCGGTGCCGACGATCAGCCGTGAGCGGAAGGTGCGGCCCGCCACGGACCAGGTGTCTTCGGGCGCTGCGACAGCATCTCCGCCGCCGACGAAGTGAACGATTTCCAGCGTGTCGCCGTCGGCCAGCGTCACTTCGGCCAGCGTCGAGCGGGGCACGATCACCGCATTGCGCTCGACGGCGACTTTCCTGGGATCGAGATCGAGGCTGGCGACGAGGTCGGCGATCGAGGCACCTGGCGCGATGCGGCGCGGCTCGCCATTGACGACGAGGTTGAGCGGGGGGAGCTGCAGTTGAGCGGTCATGCGCTCAGCGCATAGCGCTCAGGATGGCTTGTGCAAGTTCCGGATATGGGCAAGCGCCACCAGCGTGACGCCGCCGATGGTCAGCACCGCCTCGGGCACGCCGTGGCCGACGAACAGCCCCGCGGTCATCAGCGACAAGCCAGCGGCGCCGAGCACCAGCGGCTCGATCCGGCCATGCCGCCGCACGCCGAAGCCGAGCGACACGAAGCCGATCACGACGGCAAATCCCAGCCCGATGCGGTGGATCTCCGGCGCCAGCAGCACCTGGCCGCCCAGGCCCAGCACGCCGACGAGCACGACGCCCAGGATGCAATGCACCGCGCACAGCCCGGAGAGCAGGACGCCGGCGCTGTCCAAGCGGTCGCGAATCGAGGAAAGGGCGCGGGGCATGGAGATCCAGATATGTGACGTTGTAACATGTTGCAACCCGGCGGATGAAATTGTGTTCCTGCGCGGCGCGATGTTTTTGCAAGATTGCAGCCCCTTGCACTGCGGCGCCCCCAAGCGCAGGGACGGCCCTCATGAGACTACCCCCTGCAAAGCCGATCATCGGCACCAGCGACGATATCCTCCCTATGGTTCGCTGGTTGCTCATTGTCGCCGCGCTGGTGCTGGCCATCGTGGTGGTCGGCGGCATCACCCGCCTGACCGAATCGGGCGTGTCGATCGTCGAGTGGAAGCCGGTCACCGGCGCCATCCCGCCGCTGACGCAGGCGCAATGGCAGGCCGAGTTCGCGGCCTACCAGCAGACGCCGCAGTATACGCAGATCAACGGCCCGGCGGGCATGACGCTGGCGGCGTACAAGTTCATCTACTTCTGGGAGTGGGTGCACCGCCTGATCGCGCGCGTGATCGGCCTTGCCTTTGCAGCACCGCTCACCTGGTTCTGGCTCAAGGGCACGATCCCGGGCGGCTACAAGCCACGGCTGCTGGCGCTGCTGGCGCTGGGCGGGCTGCAAGGTGCGGTGGGCTGGTGGATGGTCTCGTCCGGCATCGTCAACGACGTCAAGGTCAGCCACTTCCGCCTTGCCGCGCACTTGCTGGTGGCGCTGACCACGCTGGCGGGGCTGGTGTGGACCGCGCTCGACTTGCTGGCATTGAAGCGTGGCGAGCCTCGCGCCCGTCTGCCCGGCCTCGGCATTGCGGCGCTGGCGATGGTCATGGTGCAGCTGTTCTTCGGTGCGCTGCTCGCCGGCTTGCGCGCCGGCGCGGTGGCCGGAGCAGGCTGGGGCGACTGGGGCGCCTGGCCCTTGATGCAGGGTAGCGTCTTTCCCGAAGGCGTCGAGGCGAACCTGGTGCCGTTCAGCGACCCGTATTTCGTTCACTGGTTTCATCGCTGGTGGGCCTGGGCGGTCGTCGCTGTGCTGATCGGGCTGGCGCGACGGATCAAGGCCAAGCACCGCCGGGTCTCCGTTGCCATTCACGCGGCGTTCGGCACGCAGATCCTGCTCGGCATCTTCACGGTCTGGTCTGGCGTCACTTTGTGGATCGCGGTCGCGCACCAGCTGGTCGGCGCACTGGTGCTGTGTGCCACGGTGTGGGGGGCGCACGCGCTCGGACGGCGCGCGGCAACGACGCCGCGATGAAGGCAGCGCCAGGCTGGCACTTGGCGGCAGGCGCGGTTCCTTGTAGCTAAGCCGCGCAACCGGAGGCAGCTCGTGAACTGGCAGCAGACCCTGAACTCGCGCGGCTGGAAAGTCCCGTTCCTCAACAAATCCCTGTTCCAGATCGGCAAGGACCTGCGCCCCAAGATCGATGCCGTGATCATGCGCAATTCGCGCATTCCGGACGCCGCGGTCCACGACAAGTCGTTCTTCCCCTGGATCGCCAAGCTGGAGAAGAACTGGGAGACGATCCGCGACGAGGCCGTGCGGATCCGCGCCGAGGACATTCCCTCGCTGGGCGACCTCTCGTTCGACCACGGCCGCATCGCCGCCGACCGGCGCTGGCGCGCGTTCTTCCTCAAGGGCTATGGCTACCGCTTGAAGGCGAACGCGGCCCGTGCGCCGTTCACCTCCGCCGCGATCGAGAAGGTGCCCGGCCTCGTCACCGCCAACTTCTCGGTCCTGGAGGCCGGCGGCCATATCGCCCGGCACTGGGGCATGACCAAGGGCATGCTGACTTATCACCTCGCGCTCAAGGCGCCGGCCGAGCGCGACAAGTGCCGCATGCACCTGGAAGGGCCGGACAAGCTGGAGGTGCTGACCTGGACGGCGGGCGAATCGTTCCTGTTCGACGACATGTTCAACCACGAAGTGTGGAACGAGACGGACGAGGACCGCTATGTCCTCCTCATCCAGATCAAGCGGCCGTGCCGCTTTGTCGGTAACCTGATCCAGAACCTGTTCCTGTTCGGCGTGCGCCATTCCCGCTTCGTCAAGGACATCACCAAGGCGATCGAGAAGGCGAGCCACAACAAGGGGCCGGCTCCGGCAGAGGCTTGATCCGGCGACGCACCGGCGGCAGTGGATCAGGCGTTAGCGTCAATGGTATTATTTTACCTCTCTGTAAACCCGCGCTTTGCTTGACTTGGAAGCTGATCCGAACCAAACGGCCGCCTTCTCGCGCGGCCCGGCTCCCGGATTCGCGCAGACACAGTTCATAGGGATAGACCAGCCATGAAGGCGCTCACGAAGGTCACCCGGTCGATCAAGCCGGCCGAGGTGGAGAAGAACTGGCATCTGATCGATGCCGAAGGCCTGGTGGTTGGCCGTCTGGCCGTCATCATCGCCGACCTGCTGCGCGGCAAGACCAAGCCGAGCTACACTCCGCACGTCGATTGCGGCGATCACGTGGTCGTGATCAACGCCGAGAAGGTCCGCTTCACCGGCAACAAGCTGAAGCAGCAGACCTACTACAAGCACACCGGTTATGCCGGCGGCATCAAGGAAGTCACCGCGGACAAGGTCCTGGCCGGTCGCTTCCCCGAACGCGTGCTGGAAAAGGCTGTTGAGCGCATGATCCCGCGTGGTCCGCTCGGCCGTGACCAGATGCGCGCGCTGCACGTCTATGGCGGCTCCGAGCACCCGCATGCCGGCACCCAGCCGCAGCCGCTCGACGTCGCTTCCATGAACCGCAAGAACAAGGTGGGCGCGTAATGTCCGACACCGATACCGTCCAGAGCTTGTCCGACCTCGCGGACCTCACCTCCGGCGCCGTGCCTGAGGGCACCGAAGCCGAAGCGCCCAAGGTTCGCACCGGCCCGGCCGCTCCGATCCGCCCGCAGGAGATCGACGCGCAGGGCCGTGCCTACGCCACCGGCCGCCGCAAGGATGCCGTCGCTCGCGTGTGGCTGAAGCCCGGCAGCGGCAAGATCACCGTCAACGGCCGTGACCAGGCCGTGTACTTCGCGCGTCCGACTCTGCGTCTGGTGATCGCCCAGACCTTCCAGATCACCGATCGCGTCGACCAGTACGACATCGTCGCCACCGTCAAGGGTGGTGGTCTGTCGGGCCAGGCCGGCGCCGTGAAGCACGGCATCGCCCAGGCACTCAGCAAGTTCGAGCCGACCCTGCGCAGCACGGTGAAGGCCGCCGGCTTCCTCACCCGCGACCCGCGCGTCGTCGAGCGTAAGAAGTACGGCCGCGCCAAGGCACGCCGCAGCTTCCAGTTCTCGAAGCGCTAAGCTTCGCCAGAACTACCGTTACGAAGAGGGCTCGCGGGTGACCGCGGGCCCTTTTTCTTTGTGGCCGCCGCGTGATTGCCCTTCGGACCAGCAACGAATGTTAACAAGGTAAGCGGAAAATTAAGCACTCGGTGCCAACACCAGCGCGATGAGCGGAATGGTAGACGCAAGGACGAGTGAAGCAGGCATCCGCGCCGGTCTGGCAGCAGGTGTAGGGTACTGCGTGCTGGCGACCGTCACCATCGAGATGACGAGCAGTGGTCATGACCATGCCACCGTCTGGCCGGCCGATGCGCTGATCCTGGCGCTGTTGCTCAAGTCGCCGCGATCGATGTGGCCCACTGTCCTGCTGTGCGGCTGGATTGGCAATCTGCTGGCCAACATGATCGGCAGAGGCGCTTCTGTCGGCATTGTTTTCTACGGCGCCATCAACATGGCGCAGGCCTTGTTCGCGGCTTACCTGATTGAACGCAAGTTTGCCGGCCGGCGTGACTTCCTGAGCGACACCAAGGCCAGCGGCGAATTCCTTTTATACGCCGGCCTGCTCGCACCCGGAATGGGAGCAATAGCGGGCTCGCTTGTCTCGTTGCTGGCCTATGGCGTGCCGTTCGAAGACTCGTTTTTGCGCTGGTTCGCCAGCAATGCCATTGGACTGCTGATCGGCACGCCGGTGATGCTGGCGCTTCTGGACGGCAGCTATCGCCGCTGCTTTGGGGCGAAGACCGGGCTCGAGCGCGCCGAGACCATGGCCTTGATGGCCGCGCACGCGCTGCTGACGATCGCGGTGTTCAGCCAGACGCGTTACCCCCTGTTGTTCCTGCCGCTCTCCTCACTGCTGCTGGTTGCTTTTCGGCTGGGCCGGCTGGGGACGTTCGCCGGCGTGGCAATCGTCGCTTGGGCAGGAGCGATCGCAACGTATTTCGGCGTCGGCCCGATCGCGCTGATCACGGACGGACCCGTGTTCCAGTCCTTGTACTTCCAGATCTACATCGCTGTCATCTTGTGCACCGCGCTGCCGGTGGCCGCGACGGTCGCCTCCCGTGCGGATGCGCTTGCCGAGCTTGCCGAGCATCGCAAGGCGCTGCAGCAGATCCTTGCGAATGCGCCCGAGGGCATCCTCAGCTTCGACGAGACGGGGACCTGCCGCTGGGCCGATGGTCGCTTGAAGGAGTTCACCGGTGTCGAGCCCGAGGCATTCGTCGGCTCCACGCTAGATGAAGTCGCATCGCTGACGAGCCAGGCCTTGCTGCAGTTCGCCGACGCGGCCGCGCATGGTACACATGACGCGATCACCTGCGATTTCAGCCCAGACCGGATGCCCGAACGCACCCTGGAGGCATCGGTCGGCATCGTCAGCCAAGGCGACCGCCGCAGCGGCATGGTCATCACCTTGCGTGACATCTCGATCCGCAAATCGCGCGAGGTGGCGATCTCCATCATGGCCGAGACCGACGACTTGACCGGCGTGCTCAATCGCAAGGGCTTCCGCCATCGCATCACCACCGCGATCGAGCATGGACACGGCCCGCTGACGCTCGCCCTGATCGACGTCGATCGATTCAAGACGATCAACGACACCTTCGGTCATGCTGTCGGCGATCGGGTGCTGGAAGCCGTGGCCGAGCGGTTGCAGGCCGGGACGCGCACAACCGACTTTGTAGGCCGGCTGGGCGGCGACGAGTTCGCGATCCTGTTCGGGTGCGATGTCGACACCGCCCGTATCGCGTGCGAGCGGATCGCTGCCGCCTTGCGCGGGGTGCCCATGGTAAACGAAGGCGCCATCAAGGCCCGTGCTTCGATCAGTTGCGGGGTGGCGCAACTGCAGCCCGGCATGACGCGGAGCCACTTGTTCGATGCCGCGGACAACGCCCTCTACGAGGTCAAGCGTGCCGGGCGTGACGGAGTTCGCGTCGCGGCTTGACGCCCGGGCCATCTCGGTCACCGGCAGGATACTGCGCGCCTCGATCCACGCGGCCGTCCCCCTTTAGCTTCAATCCGGCCGAATGGATTAACCAACGTCGCGCCGGGCCTGCCGTCATGAGCTCGGCGAACCGCGGCGATTAGCGGTTCCAAGCCAAAGCGTAGCGCGCTTCGCGCACGTCCCGGAGTTCACCCGACCCTGGCGTTAGGCTCTGTCGGGAACCGGATCTTAACCATTACCTGCAAGACATACGGGGAATTACGGAGGTTCTATCATGCGAGCCGATGCCCGCAATTTGCTCGACCGCCTGGGGCGCGGTGACTTCGCCTATAGAGAATTCGCTGACAGGTTCAGCGATCTGGAGCTTTGGCCGCTGTTCGAGGCGCTGCTGAAGGATCCTCGTGTGTTCCAGCAGGAAACCGTCGCCGAGGCGGTGGACCCGCGTCCGGCCGAGCCGGTCAGCGCACCCGGGATCGCTGCGGCGCGTCCGGCGGGGTCGGGCGACCGCGGGGGCAGCCTGGCTGTGGGCGAATCGCTGGCCGACCTGTTCAATCGCTACGAAGCGGGCGCATCCGCCCCGCAGCAAGTGCGCCAGGGTCAGGACGTGCGCGCGATGCTGCGCCGCCTGTCCGACCTCGACGAGCGCGGAGAGCTCTGATGGCGCTGGTGCTGTGTCATTCGCCCAAGGGCGGCGTCGGCGCGACGTTCCTGGCCGCGCACCTGGCCATGGGGCTGTCGCAGCTGGAGGGCACCGACGGGGTCGCTGGCGTCGGCGGCGGCGATGTCGCGCTGATGACGACGTCCACCAGCGACCTGACGCCGCTGCACTTCGGACTGCCACCGGCGCAGCGCCTGCCTTCCATGGGTTCGCTCGCCGAGGCGTCGGTGCTGGTGAACGGGATCAGCCTCACCTGCGAGCCCCGCGCACTGAACGATGCCGACTTCCTGCCACGGCTGGAAGACGCCGGCTTCCTCAGCCCGGCGAGCAACCGCACGCTGGTGATCGACGTGCCGGCCGGCGAGCGCATGCTGGCGCGGCGGCTGATGGCACACGCCTCCGTCCACGTGTGCCCGCTGACCGCCTCTCCCGACTGCCTGGCATTGCTGCCGCAGCTGCTGGACGAGGCAGGCGATTGGGGCGCGCTGCGCAACACCTACGTCATCGGCAAGCTGGACGAGACCCGCAAGCTCGCCCGCCATGTCGCCGCCTTCGCGCGCGAGGTGTTGGGCGAGAGGCTGATCGGCAAGATCCGCAACGACCAGGCCGTGCCCGAAGCGCTCGCCATGCTCCAGCTGCTGTCGCGCTATGCACCTGCCAGCGCCGCGTTGGCCGATGCGCGCGTGACGGCCGAGGCGGTCGGCAAGATCCTGGCCGAAGAGCGGCTCGCTGCTACTACGGCCGAGCAGGATGCTGCCGCTGCCGACGCGGCTCCGATCGGCAAGCCTGGTGCGAGCCGCGCGGCATGAAGCTTCTTCGGCGCCCCTCCTGGCTCACCGCCCGCTCGCTGACAGTGCTGCCGATCGCCCTGATCGCGGTGCTGGTCATCAGCGTGCCGCTCGGCAACTTCGAGCAGTGGATGTTCGCGCTGATGGTCATGGCCGGCGCTGCCGTGCTCAAGCGCTGGAAGGGCCGGAAGGGCTCGATGGCGCTGGGCCTGCTCGCGGTACTGGTCTCCACCCGGTACATCTTCTGGCGCACCACCCAGACGCTGTCGTTTGGTACCTTGCCCGAGTTCGCGTTCGGCACCGGCCTGTACCTGGCGGAGCTTTATGCCTGGGTCATCCTGATCCTGGGCTTTCTCCAGACCAGCTGGCCGCTGAACCGCCCGGTGATCGAGCCCGTGGGCGATCCGGACACCTGGCCCACGGTCGATATCTATATTCCGACTTACAACGAGAGCCTGGAGATCGTGCGCAACACGGTCTTCGCGGCAATGGATCTCGACTATCCTGCCGACAAGTACCAGGTCTTCATCCTGGACGACGGCAAGCGGCCGGAGTTCCGCGCCTTCGCCAAGGAAGCGGGCTGCGGCTACATTACCCGCGACAACAACCTGCACGCCAAGGCGGGCAACCTCAACGCGGCGATGAAGAAGACCGAGGGCGAGCTGATCGCCATCTTCGACTGCGACCACGTGCCGACCCGCGCCTTCCTTCAGCTGACCATCGCCTGGTTTCAGAAGGACCAGAAGCTCGCCTTGGTGCAGACGCCGCACCATATGTATTCGCCCGATCCGGTGCAGCGGAACCTCGCCAGCACCATGGGCGAGATGCCGGGCGAGGGCGACTTGTTCTACGGCGCCGTCCAGGGCGGCAACGATCTTTGGAACGCCACCTTCTTCTGCGGTTCGTGCGCAATCATCCGCCGCGATGCGCTGGCGATGACCAACGGCTTCGCCGGCGAGACGGTGACTGAGGACGCGCACACCGCCTTGAAGCTGCAGCGCATGGGCTGGAACACCGCCTATATCAGCGCGCGCTTGTCCGCCGGGCTCGCGACAGAGCGCCTGGTGCTCCACGTCGGCCAGCGCATCCGCTGGGCGCGCGGAATGACGCAGATCATGCGCATCGACAATCCGCTGAAGGGCAAGGGCCTGACCTGGCAGCAGCGGCTTTGTTACCTGAACGCGATGCTGCACTTCCAGTATCCGCTGCCGCGCATCGTCTTCCTGACCAGCCCGCTCGCCTACCTGATCTTCGGCCAGAACATCATCCAGGCGAGCGCCGGGCTGATCTTCGCCTACGCCGCGCCGCACTTGTTCTGCTCCTCTGTTGCCAACGAGCGCACGCAAGGCGGTGATCGCCGCCCGTTCTGGGGTGAGGTCTACGAGACGATTCTGGCCTTCCACCTCGTGAAGCCGACGGTCATGACCTGGTTCCAGCCGCGCAAGGGCAAGTTCAACGTCACCGACAAGGGCGACCTGCTCGACCGCACTTACTTCGACTGGGCGGTTGTGCGCCCGCACCTCATCTGCATCGGCCTGATGGCGTTCGGCATTGGCCTGGCGGTGGTCAAGCGCGTGTTCTTCCCCCACTTGTTCAACATTCAGACCGACACGTTGGTGCTGAACGTCGCCTGGGCGACCTTCAGCCTGATCATCCTTATCGCCGCCGTCTCGGTCGCGCGCGAGACGCGCCAGACTCGCCAGGACATCCGCATCCCGGTGCGCCTGCCGGTCACCGCGCATCTCGCCTCGGGCCATGTCGTGCCTGCGCACACCATCGACATCTCGATGGGCGGCGCCGCGCTGGAGCTGCCCAAGGAACTGCCCGTGCGCGAGCGCGACGTGGTTCACCTGACCATGGCCATGGGCGACGAGACGCTGGCGATCCCGGTCGAGACCGTGCGCACTGCCGGCGAGGACTCCTTTGTGCGCTTTCTCAAGCTCGACGTCATGGCCGGCCGCCACCTGGTGCGCGCAGTCATGGGCCGTGCCGACGCCTGGCAGCCGGTCGGTCAGCACGCGACCGTCAGCGGCATCAGCTCCATCAAGGACATCATCGTGGTCGACCTCGTCACCTTGAAGCGCATGCTTCGGCTCAACCGCGCCGAGCTAAAGAAGATCCGCAAGTACGAGGGGCCCAAGCCGGGTAAGGGTGACGACAAGGCTGGGGCACTGTCGAAGGCGGCGGCGATCGCGGCGGCGCTGCTGGTCGGGCTCGTCGGCCTGGGCTCCGCATCGCAGCTGCTCGCAGCGACCGTCCTGGATGCGCCGCCCGCGGCCGGGGCCGACGTGGTGCGGCGCCTGAGCCTGAAAGATCTGAGGATCAAGCAGCCGGTGCGCCTGCAGGGCACGCATGGCGAGATCGGCATCCCCTTCGGCCTGCGCCAGGACCGCGTGGTCACCAGTGCCTCGATCACGATTCAGACGGCGTGGTCCCCGGCGATGCTGGATGACCTAAGCCAACTGGTCGTCATCCTCAACGGCGAGGTGGTGCAGACGATCCCGCTGACCCGCGCCAATGCGGGCGGCATGACCTTCACCGTGCCGATCAATCCGGCGCTGTTCCTGCCGGGCGACAACCAGCTGAACTTGCGCCTGATCGGCCACTATGCGCGTGATTGCGAGGATCCGTTCCATTCCTCGCTCTGGGCCAATGTCAGCAACACCCGCACCTGGATGGACCTTCGACTCCAGCGCCTGCCCTTCAAGCCCGACCTCGCGCGTCTGCCCGGACCGTTCTTCGAGAAGGGCGACAACAAGCCGCTGAACCTGCCGTTCGTCTTCGCCGGCCAGCCGCACGGGCGTGAGCTGGAAGCCGCCGCGAGCGTGGCCTCGTGGATGGGCAGCCTGTCGAGCTATCGCGGCTTCGCGTTCCCGCCGCGCTACAACGGCTCGCTGCCGACCGGCAATGCAATCGTGTTCCTGACCCAGGGCGCGCAGATCCCCGGGCTCGACCTCAACCCCGACGGGCCTTCCGCGGCCGTGGTGCAGAACCCGCGCGATCCGCTGGGCATGCTGCTCGTGATCATGGGCCGCGACCCGCGCGAGCTGAGCCTGGCTGCGGCCGCGGTTTCGACCGGGCGCGGCGTGTTCGGCGGCGCGCGCATGAACTTCGATGGCGTGCGCATCCCGACTTACCCGGCTTACGGTGCGCCGCGCTGGATTCCGACCGATCATGCGGTGAAGCTGGGTGACATCATGCAGCCGTACGAGCTGCAAGGCCTGGGCCTGCCGCCGGGACCGCTGACCGCGCGCTTCCGCGTGGCGCCTGACTTGTTCTTCTGGCCACGCCAGGGCGGCAAGCTGAACCTGGGCTACCGTTATCCGGTGGCGCAGTGGCTCGACAAGCGGGCCTCGCGGCTCGATGTCTCGCTGAACGGCCAGTACCTGAAGACGCTGCCGATTGCGGGTTCGTGGTGGCGGGACTGGTTCTCCGGCTCGGCTGCGCGCAGCTCGGACTCGGACGCAGGCGTCGTGCTGCCGCGCTACAACCTGTTCGGTTCCAACGAGCTGACCTTCGACTACAACCTGATCATCGCCGACAAGAAGAAGTGCACGGGCACGCTGCCCGACAATGTGCGCGTCTCCCTCGATCCCAACAGCACCATCGACCTCACCAGCGCCTATCACGGCATCACGATGCCCGACCTGGCGACCTTCGCCGGCGCCGGCTTCCCGTTCACGGTGCGGCCCGACTTGTCCGAGACCACGGTGCTGATGGCCAAGGACCCGTCGCCGGCCTCCGTCAGCGCGTTCCTGATGCTGATGGGCCGCTTCGGCGATGCGACCGGCGTGCCGGCAACCGGCGTCACCGTGTCGTCGGAGATCGTCCCGGCCGAACTGGCGGACCGTGATGTCCTGGTGATCGGCAGCAGCGCCATGGCGGGCGCCTCGACGCTGTTCGAGAACGCACCGCTGACTTACAACGATGGCGTCCTCCACGTCGCCGAACGCTCGCCGCTTCAATACGTCGAGGCGCTGTTCGGCGGCATGAAGTCCGACAATCCGTCGGATGCGGAGCCGGTGGTCTACGGTTCGCGCGACTTCTCCGGCATCGTCAGCTTTCGCTCTCCCTTCGCATCGAAGCGCACCGTCGTTGCGCTGCTGGCGGACAACGGTGCGAACTTGCCGATGCTGGTCGACGGCATGGCGGACGAGAAGATCAACGCCTCCATCCAGGGCGATCTCTCGGTCACCTCGGGCGAGGGCATGACCAGCTTCGCGGTGGGCCAGACCTATTGGGTGGGCACGCTGCCGTTGTGGATGAAGGCGGCCTACTGGTTCAGCCAGCGGCCGTTCCTCATGGGTCTGTTCACGGTGCTGCTCGCCGCGATCCTCGCCAGCCCGGCCTACTTCTACTTCCGCAACCACGCCGCGCGCCGCCTGGGCGAAAAGGACCTGCACTGATGGCTCGGCATTCCAGCTTGCGCTTGGCGATAGCAGCGCTGCTCGTCTCCACCGCCGGCGCCGGACCTGTGCTAGCGGCGAGCCCCGCCGTCGACGCGCTGGTGAAGCAGGCGCAGTACTGGCGCTCCAAGGGGCGCGAGGACCTGGCCGAGCAGGCGATGCGCCGCGCACGTGCGCTCGATCCAGGCGCCAAGGCTGCTGCCGCTGCTGCTCCGGCGAAGGCGCAGCCGGCCCCGAAGCCCCAAGCTGCTGCGAAGCCGCGCGCGACGCCTGCGGCCAAGCCGGCGCCCGCTCCCGCGCGTGTAGAGGCAAAACCTGCCGCCAAGCCGCCGGTGAAGACCGCAGCCGCCAAGCCGGCTCCCACTCCGACACCGCCTGCATCTGTGCGGGCCGGGCAGGCTCGGGTCGCCGGCTATGGTGCGCTCAACAGCGGTAGCCTGGTTGCGGCCGCCGCGCAGTTCAACAAGGCGCTTGCCGCCAACCGCCGCGATCCCGAGGCACTGGGCGGTCTCGGTCTCGTCCGGCTGCGCCAGCAGCGCTTCGCCGAAGCCGCGGATCTCCTCCAGCAGGCCTCGGGCTTGGGCAAGGCGTCGCAGTGGGCAAGCGGCCTTGCCGCCGCTCGGTTCTTCGCCGGCATCGGCCAGGCCCGTGAGTTGCTTGCGCAAGGCCGCCTCGACGATGCACAGGCCCAAGCCGAACAGCTCGTGCGCTCGGGCTACCCAGAGCCCGCCCCAGCGCTTGAGCTGCTGGGCGACATCTACGACAAGCAGGGCCGCTACGCCGATTCGGCGGACTTCTATCGTCAGGCACTGCAAGGCGGCGCGCAGGACGATGCACGCCTGCAATCGCGCGCCGCGCGCGGCCGGGCACTCGCGGCGGCCGAGCGTGGCGACGACTTCAACGCGGAGCGCGAGTTCCAGAACGGCCTGCTGCTCGACCGCAACGATCCCTGGATTCGCTATGAGTTCGCCCGCTATCTGGTGAAGCGGGGGCGCATGTCGGATGCGGAGGGCTTGCTGCGCGCCCTGGCCAGCACCGGCAGCTCCGACACGACTTATGCCGCAGCGCTCCTCAACAACGATCTTGGCCGCACGGCCGAGGCCGACCGGCTGATGGGCATGATCCCCGATACGCAGCGCACCGCGCCGATGCGCAGCTTTGCAATCGGCGTGAAGGTCGATGCCGCGATCGCGCGCACCAAGCAACTGGCGGCGGCCGGCCAGCAGGGGCAGGCCGTCAACGTGCTGCGCCAGCTCGGCCAGATGGAGGCGGTGCCCTCCGCCAAGCTGCCGGCGATCGCCGACGCGCTTATCGACATGGGCGACCAGGGCGCGGCGGTGTCGCTGGCGCAGACCGCCATTGATTCAGGCCGGCTAGACATGGACGGCTACGCCGGTGTCATCGGCGTGCTGACCCGCACCGGGCGCGAGGACCTGGCGCAAATGGCGCTGCAGCGCGCCAGCCAAGTCGTCGGCAACGGTCCCGAAGGCCAGCGCGCCTATGCTCGCATGGGTGCGACGCTCTCGGTCGCGCAGGCTGACCGCGCGCGCCTGGCAGGGCAATACGCGACGGCCTTCGACATGCTCCAATCGGCGTACAATGCCGCGCCGGACAATCCGCAGATCCTTTCGGCGCTCGGCCGGCTCTACCAAGCGGGCGGCATGGCGGCGCGCGCAGCGCAGACCTACCAGCTGGTGCTGGGCCGCAACCCGCGCGACAAGGATGCGCTGCTCGGTCTCGCCGCATCTGCGCAGGCAGCGGGCGACAATGCGCTGTCGGAGCGCGCGCAGAACGATGTGCTGAAGCTCTACCCGCAGGACTACCAGGTCCGGCTCTCGCTGGCGCAGGTCGAACGCGCTCGCGGCGACGAGCGTGGCGCGGTGCGCCTGCTGAAGGACGCGCGCTCGCTCTACTCGGGTGCGGGGCTGGCCGCGGGCGGCAATCCGTTCGCCGGCATGGGCGGAGCGCCCGCGGGTGCTGCCGGCGCCAACCCGTTCCGCAACCAGGCGGCGCCAATGGCTCCGACCCCGATCAACCCGTTCGCGCTGGGTGGCGGTTCGCGTCTGCCGCAGCAGCCCAACCCGCAATCGAGCTATCCGCAGCCGAGCTACCAGCCACAGAGCTATGCGGGCGGCGCGGCCATAGCGCCCGGCCAAAACGCACCGGGTCAGTTCACGCCCGCATCCTACGCGCCCGATGGAGGTCAGATCATGCCCGCCGCTTACCCGGCCGACACTTACGTGGCGCAGAGTTACCAGGCGCCCGCCTATTCCGCTCCGGTCCAAAATTACCCGACCCAGATTTACCCGGCCCAGAACTATCCGGTCCAAGGCTACCCGCAGCAGAGCTATCCGCAGCAGGCCTATCCGGCGCCCAGCTATCCCCAGCCTCAATATCCTCAGCAGGCGTACCCGCAGCAAGGCTATCCCGCGCCGCAGGGCTATCCCGCCCAAGCTTACGACACGCAGGCCGGCTCGGGCGTGCCCGCGAGCGGGTATCCCGCCGACCCGGTGCTCGCGCAGATCCAGTCCGACATCTCGCAGCTTTCCGAAGGTGCGGGCCCCCGCGCCGATGTCAGCACTTCGTTCCGCGCGCGCTCGGGGGAGAAGGGCCTCAGCAAATTGAGCGAGATCAAGGGCAACGCCAAGCTCTCGACCAACGTGCTCAGCGGTCGCGCTTACATCAGTGGGGAAGCGGTGGTGATCGACGCCGGCCGTCCGACCGGCTCCGGTCTCGCCCGCTTCGGCCGCAACGGCACACCCGAAGCGCAGGCGATCGTCGATGAACTGCCTTCGCCCCTGGTCGAAGCCGCCACGCAGCACGAATCAGGCCTAGCGCCTGCGATCGGCTACGAGAGCAATGCGGTGAAGGCAGAGGTCGGCACCACCCCGATCGGCATGGGCAAGACCAAGCTCACCGGCCGCGCCGAAGTCTCGCCCAAGCTCGGCGAGAGCTCGCGCATCCGCGCCTGGGTGGAGCGCAAGCCGGTGACCGACAGCGTGGTCTCATACGCCGGCACTCGCGACCCGGTGACGGGCGAACGCTGGGGACAGGTCATGCGCACCGGCGGTGGCGCCGGCTTCTCGTACGACAGCAACGGCAACGGCTTCTACGCGGAAGGCCGCTACAACCGCTATCGCGGTGAGAACGTGCGCAAGAACGACGGGATCGAAGCGAATGTCGGCGGCTACCTGCGGCTGCTGCAGACCGCACAGTCGCGCCTGACCGCGGGCCTCAACGTCAATTACCAGAAGTACGACAACAGCCAGAACTACTTCACTTACGGTCACGGCGGTTACTTCAGCCCGCAGGACTTCCTCAGCGTCAGCTTCCCGATCAGCTACGCGATGAACACGCAGTCGCTGGAGCTGAAGGCCTCGGTCACGCCCGGCTATCAGAGCTACAGCCAGGACGAGGTGCCGCTCTACCCGACCGACGCCGCTGCCCAGGCAGAGCTCGACCGCTTGAAAGTGCTGAATCGCGACGTGCGCGCCACCTACGACAGCATCAGCAAGACCGGCTTCGCGGTCGCGGCCGATGCCTCGCTCTATTACCGCGTCGGCCCGAACACCCGCGTCGGCGGCGAGGCCAGCTACAACACCTTCGGCAGCTACGACGAGTTTCGCTCGACGCTCGGCGTGCGCCAGACCTTTGGGACGACGCCATGAAGTTCGATCCATTGCACCAGATGTTCGGCTCCTCCACGGCTGCGCCGGCGACGCCGCGCGCCTCGTTCGCACCGCTAGTGGCGGCGCTCGCGGCGGAGCTGGCCGAGACCGTGCCTGCCCCCCAGCGTCGCGGATTCTATCTCGCGATCGGCCGCCGCATCGCCGCGGCAGAGACGCTCGAGGGGGTCGAGGACGCGTCGCAGCTTGCTTGGCGGGTCAATGCGTTCTGGAGCGCGATGGGCTGGGGCGAGGCGGAAGTCGCCATCGAGCGTGACGCCATCGTCGTCCACCACCGCGATGCGCCGCCTGCGCCCGAACACGTGCCGAGCGGGCCGTGGCTGGGCATGCTGCTCGCCGTCCTGGAGGGTGCCTACGACACTTGGTTCCGCAAGCTCGGCAGCGGGCCGACGCTGCACACGCGCGCAGAGTGGAAGGGCGATACGGTAGAGCTGCGACATGGTCGTTGATCGGCGCAAGTTCTCGCTCGGCCTGGTGGTCGCGCTGACCGCGGCCGCCTGCAGCACCGGCGTGCAGAGCTATGCCGAGCCGGCCGGTGGCTGGTGGCGGATCTATCGCCAGCGCTTCCTCGATCGCTCGGGTCGCATCGTCGACACCGGCAATGGCGGCATCAGCCACTCCGAAGGGCAGGGCTACGGCATGATCCTGGCCGCGCTGTCCGAGGACCGCGAGGCTTTTGCCGCCATGCTGCGCTGGACCGAAGCGACGCTGGGCGGCGACGATCTCTACGCGTGGCGCTACGATCCACGGCAGGCGAAGCCGGTGGGCGATCCCAACAACGCCACCGATGGTGACATGCTGATCGCCTGGGCCCTGGCGCTGGCGGGCGAGCGGTGGAAGACCAGTGCTTATCTCGAACGCTCCGCGGCCATCCGCGCCGCGATCCGGCGCGACTGCGTGGCCGAACGGTTCGGTCGCCAGCTGCTCCTGCCGGGACGAGCGGGTTTCGCGAGCGCTGCGGAGGTCACGGTCAACCCTTCGTACTACGTGTGGCCCGCGCTCGACACCTTCGCCCGGCTCGACGGCACGGCGACTTGGAGCGGCGTGATCTCCAGCGGCGAGGCGCTGCTGCGCCAGGCTCGCTTCGGGCCGCTACACCTGCCGTGCGACTGGGTGGCCGTGACCGGTCCCGCTGCGGTGGCACCCGCGCGCGACAAGCCGGCGCGCTTTGGATACGACGCCATCCGCGTGCCGCTCTATGCGCTGATGGGCGGACGCAAGGCGCTGACGAGCGATGTCGCGGCGTGGTGGGGCGCGGTCCTGAGCCAGCGCCGACCGGTGCCGGCCTGGATCGACGTCGTCACCGGCGAAGAGGCGCCTTATGCGCTGTCGAGCGGAGGCGCCGCGATCGTTGCCCGCCTAACCGGCTCACCGCCGCCGGTGCAGCTCGATTCGGACTACTTCTCCGCCTCGCTGCAGATGCTGGCGGGCGCGCGGCTGTAACGGAGATCAGGTTGGGGTCGCGCTCTCGTCCGGGTAAGGCCCCAGCGCCAGGAACAGCACGGCCGAAAGCCCGAAGCAGGGCAGCAGCCCCCAGAACACCGGATCGTAGCTGCGCGCGCTGTCGAACACGAGGTTCGCCAGCAGCGGCCCCGTGGTGGCGGCAAGCACGGTAAGCGCAGCGATCATGCCGAACAGGGTGCCGAAGTTGCGCACTCCGAAGTAGCGCGCGGTGAGATAGGCGCAGGCGTCGTATTCCGCGCCGGCGGCAAGCCCCAGCACCAGGCATGCCGCCATTGCGCCGGGATGCGATCCTTGCGTGGCGAGGAAGATCAGCGCGCTGATGCAAGGCGCGATTACGCTTCCCGCGGCGACGTAGCGGCCGTCGAAGCGGTCCAGCAGCCAGCCGCCCGCAAGCCGGCCGGTGATCGTGCCCAGGCCCATGGTGCCGGCGGTCGTCGCCGCCGTCATCGCGTCGAAGCCTTCGGCCAGCAGTATCGGCACCGAGTTGCTGGTGAGCGACGCCAGTGCCATCGAGTAGACGATCGCGGCGGCGGCAAGGCGCAGGAAGCCGCCCGATCGCAGTTGCGCCCGCCGTTCGGCGCGCTCGGCGGTGGTCGCCGCCTCAGCATCTGCGCCTCGAGAGCCGCCCGGCTTGAACAGAAACCACGTGAGAGGGAAGGCGAGGGCAAAGCAGAGCAGCCCGATGCCGAGGTAGGCACTGCGCCAGCCGTAGCTCTCCAGCAGCGCCGTGGTGATCGCAGGGAACACCGCTGCCGTCGCACCCGTACCCGACAGCGCGATGGCAAGCGCCAGGCCGCGGTTGCGCACGAAGTTGCGGTTGATGCCCGCGGTCCAGACCATCGGGAAGATCAGCATGCTGGCAAGACCGAGCAGTCCGTAGAGCGCCCACCAGCCGGCGATACCGGGGCCGGCCAGCGCCATCAGCGCGAGGGCGGCGCTGAACAGCGGCACGCCAACAAGGGCGATGCGCCGCGGGCCACGGCGATCGATCTCCATGCCGACAAGCGGGGCCACGAAGATCGCGGTGAGCGCCGGGATCATCGGCCCGGCCGTGATCTGCGCGCGCGACCAGCCGAACTGCTGCTCCAACGGATGGATCATCGCGCCTAAGACATAGGAGGGCACAGCGATCAGCATGATGCCGATGAAGCAGGCGGGCATCATCGCGCCATGATCTCGCCACTCCGCGGCAGCAAAGGCGCCCTTGCGTTCGGTCATCGGCTCTCCCGCCCGTCGAAAGTCCCGCCATTCTCGGCGTGTATACATCGTCGCCGATCAGCATGAGCGACAATCACGGGCGATGTCGAGCGAAAGCGAGGGGTGAGCCGCTTCCCCGAATCAGAAAAGGCGGCCTTGCAGCCGCCTTTTCCTCCTCTCCAACCGATCAGGAGCCGGGGGGAACCGGCTCGGCAGTGCAGCGCCTACTTGCCCGCGGCAGCGAGCGAAACGCGGTCGGACTGCATGTAGGGAATGGGGTTCACGGCCACGCCATCGACGCGGACTTCGTAGTGGAGGTGCGGGCCGGTCGAACGGCCGGTGGTGCCGACATAGCCGACGACATCACCCTTGTGGATGTGCTGGCCCTCGGCGACGTTCAGCCGCGACATGTGGCCGTAGCGGGTCTCGAGGTTGTTGCCATGCTCGAGTTGGACGTAGAGGCCGTAGCCGCCGAACCACGATGCCTTGCCGACAACGCCATCAGCGGTCGCGTAGATCGGCGTGCCGACCGGAGCCGAAAGATCGACGCCCTTGTGGGCGCGCATGCCGCCGAGCACCGGGTGAACGCGCATGCCGTAGCTGCTGGTCAGGGTCAGGCCGTTCAGCGGGGTGCGCGAAGGGATCGAGACCGGGCCGCTGATGCCGGCGGCGGCGCGCGCCGAAGCCGAGAGGGGCGACTTGCCGACCGAAGCGGCGAGTCCGGCGTTGCCGGTGCTCTCGAAATTCTGCCACGAGCTGAACAGCTTGCGGAACTGTTCGTCCTCGCCACCGCTCACGCTCTTCTCGGCGCCTTGGGCAGCACGCAGTGGAGCAGAGATGTCGGTGTTGGCGGCATTGGCGAAAGCCGACTGCCCGGAAACGAAAAGAGAAGCTGCAGCCAGGACACCAGAAACGATGCGGAACCCGGCGAAAGAATGCGTCACGACCACTCGCATTACCTTATTTCCGCCATGCCGTTATTACGGCTTGGCGTGTTTCACTTGTCCGCACAGCACGAATGCTACCGGCCTTATGTTGGAGATGGTCGGATACCCCCCGCCGCCTCACGAGGTTGGGTTATGACCGAAGTTCTTAATGGAACAAGACCGGAGACCCATTCGAGCGGTAAACCGGCTGATCGCCGCGCCGAGTCGTTGAACGGTTTTTTGATTTGCCCGTGGAAGTGCCGCTGAACCAAGGATTTCCAGAGGGAATCAGGAGCGTGACCGCTGTTCTCGGCGCATGTGACGAAGTGCTTTACACCCGTTCGGACGTGGCGAATTTCATCGTCAAGGATCCGGTTCAGCAATCTTGCGCCGATCTTATCGCCGCTGGCCTTAACCCTGTCCAGCATGGCGGGGGTCACATCCAGCCCGCGCGCCTCCAGCACCATCGGCACGACGGCTAGCCTGGCGGCCACATCGTGGCGGGTCTCGTCGGCCGCTTCCCAAAGTCCCGCATGCGCCGGCAGCGCGCCGTAGAAGCTGCCCATGCTCGCCAAGTGCCGATCGATCAGGGCGAAGTGCATCGCTTCTTCGGCGGCAACCGCCAGGAAGTCGGAGACGAACTCGGCGCCCATCTCGGCCCCGAAGCGGCCCGCCATGTCGAGCGCCAAGTCGATCGCGACGAATTCGATGTGCGCCACCGCGTGCCAGAGCGCGACGCGTCCCCGCTCGGAGCCGGCCTTGCCGCGCTTAGGCATGCAGTTGGGCGGCAGCAGTTCTGGGGCGAGGGGCCGCGCCGGCTCGTGCGGCATGGCGACGTCGAAGTCGAACGCCAGCCGCCCCAGTCGCCATTCGCGAGCGACCTTGCGCGCGGCCATGACCTTCGCGCGCGGCTCAAAGGTCAGCAGCGCAGCGCGGATCGCGGCGGACACGCTTGTGCCCCCTTCCCCGGCGGGGAGGGGTTGGCGGTAGGGGAGCGAGGCCGCCAGTTCTCGCGTCGGCGCTGGCGTGGGTACATCCCCCTCCCGGCCTCCCCCCTGAAGGGGGGAGGGGAAGATGGCTTGATCCTTCAAGCGCCGAGCTCTCGCGCCGCCTCCAGCACGGCCTGCGCGTGGCCCTTCACCTTCACCTTGTCCCACACCTTGGCGATCCTGCCCTGCGCATCGAGGAGGTAGGTCGTGCGCACCATCCCCATATAGGTGCGCCCGTAGTTCTGCTTCTCGGTCCAGATGCCCAGCGTATCGGAGAGGCCGTTCTCGGCCGCGTCGCTGGCCAGCGCCACTGCCAGCTCGTGCTTGGCGATGAACTTGGCGTGCTTGGCGGGCGGGTCCTTGCTGACGCCCAGCAGCGCCACCCCGGCCTTGTCGAACTCGGGCTTCAAGGCGGTGAAGTCGATGTTCTCGGTGGTGCAGCCGGGCGTGTCGTCCTTCGGGTAGAAAAACACCACCAGCGGCTTGCCGGCGAACTGGGACGGTTTCACCGTCCCGCCTTCGGGCGTCTCCAAGGCGATGTCGGGGAAGGCGTCGCCGATGCCGGGCTTGCTCATGATGCGATCTCCAATTCCTCGCCGAACGCGGCCCGCCAGGCTTGTGCGACCACGCCGCGAGCCTGGGCCAGTCCGGCCATGACCGCGTTCCAATCGTCGCAACCGCAGCTGCGCGCAAGAGCCTCGCGCCCCGCCTCGGGCGGAAGCTGCGAATCGGGCGCCAGCAATCGTGCCGCGACCAGGAAGCCGGTGAGCGTCACTTGCGCGGCGGCGAGTTCTGCCGATACCAGGCCCGCATCGACCAGGGCGGCCACGGCGCGGCCCAGGTCCGGGTCGAGGCCGACGTGGTCGCGCAGCTGCAGGAAATGCACGGTAAACTCCAGATCCACGAGCCCGCCGCGCGCCAGCTTGATGTCGAGCGGGCCCCGGGGTGGCTTGTGGCTCGCCATGGTCGCCCGCATCTCCAGCACGTCGCGGCGCAGCTGCTCGGGGTCGCGCGGCATGGCGAGCACGGTGCGGACCGCATGATCCAGCTCATCGCGCGCGGCCGGAGAGCCATAGACCGGGCGCGCCCGCACCAGCGCCATGTGCTCCCAGGTCCAAGCCTGCTCGCGCTGGTAGCGCTCGAAGCTGTCGACGCTGGCGGCTGGCGGACCTTGCGATCCTGACGGCCGCAGCCGGGTGTCGACCTCGAACAAGGCCCCTTGCGCGGTGGGCGCGGAGAGCGCGGCGATCACCCGCTGGCACAGACGATTATAGTAGAGCGTGCCGCCGATCGGCCTCGGACCATCGGATTCGCGCGCGAAGTCGCCGGTGAACAGGAACACGACGTCGAGGTCGGACGCGTGGGTGAGGACCCCGCCGCCGAAGCGGCCGAGCGCCAGGATCAGGAACTCGCTGTCCGGGATCACGCCATGCACGCGGCGGAAATCGGCGATCGCTGCGTCGGTCAGGACATGGCAGGCAGCCTCGGCTACACGCGAGAGCGCGGCGCCGATGGCGATCGGATCGCGCGTCCCCTCGATCAACTGGACGCCCAGAGCGAACCGCCACTCGCCCACGCGCCGGCGCACCGCATCGAGGATGCGCTGATAATCGTCGTCCGCCTCGAAGCGGGAGAATTCGTCGATCAGTGCCGGAACATCGCCCGGCAAGTCGAGCGCGCTGGCGTCGATCAGTGGGTCGAGCAAGTCCGCCCGCCGCGCCAGCGCATCGGCGAGCGGCGGCGCGAGCCCGAGGATGCGCGCCAGCCGCACGGTGAGGCCCGGCCGCGCCTCCAGCAGGCGGAACAGGTTGATCGCGCTGGGCAGGTTCTCCAGCAGGCGCTCCCACCGGGCGAGCGCGCTAGCCGGCTCAGGTGAGGCGGCAAGGGCAGCGAGCAAGTCGGCGCGGATCGCCTCGAAGGCGGCGCGCGCAGCGTCGGACCGCAGCGCGCGCATGCGGCCGCTGGTCCAGCTGTCGATACGCTCGGCAGTCGCGGCGGGATCGGCGAAGCCCAGTCGCTCCAGCATGTCGGGCAGGGCTTCGACCGGCGTGCTCGACCCGCGCGATCCGGCAGGCTGCGTTGGGATGAGGCCGTCGTAGAGATCACCGACCCGCGCGGTGATCGCAGCCACTTCGGCGACCAGCGCCTCGCCGCTCGGCACGCCATCGAGACGGGCGACGTTGTCCAGCGCTTCGGGCGTGGCCGGCAAGGCATGGGTCTGCTGGTCCTGCACCATCTGCAGGCGGTGCTCGATCACGCGCAGCCGGTCGTAGCTCTCGCCCAGCAACGTGGCTTCGTCGGCGCCGATCAGCCCGGCAGCGGCCAGCGCATCGAGCGTCTCGCGCGTGCCGCGCAGGCGCAGCGCGGGGTTGCGGCCGCCGTGGATCAGCTGGTGGACTTGGGCGTAGAACTCGACCTCCCGGATGCCGCCGCGGCCTTTCTTGAGGTCGAAGCCGGGGCCCGCCTCCGCTTTCCCGCGCGTGCTGGCGCGGATCTGTGCCGTGAGGCGGCCGATCTCGTCGATGGCGCCGAAATCGAGGCTGCGGCGCCACACGAACGGGCGGATTGCGGTGAGGAACTGGCGTCCGGCCTCCAGGTCGCCGGCGCACGCCCGGGCACGGATGAACGCGGCGCGCTCCCAGGCGAGCGCGGAGGTCTCGTAATGCGTCAGCGCCGCGTCGGCCGAAATCGCCAGCGGGCTGACCTCGGAGGCGGGCCGCAGCCGCAAGTCGACGCGGAAGACATATCCCTCGGCGGTGACGTTGGAGAGGATCTCCACCACGCTGCGCGCCACGCGCTGGGCCGCCTCACCTGGTTCGTCGCGCTCGCGACGGGGCAGCAGCGCCGGGTCGTAGAGCAGGATCGGGTCGATGTCGGAGCTGTAGTTCAACTCGCGCGCGCCGTGCTTGCCCAAGGTCAGCGCGAAGAAGCCGGGGCTCTGCTCCGTGGGATCGAAGTCGGGCGCACGGCGGCGGATGCCTGCCACGATCGCGGCATCGAGCGCCCGGTCGGCAAAATCCGAGAGCGTGCCGGTGACCTGGAGCAGCGGAAAGGCACCGGCCAGGTCGCCGATGGCGAGCGCCAGCGCGAGCGCCTGCTTCTCGCGCCTGAGCGCAACGCCTGTGTCCGGTGCGCCCTCACCCGCCCGGCGCGCCCAGGCGAGTGCCTCCTCACCCCGACCTTGGGCGAGCAGTTCGCTCAGCTCCGGCAAGCGATCGAGCCCGCGCGACAGATACGGGGCGTGGGCATGAGCCCGCGCGATGGCGCCGGGCCAGTCGAAGCTGGAGAGCTGACTCATGCTCGCGTGCATGGGGGCTTGGCTTTGCGGGGGCAAGTGTCAGCGCTTTGCAGGGTCACGCACCAAGCCAACCCCCCGCCTCGTCATTTCCGCCTTCACGAGAATGACGAAGTTCGGGGACGGCCGCAGCTTGTGTGAGAAGGAGACCTCTGGCACCACTCGTCGCATGAACAGCTCACAACTCGCGAAAAAGCCGCTGCTTTCCTGTGTGGTCCTGCTGGCTCTGGCAGCGCCGCTGTCAGCCAAGCCGCTCTTCAAGGCCGGCACTGCGTTGCCGCCACCGGCAGACACACTAGAGGCCGCTGCCGCGCCGACGCCGATCTCGCTCGACCTGATGAAGCAGATTACCAAGCGCCTGTCCGCCGACGACTTCGAAGGCCGCGCGCCCAGCACCGCGACCGAGCCCAAGGTGCTCGACTACATCGTCAGCCAGTTCAAGGCGGCAGGCCTGCAGCCCGGCAACAAGGGCCAGTGGCTGCAGGACGTGCCTACGGTAGAGATCGAGGGCAAGAACCAAAGCCCGCTGACGATCACCGGAAGTAAGACGCCGCTCAGCTTCAGCTTCGGCGACCAGTGGGTCGGCGCCAGCTATCGCGTGACGCCCAAGACCAAGCTGAAAGACAGCCCATTGGTCTTCGTCGGCTACGGCGTGGTTGCGCCCGAGCTGGGCTGGAACGACTACGCCGGCGTGGACATGAAGGGCAAGACCGCGGTCATCCTGGTCAACGACCCCGACTACGCGACGGACGGCGAGCAAGGCCTCTTCAAGGGCCGGCGGATGACCTACTACGGCCGCTGGACCTACAAGTTCGAGGAAGCCGCTCGTCAGGGCGCAGCCGGAGCGATCATCGTCCACGACACGTTCCCGGCCGCATACGGATGGAACGTCGTCAACTCCAGCTGGACCGGCGCGCAGTACTACGTCCAGACCAAGAACGACGCGATGGACCAGACCCAGGTCAATGCCTGGGTGCAGAAGGATGTCGCCGAAAAGATCCTCGCCGCCGCCGGCAAGGACCTCGCCACCTTGACCAGGGCAGCGCAGACCAAAGGCTTCAAGCCGGTGCCGCTGAACCTCAAGGCGAACGTCTCGTTCGACAACGCGATCCGCAAGTCAACATCGCACAACGTCGTCGGCATCTTGCCCGGCAAGAACAGGCCGGACGAGTACGTGCTCTACTCGGCACACTGGGATCACCTGGGCCGCTGCACGCCCGACAAGACCGGCGACGACATCTGCAACGGCGCGGTCGACAATGCCGATGGAGTCGCCGCGCTGACCGCGCTCGCCAAGGCCAACGTGCAGGCAGGGCCTGCCGCGCGGTCGCAGGTGTTCCTGGCCGTGACGCTGGAGGAATCGGGGCTGCTCGGCTCGGAGTACTACGCGCAGAAACCGATCTACCCGCTCGCCAAGACGGTGGGCGGCGTCAACATGGACGCGCTGGCGCCCGGCGGCCGCGTGCGTGACTATGCGATGACCGGCGGCGACAAGTCCGACCTCACCGATATGTTCCGCACCGCGCTCAAGACCCGCAGCTTGGTCGAGGCGTCCGAAAACGATCCGGAGAAGGGCGGCTACTACCGCTCCGACCACTTCAGCATGGCCAAGCGCGGCGTGCCGATGTTCGCGATCGATCGCGGCATCGACCTGGTGGTCGGCGGCAAGGCCGTGGGCCAGGCGGCGAACGACGACTACACCACCAACCGCTACCACCAGCCCAGCGACGAGTACTCGGAAAGCTGGGACTGGTCGGGCATCCAGCAGGATGTCGAGCTGTACTACAGCCTCGGCCGCGAGCTGGCGGATGGGTCCACTTGGCCGAACTGGCGCGCGGGGGACGAGTTCAGGGCCGTGCGCGACAAGAGCTGCGCGGGTGAGGGCGGTTGCTGACGATTACTGCATGATCCAACGCACCGTGTTGAGGTAATATGAGGCAATCGGCTCGCCTTTGGCGTCTTGCGCTGGCGAGAAGCGGGCACGTCGCATGATGATGGCGCAGGTTACCTCATCGAAGGTCTTGTCGTTATACGACCGCTGGATTTCACATGCCGTGGGCTTGCCCTGCGCATCGACGGACAGCCGGAAAGCGACGAGCGCCTGTTTGCCCACCTGTCGCATGGCACCGGGATAATCGTCCGGGTTCAGCCAGCGTGCGGGACTCGTGAGGGGCTCGGCTCGCTTGGTCAGCGATGCCTGCTGCTTCGGATCGAAGCCCCAATGTGCGACAAGATTGTCCGTACACGTGCGCATGGCGTCGAAAGCCTTGTCCAAGGGGCCGGTGGCGAAGATCCGTTCCTTGCCGCCGTACAAAACTGCAATGGACTTGGTTGCCGCTTCGGTCGCGTGGGTTACCCGGGGCGACCATGTCTCGAGTTCGTCGCGAAATTGCGCTGAGAGAGACAGGTTGCCAAGGAACAGTGCGGGCGTGCCGTTCACCGCCTTACCGGGAGTGACCTGCTTCAGCGGCTTGGGCTCCGCATCGCCGAAGCGCAGGTTCACGGGGGTAGTTCCTTGCTGAACGCCCTTGAAGTCCGGACCCGACACGACGAGCTGAAAGTGATCGTACGGTCCAAACCGTTCCATCATGATCATGCTCGGGTGCTCCTTGGTGCCGAACATCCGCCGCAAGGTGCAGGTCGTCTCCGACCAGTTGACGTTCCAGGGCGAGATCGGATCCAAAGTCACGGTCTTGGCCGCCATTGCCGGCGTCGCTAAGCCGAGCAACGTCGCAGCAGTGACGGCAGTTCGAAAGTATTTGCCCCACATCATCGATGCACCCGCATGCGTGCGGAGGAGACTATCGCATGGCGGTGCAGAGTGGAACCGGCTCAGCGCGACACGCCTTGCGTAGATCGCGCAGGCGTGTTGTACGCACCTACCGTCGGCAACGATCGGTTGGCGCGAGATTGCCGATGTTGGTGCGCGAGGTGCCAAGGATCGCACAGACCTTTCGCCGTACGTAAGCCTCATGGGCAGGCGTGAAGGTACCGCCATCCTGCTCCAGAAGCACATCGGCCTCCTGACGCAGGGCAACAGCACGTCGCAGCTTGTCGGCTCGCATGGAGGGAGTGTCCATCGGGATCTCCGCGAAGCCACCACTCCAACCGAACACCGAGGTTTGATACGTGCTGTAATTGGGTGAGTTCATGCCCTCACCACCAACATTCGTCTGGGCCATGGCGGGGAAACTCAGCAGACAAAGCGCGATCGCAAGAATTGCCTTCATGGTGCATCGTCCTTCAGTCACCCACCGCCAATGATTTGATATCATCAGTAGGTGCCGACAGGAAGGTGTAGAAGCGGCTGATCAGCATGAGCCAGGCAGACGAAAAAGCCCGGCCATCGCTGACCGGGCTTTCGTCATTCTCTGCTGAAGAGCGGCCTTACAGCTTGCTCGTCAGCTCCGGCACCAGCGTGAACAGGTCGCCGACCAGGCCGATGTCGGCGACCTGGAAGATCGGGGCGTCCTCGTCCTTGTTGATGGCGATGATGGTCTTGGAGTCCTTCATGCCGGCGAGGTGCTGGATCGCGCCCGAGATGCCGACGGCGATGTAGACTTCCGGGGCCACGATCTTGCCGGTCTGGCCGACCTGGTAGTCGTTGGGCACGTAGCCCGCGTCCACTGCGGCGCGGCTCGCGCCGACGGCGGCGTGCAGCTTGTCGGCCAGCGGGAAGATGGTTGCCTGGAAGGTCTCGGGGTCTTTCAGCGCGCGGCCGCCGGAGACGATGATCTTGGCGCTGGTGAGCTCGGGCCGCTCGTTCTTGGCGAGTTCGGCGCCTACGAAGCTTGAGAGGCCGGAATCACCGGTGCCGGACACTGCCTTGACCGTGCCTGAGCCGCCGCTGGTCGCCGCCTTCTCGAACGCGGTGCCGCGCACGGTGATGACGAGCTTGGCGTCGCTGCTCTCGACGGTGGCGATGGCGTTGCCGGCGTAGATCGGACGGGTGAAGGTCTTGGGACCCTCGACCGAAAGGATGTCCGAGATCTGCGCCACGTCGAGCAGCGCGGCGACGCGCGGCGCGACGTTCTTGCCGGTGGTGGTGGCGGGGAACAGCACCGCGTCGTAGCCGTCGGCTAGGCCGACGATCAGCGGCGCGACGTTCTCGGCCAGCGCGTTGGCGTAAGCGGCATCGTCGGCGAGCAGCACCTTGCCTACGCCGGCGATCTGCGCGGCGGCATCGGCTGCAGCTTGCGCACCCTGGCCGGCGACGAGGAGGTCGACGTCACCCAGCTTGCCGGCGGCGGTGACCGCCGAGAGGGTGGCGTCCTTGACGGAAGCGTTGTCGTGTTCGACCCAGACTAGCGTCTTCATCTCACAATTTCCTTTCAGGCCAGCGCCTCAGTTGGCGACGCCCATGTCCTTGAGCTTGGCGACCAGCGTATCGACGTCGGGCACCTTGATGCCGGCGCTGCGAACCGCAGGCTCGGTGACCTTGAGGGTCTTCAGGCGCGGGGCGATGTCCACGCCGTAGTCGGCGGCCGTCTTGGTATCGAGCGGCTTCTTCTTCGCCTTCATGATGTTGGGCAGCGAAGCGTAGCGCGGCTCGTTGAGGCGCAGGTCGGTCGTGACGATCGCGGGGAGGGTAAGCTTCACCGTCTCCAGGCCGCCGTCGACCTCGCGGGTGACGCTGACCGCGTCGCCCTCGACCTCGACCTTGCTGGCGAAGGTGCCCTGCGGGCGGCCGAGCAAGGCTGCGAGCATCTGGCCGGTCTGGTTCGAATCGTCGTCGATCGCCTGCTTGCCCAGGATCACTAGGCCGGGGTTCTCGGCCTCGACGATGCCCTTGAGGATCTTGGCGACCGCGAGCGGCTCGACTTCGGCATCGGTCTCGACCAGGATCGCCCGGTCGGCGCCCATCGCGAGCGCGGTGCGCAGCGTTTCCTGCGCCTTGGCCGGCCCGACCGAGATCGCCACGATCTCTTCCGCCGCGCCTTTTTCCTTCAGCCGGATGGCTTCTTCGACGGCGATCTCGTCGAAGGGGTTCATGCTCATCTTGACGTTGGACAGATCGACACCCGTGCCGTCGGCCTTGACCCGCGGCTTCACGTTGTAGTCGATCACCCGCTTGACGGGGACGAGGATCTTCATGCGTTACGGTCCTCTCTGCGGCGCGGCTCGGATTTAGTCGCGCGATTAAACTGGTACGCGGAGGATGCCATTGCGTCCCTTCGCGCTTGCGTCAACCCCTGCCTACGGGTCATCGGCCTTTCAAGGCAGCGCCTTCCTTCCTCGCCTCGACGGGGAGAGGAGCATAACGACGCCCCAGAAACGAAAAGGGCCCGCCGTTGCCGGCGAGCCCCTCTTGTTCAGCGAAAAGGAAAGCGGATCAGGCGACCGCCTTCACCTCCGCGACGATCTTGCGGGCGGCGTCGCCCAAGTCGTTGGCGGGGACGATCGCCAGGCCGGAATTCGCGAGGATCTCCTTGCCCTGCTCGACGTTGGTGCCTTCGAGGCGCACGACCAGCGGCACCGAGAGGTTCACGTCCTTGGCCGCCGCGACGATGCCGTCGGCGATGATGTCGCACTTCATGATGCCGCCGAAGATGTTGACCAGGATGCCCTTCACGTTCGGATCGGACAGGATGATCTTGAACGCCGCGGTCACCTTCTCCTTCGATGCGCCGCCGCCGACGTCGAGGAAGTTGGCCGGGAAGCTGCCGTTCAGCTTGATGATGTCCATCGTCGCCATCGCGAGGCCGGCGCCGTTGACCATGCAGCCGATGTCGCCATCCAGCTTGATGTAGGCCAGGTCGTACTTGCTGGCTTCCAGCTCGGCCGGGTCTTCCTCGGTCTCGTCGCGCAGCGCCATGACGTCGGGGTGGCGGTAGAGCGCGTTCGAATCGAAGCTCATCTTGGTGTCGAGCACCAGGAGGTTGCCGTCCTTGGTCTCCACCAGCGGGTTGATCTCGACCATGTCGCAATCAAGGTCGACGAACGCGGTGTAGAGCTGCTTGGCCAGCTTCTGCGCCTGCTTGTTCAGCTCACCCTCGAGCTTCAGGCCGAACGCGACGGCGCGGCCGTGGTGCGGCTGGAAGCCTTCGGCCGGATCGATGGTGATGGTGTGGATCTTCTCGGGCGTCGAGTGTGCGACTTCCTCGATGTCCATGCCGCCTTCGGTCGACACGATCATGGCGACGCGGCCCGAAGCACGATCGACCAGCATCGAGAGGTAGTATTCCTTTTCGATGTCGACGCCGTCGGTCACGTAGAGGCGGTTCACCTGCTTGCCGGCGTCGCCGGTCTGGATGGTGACGAGGGTGTTGCCGAGCATTTCCTTGGCGTTCGCCTCGACCTCTTCGATCGACTTCGACAGGCGCACGCCGCCCTTGGCATCGGCGCCCAGTTCGGTGAACTTGCCCTTGCCACGGCCACCGGCATGGATCTGCGCCTTCACGACATAGAGCGGCCCGGGCAGCCTCTTGGCGCCTTCGACCGCTTCCTCGACAGAGAGAGCAGCGAAGCCCGCGGGGATGCCGACGCCGTACTTCGCAAGCAGTTCCTTGCCTTGGTATTCGTGGATGTTCATCGAAGTCGCCTTTTCGCTTGCGTTGCGCGGCTGGCAGGCACGAGTCTGCGGGCGCGCAGGGGAGGAACTTTGTGCAATGCCGCATAAGGGCATCCGCCGCGCTTGAAAAGGGCTGCTCTCCTCCCGATTAGGACAGTGTGGTTTTCGCAAAACGCAACTCGATAATCGCCCGGCAATGATCGACCCCCATGATCGATAGGGCGCGCCTGGAGGCGATCGTGCGCGAAGCCGGGCGCATCGCGCTCGATGCGTGGCCGGGCGACGGCCACGCCTGCGAGGTCTGGGACAAGCTCGACACCAGCCCGGTTTCCGCCGCGGACCTGGCGGTCGACACCTTTCTCAAGCGCGAGTTGAAGGCGCTGTTGCCCTCCGCCGGATGGCTGTCGGAGGAGACCGCGGACGATCCCGCGCGCCTCGCAGGATCGCTGATCTGGCTGGTCGATCCGATCGACGGCACGCGCGACTTCGTGCGGGGCCGCCGCGGATGGGCGATCTCGGTTGCGCTGGTGAGTGCGGGGCGCCCCTTGCTCGGGTGCCTCTACGCCCCCGTGCGCAGGCGCGAGGACGGTGGCGAGCTGTGGCATGCAGAAGCAGGGCAGGGCGCCTGGCGCAACGGCGAGCGGCTTGTGGCGACGACGCGAGTCGACCTGCCGGGTGCGCGAGTGCCGGCGAACGCGGTGATGAAGGAAGATGCCGACCTCGTGACGGTGGAGCAGCCCAACTCGATCGCGCTGCGCATCGCCATGGTCGCAGCCGACGAGGCGGACCTTGTCGCCACGCTGCGGTGGGGTTTCGAATGGGACATCGCCGCCGCCGGACTGATCGCCCGCGAGGCGGGGGCGGCGGTGACCGATGCCTTTGGTAACCCGCTCAACTACAACAAGCGCGATCCGCGTGCATTCGGGGTCCTGGTGAGTTCGCCGGCCATGCACGAGGCCGCGGTGGCGCGGCTGGCCGAGCGGGCGCGGCGGATGTCGGTTTAATGTTTGAGTTCAGCTGCTGGCGCTAGGTTGCGTGCTGCTGTCCTCCCCGGCACGGGGAGGGGGACCACCGCAGGTGGTGGAGGGGACTCTCGGCATGACGCTAGGTTCGCGGCGGGTTCCGGCAAGCGCAGCTTGAGTACGCGAGTCCCCACCACCACCAGCTACGCTGGCGGTCCCCCTCCCCGATCCGGGGAGGACAAGCGCCTGCGCCCGCCGGCGAGCACGGGATAACGCCAGAATTGAAGTCACGGCGCTGCGGCCGGCGAGGTGCCTGACACGACAGGCTTGGCTGAGGTTCCATCTTGCGAACGGCCGGCGGAGGAAACTGAGCACGCCGAACTCGGCCCTGGGTTCGCGAAGCGCCGGCGGCTAGGGCTCGCAGCTGACCGCCGGACTGCTTGGCTTCGCAAATTGGTGGTGTTCCCGTCGGAACGGCCGACCGCTGGCGCGGGGTCTGGTGAGGCAAACGTCTCTGCCGCTTCCGCACCCGCCGTGATGCTGGCGCAGACCGAAGTCTGCTCAAGCTGCTGCGGCATGTAACCTAAATGGTTCTAAATGTCAAGCCCGGGTCGACGTGTGCCGGCCCGGGCTGATGGCGCCTCTTACCGCGCCCGCTGGACGTCGTCCTGGCTCACCGGCGTGATCTTCACTTCCACGCGGCGGTTCTTGGCGCGGCCCTCAGCGGTGGCGTTGTCGGCGACTCGATAGCTTTCGCCCATGCCCTGCGTTTGGATGCGCGCGGAGGAGACGCCGCGGCTGATCAGGTAGCGGGCGACCGCATCGGCGCGGCGCTTCGACAAGTCGAGGTTGTAGGCGTCCGATCCGGTCGAATCGGTGTGGCCGTAAACGTCGATCAGGCTGTCCGGATACTGCACCATGCTCTGCGCAACCTTGTCGAGCGAAGCCTGAAATGCGGGGCTGATCTCCGTCGAATCGACCGCAAAGGTAACGTCAGGCAGGTTGAGCAGGATGCCATCGCCATTGTCGGACACGTCGATGCCCGAGCCGGCGGTGGATTCGCGCAGCTCGCGGATCTGCTTGTCCTTCTGGTAGCCGATGGCGCCACCGGCGACGCCGCCGATGCCGGCGCCCAGGATGCGCGCGGTCTTGCCGCCGATCACGCTGCCCAGCAGGTAACCCAGGCCAGCGCCGCCGACACCGCCGATGGCGGTACGCGAAACTTTTCGCTCGCCGGTGTTGGGGTCGGTGACGCAGGCAGAAACGGTGATGAGGGAGAGTACCGCGGCGGCGGAGGTGAGCAGGCGGGTAGTCTTCATGGTTCAGGCCCTTTCCTTATCTTCGGCGTGCGCCTCGGTCCGTGCAATTGTGCACGTTAACGCCGTCTGGACGATAGGCGCGGAACGGATTGCCGGGCTTTCTGTTCCGCATGAGCCACCAGCGCGCTTCGCGCCGCGGCTATTGTCTGCTAGCGCGAGATCATTGTGACGCCCTTCCCCTGGACCGATCTCCTCATCATCGCCGCACTGATCCTGGTGAACGGCCTTTTCTCCATGTCCGAGCTGGCGATCGTCTCGGCCAAGCCGGCCCGTCTGCGCGCTGCCGCCGACAAGGGGAGCAAGGCGGCCGCCACCGCCATGTCGCTGGCGGAGGATCCCGGCCGGTTCCTCTCCACCGTGCAGATCGGCATCACCCTGATCGGCATCGTCGCGGGCGCCTACTCGGGCTCCAGCCTGGGTGGTCCGGTGGGTGAGCGGCTCGTGGCGCTGGGTCTGCCGGCGCGGTATGGCCCCGAGGCCGGCTTCACGTTGGTGATCATCGCCACCACTTACGCCAGCGTCGTCGTCGGTGAGCTCGTGCCCAAGCAGCTGGCGCTGCGCACCGCCGAGCCGGTCGCGCTGTTGATGGCACTGCCTATGGCGTTGCTGGCGCGCGTGATGGGCCCGTTCGTCTGGCTGCTCGATCGCTCGTCCGCGCTGATCCTGCGGCTGCTCTCGGTACGCCGCGGCGGCGAGGACCAGCTGACGGCCGAGGAACTGCACATGATCTTCGCCGAGGCCACGCGCACCGGCGTGATCGAGGAGGGCGAGCGGGCGATGATGGCCGGCGTCATGCGCCTTGCCGACCGCCCGATCCGCGAGCTGATGACGCCCCGGCCCGAAGTGCACTGGATCGACGCCGCCGCCACGCAGGAGCAGTTGCTCGCCCGCATCGCCGACACGCCGCACGCGCTGCTGCCGGTGGCGGAAGGCTCGCCGGACAATGTCGTGGGTGTGCTGCGGGTGCGCGAGGTGCTCGCCGCCATCGTCGAGGGGCGCCCTGCCGACATCGCCGGCATGATGCGCCGCGCCGAGGTCATCCCAGACCAGATCGACGCCATGGATGCGCTGAAGGTGCTCCAGCGCGCCGAAGTGCCGATGGCGATGGTGCGCGACGAATACGGCCACCTGGAAGGCCTGGTGACGCCGAGCGACGTGCTGGCGGCGATCGCGGGCGATTTCGTCAGCCACCAGGACGAGGGCGACCACCCGATGCTGGTCGAGCGCGAGGACGGCTCGCTGCTGATCTCGGGCGCGATGCCGGCGGATACTCTGGCGGATCGGCTCGGTCTGGAGCTGCCGGAGGACCGCGAGTTCGCGACGGCGGCGGGCTATGTGCTTGCCGTGCTCAAGCAAGTGCCGACCGAGGGCGAGCACTTCATCGAGCAGGGCTGGCGGTTCGAGGTGGTCGACATGGACGGCCTGCGCATCGACAAGCTGCTGGTGTCGAGCGAACGCGGCGACGACGATGGCGACGGAGTTGCCGGGGACGAGTGAGGCCGAGCCTTAGTCGACGTCACTTGCCCTCTCCCCTTAAGGGGAGAGGATAGCGAAGCTTGCTCCGCTAAGAGCTAGCGTAGCTCGGAGAGGGGTTTCCGACGCACGAGAGGGCACAAACCCTCTCCAACTTCGTCTAGGCTCTACGAGCCAAGCCTGCGTATCCTCTCCCCGTCCGGGGAGAGGGCAACCGTGCCTCAAGCCGTTTCGATCGGGCTTACGCCCCGACAGCGGCCTGCGCGCTCTGGCCGTCGCCTTCGGGTGCGGCGAGGATCTGCTGGGTCACGCGGCCCTTGGCTACGGTGTGCGTGCCGTTGTCGCCGACGGTCGAGCGGATCGACGGATCGGACGTGCCGGCAAGACCGAGCGCACTTGTCTCGACGTCGCTGCGCGCGGAGGGGCCGCCGAACAGCGCGTCGAGCGTCTGTCCCTGCAGCGTCTCGTCGGTCGGGCGGGGCACGCCCTGCTGCGGCGGCTTGAGCGCGAAGTCGGGCGGGACCACCAGCGGTGACTGGCGCTGCACCGCGAACTCGTCCGGACGGTCGCGGTTGAACAGGCCGGTGCTGCCGCAGCCCGAGAGCGCAGTTGCGCCCAGCACAACCAGGGCCAGTTTCGAGACGGTCTTCATCAGTTCAACTCTCCGGAGGCGGGCTCGGCCTGCGCTACATGCTCGGGCTTTTCGCGCGAAAGCAGGGAGCGGGCAAGGATTATCAGGACGCCGATGGTGATGGCGGCGTCGGCGAAATTGAAGATCAGGAACGGCCGGATCTCGCCGAAGTGCAAGTCGGCATAGTCGATCACGAAGCCGTGCTCGTGCCGGTCGCGGATGTTGCCGGCCGCGCCGCCAAGTACCAGCGCGAGCGGCAGCACGTCGGCCAGCAGGCGCTCGCGCAGCATCCACACGGTGACGAACAGCGCGATTGCCGCTGTCGCCGCGATCAGCAGGAATCGCATTTCCACCGACCCTGCGGTGAGCAGGCCCAGCGAGATGCCGTAGTTCTCGGTCCAGCGGAAATCGAAGAAGGGCAGCACCTCCACAACGCGCACGTTGTAGAGGTTCAGGCCCTTGTCGACCCAGATCTTGATGCCCTGGTCGATCGCGAACACCGCCAACGCCAGCACGAGGCCGATCGCGCGGTTGCGCCAGGCGCGTTTGTCGTCGACGGTCATGCGGCAGGTTCCAGCGTGCTCACGACATCGTCGCAGCGGGCGCAGAGGGCGCCATCGTCCTGAACCTCAGGGAGATGGCGCCAGCAACGGCCGCATTTGTTCATCTCGGTGGGCGCGACCGCCACGGCCTCGCCTTGGCTGCGCGAGACTTGCGCGGTGATGAACAGCTCGGCCAGATCGGCATGAGGGGCGCTCTCGGGCACGGTGACTTCGGCGGCGAGGCTGGAGCCGACGATCTTCTCGCGGCGCAGCGGCTCGATCGCTTCGGTGACCTGCTGGCGCAGGGCGCGCAGGCTCTCCCAGCGGGCGAGGTCGGCATCTGCACCCGGAATTTCGGGCCATTCGAGCAAGTGGACGCTGTCGGCGCCGGGGTAGCGGCTCTGCCACACTTCCTCGGCGGTGAAGACCAGCACCGGCGCGGCGTAGCGGATCAGCGCCTGGAACAGCGTGTCGAGCACCGTGCGGTAAGCGCGGCGCTTCGGGTCCGTGGCGGCATCGCAGTAGAGGCTGTCCTTGCGGATATCGAAGAAGAACGCCGACAGGTCCTCGTTGCAGAAGTCGATCAGCGCGCGGACGTAGGCGTTGAAGTCGAAGTCGGCGACCGCTGCTTTCAGCGTCGCGTCCAGTCGCCCCAGCAGCGCCAGCACGTAGCGCTCCAGCTCGGGCATCTGTTCGACCGGCAGTGCCTCGGCGGCGTCGTAGTCGGCGAGCGCGCCCAGCATGTAGCGGAAAGTGTTGCGCAGCTTGCGGTACTGGTCGGCGACGCCCTTGAGGATCTCGTCGCCGATGCGGTGGTCCTCGGTATAGTCGACGCTGAGCGCCCAGAGGCGGATGATGTCGGCGCCGTTGGTCTCCATGACCTTCAGCGGGCTGACTGTGTTGCCCAGCGACTTCGACATCTTGAGGCCCTTGGCATCCATGGTGAAGCCGTGGGTCAGGACTGCGTTGTAGGGCGCCCGGCCCCGGGTGGCGCAAGCTTCTAGCAGCGAGGACTGGAACCAGCCGCGGTGCTGGTCGGAGCCTTCGAGGTAGAGGTCGGCCGGCCACGACAGCTCGGGCCAGCGGCCGCTTTCGAGCACGAAGGCGTGGGTGGAGCCGGAGTCGAACCAGACGTCGAGAATGTCGGTGACGCGCTCGTAATCGTCGGCGTTATACGCGTTGCCGAGGTACTCCTGCGCGCGCGCATCGCTCCAAGCATCGACGCCGTCCTGCTTGACCGCGGCGATGATGCGGGCGTTGACCTCGGGATCGACGAGGTAGTCGCCCGACTTGCGGTCCACGAACAGCGTGATCGGCACGCCCCAGGCGCGTTGGCGGCTGAGCACCCAGTCGGGCCGGCCCTCGACCATGGCGCCGATGCGGTTGCGGCCCTTCTCGGGGACGAAGCGCGTGTCGGCGATGGCTTGCAGCGCGGTTTGGCGCAGAGTCTCGCCTGCTCCTTGTTCGCTGCGGATCTCGGCCTCGGCGGCGCAGAGCGGCGCCTGGCGATCGACCGGGCGATCCATCGGCACGAACCATTGCGGCGTGCAGCGGTAGATCACCTTGGCCTTCGAGCGCCACGAGTGCGGGTACGAATGCTTGTAGTCCGCCGATGCCGCCAGCAGCCCGCCCGCCTCGGCAAGCGCGGAGCAGATCGGCCCGTCGGGCGCGTTGAACTTGGGGTTGATGACCGAGCCCTGGCCGCCGAGCCAGGGCCAGTCGGCGCGATATTTGCCGTCCGCCTCGACGACGAACTTGGGGCCGATGCCGTGCGCCTTGCACAAGTCGAAGTCGTCCTCGCCATGGTCGGGCGCCATGTGGACGAGGCCGGTGCCGCTGTCGGTGGTGACGAAGTCGCCGGGCAGCATCGGCCGCGGCTCGGCGAAGAACCCGCTGAGGTGGTGCATCGGGTGGCGGACGAGCGTGCCGGCGAGGTCGGAGCCATGATGGAAGCTATCGACGCTCCACACGCCGCGGAATTCAGAACTCGCCTGTCCGCGCAAGATCGCGTCAGCGCGACGCTGGAATCCGGAAACGAGATCGGTGGCGACTAGGTATCGGCCTAGAACCTGGCCGTCATGATCCCGCAACACGGTCAACGCGTAATCCACGCCAGGCCCATACGCGAGCGCCTGGTTCACCGGAATCGTCCAGGGCGTCGTAGTCCAGATCACCGCATGTGCGCCGACCAGCTCCGGCACCGGGCTCTCGATGATCTCGAACGCCACGTCGATCTGGGTCGAGACGATGTCCTCGTACTCGACCTCGGCCTCGGCCAAGGCGGTTTTCTCGACCGGAGACCACATCACCGGCTTGGCGCCGCGATAGAGTTGGCCGCTCTCGGCGAACTTTAGCAGTTCGGCGACGATCGTGCCCTCGGCCTGCGGGTCCATCGTCAGGTAGGGCTTGTCCCAATCGCCGTTGATGCCGAGGCGCTTCAACTGCTCGCGCTGGACGTTGACCCACTCGGCGGCATAGGCGCGGCATTCGGCGCGGAACTCGACCCGGTCGACCTGGTCCTTGTCGAGCTTCTTCTTGCGGTACTGCTCCTCGACCTTCCACTCGATCGGCAGGCCGTGACAGTCCCAGCCGGGCACGTAGGGCGCGTCCTTGCCCAGCAAAGTCTGGGTGCGCACCACCATGTCCTTGAGGATGTGGTTCAGCGCATGCCCGATGTGCATGTCGCCGTTCGCATACGGCGGGCCGTCGTGGAGGATGAACTTCTCGGCCCCGGCGCGGGCTTGGCGGGTCTTGGCGTAGAGGTCCTGTTCATGCCAGCGCGCCAGAATCGCCGGTTCCTTCTGCGGAAGGCCGGCTTTCATCGGGAAGTCCGTCTTGGGCAGGAAGACGGTGGATCGGTAATCGCGCTCTTGGGTCATGACCGACGCGCCTTAGCGGCGTGCGGGGCGCGGCGCAATTTATGGTTGGAGTGGCGGCCGATCCGAGAGCAGGCTGTCGCTGCGGCCAAAGTAAACCCATCTCCGTTCGTGTCGAGCGAAGTCGAGACACGCTGGCACAGCGCTCGCGTGTCTCGACTTCGCTCGACACGAACGGGTGTAGGGGGTGAACAGGAGGAAGCTCTCCCGTCCCGCCAGAACTTACTTCGCCGGCGGCGCCGCGGCGGAGGCGTTGGCGGGCAGGCCGCCCAGCTGGCTCACCAGCTTGGTGTAGGCGTCGAGATAGGCGAGCACGATGATCTGCCCGATCTGCGTGTTCTGGTAGCCGCCGCCACCCGCTGCCGCGAAAGTGCCGCCGAAGAAGCCGCCGCCACCGCCGCCGAAGCTCACGTCGCTCTTGCGCGCATAGCCCTCGGTCAACGCTTCCTCGACGGTGGTGCGCGCGTTCACGATCGAGAGGGTGACGTTCGCCTCACCCTTCTTGACGTTGAGGCCGCCGGCGATCGCGCCCAGGCCGTGGCCGAACATGCCGCCGATGCCGCCCAAGACCGCGCCCATGCCGCCGCCGCCCGAGTTGTTGTTGGTCGAGACGATGTCTGGCTGCAGGAAATAGTCCGCCGCCTTGACCTGGCCCTTGCCCAGGTTCGACCCGCCCTGCAGCTCGCCATCATCGGCCAGCGCGCGCTCCATCGAGCGGCTCTGCATCGAGCGGCCGCGGTTGACCATGGTGAAGCAGCCGGACTTCTGCACGAACACGCGCAGGATCGCCTCGGGGCTGCCCAGGCTGAGCTCGCGCCACCACTGGTTGTCGGGCTCGACGATGGCGACGGTGCCCAGGTTGCGCGAACAGACGGGAATCGCCTGCGTACCCTGCGCCTGCAGCTTGCGGCCAGACGACTGGTCGGCCAGCGCGGCGTTGCTGGTGAATGCGGCGCCCGTAACTGCAACGGCGGTAATGAATTTCTTCATGAACTGGACCCCTCCTGCTTTGCCGTCATTATGACGGCACGCCGCAATGCCCGTCGCGGCGCCGCCTCTTACTTGCGCAACTGGCCGCTGCAAACAAGCTATTCTGCTCAAGGGTGTGAAGGGAAGGATCGGCTGCTGACTTGTCAACTCGGCGCCACCGCCATGTTGTCGATCAGACGCGCCTTGCCGATCCGCGCGGCGACCAGCAGCCGCATCGGCTTGTTCGAGCGCGCGGGCAGCACAGACAGGTCGGCGGCATCGCACAGCTCCGCGTAGTCAACCGAAAGGAACCCGCTCGCCAGCAGGGTGCGTGCGAGCCCGGACAGGGCATCGTCCAGCGCGACGCCGCTTTCGATCTCGACGATCGCCGCGCGCATGGCAGTGGGCAGGGCCACGGCAGCGGCACGCTGCTCGGGCGTGAGGTAGGCGTTGCGCGAGCTCATTGCCAAGCCGTCCGCCTCGCGCACCGTGGCCACGCCATGGATCGCGTCGGCATGGGGCAGCACGAGGTCGAGATCGCGCGCCATGCGGCGGATGACGGCAAGCTGCTGCCAGTCCTTCTCGCCGAACAGCGCCAGATCGGGGCGCACCTGGTTGAATAGCTTGCACACCACGGTGGCGACGCCATCGAAGTGTCCGGGCCGTGCGGCGCCGTCCAGGCCTTCGCTGACGCCGGAGACCGCAATGTTCGTCGCGAAGCCCGCCGGGTACATCACCTCGACGCCGGGCGCCCAGACGAGGTCGACACCCTCGCCGTCCAGCAGCGCGCAGTCGCGCTCCAGCTGGCGCGGATAGGCGTCGAGGTCCTCGTTGGCTCCGAACTGGAGCGGATTGACGAAGATCGAGACGACGACCCGTGCCGCCCGGAGTTTCGCCTCGCGAACCAGCGTCAGATGGCCGTCATGCAGCGCGCCCATGGTGGGCACCAGCGCGATCGCGCCGTCGGTGCGGAGCGACTCGACTGCGCTTCGCAGTGGATCAAGGGTGTGGATCAATTGCATTGCGGCGGCGCGCTCCGATATGATGTCGGCAGGATCGGACTTACAGGTTGCGCGCTGTGCCGCGTAGCTTTCGAGCCGGCAACGATTTTAGGTATCCAGGGAAAAGACCGTGACAGCGCACCGCATCGTCTTCGCCAACGAGAAAGGCGGCACCGGCAAGTCCACCACCGCGGTCCACGTGGCCATTGCGCTCGCCTATCAGGGCGCACGCGTGGCCTGCATCGACCTCGACCATCGCCAGCGCACGCTGTTCCGCTACATGGAGAACCGGCTCGACACCGAGAAGCGGCGCGACATCGCGCTGCCAGGCACGCGCTTCACCTACTACGACGGCGAGAGCGTGGAGGAGCTGGAGGAAATCGCAGCCGAGATCGGTGCCGACCAGGACTTCCTGCTGTTCGACACGCCGGGCAAGGACGACCCGCTCGCCCGCTACGTCGCCACCACGGCCGACACGCTGGTGACGCCGCTGAACGACAGCTTCGTTGACTTCGACCTGATCGGCCAGGTGGAAGGTGAGACCTTCAAGGTGAAGAAGCTCTCCTTTTACGCCGAACTGATGTGGGAAGCGCGCAAGAAGCGCGCGCACTCGACCATCAACGAGGCGAAGCGCGACCTCGATTGGGTGGTGGTGCGCAACCGCACGCAGCAGCTGCAGGCGCGCAACATGAAGCGTCTCGACGGCGCGTTGCAGGAACTGTCCAAGCGCGTGGGCTTCCGCATTGCCGGTGGTCTGTCCGAGCGCGTGATCTTCCGCGAGCTGTTCCCGTCAGGCCTGACGCTGCTCGACAAGGGCCAGTTGGGTGACCTGGGCACCAGCCACCTCGTCGCGCGTCAGGAGCTGCGCGGCCTGGTGGCCGGGCTGAACCTGCCAGTGCCGACCCGTCCTGCGGTTGTGGACGAGCCCGACCTCGCTGTCGCGGCCGAGTGAGCGGCCCGAAAGGCATCGGCAAGTGATCAAGCTGGTCATCCTGGCTGCGTTGGCGGCGGTGGTGTGGAAGATGGTGACGGGGCGCTGGCCCTGGCAGCCCAAGGCGCTCACCGGTCCCTCGGTGCAGGAGCGGGTCGGGCAGCAACGGGCAAGCACGCTGCTGGGCGTGGCGCCCGGCGCGGGGCGGCAGGACATCATCGAGGCGCACCGCCGCCTGATTGCCCAGGTCCACCCTGACCGGGGCGGCAGCAACGAGCTCGTCCACGAGGCGAATGCCGCGCGCGACCTGCTGCTCGCCGCGCTGCCTCCGCACGCCGCGGACTGATCACGCCGCGCATGGCTCACGCGTTCGATCCCACGATCCTGCGCGAGTACGACATTCGCGGCGTATTCGGCACGACGCTGGGTGTAGAGGATGCCTGCGCCATCGGCCGCAGCTTCGGCACGCTGGTCGCGCGGAGCGGCGGTTCCAAGGTGGTGGTGGGCTACGACGGTCGGATCAGCTCGCCGATGCTGGAGAGCGCGCTGATCCAGGGTCTTGTCGCCAGCGGCGTGGATGTGGTCAGCGTGGGGCTCGGCCCGACGCCGATGCTGTACTACGCCGAAGCCTCAATGGAAAATGTGCAGGGCGGCATTCAGATAACTGGCAGCCACAATCCCGCCGATCACAATGGCTTCAAGATGGTACTTGGCGGGCGGCCGTTCTTCGGCACGCAGATCCAGGCGCTCGGCGCTATGGCGGCCGAAGGCGACTGGGATGACGTTGCCGTTTGCGGCATTGTCACGCAGGCCGACGTGCTGGACGCCTATGTCACCCGCGTCCTCCGCGGCCTCGACGGCTTGGCTGCCGACAAGGTGAATACGCTCAGGGTCGGCTGGGACGCGGGCAATGGTGCCGCCGGCCCGGCCCTGGAGCTGCTGACCAGCCGCATGCCAGGCGAGCACCACTTGCTCTTCACCGAAGTCGACGGAACGTTTCCCAACCATCATCCTGATCCTACCGAGGAAAAGAACCTCGCAGACCTGCGCACCCTGGTCGCGGAGAAGAACCTCGATTTCGGAGTCGCTTTCGACGGCGATGCGGACCGCATCGGCGTGGTCGACGGCCAAGGACGGGTGATTTGGGGCGACCAGCTGCTCGGCATCTTTGCGCAGGACCTGCTCCGCGAGCTGCCCGGCGCCACCGTGATCGCCGACATCAAGGCCAGCGGCGCACTGATCGACACGATCGCGGCGCATGGCGGCGTGCCGCTGATGTGGAAGACCGGGCATTCGCTGATCAAGGCCAAGATGCAGGAGACCGGCGCGCCGCTCGGGGGCGAGATGACGGGCCACGTGTTTTTTAAGCACGGCTACTACGGCTTCGACGACGGGCTCTACGCCGCCGTGCGCCTAATCGCTGCCTCGCTGCGCCTGGGCCGGAGCGTGACGGACCTGCGTGGCGCCATGCCCGAGATGTTCAACACGCCGGAGCTGCGGTTTCAGGTCGACGAGAGCCGCAAGTTCGCAGCGGTGGAGGAGGTGCGGGAACGGCTCGCCAAGACCGAGGCCGAGGTGGTCGACATCGACGGCGTGCGCGTGACCACCGCCGATGGCTGGTGGCTGCTGCGTGCCTCGAACACGCAGGACGTGCTGGTCGCCCGTGCCGAAAGCGAGACGCGCGAGGGACTGGAGCGGCTGCTGGCGCAGATCGACAAGCAGCTGGCTTTGTCAGGATTACAGCGGGGAGAGCAGACCGGGCATTGACCGGTTCGCGGCTTGCGTGTCGGGTCGAAGTGCAAGCGGCGGCTTCAACGTCATAACTGCCAGCTGCTCCATTCGCACCCAAAGAAAAGGGGAGCCGCGAGGCTCCCCTTCCTTCACTCAGGCGTTGGACGCGCCTCAGCTGGTCTTGTCGCTCGTGCGCGACGTGCTGCCCACGCCTGCGGTCGCCGTCGAGCCGATGCCCTCGGTCGTGTTGGCGCCGCCGGTGCTCGACGTGGTCGACGAAGGTGTGGTCGTCGACGTGCTTCCCGTGGTCGAAGCCGCGGTGCTGCCACTCAGGCCCGAGCTGCTGCCGGATGAGCCGGTCGTGCTCGAGCCAAGTCCGGCAGTCTGCCCGGCACTCTGGCCATAACTCGAGCTGCTGGTGCCGGCGAGGCCGGACCCGCTCGAACCATAGCTGCTGCTGCTGGTGCTGCGATCCTGCACCCGCAGGTTGTTCTGCACGTGCTTAACGCCCGAGATGTGCTCCACGCAATCCTCGGCGCGGCGCTTGGCGTCGCGGCTCTCGACCGTGCCGTCGAGCGTCAGCTCGCCATCCTTGACGCTGACGGTGATGTGGCTGGCGTCCACATGGTGGTCATGCGTCAGGTGATCGTTGGCGTCCTCGCGGATGCGCTCGTCGGAACGGGTGTAGTTCGACGGTCCGCGTCCGCGGTGGCTCTGCTGCTGGCCATAGCTCTGGCCCTGCTGCTGATCCTGGCGGTGATCCTGGTCACGGCGGCGCGAGGCGTCCTCGTTGCCGAACCAGCTGGCGACTTCGTCGCTGGCGCGTTCCAGGAAACCGCGGCTTTCGCCATACTGGCGCCAGCTGCCGTAGTCCTCACGTCCGCTGCCGCCCGAGCGATTGCTGCGGCCCTGGCGGTCCTCATCGTCGCGGTTCAGCCACGCGCCGACTCCATAGCTCGGACGATAGGACTCGCTCGACCGTGCGCCGCCAGAGACTCCGCCGCGATTGGAGAAGTCGCGGCCGCCGTAGTCCTCGCTGGTGAAGCTGCCGAAGTCGTTGCCGCCGCTGGCATCGTAGTCGCGGCCGGCATAACCGCGGGTCGCGGAGTTCTGCTGCCCTTGCGAGCTCTGCCAGTCGCGCCCTTGTCCATAACCGGCGCCGCGGTCGTGATCCGGGCCGTAGCCGCCACGCGCCCGTTCGTAGTTGCGCGAGGCGTCGCGCTGGTCACGGCGCAAGTCGGCGTCGTTCAACTGTCCGCGGTAGTTGGAACCGCCGCGGTGATCCTGCGACGCGCCGCGGCTGAAATCCTGGCTTCGGCCGTAATTGCTGCTGCCGTAATTGCTGCTGCCATAGTCGCCGCTGCCTTGCTCGCGGCTTCCAAAGTCTCCGCCGCCTTGGCTGCCCTGACCGGAGAAGCGGTAATCGCTTGAGTGATCATCGCTGCCGCCGCGCTGGCTGCTGTCCTGCTGCCAGTCGCTGCCGTGCTGGCGGGAGCTGTCGCTCTGCCATTGGTTGGCTTGGCCGGACTGGCCCGAATAGTTGGGCGAGTTGGACTCGCTGCGGTACCCGCCGCCCTGCTGCTCGCTGCGGCCATAAGGGTTCTGACGATCGCGTTCACTCATGGGATCTCTCCATTGCTCGGGTGCTCGGGAGCGGGACTGTCGTGCCCGAAGGCGGACACGTGTCCCGACCCCTCCCAGTGAAGCTACAACGCGGCGGCTGGGCGATTTGGTCCACCGCTGGGCGCAAGGTGTGCTCAGCCGGGCGCAACATAAGTTGTTGTTACATCGTAGCTGGTGCGGACCTGCTTCGAGAGCCGGCGACATGCCTTGAATGCTCAGCATGGCTGCTGAACGTCGAGCCCGTGCGCACTCCTCTCCCCGGCGGGGAGAGGAGGCAGCGCTGCCCTGTCGACCCCTTGCCTTGTCTCAGCGCCGGCCTGTCGCCACCTTGCCAAGATGCCCGCAACCTCCCTCCCACCCGAGATCGAAGCTTGGTTCGCAGGCCGCGGCTGGAGCGCGCGGCGGCACCAAGTGGAAATGCTGGAGGCGAGTGACGCCGGGCTCCACTCCCTGCTGGTCGCCGACACTGGGGCGGGCAAGACGCTCGCGGGCTTCCTGCCGACGCTTGCCGCCTTCTGCCCCTCGCGTCTCGATGGCGCACCGGTGCCGGATGGCTTGCACACGCTCTACGTCTCGCCGCTAAAGGCACTCGCGCACGATGTGCAGCGCAACCTGGTAACCCCGGTCGAGGAGATGGGCCTGGGCTTGCGGGTCGAGACCCGCAGCGGAGACACGCCTTCCGACCGCAAGGCTCGCCAGCGCGCGCGTCCGCCGCATGTGCTGCTGACCACACCCGAATCGCTCTCGCTGCTGCTGAGCTATCCGGAGGCGGCGACGCTGTTCGCCGGCCTCAAGCGCGTGGTCATCGACGAGATCCATGCCTTCGCCACCGGCAAGCGCGGCGATCTGCTGGCGCTCGCGCTGTCGCGGCTGCAGGCGCTGGCGCCAGAGATGCAGCGCGCCGGGCTTTCGGCCACCGTGGCAGTGCCGGAAGAGTACCAGGGCTGGCTCGCGCCTTGGGGCGACATCGACAGCGTCGCGCTGGTCCAGGGCGAAAAGGGCGCCGATCCGCACGTCGCCATCCTCCTGCCCGAGGAGGAGCGCATCCCCTGGAGCGGGCACGCCGCGACCTGGGCAATCCCACAGCTCTACGCGCAGATCAAAGCTCACCGCACCACACTGATCTTCACCAACACGCGGTTTCTGGCCGAGTACATCTTCGAGTGGCTGTGGGACGCCAACGACGACAACCTGCCGATCGGCATCCACCATGGTTCGCTCTCGAAAGAGGCCCGCCGCAAGGTAGAGGGCGCGATGGCGCGCGGCGAGTTGCGCGCGCTGGTCTGCACCGCCAGCCTGGACCTGGGTGTCGACTGGGGCGACATCGACCTTGTCGTGCAGATGGGGGCGCCCAAGGGCTCCTCGCGCCTGTTGCAGCGGATCGGGCGCGCCAACCATCGGCTCGACTGTCCAAGCAAGGCGCTGCTGGTCCCGGGCAACCGCTTCGAATTCATCGAGGCGATGGCAGCGCAGGAAGCCGTCGAGCTCGGCGTGCGCGACGGCGAGGACTTTCGCCCCGGAGGACTCGACGTGCTTGCCCAGCATGTCATGGGCTGCGCCTGCGCCGGGTCGTTCCGCGAGGAGGACCTGCTGGCCGAAGTGCGCAGCTCGCTCGCCTACGCCTGGATCGACGAGCCGATCTTCACGCGCGTCCTCGATTTCGTGGCGACCGGTGGCTACGCGCTGCGCTCCTACGACCGGTTCAAGCGCATCGTGAAGGACCGCGACGGCACCTGGCGCCTCGCGCACCCGGAGCACGCCGCGCGCCATCGGCTCAATGCCGGGATCATCGTCGATTCCGAGATGCTGGAAGTGCGGTTCCGCAATGGTCGCTCGCTGGGCAAGGTCGAGGAGATGTTCGGCGCCAGCCTGAAGCCGGGCGACACCTTCCGATTCGCCGGGATCGACCTCGAAGTCGAATCGATGAAGGACCTGGAGCTGGTGGTGCGCGCGGCCAAGAAGTCGGCGACGATCCCCAGTTACACCGGGCTGCGGCTGCCGATCACCGGCACCTTGTCAGAGCGCGTGCGCGAGATGCTGGCGGATCGCGCCGGGTGGGCGCGCTTCCCGGACGACGTGCGCGAATGGCTGGAGGTGCAGGACTATCGCTCGCACTTGCCGGTGCCGGGGCGGCTGCTGGTCGAGAGCTTTCCGCATCGCGGCGTGGAGTACACCACGTACTACACCTTCGAGGGCTGGAACGCGAACCAGTCGCTCGGCATGCTGCTCACCCGGCGGATGGAGGACCGCGGACTGGGGCCGCTGGGCTTTGTCGCGACCGACTATACCCTGGCGGTGTGGGGATTGGAGCCGGTCGAGGATCCGGTAGACCTGCTCTCGCCCGACATCCTGACGCACGAGTTCGTCGACTGGGTGCAGCAGTCGCACCTGCTGCGCCGCGCCTTTCGCGAGGTGGCGGTGATTTCCGGCCTCGTCGAGCGGCAGCAGCCGGGCAAGAAGAAGTCGGGCAAGCAGGTCACCTTTTCGACTGACCTGATCTACGACGTGTTGCGCAAGTATGAGCCCGACCACCTGCTGATCCAGGCCGCCTGGGCGGACGCGCGGGCTCGGATGACAGATGTGGGCCGCGTGGGCGACGTGCTCGACCGCGCGGCGAGCCAGATCGACCACGTGCATCTCGACCGCATCAGTCCGCTTTCGGTACCGGTGATCTCGATGATCGGGCGCGAGAACCTGCCGTCAGGCGCCGCGGACGATGACTTGCTGCTGGAGGCGGAGAGCTTGGCCTCGCTGGCGATGCGGGTGGATCCGGCGGTGGAGGTTGAGGGGGATTAGGCCTCAACAGAGTTACGGAAAGGAAGGGGATTGCGCGTAGAGCCGCAGAGCAAGAGAGAAGGCAGGAGGAGAGGCGGTGCGTGCGGCGAAGCCGCCCTCATGTGGGCCGGATAGCTAGCTCGAAAGCAAATGGGTCTGCGGCCGGCCTCCTACTTTTTCTCTCTGCGCCTCTGCGCGAGATCTTCTCATTCTTCCTGCCGTTGAACCTGCGCTCCGCGCGAAACGCCTTGACAGCGCGGGCCAAAAGAAAAGGGGCGGATCGCTCCGCCCCTATGAGGACCCTTTCGGGTGCTTGTCCGGTTCAGCTTACTTGTTGAACTCGGAGAACTGCTCGTTGCCGACGAAGCCGAACTTGGTGACCTGCGAGGCCTTGATGATCTGCAGGACCTTGGCCGACAGGTCGTAGCTGGCGCCGCCGTCGGGCTGGAACTGGAGTTCCGGCTCGGTGGCGAAGGTCAGCGATTCCTTTAGATTGTTCACCAGGATCGGACCGTCGATCTGGGTGCCGTTCCACAGGATCTTGTCGTCCGGCGTGATCACGACCTTGTTCTTGATCGGATCGACCGGCGGTGGCGTCGAACTCGGCGGCGTGGCGACCGGCAGGTCGATGTCGATCGAGTGGGTCGCCACCGGGATGGTGATGATGAACATGATGAGCAGCACGAGCATGACGTCGATCAACGGCGTCGTGTTCATCTCCATCATCGGAGAGCCGTCGTCCTTGCCGCCTGACATTGCCATGGGGAAGTACTCCTAGTTTCTTGTTCTGTGACGCGTCAGGCGTTCGGGTCGACGGGGTTCGAGATGAAGCCCACGGTCGGGTAGCCCGAGACCTGCACGTTGTAGATGGCACCGGCAATGCAACGCCACGGGGCGTTCTGGTCGCCGCGGATGTGGACCTGCGGGATCGCATCGGGGTTGTTCTTCAGCGCCTCCGGGCCGCCCTCACGCTTGACGATGTCGTCGAGGCGCTTGAACGCACGGTCACGGAGTTCTTCCGAGGTGACCGGGGTGACGTTGTTGAAGTAGACCCGGCACTCGCCGTTGCGCGAGGCGCCGGTGAAGCCCGGCTCGCCGGCTGCACGGCCGCCGTCGTCGGTGGTCGAGACGGTGAGCAGCAGGTTCTCGACCTTGTCCTTAGATTCGGTCGATTCAATGATCGGAATGCGCAGCTTCTCGATCGTCTGGATCGCGACCGGAACCGCGATCAAAAAGATGATCAGGAGCACCAGCATCACGTCGACGAGCGGCGTGGTGTTGATGTCGGACATCGGTGTTTCTGCACCGCCTCCGCCCGTAGAAATCGCCATAGTCTTGTCCTAATTCCTAGCCCTGGGTCCGAGGCTCAGCTCGGGAGCAGGTGCGAAGGGACGCGCATGCCCACCCTTCGCACCTGCAGCCGGTGTCTTACGACTTGACCGGAGTGGCGGCGGGCTTCGCCGGAGCGGCGGTGGTCTTCACCGGTGCAGCGGCAGCGACCGAAGGCTTCACCGCACCACGCGAGGTGATGTTGGCGAGGACGTCGTTCGAGAAGCCGGTCAGCAGCTCGGCGATGCGCTTGTTGCGCGCCTGCAGGTAGTTGTAGGCGAGCACCGCGGGAACCGCGACGAGCAGACCGAGCGCGGTCATGATCAGAGCTTCACCGACGGGACCTGCGACCTTGTCGATCGAGGCCGAACCGGCAAGGCCAATGGCGATCAGAGCACGGTAGATGCCGACCACGGTACCGAACAGGCCGACGAACGGCGAGGTCGCACCGACGGTGGCGAGGAACGGCAGGCCCGAGGCGAGACGTGCGTTGACGGTCGCTTCCGAGCGAGCGAGCGAGCTGTGCATCCAGTCGTGCGCTTCGAGAGCGTCGGTCATCTTGGCGTGCTGCTCTTCAGCCGACAGGCCATCGTCGACGATCTGGCGCCATGCGCTGTTCTTGTCGAGCTTGCTGGTGCCTTCGCGCAGCGTCGGCGCCTTCCAGAACGTCGAGCGGATCGCGTTGTACTGGCGCAGGATCTTGGCCTGCTCGAAGTACTTGGTGAACAGGATGTAGAACGAGCCGAACGACATGATGCCCAGGATGATCACGGTCGCATAGGCGATGAAACCGCCCTGCTGCAGCGCTTCGACAAAGCCGAACTTGTTCTGCGGTGCGCCTTGGGCCCCAGCGGCGAGAAGGTTGATAAGCATGCGGTTTGATCCTCTTGAAACAGAAACTTGCTGAGTGAATGTGCGACACGGGCGGCCCGTGCCGCCCGACAAGTCACGGGAAGCGGATTACTCTGGAATGACCCAGCGAATGCGGTTCGAGTAGCTGCTCTGCACCGGCTGGCCGTTCTGCATGGCCGGCTTGAAGCGTGCGCGGCGCGTCACGTTCTTGCAGGTTGCGTCATCGAGTTCGGGCGTGCCGCTCGAGCTCGTGACAGTGCAGTCGACCACGCGTCCATCGGTGCCCACAGTGACGCGGAAGCCGGTGGTGCCGGTCTTCTCCTCACGCAAGGCGCGCTGCGGATAGTCGTCCGGGGTGGCCCACGATGCCGGATTGCCCTTCGGCTGGACGGCCGAAGTCGGACCGGTGGGAGCCGGGGGTGCAGGCGGTGCGGGCGGAGCCACGATCGGCGGGCCGGCCAGCACGACCGGCGGAGCCGGTGGCGGCGCGACCGTGACGGTCTGGATCTGCGGCGGCGTCGTCGCGACGTTGATCTTCACCGGAGGAGCGACCGGCGGAGGCGGAGCCTCAACCTTCTTCTCCGGAGGTGGCGGTGGCTCCTCCTTCTTCGGTTCGTCTTCCTTGATGTCTACGGTCGTCACCTTCTGGACCGCCTTTTTGTACGCCTCATAGGCCAGACCGGTGACGAGCGCGTAACCAACGAAGATGTGTATCAGCGCAACAATGACGATCGCGGTAATCTTGTTACCGCTCATCGTTTGGTCAGCGTAAGCCATTCAGATACATCACTCCATCTAACAGGGCCCGGGCAAGCCCGGGGGAGCCCACGGATGCCGCCCCTGTGGCATCCGTGAAGAAACAATCTATTCCACCCTGACGACAAACGACCCGCTCTACCAGAGCGTAATCGCCCCTGGAGCAAACCGCGGGGACGTTTTTTTGCTGTCATCCCCGATTTTGCGCAATTGTTAGCGGCGAAGGCCACCTGGCGCAACGCTCTTTCGGCCTGCCTTCTGTTAACTTTCGATTCAGTAGCTGCCCGGTGGATAGTGGGCTATCGATTTAGCGGAGCCATGCGGCTGTGGCATGACATGCGCCGCAGATTCACGGAGAATGCTTAAATGATGTCTCCCCGACGCCGCCTGGCGGTGGCTTTCTTCGCCGCTATAATTCCGGTGCTGTCGGGTGCACCAGTCGCCGCGCAAGTGCCGGCCCCTGCTCAACGGCCTGCCGCCTCGGCACCGGAGGCGCTGACTTACGCGGATATGGCGTCACTGGCCGATTCGGCGCCGCTGGTGGTGCATGCCCGGCTTCGCAAGCTAGTGCGCGTCGAGGACGAGCGGATGCGACCCGCAAGCCCGGGCACCGCGCGCTTCTATGTCCAGGCGGAGACGCGGGCGCTGATCACCGGCAGCAGTCCGATCGGCCAGGCTTTCGCGTACCTCGTCGACTTGCCGGTCAGCGCCAAGGGCAAGCCGCTCGCGCGCAAGAAGGACGAAGTCATCCTGTTCGCGCGACCGGTGCCGAGCCGCCCGGGCGAGCTGCAGCTGGTACGACCCGGCGCCCAAGTCGCCTGGAGCGAGGCGACCGAGGCGCGGCTGCGCACGATCATCACGGCGCTGCTCGCGCCTGATGCGCCCGCGCGGGTGACGGGCGTTCGCGAACTGATCCACGTGCCCGGCACGCTGGCCGGCGAGGGCGAGACGCAGATCTTCCTCAACACTGCCGACAGTTCCGCCGCCAGCGTGACGGTGCGCCACCAGCCCGGTCAGCCGCCGCAATGGGGCGCGTCGTTCTCCGAACTGGTGGCGGAACTCGGCAGTCCGCCGCAACGCGACACGCTGGAGTGGTACCGGCTCGCCTGCGCGCTGCCGGCCATTGCGCCGCCCGAGGCGAACTTGTCGGAAGGGCAGGCCTCGCGCGCGATGGCGGAGGCTGACTATCGCTTCGTGGTGAACGCGCTCGGACCGTGCCGGCGCACGCTTGAATCGAGGCAATAGCCGCTGGTCATCGCGCGTGGCCTCGCTTAGGGCGCGCACCCGAAAGGGAGCTTCATGGCTGAACCGCTGAACATCGCCCTCGCCGGGCTCGGCACCGTTGGTGCGGGCGTCGTCCGCTTGATCGAGACCAACGCCGAACTGATCGCCCGCCGGGCACGCCGCCCGATCCGCATCGCCGCGGTGAGTGCGCGCGATCGCTCGAAGGACCGCGGTGTCGATCTGTCCCCCTACAGCTGGCTCGACGATCCGGCCGATGTCGCGGGGCAGGCCGACGTCGATGTGGTGGTGGAGATGGTCGGCGGCTCGGACGGTCCGGCGCTGGCATTGGCGCGCAAAGCGATCGCGGGCGGCAAGTCGTTCGTCACTGCCAACAAGGCGATGATCGCGCACCATGGCCTGGAGCTGGCCGCCGCTGCGGAAGCCGCGGGCGTCGCGCTGAAGTTCGAGGCGGCGGTCGCGGGTGGCATTCCCGTCATCAAGGGCTTGAGCGAAGGCGCCGCCGCGAACGCGATCGAGCGGGTCTACGGCATCCTCAACGGCACCTGCAACTACATCCTCTCGACCATGGAGGACACCGGCCGCGACTTTGCCGACGTGCTCGCCGAGGCGCAGCGGCTGGGCTATGCCGAGGCGGATCCGACCTTCGATGTCGAGGGCATCGACGCGGCGCACAAGCTGGCGATCCTGGCGGGCATCGCGTTCGGCACCCGCCTGCGCTTCGATGCGGTGGAGACCACCGGCATCTCGGGGGTGATGGCGGCCGACATCGCGCAGGCGCGCGCGCTCGGCTATGTGATCCGGCTGATCGGCACTGCCGAGATCGACCGCCGCGGCGCACAGGCAGGCCTGTTCCAGCGCGTGCGTCCGCACCTGATCCACTGCGACCACCCGCTCGCCAGCGTCGATGGTGCAACCAATGCGGTCGTGGCCGAGGGCAACTTCATGGGCCGGCTGCTGTTCCAGGGCGCCGGTGCCGGCGAGGGGCCAACTGCCAGCGCCGTCGTCGCTGACCTCATCGACATTGCCCGGGGCGAGAAGGGCGCAGCGTTCTCGATGCCCAGCCACGAGCTCGAATCGCTCGACCCCGCCAAGTCGGGGCACCGGCTGGGCCGCTCGTACATGCGCTTCATCGTGCCCGATCGGCCGGGCGTACTCGCAGAGATCACTGCCGCCATGCGCGATGCAGGCGTCTCGATCGAGAGCTTCATCCAGCGCGGCCGCGGTGGCGAGGCAGGCGAGGTCATCGTCGCCCTGGTGACGCACGAGGGGCCTGAGTCCGGGGTCAGCGAGGCGCTGCGCATCCTCGAAGGGTCGGACAGCGTGGCCCGGCCGCCGCTGGTGATGCAGATCATCGGCGGGTGAGATCCTGGCTCCTCTCCCGGCGGGGAGAGCAGCCAGGCCTCAAGGCGCCTTGATCTCGCCCTTGGCGATCCTGTCCGCATCTGAGCCGGCGGGCGCCTCGGGAATGCTGGCCAGATCGATCATGTAGGCCTTGGGTCCGGCACAAGGCGGGATCAGGCACATGCCGCCGATCGTCGGCTTGCCCTTGAAGATACCATTGCCGGCAACGTCAGGTGGCGTCAGGCGACCATCGTTCGTTCCCGCCTTGCCGGTCGGGTCCTCGGCGCTGCTCGACTGGGCGCGGAACTGCTCGTTGTCGCGCGCGCACACGACGATGTCGTCACCTTTCGGTGCCTCGCAGCGCGGACGGATCGGCTTGGCATATTTGCCCACGCGCAACATCAATCCGCGTGCGACGTCGCGATCAGCCTCGGAAACATCCTGAGCCATCGCGGGCGTCATTGCTGCGCATGCGAAGAACAGGGCCAGAATACCGGCGCTTCGTCTCGACAATCTTAGTTCCTCTGTCTAAGCGCGTGGTGCCTCAGTTAGCACGCCGTTGCTGCTTAATCCGGAGTGAACATGCAGAACAAGCCGACTCCCGCAAGCAAAGTTCTCGATCGCGTTCTCGTTCTGGAGATGGTTCGCGTTACCGAAGCCGCCGCCATCGCCGCATCCGAGCTGATTGGCCGGGGTGACGAAAAGGCCGCCGACCACGCTGCCGTCGAAGCCATGCGCAAGGCATTCGACGAGCTCTACATGGACGGCACGGTCGTCATCGGCGAGGGTGAGCGCGACGAGGCACCGATGCTGTTCATCGGTGAAAAGGTCGGCGGTGCGCCCGGCACCGGCCCCAAGATCGACATCGCGCTCGATCCGCTGGAAGGCACCACCATCTGCGCCAAGGCCGGTCCCAACTCGCTGGCAGTGCTGGCCGCTGCCGAGGAAGGCGGCCTGCTCAATGCGCCCGACGTCTACATGGACAAGCTGGCAGTCGGCCCCGGCTACCCCGACGACATCATCTCGCTCGACAAGTCGCCCACCGAAAACGTCAAGGCGGTCGCGGCCGCCAAGGGTGTGGAGCCGGCCCAGATCAACGTCTGCGTGCTCGACCGTCCGCGCCACGAGGCGCTGATCGCGGAACTGCGCGGCTTGGGCTGCGGCGTCGTGCTGATCGGCGACGGCGACGTTGCCGGCGTCATCGCCGTCACCGACGAGGACACCACGATCGACATGTACATGGGCTCGGGCGGCGCTCCCGAGGGCGTGCTCGCGGCCGCGGCGCTGCGCTGCGTCGGCGGTCAGTTCAACGGCCGCCTGCTGTTCCGCAACGACGATGAGCGCGGCCGTGCGCGCAAGTGGGGTATCGAGGATCTCGATCGCATCTACAAGCTCGAGGACCTCGCCAAGGGCGACTGCATCTTCGCCGCCACCGGCGTCACCAGCGGCTCGCTGCTCGACGGCGTGAAGCGCCGCAAGGGCGGCACCATGACCACCGAGAGCGTGGTCATGCGCGCCAGCTCGGGCACCGTGCGCTGGATCAAGGGCGAACACCGGACCAAGTGATCGTTTCCCTGCCTCCTCTCCCCGCCACGGAGAGGATACGGAGGCTTGGGAGCGCAGCGACTTAGCGGAAGTTGGGGAGGGCCTGCGGGTTCCACCGGCGTAGGCGCTGTGCCGCGACCCTTCTCCAAGCTGCGCTAGCCCATGCGCGACAAGTATCGCTCTCATCACCCCGGCGTGGCGAGGATGCGCTTGCGGCCACCCCAAACTTGCAATCGCGTGACGCTCGGTTAGAGGCGGGCGCGCGTTTCGGGTGGCCAAGGGAAGCACGCAATGAAGATCATGTCCGGCAACAGCAACCTGCCGCTTGCGCGCGCAGTGGCCGCTTATCTCGAACTGCCGCTGACCGACGCCAGCGTTCGCCGCTTCGCCGACGAAGAGGTGTTCGTCGAGATCCACGAGAACGTGCGCGGCGAGGACGTGTTCGTGGTCCAGCCGACCAGCTTTCCGGCGAACGACAACCTGATGGAACTGCTGATCTGCATCGATGCGCTGCGCCGCGCCTCGGCCAAGCGGATCACCGCGGTGGTGCCGTACTTCGGTTACGCCCGCCAGGACCGCAAGCCCGGTCCGCGCACGCCGATCTCGGCCAAGCTGGTCGCCAACCTGATCACCCAGGCGGGCGCCGACCGCGTGCTCTCGGTCGACTTGCACGCCGGGCAGATCCAGGGTTTCTTCGATATCCCGACCGATAACCTGTTCGCCGCCCCGGTGATGAGTGCCGACATCCAAGCGCGCTATGGCGAGCAGGACCTGATGGTCGTCTCCCCCGACGTCGGCGGCGTGGTCCGCGCCCGCGCGCTGGCCAAGCGGCTCGATAACGCGCCGCTGGCGATCGTCGACAAGCGCCGCGACAAGCCCGGCCAGTCCGAAGTCATGAACATCATCGGCGACGTGAAGGGCCGCTGCTGCATCCTGATCGACGACATCATCGATTCGGGCGGCACCCTCTGCAACGCCGCGCAAGCGCTGCTCGACGCCGGCGCCAAGAGCGTCACCGCCTACATCACCCACGGCGTGCTGTCGGGCGGAGCGGTTGCCCGCGTGAACAACTCGGCGCTGACCGAGCTGGTGATCACCGATTCGATCCTGGCGACCGATGCCACCAAAGAATCGGACCGCGTCCGCGCGCTGACGATCGCGCCGCTGCTGGGCGAGGCGATCCGCCGCATCGCCGATGAAAGCTCGGTCTCTAGCCTGTTCGACTGATCCGGCGGCGCTGCCCCTATTCCCAAGGGCGCCTGTCGCCGGGGATCAGCCGCTTCATCATCTCGAGCCGGCGCGCCTGGCGAGCCTCCAGCGTCAGCGTCAGCAGGGGCAGCGGCTGCGCGGTGAACTGGCGCGGCGACATGCCGAACAGCTCGACGAATTCGCGGATGAGATGGCTCTCGTCGTAGTACCGCAGCGCTAGCGCCTCGCCCTCGTCGCCATCGGCAACGCCGCGCAAGTGACTGGCCATGTCGAGCGCACGGGCGCGCTTGAGCACTTGCTTGGGCGGCATGCCGAAATCGCGCACAACAAGGCGCTCTAGCCGCCGACGGTCGACGTCGATTTCGCGCGCGGCCTGGGCAATGGACATGACTGGATCCGCGAAGGCGATCTCCTCGAACCGAGCGGTGATAGGATCGGGCCCCGTGCCCTTGTGCTGGGCGATCTCCTGGCGGACCACGTCTTCGAGCGCGCTGAGCCAGTCCTCGGGCGAGCCCGCCGGGTCGAGCAGTGAAAGCAGGTACTCGGGCGACCAGCGGCGTGTGGGGACCACGCGGTCGACGTATTCGGGCAATACCGGCCCCATCAGCGCATTGCAGGCACTGGGGCGCAGCGAAATGCCGATCGAGGTGAAGTCGCCGCGCACACGTACGGGCATCAGCCGAGACTGAGGGCCGCAGAATAAGGCGCCGCGCGTGTGATCCTGCACGCCGTCGCGCGTCCCGACTTCGAACGCGCCGGCCAGCTGGATGCGGATGCCTGCCGTGTCGGCAAACAGGCCGCACGAAAGCGTGTGGCCCGGCAGCATCTGCAGCTTGGCGACCGAGAGCCGCGCGATCCACCCCGACAAGTCGGGCGCAGGGGCGCGGTTGTAGGACAAGGGCTGACCATCCCGGGTCACGCCGAATGCAGGCACGATTCGGGGATCGACGGCCGGCCGCGAAGAACGGGTCATGGTCCCCTCAAGTTACGTTGATGCCCGGCATAATGATTAAAGCGTATCGGCCGAGACATACAATTGTTTCCGCTTCACATTGTCGCGAAAAGCGATGCAACTTTTGGGGAACCCATCTTGTCTGTGCGAGCAAACCTGCAAGAGCGCCGGCTTACTTGCGAGCACAGCGTGCAGGTGGCAGAGCATGCGCCATGAACCTTGATGCCGAAATCGCCGTCGCGGTGCGCCTCGCCGATGCTGCCGGAGCCGCGATCCGCCCGCACTTCCGCACAGGCCTTCAATCGGAGCGCAAGCTCGATGCTTCGCCGGTCACGATCGCCGATCGTGCCGCCGAGGAAGCCATACGCCGCATCCTCAAGGCCGAGGTCCCGCGGGACGGGATCATCGGCGAGGAATTTGGTGAGGAGGCAGGCGGTAACAACCGGACCTGGGTGCTCGATCCGATCGACGGCACCGTGTCGTTCTTGGCAGGGCGACCGATCTTCGGCACCTTGATCGCGCTGCTGGTCGACGGTTGGCCGGTGCTGGGCGTGATCGACCAGCCGATCCTGGGCGAGCGCTGGATCGGCGCCAGCGGCCGCGCGACCACCTTCAACGGCAGCGAAGTGCGCACGCGTGGCTGCCCCTCGCTCGACCAGGCCACGCTGGCGACGACCGGGCCGCAATACTTTGACGACCATGAGGGCGAGCACTTCATGGCACTGGCCGCCAAGACCGATCACAAGCGCATGATGATGGGCGGCGACTGCTACAACTATGGCCTGCTCGCCAGCGGCCACCTGGACCTGATCTGCGAGGCGGGGCTCAAGCTGCACGACTGGGCGGCGCTGGTGCCGGTGGTCGAGGGCGCCGGCGGCACCATGTGTGACTGGAACGGCGAGCCGCTGCACCAGGGCTCGGACGGGCACGTCCTCGCGCTCGGCGATCCGGCGCGGCTGGAAGACGTGGTGGAGGCGATGGCCTGCCATCACTAAGACTTGAGATCCTCGGTGCAAAGGGAGGATCCAGGAGGCATTGACCCTCAATCCCTCACCTGCCATCGCGCGCCGCCATGCACGTGAATATGCCCTTGAACACCCGATGACCGCGAACAAGCCCGGCGATCCGACCACGCTCAACCGCCTTTACGGCCGCGCGAAGGGCAAGGCCTTGCGCGCGGGCCAGCAAGGCCTGATCGACACGCTGCTGCCACGCATTGCGGTGCCCGCCGAGGGACCGGTGACGGCCGAGCGCCTGTTCGGCTCAGCGCGGCCGCTCCATTTCGAGATCGGCTTTGGTGGCGGCGAGCACATGGCAGGTCGTGCCGACATGCTGCCCGACCACGGCTTCATTGGCTGCGAGCCGTTCATCAACGGCGTCGCCCAGGCACTGATGCATGTCGACGGCGAGTCTCCGACGCATGGTGGCGCGGGTGCTCCGCTCGGCAACGTGCGCATCCACCATGGTGACGCACTGGAAGTGCTGGCCCGCGTACCCGATGGCGCGCTTTCGTTCGTCTACCTGCTGCATCCCGATCCCTGGCCCAAGGCGCGCCACGCCAAGCGGCGGATGATGAACGATGGGCCGGTGCGCATGATCGCCGCCAAGCTGAAGCCCGGCGGCGAGTTCCGCTTCGGCACCGACCACCCCATCTACTTGCGCCACGCGCTCATGGTGATGCAGCGCCACACCGGCGATTTCGAGTGGCTCTGCGAGGGGCCGCAGGACTTCCTCAAGCGCCCCGGCGGCTGGCCCGAGACGCGCTACGAAGCCAAGGCACGCAAGCTTGGTCACGAAGTCTGGTACTTCCGCTACCGACGCAAGTGATCTGACGCCGATCACGGCGTTGCAGAAGTCTAACAGTTATCGGGTTCTCTCGGCTTCGTTCGGGACCGTTCAGCTATGCGGCTGATCTTCCACGACTTCCATCATCTTGCCTAAAATTCTGAACGAACTCGACCAACTTATCGCGCTGTTTAGGTAAGCGGGTCCGGCATAAACCTCTTTTCAGCCCGAGACGATCTCGCGGCGCCACATTCGAAAAGAGGAACCCCACCATGTCGATCACCGCCACCCCGACCCCCGGCAAATCGCTGCTCTCACCCACCAACCACGCGCTCGTCCTTATCGACTTCCAGTCGCAGATGGCCTTCGCCACCAAGTCGATCGCGCCCGAGCTGCTGCGCAACAATGCCGCGCTGGTCAGCCAAGCGGCCGCCGGGTTCAAGGTGCCGACCATCCTCACCACCGTTGCCGAGAAGAGCTTCTCCGGCCCATGTTCGACGAGATCGTCGACGCATTCGGCGGCCAGGCCATGCTCGACCGCACCAGCATGAACACCTGGGAGGATGTCGGGGTGATCGAGGAAGTGAATCGCATCGGCCAGGAGCGCCTGGTGTTCGCCGGCCTGTGGACCAGCGTCTGCATCGTCGGCCCGGTGCTCTCGGCGATCGAGCAGGGCTTCGAGGCTTACGTTATCACCGATGCCAGCGGCGACATCTCCACCGAGGCGCACGAGCGTGCAGTCGAGCGGATGATCCAGGCCGGCGCCCGCCCGATGACCTCGCTCCAATACCTGCTCGAACTGCAGCGCGACTGGGCCCGCACCGAGACCTACGACATGACCACCGGTATCGCCCGCAAGGTCGGCGGCGGTTATGGCCTGGGCATCACTTACGCCAAGCAGATGTTCGGCGCCTCCGAGGGCGGTCACTGAGACTTCGGCCCGCCACCAAAATCACCTACAAAGAACCTCGCCGCTCCGGGCGCAAGCGCGGGCGGCGACGGTAACCCCCACAAAGGACACCATCATGAGCACCATCACCACCACCGACGGCGTCGAGATCTTCTACAAGGACTGGGGCAGCAAGGACGCGCAACCGATCATGTTCCACCACGGTTGGCCGCTCTCGTCGGACGACTGGGACGCGCAGATGCTGTTCTTCCTGTCCAAGGGCTTCCGCGTCGTCGCCCATGATCGCCGCGGTCACGGCCGCTCCGCCCAAGTCGATTTCGGCCACGACATGGCGCACTACGCCGCCGACGCCGCCGCGGTCGCCGAGCACCTCGACTTGCGCAACGCCGTCCACATCGGCCACTCGACCGGCGGCGGCGAAGTCGCGGCCTATGTCGCTCGCCATGGCATCCCGCAGGGACGCGTCGCCAAGGCGGTGCTGGTGAGCGCGGTGCCGCCGATTATGGTCAAGACTGAGCGCTATCCCGGCGGCCTGCCCATCGACGTGTTCAACGGCTTGCGCGATGCGCTTGCCGCCAACCGCGCGCAGTTCTTCCGCGATCTCGCTGCGGGTCCGTTCTACGGCTTCAACCGCGACGGTGCCGACGTGAAGCCGGCGGTGGTCGACAACTGGTGGCGCCAGGGCATGATGGGCAGCGCGCTGGCCCACTATGCCGGCATCAAGGCCTTCTCCGAGACCGACCAGACCGACGATTTGAAGGCGATCGATGTCCCTACGTTGGTGCTCCACGGCGATGACGACCAGATCGTGCCGTACAAGAACGCCGGCGTGCTCTCGGCGGAGATCCTGCCCAATGCAACGCTCAAGACTTACGAGGGCTACCCGCACGGCATGCTGACCACCAACGCCGATGTGCTGAACGCCGACATCCTCGCCTTCATCCAAGGCTGAGGCGAGAGAGGGAGGACGCACGCAATGAAGCCGTATCTCATCTCGCTGGGTGCGGGCCTGCTGGTCGGCGTGGTCTACCACCTGCTCGGCGTACGTTCTCCCGCCCCGCCCGTGATTGCGCTGGTTGGGCTGATGGGGATCCTGCTCGGCGAGCAGGCTCTCCCCGTCGCCAAGTCGCTGCTGGAGCGCGCGCAGATCAGCGCTCCGGCACAGGACTGAAGTCGCACTGCGCCCTGCCTTCACGACAGGAGACCGAGCATGTCCCGTCTCACTCGCCGTCAGGCCCTTGCCGGAGCCGCCGGCACCGCTTTCCTCGCTTCCACGGAGATCTCCGCCATGACCGCTTCGCCCGACCTGATCCTGATCAACGCCAAGGTGACTACGCTCGACCGCGAAAACCCCAAGGCCGAGGCCGTGGCGATCCGCGGCGGCAAGTTCCTGGCAGTCGGCTCCGAGCAGGAGGTCCGCGCCGTCGCTGCGCCGAACGCCAAGGTGATCGACGCCAAGGGTCGCCGCCTGATCCCTGGCCTGATCGACAGCCACATCCACGTCATCCGCGGCGGCCTGAACTACAACATGGAGCTGCGCTGGGAAGGCGTGCCCTCGCTCTCCGAGGCGATGGCGATGCTGAAGCGGCAGGCCGAGAACACCCCGCCGCCGCAGTGGGTGCGCGTGGTCGGCGGCTTCACCGAGCACCAGTTCGCCGAGAAGCGCCTGCCCACCATCGACGAGATCAATGCCGCCGCGCCCGAAACGCCGGTGTTCATCCTCCATCTCTACGACCGCGCGCTGCTCAATGCCGCAGCGCTGCGCGCGGTGGGCTACACCAAGGACACGCCCAACCCTCCCGGCGGCGAGATCGTGCGCGATGCCGCCGGCAACCCCACCGGGCTACTGCTCGCCCAGCCCAATGCGACGATCCTCTATTCCACGCTGGCCAAGGGGCCCAAGCTGCCGCCCGAGTATCAGCTGAACTCGACCAAGCACTTCATGCGCGAGCTGAACTCGCTTGGCGTCACCAGCGTGATCGACGCGGGCGGCGGCTCGCAGAACTATCCCGACGATTACGAGGTGATCGACAAGCTCCACAAGGACGGCGAGCTGACGCTGCGCATCGCCTACAACCTGTTCACCCAGAAGCCCAAGGAAGAGCTGCAGGACTTCGCCAGCTGGTCCACCCAGATCAAGCCGGGCGATGGCGACACCTACCGCCACAACGGCGCGGGCGAGATGCTGGTCTACTCCGCCGCCGACTTCGAGGACTTCCGCGTCGCGCGCCCCGACATGCCGCCCGAGATGGAGGGCGACTTGGAGCCGGTCATCCGCCTGCTCGCCGAACGCGGTTGGCCCTGGCGCCTCCACGCGACGTACGACCAGACGATCGGCCGCGCGCTCGACGTGTTCGAGAAGGTCAACCGCGACATCCCGCTTGCCGGCCTCAACTGGTTCTTCGACCATGCCGAGACCATCAGCGAGCGCAACATCGACCGCATCGCTGCGCTCGGCGGCGGCATCGCCGTGCAGCACCGCATGGCCTTCCAGGGCGAGTACTTCGTCGAGCGCTACGGCGCCAAGGCGGCCGAGGCGACGCCGCCGATCAAGCGGATGATGGCGGCCGGCGTGCCGGTCGGCGCCGGCACCGACGCGACGCGCGTGGCGAGCTACAACCCTTGGGTCTCGCTCTCCTGGCTGGTCACCTCCAAGACCGTTGGCGGGCTGACGCTCTACCCGGCGCGCAACCGGCTCGACCGTGAGACCGCGCTGCGGCTGTGGACCGAGCGGAACACCTGGTTCTCCAACGAGGTGGGCAAGAAGGGCCAGATCAAGGCTGGGCAGCTGGCCGACCTGGCCGTGCTGTCGGACGATTACTTCTCGGTGCCCGAAAGCGAGATCGCGCACTTGCGTTCAGTGCTGACAGTGCTGGGCGGCAAGGTCGTTTATGGCGAGGGCGACTTCGGCCCACTCGCGCCCGAGGCGCCCAAGGCCATGCCGGACTGGTCACCGGTGGCGACGTTCGGCGGGCACTATCGGCGGCCGGAGGATGCGCAGAAGCTGGCTTCGGGCGTGCGGCTGTGTCTCCTCGTGCGGCGTGCATGGGCATGACCATGCGGCGGCGCTGGGTGCCAGCGTTCCCGCGGCGGATGTCCAGAGCTTCTGGGGCGCGCTCGGCTGCGGCTGCTGGGCGGTTTGAGCCAACTCCCACGAGCCCACCCCAACTTCGTCATTCCCGCGGAGGCGGGAACCCATCTCCAGGTGGCTCCTTTTACGCGACCTCAGGAGATGGATCCCCGCCTTCGCGGGGATGACAATAGAAGGGGTGAGTGCACATCTTTGGAAAGTATCCAAGCATGACCACACCCCGCCCCATCGCCGCCATCCTCGACCACCCGGCCACCTGGTTCGTCGCCCGCCTCGCCCTCACCGGCCCCTACATCCTTGGCGGTGTGGTCAAGCTCACCGACTGGCAGGGCGCCGTCGCCGAGCAGGCCCACTTCGGCCTCCAGCCCGCTGCGCTCTTCGCCGCGCTGACCATCGCCGTCGAGCTGATCGGCCCCGCGCTGATCCTCGCCAACCGGCTCGCGTGGCTGGGCGCAGGGATGCTCGGCGTGTTCACCTTGCTTGCGGCCCTCCTCGCCAATGCCTTCTGGACGATGCACGGCCCGGAGCGCTTCATGGCCACCAACGCCTTTTTTGAGCACTTGGGCCTCGTCGGTGGTTTCGTGCTGGTGGCGACGATCTCGCACATTCGAGAGCGCCATGCGTAAGCTGCTGCTGCTTCCCGCCCTGCTGGCGAGCGCCCCGGCTCTCGCGCAGTCGTGCGAGGCGTGGCAGCCGCCGACGCTGACCAACACCCGCTACGACGAAGACTGGAGCGCACTCGCCGATCCTGCCAACCGCAATGGCCACTGGACCGAGCACCTCAAGTACGTCCCGCTCACAAGCGATGGCCAGGTCTGGCTGAGCACCGGCGGCGAGCTGCGCGCGCGGGTCGAGAGCTTCAGCAACAACCTGTGGGGCGGGGCGGCCGCGCCGGCCGACGCCTATCTGTGGACACGCGCGACGCCCTACGTCGACCTCCACGCCGGCCCGGTCCGCGCCTTCGTGCAGCCGATCGCCGCCTATGCCGTGGGCGTCGCGCCCGCCGCCGGCCCGGTCGACCAGACCCGCACTGACTTGCTGCAAGGCTTCGTAGAAGTAACGGCAGGACCGGTGACGGTGCGCGGCGGGCGGCAAATGCTGTCGCTCGGCACCGAGCGGCTGGTCGGCACGCGCTATGGCCCCAATGTGCCGCTGGCGTTCGACGGCGTGCGCAGCGATGTGGCGGTGGGCAAGACCAAGGTCAGCCTGTTCTACGCGCAGCCGGTGCAAGCGCGGCTGGGCACGTTCGACGATCGCTCCTCCCCCACCAAAGCTTTGTGGGGCGCTTACGCCGCCGGCCCGACGCTCGACGTCTACTACCTTGGCTATCGCAACCGTGCCGCGAGCTTCGGCGGGATCACGGGCCGCGAGGAACGCCACAGCCTGGGCCTGCGCAGCCACAGCGCCGCGGGCGACTGGCGTTGGAACGTCGAGGGCGTGTTCCAGTTCGGCCGCTTCGCCGACCAGGACATCCGAGCCTGGACGCTCGGCAGCGAAGTCTCGCGCAGCTTTCCGCAAGCCCCGCTGAAGCCACGCGCGACGCTGCGCTTCAACGTGATCAGCGGCGACCGGCATGCGGGCGGCCACACGCTCGGCACGTTCAACGCGCTGTTCCCCAAGGGCAAGTACTTCGGTGAACTCTCCCCGATCGGGCCGACCAACATCATCAACCTGCACCCGAGCGTCATTCTGGCGCTGCGCGACAACCTCTCGCTCGGCGTGACCGGCATGGCCTACTGGCTCTACACCAAGGGTGACGGGATCTACGACATTCCCGGCAACCTCATCCGCGGCCCGGGCGGCGCGCAGTCGCGGTTCATCGGAAAGGAAGTGGAGGCCTCGCTCAGCTGGCAGGCACTGCCCGAGCTGGAGCTCTCGACTTCGCTCTCCGCGTTCGATGCGGGCGCATATCTGCGCGAGACCGGGCCGGCCAGGACGATCACGATGGTGGGTCTGGAGGCCAACTTCCGCATCTGACCTTTTCGGATCTGTAGAACGAAGCGGCTTAGTTTATGCATCTGCATCGATGGTATGGCCTGGCGTAGCGAGTGAGCAACCGCTTCGATCCTTGAGGAACCGCCATGACGTCCGCACCTGCCACGCCCACCGGCCTGCCCCCGCTCCACCGGCTGCTGCTCCTGCTGGTCGGTGACCACCGGTCTGGTCGATGCGATCAGCGTGCTGGGACTGGGCAAGGTGTTCACCGCCAACATGACGGGCAACGTCGTGTTCCTGGGCTTCGCCGCGGCCGGCACGCCGGGGTTCCGGGTTGCGCCCTACCTTGCGGCGATCGCGTCGTTCATGCTCGGCGCGCTGGTCGCTGGGCGGGTGGGTAAGCACCATGCCGGCTTGCCGCTGCGCCGCTGGCTGCTGGTCGCGGCGTCGGTCGAGGCGGTGCTGCTGTGGATCGCCGCGGCGGTGGCCACCGGCTTCGACGTGCCGACGCAATCGCCGGAGTGGGGCGTGTACGCCATCATCGCGCTCACCGGCATAGCCATGGGCTTCCGCAATGCGACGATCCGCCAGCTCAAGGTGCCTGACCTGACCACTACGGTGCTGACGCTGACTGTCACCGGGCTCGCCGCGGACTCGAGCGTCGCCGGTGGGAGCAACCCGAACTGGGGGCGGCGGGTGGCGAGCGTTGCGGCGATCTTCGTCGGCGCGGCTATGGGCGCGGTGCTGGTGAGCCATGGCGGCCTCACGTTGCCGCTGATCCTGGCCGGCGCGCTGATCCTGGGCGGCACGATTGCCTGCATGGCGCATCCTGAAGCTGACGCGCCGCATGCCAGCTGACCCACTCCTCTCCCCGGCGGGGAGAGGAGATGGATCACCCCCGCAAGCTCCGCTCAATCCTTCGGTCCGGCACGAGCCACAACAGCAACACCGCCGCATAGAGCGCCAGCGACACCGGCCGCGCGTAGAACGCTGCGGGGATGGCCACCAGGTACAGCGCGATCGAGCCCCAGCCCTTCAGGTCCGCGCCGATCGCATCGGCTAGCGCGGAATCTCGCCCATTGCAGGCGATGATCGCCCGCTCGGTGAGGGTATAGCCGACCGCCGCCATGCCCAGCACGACCCCATAGGACGCCGTCGCCATCGCCGAAAACCCGCTCTCGTCCAGCCAGCGGATCACGAACGGCACCAGCGAGAGCCAGAACAGCAGGAACAGGTTCGCCCACAGCACCTTGCCGTCGACGCGGTCCGTGGCGTGCAGCAGGTGGTGGTGGTTGTTCCAGTACAGCCCAACGTTGATGAACGAGAGCACGTAGGCGAGCAGGATCGGCGCGGCCTCCGACAGCGCCGCCAGGCTGCCGTCGCGCGGCACCTTCAGTTCCAGCACCATGATGGTGATGATGATCGCCACCACACCGTCGGTGAAGGCCTCCATGCGGCCCGAGGTCATGGCTTTCGGTTTGCGCTCAGACATCGACCATTCCCTCGATCTCGCGGTCGTTCTGGCCAAGCGTGACGAACTGCTCCAGCAGCCAGGTGGCGGCGGGGCCCGGCGGCTTGGCACGGCACCAGATGCCGGAGAAGCGGTAGGTTCCGCCGACGTGGTCGGGCATTGCCAGCTGCACCAGCGTGCCGGCGACCAGGTCCGCCTCGATCATCGGCAGCGGCATGTTGCCCCAGCCGATGCCCTCGCGCAGCAGTGCATGCTTGGCGCCGAGGTCCGCCAGGCGCCAGGTCTTGGGGCTCGTCACCGAGAAGTCTTGCCCATCGGTGAAGCGGGAGCGGTCGGTAAGGACCAGCTGGATATGCTCGCGCCCGGCGCCGGGCGGGATCTCAGTCATGCGGCCGAGCGGATGGTCGGGCGCGGCAACCGGCACCATCGGCACCGATCCCGCCAGCCGGCTCTCGATACCGGGCACGCCGACGGACAGCGGGCCCGACAGGCCGATGCCCACTTGCCCGTCGAGGACCATGGACGTCACCGCGCCGAGCGCCTCGACGTGGAGGCGAAGCTGCACGGTGGGGAACTCGGTGCGGAAGGCGCGCAGAACCTGGCCCAAACGCTCGGACGGCAGCATGACATCGACCGCCAGATCGACTTCGGCCTCCAATCCATCGAGCAAGCCTTTCACCTTGGCGCGCAAGCCGTCGATCACCAGCGCCGCCGCGCGCGCCTCGGCCAGCACTGCGCGGCCCGCATCGGTCAGCTTGGGCCGGCGCGTGCCCTCGCGGTCGAACAGCAGGACGCCCAGCTGCGCCTCCAGGTTGCTGATGCCGTAGCTGATGGCCGAGACCGCGCGGTTCATCTTGCGCGCGGCGGCCGCGAAACTGCCTGTGTCGACGATCGCGAGCAGGATGTTCAGCTGGTCGAGAGTGGGCGTGCCCGGGTTGTTCACTTATCTAATCCCTAGAACGAACGGAACGACTTTATCCATCTGATCAGGCAAGCTGGCAAGGACTAGATCCGGTCTCAAGACGCGGCGACACGGCCCGCGATCAGGAGACACGACATGATCGAACTGCGCCCTTTCGACAGCCTCGGCGGTGAAAACCACGGCTGGCTCGATGCCAAGCACCACTTCTCGTTCGCCGGCTACCACGATCCCAAGCGCACTCACTGGGGCAACTTGCGCGTGTGGAACGACGATGTGATCCAGGCCAAGACCGGCTTCCCGCCGCACCCGCACCGAGACATGGAGATCATCACCTACGTGCGCGAGGGTGCGATCACCCACGAGGACAATCTGGGCAACAAGGGCCGCACCGAAGCGGGCGACGTGCAGGTCATGTCCGCCGGCACCGGCATCCGTCATTCCGAGTACAACATGGAGGACGTGGAGACGCGCATCTTCCAGATCTGGATCATGCCCACGCGCCAGGGCGAGGCTCCCTCATGGGGCGCCAAGCCGTTCCCCAAGGGCGAGCGCTCGGGCAAGTTCGTGACGCTCGCCTCCGGCTACGCCAATGACGACGATGCGCTGCCGATCCGCACCGATGCTCGCGTCGTCGGCGCCACTCTCAAGGCGGGGGAGACTGCCGAGTACCCGCTCGGCGTCGATCGCAAGGCCTACCTCGTGCCGGCGACGGGTGCGGTGCAGATCGACGAGCACCGCGTCAACGCCCGCGACGGCGCCGCGATCAGCGACCTCGACGTGCTGCGCATCACCGCGCTGGAAGACAGCGAGATCGTGCTGGTCGACGCCGCCTGAACTGTACTCGGTTCTCCTCTGCCATGCAGGGGAGGGGAGAACCGATGCAGTGGCGAAGCGCCGCTTGCCCGGTCACAACATTTCAGGGGTGGCAATGGCGCTCCGCAAGTCTACCAGCAGGATCGACATTGCCGTACGGAGTCGACCTGAATGGATTTTGGAAGTTTCGACCTTGCGGCACTGCTTCCGTTTATCGGGGTGGGATTTGCAGCGCAGCTGGTCGACGGCGCGCTCGGCATGGCGTTTGGCGTGATCTCCAACACGCTGCTCGTCGGCGTACTCGGGGTACCGCCCGCGCTCGCCTCCCAGCGCGTGCATCTGGTCGAGTGTTTCACGACCGCCACGTCCGGGATCAGCCATCTGCTTCACGGCAACATCGACAAGAAGCTGTTCTTCAGCCTGCTGATTCCCGGCATGATCGGCGGGATCCTAGGCGCCTATGTGCTCTCCTCGCTGGATGCGAGCGTGGTGAAGCCTTTCGTGCTCGTCTACCTGGCCTTGATCGGCGTGTGGCTGCTGGTGCGCGGACTGCTCTACCCGCCCAAGATCAAGAAGGTGAAGATGATCGCCCCGCTGGGCCTTGCCGGGGGATTCCTCGATGCGGCGGGCGGTGGTGGCTGGGGTCCGGTGGTGACCTCCAACCTGCTGATCCAGGGCGGCGATCCGCGCCGGGTGGTCGGCACTGTCAGTGCTGTCGAGTTTTTCCTGACGGTGACCGTCTCGATCGCGTTTATCGTGCATATCGGGGTCGCGCAGGTCGCCGGCGGAACGCTGGGTCTGCTGATCGGCGGCGTCGTGGCGTCACCGATCGGAGCGATTGCGGCCAAGCGCATCCCGGTCAAGCCGATGCTGATCATGGTCGGTGTCGTGCTGACGCTGACCAGCGGTTTCGGGATTTACAAGGCGTGGTTCTGAGGCCTTGATCCTCTCCCCGCCGGGGAGAGGATGGATTGCATCACCCCGCCACGCCTGACGCCGCCAGCACCGCGCTGGTCAGCACGTCGGGGGCGATCGCGGTCATGGGCACGACCTGCACCGGCTTCTCCATGCCGATCAGCATCGGCCCGATCGCCGTCGCCCCGCCCAGTTCACGCAGCAGCTTGGCCGAGATGTTGGCCGACTGGAGCCCCGGCATGATCAGCACGTTCGCTGGCGCCGACAGGCGCGAGAACGGATAGAGCTTCATGATGTTGGGATTGAGCGCCGCATCGGGAGCCAGATCGCCCTCGTACTCGAAGTCCTGCGCTTCCTGATCGAGCATGTGCACGGCCTCGCGGATGTTCTCCAGCCAGCGGCCGCCGGGGTTGCCGAAGGTCGAATAGGACAGGAATGCCACGCGCGGCTCGTGGCCCAGGCGCCGCGCGACGGCCGCGGTCTCGCGCGCGATGACGGCAAGGTCCGCCGGGCTCGGCCGCTCGTTGATGGTGGTGTCGGACATGAACACGGTGTGGTTCTTGGCCACCAGCATGTGGATGCCGAACGGCAGCGCGCCAGGCTTGGCGTCGAGCACCTGGCGCACTTCCTTGATCGACTGCGCGAAGGTGCGGGTCATGCCGGTGATCATGGCATCGCCGATGCCCAGCTTGAGCAGGCCCGAGGCGAACACGTTGCGGTCCTGATTGACCATGCGGCGCACGTCACGCTCCAGGAACCCGCGGCGCTGCAGCCGTTCGTAGAGCATCGCCACCATCGGCTCGACATGCTCGGAAACGGCCGAGTTCTGGATCTCGTAGCTGTCGGGATTGCCGACGCCCAGCTCGACCATCTTGTCGATCACCGCCTGGGTGCGGCCGACGAGGACCGGCTCGCCGTAACCGAAGTCGCGGTACTGGATCGCCGCGCGCAGCACCACTTCGTGCTCCGCCTCGGCGAAGATCATCCGCTTGGGCTCGGACTTCACCTTGGCGTAGACGCTGGTCAGCACCGAAGTCGTCGGGTTCAGGCGGGCCTTCAGCGAATGGCGATAGGCGTCGAAGTCCTCGATGTCCTTCTGCGCCACGCCCGAGTCCATTGCCGCCTTGGCGACGGCGGAGGACACGCGCTCCATCAACCGCGGATCGAACGGCGCGGGGATGATGTAGTCGCGGCCGAACTGGTGGTTCTTGCCGTAAGCGGCGGCGACTTCCTCGGGCACCTGCTCGCGCGCGAGCTCCGCGATGGCGCGGGCGGCGGCGATCTTCATCTCCTCGTTGATTGCGGTGGCCCGCACGTCGAGCGCGCCGCGGAAGATGAAGGGGAAGCCCAGGACGTTGTTGACTTGGTTGGGATAGTCCGAGCGGCCGGTGGCGACGATCGCATCCGGGCGGACCGCCATCGCGTCTGGCGGGGTGATCTCCGGGTCCGGGTTGGCCATGGCGAAGATGATCGGCTGGTCGGCCATGGTCTTGACCATGTCCTGCGTCACCGCGCCCTTGGCCGAAAGGCCCAGGAAGATGTCGGCGCCGACCAGCGCCTCGGCCAGCGTGCGCTTGTCGGTCTCGATCGCATGAGCGGACTTGAACTGGTCGACGTTGGGCCGGCCACGGTAGATCACGCCCTTGGTGTCGCAGATGGTGACGTTCTCGTGCCGCACGCCCATCGACTTGATCAGCGCGGTGCAGGCGAGCGCGGAGGCGCCGGCGCCGTTCACCGCGACCTTGACGTCTTCCAGCTTACGGCCGGTGATGAAGCAGGCGTTGAGCACGCCCGCGGCGGCGATGATCGCCGTGCCGTGCTGGTCATCGTGCATGACCGGGATCTTCATCCGCTCACGCAGGGCCTGCTCGATGATGAAGCACTCGGGCGCCTTGATGTCTTCGAGGTTGATGCCGCCGAAGCTCGGCTCCATCAGCGCCACGGCCTCGATGAAGGCGTCGGGGTCCTCGGTGGCGAGCTCGATGTCGATGGAATCGACGTCGGCGAAGCGCTTGAACAGCACCGCCTTGCCTTCCATCACCGGCTTGGAGGCGAGGGCGCCCAGGTTGCCCATGCCCAGGATCGCGGTGCCGTTGGAGATCACCGCGACCAAGTTGCCTTTGGCGGTATACTCGTAAGCGTCGCCCGGGTTGTCGGCGATCGCCTGCACCGGCACGGCGACGCCGGGCGAGTAGGCGAGCGACAAGTCGCGCTGCGTCGCCATTGGCTTGCTGGCGATGATCTCGATCTTACCGGGGCGGATCGTCTGGTGGTAGAACAGCGCCTCGCGCTCGGTGAACTGGACCCTGGTTTCGTCGGACACGCTCGATCTCCCGCAATCGGGAGCGGCCCTAACCAATGTGAGTCGTTCTTGGTAGGGGAAAGCTGCTCGCCGGCGCTTTCCGAATCGTCCTAGGTGGCGCTAACCGGTCGGGCGATGGCAGATGCCGCCCCCACCCCGATGATGGCCCAGTATCTCGCCTTGCGCGAGGAGGCTGGCGACTGCCTGCTGTTCTACCGCATGGGTGACTTCTTCGAGCTGTTCTTCGACGATGCCAAGACGGCCGCGAGCATACTCGACATCTCGCTGACCAGCCGGGGCGAGCACAACGGCGCGCCGGTTCCGATGTGCGGGGTGCCGGTGCACTCGTCCGAGGGTTACCTTGCCAGGCTGATCCGCGCCGGCTGCCGCGTCGCGATCGCCGAGCAGGTGGAGAGCCCGGCCGAAGCCAAGAAGCGCGGCGGCTCGAAGACGCTGGTGGCGCGCGACATCGTCCGCTTCGTCACCGCCGGCACGCTGACCGAGGAAACGCTGCTGGAGCCGCGCCGCGCCAACGTGCTGGCGGCGGTGTGCGAAGTGCGCGGCAGCGTCGGCATCGCCGCAGTCGACATCTCGACCGGGCGCTTGGAGCTGGAGGAGTGCGCGCCCGACCGCATGGGCGCAGGGCTGGCGAGGCTCGGCGCCAGCGAGCTGGTGGCGCCTGAGGGTTGGGACGGTCCCTTGAACAGCATCCCGCGCCCCGCACGGGATTTCGCCAGCGAAGGCGGCGAGGCGCGGCTGAAGGCGGTGCACGGCGTCGCCACGCTCGACGGCTTCGGCGTGTTCGGGCGGGCGATGCTGGCGGCGGCGGGTGGGCTCGTCGCCTACCTCGAGCATGTCGGCCGCGGCAAGTTGCCGCTGCTGCTGCCGCCTGAGGCGCGGAGCAGCGATACCACCCTGGCGATGGATGAGGCGACGCGCGCCAGCCTGGAGATCCTCCAGTCGACCCAAGGCACGCGCAAGGGCAGCCTGATCGATGCCATCGACCGGTGTGTCACCGGAGCGGGCGCGCGCCAGCTCGCCGATGACTTGTCGGCGCCGCTGACTGACCGCCTGCAGATCGCCGAGCGGCTAGAGCTGGTTGCTTGGCTGCACGACGATGCCCTTCTGCGCGAAGACGTGCGCAGCGCGTTGCGAGCCTTGCCCGACATCGGTCGCGCGCTCGGCCGGATCGTGGCGGGACGGGGCTCTCCGCGCGACCTGGGCCAGCTGCGCGATGGGCTGGGCGGCGCGCGCGCGCTGCACGAGCGGCTGGTGCGGCGAGAGGCGGTGCCGGTGCTGCTCACCCGGGTGCTGCCCTCGCTGGCGGGTCATGCCGAACTGGTCGACTGGCTCGGCCGTGCGCTGGTGCCGGCGCCGCCGACCGAGCGCGGGCAGGGTGGCTTTATCGCGGAAGGGTATGACGCCGCACTGGACGAACTGCGTCGCACTTCAGGTAATGCCCGCCGCGCGATCGCCGCTCTGGAGGCCAAGTACCGCGACGAGACCGGCGTCACCGCGCTCAAGATCAAGCACAACAACGTGCTCGGATACTTTGTCGAAGTGCCGCAGCGCCATGCCGACAAGCTGCTGCTGCCCGATAGCGGCTTCACCCATCGCCAAACCATGGCCGGGGCGATGCGCTTCAACGCGCTGGCGCTGCACGAGGAAGCCAGCCGCATTGCCGAAGCCGGTGGGCACGCGCTTGCGGCGGAGGAGTCGCACTTCGAGGAACTGGTCGCCACCGTTATGGAAGCGCGCAACGCCATCGCCATGACGGCCGCCGCGCTCGCTCGCATCGATGTGGCGGCGGGCCAGGCCGAGCGCGCTGCGCAAGGCGGCTGGAGTGCGCCCGAGATCGTCGACGCGACCTGCCTGGAGATCGAGGCCGGACGGCACCCGGTGGTCGAAGCCGCGCTGGCGGCTCAAGGTGAGCGCTTCGTCGCCAACGATTGCCGCCTCGCGGCTTACGACAGGCTTTGGCTGATCGGCGGACCCAACATGGGCGGCAAGTCGACCTTCCTGCGCCAGAACGCGCTCATCGTGCTGCTCGCGCAGGCGGGTGGCTTCGTGCCTGCCGCGCGCGCGAAGATCGGCCTGGTCGACCGGCTGTTCAGCCGCGTCGGCGCCTCGGACAATCTCGCGCGCGGCCGCTCGACCTTCATGGTCGAGATGGTCGAGACCGCGGCGATCCTGGCCCAGGCGACGGAGCGCAGCTTCGTGATCCTCGACGAAGTGGGCCGCGGCACCTCGACCTATGATGGCCTGGCGCTGGCCTGGGCGGTGGCCGAGGCGGTGCACGAGACGAACCGCTGCCGCTGCCTGTTCGCCACGCACTACCACGAGCTCGCACGGCTGGCCGAGACCTGCGACGCCCTCTCGCTCCACCATGTCCGCGCGCGCGAGTGGAAGGGCGATCTCGTCCTGCTGCACGAACTCGCCGAGGGGCCAGCCGATCGCAGCTACGGCTTGGCCGTGGCGCGGCTCGCGGGCGTGCCGGCCAAGGTGGTCAGCCGTGCCAAGTCTGTGCTCGACAAGCTGGAGAAGGGCCGCGCGCAGACCGGCGGCCTCGCAGCTGGCCTCGGCGATCTCCCGCTGTTCGCCGCCGCCGAGGCGGCACGCGAGGAGGCCTGCGACACGCTGCGTGAGCGGATCAAGGACATCGACGTGGATGCGCTCACTCCGCGCGAGGCGCTGGATCTGCTCTATGACTTGAAGCGCGAGGCAGGCACCGAAACTTAACGCTCGCAAGCGCATGGTCGGCACCATGATCTCGACTCTGGGCCCGTCCATGCGCACCGTGTTCCGCAGCCGCTGGCGCGCGCTGTGGTGGGCGGCGGGTGTGCTGGTCACGGCGTATTGCGCGGTGCCTTCGCCGGATGACGATAGGTCGGCCAAGCCGGCGGTGCACCAGCAAGCGGCGGCCTCGAACCCGTGGGCGAAGGACAGCGCGGCTAAGTAGGCTGATCCTCTCCCCGCCGGGGGAGAGGATGTGCAGGTCAGCTGTCGTCTTCGGCGAATTCATCATCCGCGGCGTTGCGGGCGCCGTACTTGTTTTCCAGGTCGTCGGTGGTTTCCTCACCGTCATAGGCGCCCATGTCGATGAGGCCGCTGGAATTCATCTGCTTCATGCGGTCGACCAGATCGGGCGCGTCGAACTCGTCGAGGCCGCTGGTGTCCTTCTCGCTGTCGCCCAGGCCCTCGTCGACGGTCTTGTCGAAGGCATCGTCGGTGACGGTCTGCGCCTGCGTGTCCTCATCCTCCTGCTCGGGAACGATGTCCTGGCGATCGAGGTCGGGCTTGCGGTCGGCCATGGTAATCTCCTTTGCCCGCACAAACGGTCGGGCAAAGGAGTCGGTTCCGTCGGCCTCAGCGCGTCGGCACCGGCTTCTCGCCCGCGTAGTCGTAGAAGCCGCGGCCAGACTTACGGCCGTACCAGCCCGCCTCGACGTATTTCTGCAGCAGCGGCGCGGGGCGGTACTTGGGATCGCCGGTGGTCGAGTGGAACACCTTCATAATCTCGTAGAGCGTGTCGAGGCCGACGAAGTCGCACAACGTCAGCGGGCCCATCGGGTGATTGAGGCCGATGCGGCAGCCTGCGTCAATGTCCTCGACCGAACCCAAGCCTTCGCCCAGCACGAAGATGGCCTCGTTGAGCATCGGACACAGGATGCGGTTGACGACGAAGCCCGGCGCATCGCCGGCGAGCACCACCGTCTTGCCCAGCGTCTCGCCAAACGCTTTCATCTTGTCGATGGTGTCTTGCGAGGTGGCGAGGCCGGGGATCACCTCGACCAGGCCCATCACCGGCACCGGATTGAAGAAGTGCAGCCCGCAAAAGCGCGTCGGATCGGGAGACTGCGCGGCCATGCGGGTGATCGGGATCGAGCTGGTGTTGGACGCCAGGATCGCATGGGGCGCGAGCACCTTGCCGGCTGCCTCGAAGATCTTGGCCTTGATGTCCTCGCGCTCGGTGGCGGCCTCGATGATGAGGTCGGCCCTGCCCATCGTGCTGTAGTCACCCACCGGCGTGATGCGGGCGAGCAGCGCGTCGGCGTCCGCCTGCGTCAGCTTTTCCTTGGCGACGAGCTTGGTCAGGCCCTTGGCAATGCCGGCCTTACCCTTTTCGGCCAGCTCCACCGACACGTCGGACAGGATTACGTCCATGCCCTTACCCGCGACGGTCTGCGCGATCCCTGCGCCCATGATCCCCGCACCGATTATGGCGACTGTCTGCATGGCCCTTGTCCTCCCTCGTGAATGTTCGCGAGGGTGACTAGCGGCAAATCGCAGGAGGGCAAACTGGAAGAGCGGCTAGGGTTAGCGGGGAAAATGTGCTTCTTCTTGCGATGCTCCCCTGCAAGGGGAGGGGGACCGTCCGCGCAGCGGATGGTGGAGGGGTGTCATTGCCAGCGGAGTGCTCGACTGAGAGGGTTACACCCCTCCGTCAGTCCTGCGGACTGCCACCTCCCCTTGCAGGGGAGGATCTCGGGTCAGCGATTCTGGCCCGGCACCCACAGCACATCGCCGCCCGCCTCGGCGTTCACCGCCCGCGCGAGCACGAAGAGGTAGTCGCTCAGCCGGTTCACATAGGCGAGCGCGGCCGGGTTGACCGGATCGGCGGCAGCAAGTGCCACCGCGGCGCGCTCGGCACGGCGGGTGGCGGCGCGGGCGATGTGGACTCGGGCCGCTGCTTCGGTGCCGCCGGGCAGGATGAAGCTGCGCAGCGGCTCCAGATGATCGTTCAGCGCATCGATCTGCGCCTCTATCCACTCGGCCTGTGAGGGAAACATGCGCAATGTCATCTCGCCGGGCGTGAAATCGTCACCGGGAGTTGCGAGATCGGCGCCGAGATCAAACAGGTCGTTCTGGATGCGCGTCAGCACCTCGGCATGCGGCGAGCCGGTCAGTGCGCAGACGGCGAGACCGATCAGGCTGTTGGCCTCGTCGACCGCGCCGATCGCTTCCATGCGCGCCGCGTGCTTGGGCAGGCGCGATCCGTCGACGAGGCCAGTGGTCCCATCGTCGCCGGTGCGCGTGTAGATCCGGTTCAGGCGTACCATAAGCTTCCGGTCTAACGCTTGGCCGGATTACTTCGACATCGCCATCAGCAGAGCGACCACCACGACCGCCGCCGCCTGGTACTTGATGCGATTGAACATCATCTTGTTCTGCATCAGCTGCGCCGGAGTGGCGCCCGCAGACGGATCGCGTTCGAGATCCACCTTGGTGCTCTGCAGAAACGCGACGATGCCGCGCACGAGGCTGACGACGACCATGATCATCAGCACGACGATCAGGGGGACAAGGATATAGCTCATGTTCCGGTATGTAGGCTTCGGGAGAGCGAAATACCAGCCGGCAAGCGCCCGCCCCGGAGGGCAGCGGCAAGCGCAATGCCATCCTCTCCGGCGCGGCGCCGATCGCCCAGCGAAGGCGAGCCGCGCCGCTTGGCGAGCTTGCGTCCATCCGGCTCGACCAGCAGTGCGTGATGATGCCAGGTGGGCACCGGCAGGCCGAGCAGCGCCTGGAGCAGTCGATGCACATGGCTGGCGGCGAACAGGTCCAACCCGCGGGTGACAAGGGTCACCGCGTCTGCCGCATCGTCGAGCGTGGCGGCCAGGTGATAGCTGGCGGGCAGGTCCTTCCTCAGCAGCACGACATCGCCGAAAATCTCCGGGATGGCACGTTGGATGCCGGCGATGTCGTCCACCCAATCGAGCGGACCGGCAAGCGCGCGGGCAGCGTCCATGTCGAGCCGCCATGCCGCGCCCGCCGGGTCGACTATGCGGTGCTTGCAGGTACCGGGATATACCGGGCCGTCCGGTCCCATCCGCGTCGAGGCGGCTGCGATTTCGGCCCGGGTGCACCGGCAGGGGTACAGCAGGCCCATCTGCTTCAGCCGCTCTCCCGCTTGCGCATAGCTGCCGAGCCGGTGCGATTGGAACACGGGCTCGCCATCCCACCCGATCCCGAGCCAGGCGAGATCGGCCAGGATCTCGCTCACGAATTCGGGTCGGCTACGCTCGCCGTCGATGTCCTCGATCCGCAGCTCGAACGTTCCGCCCCGCTCCCGCGCCAGATCGTGCGCGACGATCGCGGCATAGGCATGGCCCAGGTGCAGCGGACCGTTGGGGCTGGGGGCGAAGCGGGTGCGGGTCATCCGACTTGCGTGTGGGACGATGGCGTCGCGCGAGGCAAGAGAAGAATGGGTTCACGCAGAGGCGCAGAGACGCAGAGGGGTGTCGTGCTTGGCCGTCAGGCCACTTGTCCGGCGACGCTTGGCCAGACGCGACGCTCGATTGGAAAGCGGCTTTGCCGCAAGTGCAACCTCCTCTGCGTCTCTGCGCCTCTGCGCGAACCCATTTTACTTCTTCCTGTGGATTTCCTTTGAGCTCGCGGCCACGCAAAACTTGACGCTACCCCGCACAAATGCTGGAAAAGCAGCCATGCACTGCCATGAAACCGCAATCAGGGCCTGCGACAGGAGGCCATGCTCAAGTCGGAGCTGATCGAGCGCGCGGCCCGGTTCCGCAGCGCGGAGGGGGACCCCTCCCGAAGTCTTTCCGATTGCCCGGCGCTTGTGCTCAATGCGGACTACACGCCGCTCTCCTACTACCCTCTGAGCTTGTGGCCCTGGCAAACCGCAGTTAAGGCCATCGTGCTGGAGCGGGTGGACGTCGTCAGCTCCTACGAACGGGCGGTGCACTCACCCAGCTGGACGATGCAGCTGCCCTCGGTGATCGCGTTGCGCCAGTTCGTGAAGCCATCCGAGTTTCCCGCCTTCACCCGTTTCAACGTGTTCCTGCGTGACCGGTTCAGCTGCCAGTACTGCGGCAGCCCCTCGCACCTGACCTTCGATCACGTGGTGCCGCGCCGGCTCGGTGGACGGACCAGCTGGGAGAACATCCTCACCGCCTGTGCGCCGTGCAACATGAAGAAGGGCGGCCGCACGCCCAAGCAGGCGAAGATGCCGCCACTGATCCCGCCGATCCGCCCCACCAGCTGGCAGTTGCAGGAACGCGGCCGCGCCTTTCCGCCCAACTACCTGCACGAGACCTGGCGCGACTGGCTGTACTGGGATGTCGAGCTGGAGGCGTGATGCTCCTCCTCTCCCCGGCGGAGAGAGGATGAAGCCGCGTCAATGCACCGTCCGTGCTGGCTCGCTGTCGCCCTCAAGCCGGTCGACCACGCTGGTGATCGCCACGTCCATGGTCACGTTGCCGACGGTGCGCATCAAGTCGGGCAGCATCTCCACGGCCACCAGCAACGCGAGCGGCTCCACCGGCACGCCCATCGCGATTGCGACCGGTCCGCAGGATGTCACGAAGCTGATCGCGCCGGGTAGCGAAACCGCGCCCAGGCTGGTGGCGAACGCCGTCAGCACGCCCGCAGCGATCACCGTCGGTGTCAGTACGACGCCGGTGAGATGCGCGGCGTAGACCGCCACCGCCATGTTCATCCCCGGTCCGGTCGCGCGGAACAGCGCCACCGCCAGCGGCAGCACGAACTCACCGGTCCGCTCGCGCACGCCGAGTTGCCGGCAGGCGCCGAGCATCGCCGGCAAGCTGGCGAGCGAGGATTGCGTGGAAAGCGCCACCGTCTGCACCGGCAGCATCGCCCGCACGAACGCCCCGGGCTTGCGTCGACCACCCAGGATCGCGAGCGGATAGGCGATCACGAACATGACGCCGCCGATGCTGGCGACGATCGCGACATAGTGTGCCAGTGCCCCGATCGCCGCGCCGCCGCTTCCCGCTGCGACGCTGAAGGCGAGGCCAAACACGCCGATCGGCGCGATCGCCAGCACCCAGCCGATCATCACCATCATCGCGCCCGCCAATCCCTCGAACAGCGAGCCGAGCGTCCGGCGCGGACCTTCTGCAAGCCGCGTGGAGGCGAGCGCAAACAGCGCGAAGAACACGATGACCGGCAGCATCGCGTTGTCGCCCGCGGCCTTGACGATGTTCGACGGGATCAGCGAGCCGAGGAAATCTGCCATCCCGGGCACCGGTCCGGGGTCGACGCTCTGCGCCCCGATCGCCGCCGCGGCATCGCGCGGCACCGGAAATAGCTGCAGCAGCAGCGGCGTCAGCACGCCGCCCAGCGTGGCGCTCAGCGCCAGGAAGCCGAAGATAAGACCCAGGGTGCGCCGCGCCATCGGCCCGGCACGGGCGGCAGCGACGGTCTCGGTCACACCGTTGAACAGCAGCGCGGCGACCAGCGGCAAGATCGTCATCGTTAGCCCCTGTAGCCAGAGCTTGCCGATCGGACCGGCGATCGCCGCGAGCCGTGGGGCGATGGCGCTGCCGCTCACCATCCAACCCGCGAAGATCCCCAGGACCAGGGCGGTGAAGGTCAGGCCGGCCGGCACCTTGATCGCCGGCATGCGGGTGGCGCTGCTCTCGCCTTGTGTTGCAGATGACGTCATAAGGCTCCTGAACGCACGAATGCGAAGAGTAGCACCCGATGGCGAGGTCGCAATGTGTCGGCAATCGCGCGGTAACGCATCCCGCGCTATGGAGCCCCGCATGAGCAAGCAATTCTTCGGAACCGACGGCATCCGCGGCCGTACCAACGCCGGCGTGATGACCGCTGCGATGGCTATGAAGGCCGGGCAGGCGGCCGGCACCCGCTTCCTGCGCGGCGCCCACCGCCACCGCGTGGTGATCGGCAAGGACACGCGCCTGTCGGGCTACATGCTGGAAAACGCGATGGTTGCCGGCTTTACCAGCGTCGGCATGGACGTGGTGCTGCTCGGCCCGATGCCGACGCCGGCGGTCGCGCTGCTGACCCAGGAGCTGCGCGCCGACGTCGGCGTGATGATCTCGGCCAGCCACAACCCGTACGAGGACAACGGCATCAAGCTGTTCGGTCCCGACGGCTTCAAGCTCTCCGATGCCGACGAACTGGCGATCGAGGCGATGCTCTCGCAGGACCTGGCGCTGGCCGCATCGGAAGAGATCGGCCGCGCCCGCCGCATCGACGACGCGCGCGGACGCTACATCCACGCGGTGAAGGCCTCGTTGGCCAAGGAGATCCGGCTGGACGGGCTGAAGATCGCGGTCGATTGCGCCAACGGCGCTGCCTACCAGGTCGCACCCTCGGCGTTCTGGGAATTGGGCGCCGAAGTCACCGCGCTCGGCGTCAATCCCAATGGCAAGAACATCAACGCCAACTGCGGCTCGACACACGTGGGCGCGCTGCAGGAAACGGTGGTGTCGTCCGGCGCGGACATCGGCATCGCGCTGGACGGCGACGCCGACCGGCTGATCGTGGTCGACGAGAAGGGCCAGGTGGTCGACGGCGACCAGATCATGGCGCTGATCGGCAGCGAGTGGGCGAGCCAGGGGCGCCTGTTGGGTGGCGGCGTAGTCGCGACGGTCATGTCCAACCTGGGACTTGAGCGATTCCTGCAAGGCCGCGGACTGGAGCTGGTGCGCACCGCGGTCGGTGACCGCCACGTGCTCGAAGCCATGCGCCGCGGCGGCTACAATGTCGGCGGCGAGCAATCCGGTCACATGATCCTGCTCGATCACGCGACCACGGGCGACGGTACCGTGGCGGCACTGCAGGTGCTCGCCGCGCTGGTCTCGTCGGGCAAGCGCGCAAGCGAGCTGCTGCATGTGTTCGATCCCGTGCCGCAGCTGCTGCGCAACGTGCGCTTTGCCGGTGGCAAGCCGCTGGAGGCAGACAGCGTCAAGTCGGTGATCGCCGATGCCGAAGCCTCGCTGAACGGCAAGGGGCGGCTGGTGATCCGCCCCTCGGGCACCGAGCCCGTGATCCGCGTTATGGCGGAGGGCGACGATGCCGGCGAGGTCGAGGCGGCGGTCGCCTCGATCTGCGCGGCGGTAGAGAAGGCAGCAGCCTGATGCTAGAGATGCGACCCGATTGCGAGCGCTGCGGAACCGATCTTCCGGCCGAAGCGCCCGGCGCCTTCATCTGCAGCTTCGAGTGCACCTACTGCGCAGAATGTGCCGAGGCGCTGGACGACCTCTGCCCGAACTGTGGTGGCGAGCTGGTCGATCGACCGACCCGCTCGCGCAAGGCACAGGCGAACAATCCGCCTTCGAACGAGCGCCAGTTCAAGGGCTGACACTCGACTCCCGATTACGAACGGATAGGGAGGAGCATGAGCAACACAGCCAAGCCCCCCCGCATCCTCTCCATCGCCGGCTCGGACAGTTCCGGCGGCGCGGGCATCCAGGCCGATATCAAGACCATCACCATGCTCGGCGGCTTCGCGATGACCGCAATCACCGCGATCACGGCGCAGAACTCGCTGGGCGTCACGGCCGTGCAGGCACTCTCGCCCGAGATGGTAGCCGCGCAGATCGACGCGTGTGTGTCGGACATCGGCGTCGACGCCGTGAAGATAGGCATGCTGGGCTCGGCAGCGATCGCCAACGTGGTGGCGGATTGGTTGGAGGGGCTCGGCGTGCTGGTGGTGTTCGACCCCGTGATGGTCGCCACCAGTGGCGCGGTGCTGGCCGATGCGGACACGGTCGCTGCATTTGAGCGGCTGATGAAGCTAGCAGTACTGACCACGCCCAACGTGCCCGAACTACAAGCGCTGGGCGGCGCCGAGGCGATGGCGACACGCGGCGTCGTGTACCTGGCCAAGGGCGGCGACGAGCCAGGAGAGGTGGTCCATGATCGGCTGGTCAGGCCCGGTACAAAACCGCTCGATTGGCGCGCGCCCCGGATCGAAACGCAGCATAGCCACGGCACCGGCTGCACGCTGTCGAGCGCGATTGCGACCGAGCTGGGGCGGGGCGTGGCGCTGGTTCCGGCGATTGAAGCGGGCCGGGCGTTCGTGCGCGCAGCGCTGGAGGCCGCGCCCGGCTTCGGAACGGGGCACGGGCCGATGGGGCATCAGGCGGTTCGGCTCTAGGCGACCCAGGAAGGCGAGCTCTATGCCGCCTCCGCCACCAAGCCCAGCTTCTCCCACGAGACATCCGCCGCCCCGCGCGTACCCTCGATAAAGCCCGCCGTCTTCAGGTAGCCCGGCTCGATTACCGCCGTGCTCGACCAGTCCCGCACGCACAGGCGTTCCTTGACCTTCCAGTCATCTCCTTCGCGCAGCAGCGTATCGACATAGCGACCACCCAGCTGGGTCATCCGCTCGCCCTCCGCAGTGTCGGCGATCAGTGTGGCGACGAAATAAGTCTCCGCGCCGGCTCGTTCGCCCGAGATGCGGATCAGGGACTGGCCGAGCTGGTGGCTCACCACCCGCGTCGTACGGCGCGCCTCCTCCAGGATCAGCGCCGCGAACTCACGCCCATCGCATTTGTTGGGGCCGTGATCGTCCCAGGATTCCTCGCAATAGACGCTCGCCATCTCCGCAGTGTCGGCGCGGTCGCAACCGTGGCAGTAGGTCGCGAGCAGCTGCCGGATTTCGTGGTGATCCCACATCTCCTGTAGCCTGGCCTCGTCCATCGTGCGCTCTCCCGTTTTATTTGGCGGCGAGGCTAGGACGTGACTGTACACCTGCCAAGTCGTCAGTCGCGGATCAGGCCTTTCAGCGTCTCGATCCGATCCGCTTCATGCGCAGGCTTGTCGGTGCGGATGCGGTTGATGCGCGGGAAGCGCATCGCGACGCCGGACTTGTGGCGTTTGCTGGCGTGGATCGAATCGAACGCAACCTCCAGGACCAGCGTGCGCTCGGTCTCGCGCACAGGTCCAAAGCGGTTCAGCGTGTGCTGGCGCACGTACTTATCGAGCCACTTCAGCTCTTCGTCGGTGATGCCCGAGTAGGCCTTGCCGACTGGCAGCAGTTCGGCGCCCTGGTCGGGATCGCCGTCCCAGCAGCCGAACGTATAGTCCGAATAGAATGAGCTGCGCCGCCCGTTGCCGCGCTGCGCGTACATCACCACGCAGTCGACCAGCAGCGGATCGCGCTTCCACTTGTACCACAGCCCGGTGCGGCGTCCTGCGATGTAGGGCGAATCGCGCCGCTTCAGCATGACGCCCTCGATCGCATCATCGCGGGTGCGCTCACGGATCTTGGCGAGATCGTCGAGGGTCTTGGCTTGGATTACCTGGCTGAGGTCGAAGTCGTCGGGATCGAGGCGCGGCATCAGCGCTTCCAGGCGCTGGCGGCGCTGCTCCCACGGCAGCTCGCGCAAGTCCTCACCATCGACGATCAGCGCGTCATAGAGGCGGACAAAAGCGGGGTACTCGGCCAGCATCTTCTTGCTGACGACCTTGCGGCCCAGTCGCTGCTGCAGCGCGTTGAAGCTCGCCGCGCCGCCCTCCTCGCCGCCCTGGTGCGAACCGCGCACCAGCAGCTCGCCATCGAGTACTGCCGGGAAGGGTAGCGACGCGGCGACCTCCGGGAACGTGCCCGAGATGTCGTCGCCCGATCGCGAGTAGACGCGCGTTTCGTCACCGGCTCGCACGAGCTGCACGCGGATGCCGTCCCATTTCCACTCGGCGGCATAGTCGGCCATGTCGACGATTGTCTCGTCCAAGGGATGGGCCAGCATGAACGGGCGGAACAGCGGGATACCCTCAGAAGAAGGCGCCTCTTCGCCATGCGCGGCCCAGGCGAACAGCGGCTGGTAGGGCGGAGTCTGGCCGTGCCAGTGCTCCTCAACCTCCTCGACCGTGACCCCGAACGCCTGCGCAAAGGCGGTCTTGGCAAGACGCGCCGAGATGCCGATCCGCATGGCGCCCGTGGCCATCTTGAGCAGGGCGTAGCGACCGTCCGAATCGAGCCGGTCGAGCAGCTTGGGCAGTTCGGACATGACGCTGGCGCGGGTCATGTGGGCGAGTGTGTCGACCGCCTCGGTGACGGTCGGCGGATTGGGCGCGGTGTCGGGCTCGGGCCAGAGCAAGCTGGCGGTCTCAGCCGAATCGCCGACGAAATCTCGGCTGAGAGCGTAGAGTACCGGGTCAACCCGCTCGCCCAGCAGGTTGCGAATGGTGGAGCTCTTGACTGCCGGGAAGTCGAGCCCGTCGGTCAGCGCCGCCAGCGCCCAGCCGCGATCAGGATCGGGCGTGTCGCGCAAGTAGTCGGCCAGCAGCTTGAGCTTGGCATTGCGGCTGCGGGTGTAGACCAGCGCATCGAGGAGGGCGGCGAACTCCTCCATCAGTCATCCTCGTCCTCGTACCCCACCAGGGCCAGTGCCTTGGCGCGGCGCTGGTGGAGTTGGCACCAGCGCAGCATCGCCTCCTCGCGACCGTGGGTGATCCAGGTCTCGAACGGGTTCACCTCCTCCACCGTGCGAGTGAGCTCATCCCAGTCGGCGTGATCGGAGATCACGAGCGGCAGCTCCACCATGCGCTGGCGGGCGCGCTGGCGCACGCGCATCCAGCCAGACGCCATGGCGGTGATCGGCTCGGGCAGGCGGCGGCTCCAGCGATCGTTGAGAGCGCTGGGTGGGCAGACGACGATGTGGCCGGCGATGTCGTCCTTCTTCGCTTCGCTGACCAGCTTGAGATCGCCTAGGTCGACGCCGAACTCCTCGTAGAGCCGGCACATCCGCTCCATAGCGCCGTGCAGGTAGATCGTCTCGTGGTGGCCGGCGCGGCGGACTTCGGCGATCAGGCGTTGTGCCTTGCCCAGTGCATAGGCGCCGACCAGCACGCAGCGGTCCGGGTTGTCGGCAAGGGCCTTCAACAGCTTGGCGACTTCGTCTTCGATCGGCGGGTGCTTGAACACCGGCAGGCCGAAGGTGGCCTCGGTGACCAGCACGTCGCACGGGGTGACCTGAAATGGCGGGCAGGTCGGGTCGGGGCGGCGCTTGTAGTCGCCGGTGACGATGATCTTTTCGCCCGCATGTTCCAGCAGGATCTGCGCCGAGCCGAGCACGTGTCCGGCCGGCAACCAGGTGGCATCGACCCCGCCGCCGAGGCTGATCGTCTCGCCGTAGGCGGCAGCGCGGGCGCCCTCATCGGTCTGGTAGCGCAGCTTCATGATCGCCAGCGTCTCGGGGGTAGCGACGGTCTCGCCGTGACCGCCGCGCGCGTGGTCGGCATGGCCGTGCGTCACCAGCGCTCGTTCGACGGGGCGCGAGGGGTCGATCCAGCAGTCGGCGGGGGTGACGTGGATGCCCCAGGGCTCTGGTCGGATCCAGGAGAAGTCACGGGCCATGGATAGAAGAATGGGGCGGAACCGGGGAGGTTCCACCCCATGCTTGAGGGCAGTTCAGACTAGGCGAGCTTTACTCGTCCGAGCTGGTCTCCGATTCCGAGTCGGTCTCCGGCGCCGGCGACTTCACGGCCTTCTTCTTGGACTTCGTCAGCTTGGGCGCCGCCGGGGTCAGCTCGAACGACAGCGCATTCTCCTTGACCGAGACATGCACCTCGCCGCCGGTCGCCAGCTTGCCGAACAGCAGTTCCTCGGCGAGCGGCTGCTTGACCTTTTCCTGGATCAGGCGGCCCATCGGACGCGCACCGTAGAGCTTGTCGTACCCGCGCTCACCCAGCCACTCGCGCGCATCCGAATCGAACTGGATGTGCACGCTCTGGTCGGCCAGCTGCAGTTCCAGCTGAAGGATGAACTTGTCGACGACGCGGCTGATCGTTTCCTTGCCGAGGTAGGCGAAGGGCACGATCGCATCGAGGCGGTTGCGAAACTCAGGGGTGAACATCTGCTTCACCGCCTCGTCCTGCGCATCCTCGCGGCTGACGTCGCCGAAGCCAATGCCCGACCGTGCCATGTCCGAAGCGCCCGCGTTGGTAGTCATGATGAGGACCACGTTGCGGAAGTCGACGGTCTTGCCGTGGTGATCGGTCAGGCGCCCGTTGTCCATCACCTGCAGCAGGATGTTGAACAGGTCGGGGTGCGCCTTTTCGATCTCGTCAAGCAGGAGGACGCAGTGCGGGTTCTGGTCGATCGCATCGGTGAGCAGGCCGCCCTGATCGAAGCCGACATAGCCCGGAGGCGCACCGATCAGGCGGCTGACCGAGTGGCGCTCCATGTACTCGGACATGTCGAAGCGCTTGAGCTCGATGCCCATGATCGTCGCCAGCTGGCGCGCGACCTCGGTCTTGCCGACGCCGGTGGGACCGCTGAACAGGAAAGAGCCGATTGGCTTGTCCGGATCGCGCAGGCCCGCACGGCTCAGCTTCATCGCCGTCGAAAGGACGCCGATTGCCTTGTCCTGGCCGAACACCACCCGCTTCAGATCGCGATCGAGCGACTCGAGAGCCTTCTTGTCGTCCGAGCTGACCGACTTGGGCGGGATGCGCGCCATGGTCGCAATCACCGCCTCGATCTCACGCGCAGTGATGGTCTTCTTGCGGCGGCTGGGCGGCACCAGCATCTGCATCGCGCCGACTTCGTCGATCACGTCGATCGCCTTGTCGGGCAGCTTGCGGTCGTTGATGTAGCGGGCCGACAGCTCCACCGCGGTCTTGATCGCGTCGGGCGTGTACTTGACCTTGTGGTGCTCCTCGAACGCGGTGCGCAGACCTTTGAGGATCTTGATCGTATCCTCGATGGTCGGCTCGTTCACGTCGATCTTCTGGAAGCGCCGCAGCAATGCGCGGTCCTTCTCGAAGTGGTTGCGGAACTCCTTGTAGGTGGTCGAGCCGACGCAGCGGATCGTGCCGCCCGACAGCGCGGGCTTCAGCAAGTTGGACGCGTCCATCGCGCCGCCGCTGGTGGCGCCGGCGCCGATCACGGTGTGGATCTCGTCGATGAACAGGATCGCGTGCGGCATCTTCTCCAGCTCGGAGACGACCTGCTTCAGGCGCTCCTCGAAGTCGCCGCGATAGCGGGTACCCGCCAGCAGCGAGCCCATGTCGAGCGAGTAGATCACCGCTTCTTCCAGCACTTCGGGCACGTCGCCCTCGACGATCTTGCGCGCGAGGCCCTCGGCGATGGCGGTCTTGCCCACGCCCGGATCGCCCACGTAGAGCGGGTTGTTCTTGGAGCGGCGGCACAGGATCTGGATCGTGCGGTCGACTTCGGGGCCACGGCCAATCAGCGGATCGACCTTGCCCGACAGCGCCTTCTCGTTGAGGTTGACGGTGAACTGGTCGAGCGCGGAATCCTTCTTGTTGCCGCCCTTGGCTTCGGCCTTTTCTTCGGAGGCCTGCGGGGCCTGATCTTCGGAACCCTTGGCGTTCTTGTCCTCGATGCGGCGACCGCCCTTGCCGATGCCGTGGCTGATGTAGCTGACGGCATCCAGGCGGCTCATGTCCTGCTGCTGCAGGAAGTAGACGGCATAGCTGTCCCGCTCGGAGAACAACGCGACCAGCACGTTGGCGCCGGTGACGGTGTCCTTGCCGCTGGACTGGACATGGAGGATGGCGCGCTGAATCACGCGCTGGAAGCCGGCGGTGGGAGCGGGATCGCCCTTTTCCTCGGTCTTCAGCGACTGATATTCCTGGTCGAGGTACTGGCGCACGACATCGCCCAGATCGCCCAGGTCGACACCGCAGGCGGTCATCACTTGCGCCGCATCGGTATCGTCGATCAGCGCGAGCAGCAGGTGCTCGAGCGTCGCGTATTCGTGGCTGCGATCCGACGCATGCGACAGCGCGGAGTGCAGTGTCTTCTCAAGGCTTTGCGCGAAACTTGGCATTAGCGTTCTTTCGTTGGAATGCTGGCGCTCCTTGTCGGGCAGAGCTTGAGGGAAGGGCCCGAAGGTAAGCGATCGATTGCGACCGATATAGGAAGCGTGTTCGGCGTTTCGAGATAACGTGCGCCAGGATAACGTCCGGGCTTCAAGGCTGTTTCGGCCTGAAGAGCGAGTTCGCCGCGGCCATGTGCGCGGTCGTCTTCGCTCGATGCGTTCCGATCCGGTCGATCTCGGCCTTGAGCAGCGCGACGCGTGCGTCGAGTTCGTCCAGCGAGTAGCTCTCTAGGCTCTCGCTGGCGAGGAGGCTGGCGGCACCGAAGTTGCCCTCGGTCGACCGTCGCCGCGGTCGCTCGTCATCGTCCATTGCAGTGCAGCATCGGACTCGATCAGGCGACTGTCAACTGCTTGAAACAGGTTCGTGCGCAGCCCGGCTTGTGGCAACACACGCTTCATGCCGAACGCCCTTCCCGAAACCATGACCGCCATCGCCATCGACACTCCGGGAGGGCCCGAGGTGCTGGTTCCGTGCCAGGTTGCGGTGCCACGTCCGGGGCCGGGTGAAGTGCTGATCAAGGTCGCGTTTGCGGGGGTGAACCGGCCGGATGTGCTCCAGCGCCAGGGGAATTATCCTGCGCCACCAGATGCTTCGCCGCTGCCGGGCCTGGAGGTCGCGGGCACCGTGGCCTTGCTGGGCGAGGGCGTCACCGCCCTATTGCCGGGCGAGCGGGTTTGTGCGCTGGTGGCGGGCGGCGGCTACGCCGAATACTGCATCGCCGATGCTGCTCAGTGCCTTCCGGTGCCCGAATCGCTGCCCTTGTCCGAAGCCGCAGCGATGCCCGAAGGCCTGTTCACCGTCTGGCACAACGTCTTCGATCGCGGCTGGGCAAGCGAGGGCGAGACGATGCTGGTCCACGGCGGCACCAGCGGCATCGGCACCATGGCGATCCTGCTGGGTAAGCTGTTCGGCCTTACGGTGATCGTCACCTGCGGCAGCGCCGACAAGTGTGCGCGGGCGCTCGAGATCGGCGCCGATCACGCGATCGACTACAAGGCGCAGGATTTCGTCGAGGAGGTTGCCCGGCTGACCGGCGGCAAGGGCGTCGACTTGGTGCTGGACATGATCTCGGGCGACTATGTGCCGCGCAACCTCAAGTGTCTGGCCGAAGATGGTCGGCATGTGACCATTGCCGTGCTCGGTGGTGCCAAGGCTACGCTCAACATGGCGGTGGTGATGAGCCGCCGCTATACGCTCACCGGCTCGACGCTGCGCGCGCGCTCCAAAGAGTTCAAGCGGCTGCTGGCGCAAGAGATCGCCGCGCAAGTCTGGCCCCATGTCGAACGCGGCGAACTGCGCCCGATCATGGATGCTCGCTTTCCGCTGGCGCAGGCGAGCGAGGCGCACCGCCGGATGGAAGCGGGCGACCACGTCGGCAAGATCGTGCTGGAGGTTTAGACTGCGGGAACGGCGCTACGCTATGGCTGCGTCAGCCTGGCAAGCTCGGCGATCAACTCGGCCCGGCGATAGGGCTTGAGCAAGTGACCGGCCGTGGCAAAGCGCTCCGGCAGATGCAGCCGCTCGGTTCCGGTCGAGAAGATAAACGGAATGCCCGTCGTCTGCAGCGCCTCTGCCAGAGGGTAGGAGTCCTCACCACCCAGGCCGATGTCCAGGACCGCAGCGTCGATCGCGTCCAACTGGGTCATGCCTTGAAGGGCGCCAACCATCGATGCGAACGGCCCGACGACCAGGCCGCCAGCGCTCTCGACGTACTCCGCCAGTACGTCTGCGATGAGGGGATCATCCTCAACGATGAGGATGCGGAGGCCGGACAAGGCGCTATCGGCAGGCGTCTCCATCACCAGCACACTGCGCCTGACCTGCAGGGCAAACCGCTGTGTTTCATGGGCCCTGGATGAACAGACATACGGCTCCTCCGCGTGCGTGTGGCCCAACTATGACCATGCCCACGATGGGCTGCAATGCGCAGCGCTTTACGCCGTTATATTTGCGATCGGGACGAGGAAACATCCGAACTGGCCGAGGTTGGCTCCACCTGCGGCGTCCCGTGCTGCAGCGGCTCGAGAGGGATGGGCACTGACCTTGGTTGCTTCCACGTTGCTGCCTCCGGCGTCCTCCCGCGATTGGAATCGCTCTCACGTCCCCTCGGCCGACTAGGCGCGCTAGACCCTTGGTCATGTAATTGCCTTCCGTCGGCTTTCATTCGCCTATACCTATACCTCAACACAGGGGGCTGAATGGACAAGCTGACGCTTCACGAGGACCCGCGCAGCGGCAATTGCTACAAGATACAGCTCACGGCTGCACTGCTGAAGCTGCCGCTCGAGAGGCGCAAGTACGACATCATGCGGGGCGAGACGCGCACCGCCGAGTTCCTGCAGAACGTGAATGCCAATGGGCGCATTCCGGTGCTGCAGGTGGGCAATCGCTTCCTGCCCGAAAGCAACGCGGCCTGCTGGTACCTCGCCGAAGGCTCGCCGCTCATCCCCGCCGATCGCTTCCAGCGCGCCGACATGCTGCGCTGGATGTTTTTCGAGCAATACAACCACGAGCCCAACGTCGCGACGCTGCGCTTCTGGCTGCTGTTCGTGGGAGAGGGCAACCTGTCCAAGTTCCAGCGCGACCAGATCCCCGCCAAGCGTGCCGGCGGCGAGGCAGCCCTGGCGATGATGAACGAGCATCTGGCCAAGCACGACTGGCTGGTCGGTGCCAGCGTCAGCCTCGCGGATATCGCGCTCTTTCCCTACACCCACGTGTGCGAGGCCGGCGGCTTTCGCCTGCGCGACTACCCGGCGGTCTGCGCCTGGCTCAAGCGGGTGGAGAAGCTGAAAGGCTACGTGCCCATGGACTGATCGGCACGCGGGATTGCCGTGACGCTTGCCGAATCCTGCGCGATTGCCTAGATCGACCCGGTACGGCCGCTCCGCAAAGGGGCGGCCCTTATCGTTTTTGCGCCGGGCGTCACGTCCCGTCCGGCACCGATTGGGACCAAGAGACATGAGCCAGCCCACCCCGCTGATGCCGCACGCGACCGCCTCGTGGCTGGTCGACACCACCGGCCTGACCTTCGAGCAGATCGCCGAGTTCTGCGGCCTGCACATCCTGGAAGTCCAGGCGATGGCGGACGATCTCGCCTCCAGCAAGTACACGGGCCGCGATCCGCTGCGCTCGGGTGAGCTGACGCAGGAAGAAATCGAGAAGGGTCAGGCCGACCCCAACTACAAGCTTAAGATGCACAAGGCGCCGGTCAACGTCAGCCGCACCAAGGGCCCGCGCTACACCCCAGTGTCGAAGCGCCAGGACAAGCCCGACGGCATCGCCTGGATCCTGCGCCACCATCCCGAGGTTTCGGACGCGCAGATCGGCAAGCTGATCGGCACCACGCGCAACACCATCGCCGCGATCCGCGACCGCAGCCATTGGAACATCGCCAACATCACGCCCAAGGACCCGGTTACGCTGGGCCTGTGCTCGCAGCGCGAGCTCGACGGCATTGTCGCCAAGGCCGCCAAGAAGGCCGGCATCGAGGACGACGGTCGTGACGACGAGCGGCTGGGCGATGATCGCCAGGCGCTGATCGAAGAACTGCGCCAGGAGCGCGAGGACGCCGTGCGCGCCGCCAGCGAAGCTGCGCAGGAGGCCGAGGCTGCTGCATGGCTCGAGGCCAAGCGCGCCGCCGAGGCGGAAGAACGCCGCGGGTAAAGACAAGGCGGGGGCGCCTGAGGGCGCTCCTGCTTTTTGGATGTCTAGCAAGGCCGCGAGCGGGCATGCCGGCCTTCGACAAGCTCAGTCCTGGCGGGGCCTGCACGCTCACCGGGCGTGCTGGATTAAACGCGTGCTGAGCTCCAACAGGTTCTTCTAGGTGAACCTGTGCATGAGCGTCGTACCGGAGGCACAGTGAGCGCTGTTGTGAGGCTGCTAGCTTAGCTCCATGCTTGTCGCGGCCCGCGTACGCACGTCACACCCGCGGCATATCCCTCACACCGCCAAGGCTGAGCTTGTCCAAGCCCGCGCGCGGCGTCACCCGCACAGCACCCGACGTGCGAAGCTTCAATCCTCCTCGCTCTTCTGCGCCGGTGCGGCCAACACTAGGCGCTGTTCCAGGCTTTCGCCCGAGCGCGTGATCGACTGTGCCTGACCCGTCCGCGGAGTCAGCCGGCCATCCAGCTGCGCGCCTTGCTCGATCGTCAGTGCATCATAGACGATGTCACCCCGGATCCTTGCCGACTTGAGGATCACCACCTCACGGGCGGTTACCGAGCCATCGACATGGCCGGCGATGCGTGCCGATTCGGCGGTGATCGCACCGACCACTTCGCTGCCTTCGCCCTGGATCAGCGCGGTGCAGGTGATGTCGCCTTCGACGCGGCCCTCGATGTGGAGGTCGGCGGTCGCGCTGATGTTGCCCGAGATGGCGGTGTCGCCGCCCAGGATGCTGGTGGTCGACCCGTGCATCGGACGGTGGCTGCCGAGCGGCTTGGGCATGGTGGTGGGTGTCCTCGGTGTTATCATGGTCGGGCGCCTGACAGGTGTGGGCTGAATCTAAGCTTGCGCCTTGCGGGCAGCGTCCAGAAATGTTCGCGGGTTCACCGGCTGGTCGTTGATCCGCACTTCGAAGTGCAGATGCGAACCGGTGGAGCGGCCGGTGCTACCCATCGCCGCGATCCGCGTGCCCGGCTCCACCATCTGGCCCACACGCGTGCCGAAGCCGGACAAGTGGGCGTAGCGGGTGACCAGGCCGTTGCCGTGGCTGATCTCGATGCAGTTGCCGTAGCCCTGCTTTTGCCCGACGAACGTCACCCGGCCGCGCGCGGCGGCATAGATGGGCGAACCCATGGGTCCGGGAAAGTCGAGCCCGGCATGGAACGCAGCGCCGCCGTTGAACGGGTCGGCACGGTAGCCGTAGCTCGACGAGACATAGGCGACGTGCGCCGGCTGGACCTGCGGCACACTGGCGAGGCCAGAGACCAGCGCATCCATCCGCGCCAGGCTGATGCCCAGGCGCTTGAAGCGCGGATCGAGAGAGCCGTCGCGCGCCGTCGCGAGACGCAGCAACGGGCCACCCTCGGCGGCGTGCGTGGCCACCATCGAACCGGGATTGAGGCCGAGCGCGCGGATCGAATCGGCGGCGCGGTTCGAGCGACGGTCGGCATAGCGGGTCAGGCGATCGACGAAAGCGAGCTGGTCGGCTTCCAAACGGGCGAGCGAAGCGGCTTCGGGCAGCGCCATGCTTATCTCGCGCACGGTCTCGGCCGACTTTGCATCGGTGTCAGGAGCCGCATCCTCGGTGTCCACAGGCAAGTCGCCCAGATGCGCCTCGACCATGCGCTGGATGAACTCCTGCCGCCGTGCGAGGTCGGCAGCGACCGCGTGGACGTCGCGGCGATAGGCTTCGACTCGGCTCTGCGCGCTGGCGACACGTGCCTCACGCGCCAGCAATTCGCCTCGTTCGCGCGATGCCGACCATTGCGACAGCGTCAGGCTGGCCATGATCGCCAGCCATGCGGCCAGGGCCACGACCCCGCCCAGCGCGGCGAGCGTCTGGACCTTGGTCGAAACCTTGATGAATCGGACCTGCCCCTGCGACCGCATGAAGAACTCACGGTCAGGGAAGAGGGTCCGCAGACGCGATTGGACCGCGTCGGCGGCTGGCATTTTCAAAACTCGACCCCGCTTGTGCAAAGCTGCCTATTGGGCGCCGCCCCTAGCCACGCACTGTCACAAAGGCGAATCCACCTGCCTTGTGCATGTGCGAAATAGGGTTGAGGCGGGACTCTGCTGGGACGAGCGGAGTTTGCCGCGGGAACGGTTCGGCTACCTGCTTGCGAATCGCCGCTGCTATGATCCTGTTCGTCGCGCGTCGCGCGGTGACAGGCAGCGCCTGCGGTGATACTCGGCGGCCATGAACATGGAGAGCCCCGTTGTGGAGTCGCCCGAGGTCGTGATCGCACGTCTCGCTCGGGCCGGTCGCGAAGCCCAGCGCACGCTGGCGCTGCTGCCGGACGCGCGCAAGGCCGAGGCGCTGCGCGCGGTCGCGGTGGCACTGCGCGAGGACGAGGCGTCGATCCTGGAGGCCAACGCCCGCGATGTGGCGGCAGGCGCGGCCAAGGGGCTGACGGCCGCGCTGCTCGACCGGCTGCGGCTCGATCCCAAGCGGCTGGCGGGGATCGCCGATGCGGTGGAGCAAGTCGCCGCGTTACCCGATCCGGTCGGCGAAGTGATCGACCGCAGCGAACGGCCCAACGGCCTCAAGCTATCGCGCGTGCGCATTCCGATCGGGCTGATCGGCATCATCTACGAGAGCCGGCCCAACGTCACGGCGGACGCCGCCGCGCTGTGCCTGCGCTCGGGCAATGCGGTGCTGCTGCGTGGCGGCAGCGAGGCGCTGCATTCCAATCGCGCCATCCATGCCGCCTTTGCCCGCGGGCTGGAGAGCGCGGGCGTGCCCGCCGACGCGGTGCAGCTGGCGCCGACGCAGGACCGCGCGCTGGTCGGCGCGATGCTGACTGCCGCCGGCCTGATCGACATGATCGTACCGCGTGGCGGCAAGAGCCTGGTGGCGCGCGTCCAGGCCGATGCGCGCGTGCCGGTGCTCGCGCACCTCGACGGCATCTGCCACACCTATGTGCACCCTTCAGCCGATCCGGCGATGGCGCGCGCCTTGGCACTCAACGCCAAGATGCGGCGCACCGGCATTTGCGGGGCGATGGAGACGCTGCTGGTCGATGCGCAGTTCCCCGACGCGGTAGCGCTGGCCGGCGATCTGCTCGACGCCGGGTGCGAGCTGCGCGGCGATGCGCGCGCGCAGGCGCTCGACCCGCGCATCGTCACCGCTACCGAGGAAGACTGGGATACCGAGTACCTCGACGCCGTCCTGGCGGTGGCCGTCGTCGACGGGCTCGACGCCGCAATCGAGCACATCGCCCGCCACTCCTCGCACCACACCGACGCGATCGTCACCAGCGACGATGCGTCCGCCGAGCGGTTCCTGGCCGAAGTCGACAGCGCGATCGTGATGGTCAACGCGTCCAGCCAGTTCGCCGACGGCGGCGAATTCGGCTTGGGCGCCGAGATCGGCATCGCCACCGGCCGCCTCCACGCCCGCGGCCCGGTCGCTCTGGAGGGCCTCACCACATACAAGTGGCAGGTGCGCGGCACCGGACAGGTGCGACCCTGATCCGCGTAGTTCTCCCCCTGCGCGGGGAGGTTCGGAAAGGGTGACCGGCACCCCCACCGGCCTGCTCGGCGGCAGCTTCAACCCGGCGCATGGCGCGCATCGCAAGATCTCGATGGAGATCCTGCGCGCGCTCGGCCTGGCTGAAGTGTGGTGGCTGGTCTCGCCGGGCAATCCGCTCAAAGCCCGCGCCGGCATGGCGCCGCTCTCCGCACGTGTGGCGTCCGCCCGACAGCAATCCCGGCGCGCGCCGATCCGGGTCAGTGCGATCGAGCGCGAACTGCACACGCGCTATACCGCCGACACCTTGCGCAAGCTCGTCCGCCGCTATCCCCGCAGGCGATTCGTATGGGTCATGGGTGCCGACAATCTCGCCCAGTTCCACCGCTGGCGCGACTGGCGGAGCATCGCGCGGCTGATGCCGATTGCGGTTGTGGCGCGTCCGGGCTATGATGACGCTGCCCTCGCGAGCCCCGCGATGGCCTGGTTGGGACGGTACCGGAAGCCGCCCGCCTGCTTGAAGTTCCGGGAAGCGTGGAGCGCCCCGGCGCTGTTGACCTTGCGTTTCGATCCCGACTCGCGTTCGGCCACGGCGATACGCCGCGCCGACCCGGACTGGGCCGACAGGCTCTCGACACGGAGCCTGCGCGATCAGGTCACGCACCACATCATCCCCGGAGATGCCGCTTGAGCGGGCCGGTTGCTCTTCACCGACGCAGCCACCATTTCACTGCCATGACAACCGCTTACGCCTACCGAATCGTCCGCGCGCACCGTGCTCGCGGGCGCGTAAATCAGCAGAGAGGAGCTGACTAACCTTAAGATGCCCCAGGCACATCTAGAGCCGGTTCGCACCGGCACCGCGAACCCCGGACAGGCCCCTGCGGTCGCCGGATCGGACGACCCGCTTCTGGCGCTCGTCCTGCACTCGCTCGACGAAGACCAGGCCCAGGACGTGGTCACCATTGACCTCGAGGGCAAGTCGAGCATCGCCGATCACATGGTGATCGCGTCCGGCCGCTCGAGCCGCCAGGTCACCGCGATCGCCCAGAAGCTGGCCGAGCGCCTGAAGCACGGTGGCCACGGCAACTCCCGCATCGAAGGCCTCCCCGCGGCCGACTGGGTGCTGGTCGATGCCGGCGGCGTGGTCGTGCACGTGTTCCGCCCCGAAGTGCGCAGCTTCTACAACCTGGAGCGCATGTGGGGCTTTGGCGAGGGCAGCGCCGGCGCGGCATAAGACATCATCCTCTCCTCCGTGCTGAGGAGAGGATATTGCGCCTCGCCGCGCGTGCATCGTAGCGCTACGAGGGCGCGATGCTGCTGCACGTGATCGCCAGGGGGAAGATCGCCCGCTCGCCCGAGGCCGAGCTGGTCGACCGCTATGCCAAGCGGCTGACCTGGCCTTTCCGCCATACCGAATTGCCCGATCTGGGCGGTCGTGTCCCGCCGCTGGCGCAGACGCCCTCGCGCGACGTGCTACTGGACGAGCGCGCCAAGCCGATATCCTCCGAGGCGTTCGCGGACCTGCTCGGTCGCTGGCGCGACGAGGGCGTGCGCGAGACGCGGTTCCTGATCGGCGCTGCCGACGGGCACGGCGATGCGGCGCGCGAGAAGGCGGATCTGCTGCTCGGCTTCGGCGCCATGACCTGGCCGCACCTGATGGTTCGGGCGATGCTGGCCGAACAGCTGTGGCGGGCGACGAGTATTCTCGCCGGTCACCCCTATCATAGGGCCGGGTGAGCGATGGGTTCTGCGGTTTCGGAGAGCGCCGGGGGATCACCCTTGCGGCTGACCGAGCTCTCCCCACCCCCGATCCGTCACCCTGAACTTGTTTCAGGGTCCATCGCGCCGCACGCTCCGCCCGTAGAAGGCGCAAGCGGCTCGGACGGTTTGCCCTTCCAGCCTCCAGGCGAGACACAACGATGGACCCTGAAACAAGTTCAGGGTGACGAGGGTGGGAGCAGGAACGCCTGGCGGCCACGTCATGGCGGAGCGATCTTGGTCGCAATTGCGTTGATCGCGGCCGCAGTCGCAGGTTTCCACGCAGCGGCCCAGCAGTCAGCACCGCCATCCACGGCCGATGCCGCGCAGACCCGGCGCGAACTCGCCACCGCGCAGGCACAAGGTGCCACCGCACGTCGCCGCGCCGAGACGCTGGAGGCGCAAGCCCGCGCCGTTACCCAGCAAGCCGACCGCACAGCGCGCGAGGCGGCAGCGCTCGCCGCACGCGTGCAGGAAACCGAAGCGCAGATCGCCGTGCAGGAAGCGCGAGTGAAGCTGATCGCCGCCGCCAGCGAGCGCTTGCGGGCCCGCATGGCCGAGCGGCAAGCGCCGTTGGTCCGGCTCACCGCTGCGCTCCAGCGGTTGTCGCGGCGCCCGCCGGTGCTCGCGCTGCTGCGCCCCGGCTCGCTGCGTGAGCTGGTGACCATGCGTGCGCTGCTCCAGACGATGCTGCCCGAGGTCGAGCGCCGGACAGCGGCCCTGCGCACTGAGATCGCGCGTGCGCGCCAACTGGAGCAAGTCGCGCGCGCCGCTTCCGACCAACTGCGCGCCAGCGAAAACCAGCTGAGCGCCAAACGACAGCAGCTTGCCGCCATGGAGGCCCGCCAGCGCCTCGCCAGCCGGGCGGCGGTCGGCATCGCCAGTCGCGAATCGGAACGCGCGCTGATGCTGGCCGAGCGGGCTCGCGACCTGGGCGATCTCATCGGCGAGATCGGCCGCGAGGGAGAACTGCGCGCCGCGCTCGCCGGCCTGCCGGGGCCGATCATGCGTCCACCGCGGCCCGAGGACTCGCGCGTCGTCGAGGCCGGCAGCTTCACCGCGCCCCCGCAAGGTCTGCCGACCTGGATCCTGCCGCTGACCGGCCGCCTCGTCACCGGCTTTGGCGAGGAGGGGCCGGGCGGCGTAGGCCAGGCCCGCTCGCGCGGCGTGGTGCTCGCCACGCGGCCCAACGCGCAGGCTGTGGCGCCCGCTCCCGGCCGCATCGCCTACGCCGGGCGCTATCGTGGCTATGGCGAGATCGTGATCGTCGAGCACGATGGCGGCTGGGTCACGCTCGTCACCGGCCTGGCGCGGCTCGACGTCGGCGTTGGCGACCAAGTGGTCGCGGGTTCGCCGCTCGGCACGACGGGGCCGGGCGCACCGCGCATCGGCGTCGAACTGCGCCGCAATGGCGAACCGGTCAATCCGCTGCAATACTTGCGTTCGCTGTAGCAAGGCAAAGGCCGGTCCGCGCTCCGCTAGCCGTAAGCCCAAACCTCAGCACCGCTTCTCACCCGCGTGAACCTCAAGCCACTGGCCAAGCACCTCCACCATCACTAGAATGTGACGGTATACGCGGACGTCACGGCCGGCTCCGCACAGATGAGAGGCTCACTCAGCCCGATGAAATTCGCCCCCCTCCTTCGCGCCTCCATGCTGGTGAGCGCTGTTGCGCTGCTGCCCACGGCCACGGCCGGCCTTGCCGCGGTCGACGCGCGCAGCGGGCCGCAGTTCGGCAAGCTGCTGGCGATCTACCAGCTGGTGAAGGAAAACTATGTCGACCAGGTCAGCGACGACAAGCTGCTGAAGGGCGCGATCGACGGCATGCTCGCCAGTCTCGACCCCCACTCGACGTACCTCGATGGTCCCTCGCTGCAGCGGATCGAGACCATGATCGACGGCAACTACACCGGCCTTGGCCTCTCGGTGGTTGAGGAGGACGGCGCGGTGAAGGTGGTTTCGCCGTTTAAGGGCTCGCCGGCGGAGAAGGCGGGGATCAAGGCGGGCGACTTCATCACCCACCTGGACGGCACGCTCTACTTTGAGCGCGACCTCGACGAAGCGGTCGCCAAGATGCGTGGCGCGGCGGGCACCTCGATCCGGCTGACGATCTTCCGCACCGGCCGCGACGAGCCGTTCGACGTCACCGTCACGCGCGGCGTGATCGAGCTGGAGCCGGTCACCTCCGAGCTTCGCGGCGATGTCGGCGTGATCTCGGTCAACGAGTTCTCGCGCGACGTCGGCAAGGACGTGAACATCGCGATCAACTCGCTGAAGGCGCAAGTCGCCAAGACGCCGCAAGGCAAGCTGGCCGGGCTGGTGCTCGACTTGCGCTCCAATCCGGGCGGCTCGCTCGACGAAGCGGTGGCGCTGTCGGACCTGTTCCTCGACAAGGGCGACATCGTCTCGCAGCGCGGCCGCGTCGCTAGCGAGAACCAGTTCTACCGTGCCGAATCGATGTTCAAGGGCGACGCGATCAAGGGCATGCCGATGATCGTGCTGATTGATGCCGGCAGTGCCTCGGCGTCCGAGATCGTCGCGGGCGCGCTGCAGGACCAGCACCGTGCCGTGATCATGGGCGAGCGCAGCTTCGGCAAGGGCAGCGTGCAGTCGCTGATCGGGCTCGACAAGACCAGCGCGGTCAAGCTGACGACCGCGCGCTACTTTACGCCGTCGGGCCACTCGGTGCAGGAAGGCGGCATCGACCCCGACATCCGCGTGCCGCAGCTCTCCGACCCGGATGCCAAGGCCCGCGCCGAGCGCGCGGTGCGCGAGAGCGACTTGCGCGGTCACCTGATCAACGAGGCCTCGCTCGACGACAAGGAGCTGGAGACCGACAAGAAGGACGACCCGCGCTTCACCGCCACTCCTGAGGAGCTGAAGAAGCAGGGCATCAAGGACTTCCAGCTGCACTATGCGGTGCAGACGCTCGACCGTACGGCGGGGCGGCCGGCGCTTGCTGCGCGCAAGTGAGCCTCATTTCTTGATCGATAGCCGGCCCCGTGGATTGTGACTGTGACTAGGATCGGACCTGACGAACCCTTGCGCGCCGCACGGTGGCTCGCGCTGCTGACACCGGCGGCCCTGCTCGCAGGCGCGTACATCAGCCAGTACGGCTTCGGCCTGCCGCCTTGCGAGATGTGCTGGTGGCAGCGCTACGCCCACTTCGCGGCACTGGGCTTGGCGCTGCTGGCCTTCGTGCTGCCGGCACGGGCGATGGTGGCGCTGGCCGGATTGGCGATCGCGGTCGGTGGCCTGATCGGCGGCTTCCACGCCGGCGTCGAATATGGTTGGTGGCAAGGTGTCACTGCCTGCACCGCCAACACCTTTGCCAAGGGTGGCGATCCGCTCGCGGCGATCCTGGCCGCGCCGGTGATCCGCTGTGATGTAGCGCCCTGGTCGTTGTTCGGGATCTCGCTCGCCGGCTGGAACTTCCTGTTCTCGACTGCGGCGGCATTGGCCATCGCGTTCCTGCTCACGCGCGGAAGGAAGGCTGCATGACCACATCGGCCAAGATCAGATCTGAACGCATGCTGCGCGTCGACCAGGCGGGCGAGTACGGCGCGACGCGCATCTACGCCGGGCAGCTCGCGGTGATGGGTAATCGCGCACCCGGCGCGGCCGAGATCGCCGGCATGGCGGCCGCGGAAGCCGAGCACCGCCAGGTGTTCGATGCCATGATCGCGGAGCGCGCCGTGCGCCCGACGCTGCTGCAGCCGGTGTGGTCGGCAGCCGGCTTCGCGCTCGGTGCGGCGACGGCGCTGCTGGGGCCCGAGGCAGCGATGGCCTGCACTGCCGCGATCGAGACCGAGATCGAGCGGCACTACGGCCAGCAGCTTGACGAGTTGGGCGACGAGGACCCGGAGCTCGCCGCGCGCATCGCCAAGTTCCGCGACGACGAGCGTGAGCATCATCATGCCGCGATCGCCGGCGGGGCGGAGCAGGCGCCGGCCTATCCGCTGCTCTCCGGCGCGATCCGGCTGGGGTGCAGGCTGGCGATCCGTCTCTCCGAGCGGATCTGAGCGCTCGCGCCGGGAACCAAACCGGGCGCCTTCAGCTATCATTCAATCTGCGCACCCCCTATATCGACGGGAATGGCGCGCGTTGGATCGCCTGTTGGAGCTCGACTTATGCTGCGTACCTGGACCATCGCTTCCGCCTTCGCGGCCCTGGCTTTCGCCGCGCCGGCCATGGCCCAAGACGATGCGGCTGCGAGCGGCGGCAACGAGCGGGTGAACCAGGTCATCGTCTACGGCGACGACCCGTGCCCCGCCTCCAGCGGCGACGAAATCACCGTCTGCGCGCGCAAGCCCGAAGGCGAGCGCTATCGCATCCCCGAGCCCTTGCGCGGCATCGATAGTCCGACTTCGGAAGCGTGGAGCAACAAGGTTACGGCGTACGAGACGGTCGGCCGCTTCGGCACCGACAGCTGCTCGCCGGTGGGCGCAGGTGGCTTCACCGGCTGTACCCAGGCGATGATCCAGCGCGCCAAGGCGGAGCGTGCGAACGGCACCGACGTGAAGTTCGGCGAACTGATCTCCAAGGAGCGCGAGAAGCGCCTCTCGACCATCGACGCGACGGCCGCCGAGGAGCAGGCCAGCGTCGAGGCGGAAGAGCGCGCGTACGAGGCACGCAAGAAGGCGCAGGATGCCGCGGCTCAGGGCACGACCAAGCCGTGACGTCTTATCCTCTCCCCTGGGGGGAGAGGATATAGATGCTCAGCTCAGCGCGATGTCCGGCGCGTCTTCCTGCTTCATGCCGACCACGTGGTAGCCCGCATCGACGTGGTGCACCTCGCCCGTCACGCCCGACGCAAGATCCGACAGGAAGTACAGCCCGCTGCCGCCCACGTCCTCGATCGTCACGTTCCGACGCAGCGGCGCGTTCAGCTCGTTCCACTTGAGGATATAGCGGAAGTCGCCGATGCCGCTGGCTGCCAGGGTCTTGATCGGACCGGCCGAGATCGCGTTCACGCGGATGTTCTGCGGGCCCAGATCGTTCGCGAGGTACTGGACCGAGGTCTCCAGCGCTGCCTTGGCCACGCCCATCACATTGTAGTGCGGCACCACCTTTTCCGCGCCATAATATGTCAGCGTCAGGATCGAGCCGCCGTTCGGCATCATCGCGACCGCGCGCTTGGTCACCGCGACAAGGCTATAGGCCGAGATGTTCATGGTCATCAGGAAGTTGTCGAGGCTGGTATCGACGTACTTGCCGCGCAGCTCGTTCTTGTCGGAAAAGCCGATCGCGTGGACGACGAAGTCGATCGTCTCCCAGCGCGCCTTCAAGGTCTCGAACGCGGTGTCGAGCGCGTCCATGTTCGACACGTCGCATTCGAGCAGGAAGTCGCTGCCCAGGCTCTCCGCCAATGGCTTTACCCGCTTGGCGAGCGCCTCGCCCTGGTAGGAGAACGCCAGCTCGGCGCCATGCTCGGCCAGCTTCTTCGCAATGCCCCAGGCGAGCGACTTATCGTTCGCCAGGCCCATGATGAGACCGCGCTTCCCCTGCATCAGACCTGTCATTCGTATATCCCGTCACTCGCCGGCTGCGGGCGCGAGCGGCCCACCGGCTTCATTCAACGCCCGCTCCTCGGGCGATTGCGTCAGCGCCGCGTTGAGTTCGGCGCCAACCACCATCCCTAGTCCGACAAGCCAGAAAAAGAAAAGTGCGATCATCACCCCGGCCAGGCTGCCATAGGTCAAATCGTAGCGGAAAAATGTCGCCAGCACGCGCGGAAGGGCAATCGCGACGACCACCCACCACACCGTCACCAGCAGCGCACCCGGCCAGCGCGGGTAGATCGGCTTCTGGTAGGCCGACGGCGTCAGCGTGTAGAACAGCGTGTAGATCGAGCCGTAGAGCGTCAGCGCGGTCAGAAGGTGCGTGACCACGAAGCCGAACACCGGCGCGTCGATCCGGGGGAACAGCGTGACGATCACCTCCTGCACCGAGGCGATCAGCACTTGGCCCGAGAGCGAAACCAGCAGGATCAGCACCGCGGCCAGGATCATGCCGGTCGAGGTCAGGCGATAGCGCCAGAAGGCGCGAGTCGGCTGGGTGCCGTAGGCGCGATGGAGGATGTCGCGGATGGTCTCGATCAAGCTGGCAGCGGACCAGATCCCGAACAGCCCGCCGATCCACAAGAGCCAGCCCTGGCGATCGGCGGCGACATCATGCGCAACCGGCGCCAGCACTTGCGCGACGCGTGGGGGCAGGGCGGTGAGCAGGTTGTCGATCGAGGCGTCGAGCTGCTCGCGCTCGCCGATCGCCGAGAACACCGCGCCGACGACGATGAAGAAGGGGAACAGCGCCAGCAGGGTGACGTAGGCGAGATTGCCGGCGTGGATGAAGCCGTCCTCCCAGGCGCCAGTGACCACGCGCTTGGTAACGTTGTAGAAACTGGAGCCCGGCCCGGTCTTCTCGCGAATGCGCGCCTGCAGGCCGGAGCTGCGCCGCATTGCGTCCTTGCGGCGCGCCTCAGGCGTAAGGCCGGACTTGGAGCCGGTATTTGGCAAGCTCTAGATCCTCCCCCAGCGGGGGAGGTGGCGGCCAGCATGGCCGTCGGAGGGAGCGCGGCAAAGCCCGTCGCTTGTGTAGCCCAAGGCCCTCTCCACCACCGCCACTGGCGGCGGTCCCCCTCTCCCAGTGGGAGAGGATCTGGCGCAGGACATCAAACGCCCAGTTTCCCGCGCACGTCACGCGTGTCGCGCCAGCCTTCGAGGCGCTGGGCCAGATCAGCGTCGCCCTCAGGCAGCACGATCTCCAACGTCACCAGCTGATCGCCGCGCGTTCCGTCCTTGCGAGTAAAGCCGCGGCCCTTCAGCCGTAGCACCTTGCCCGAGGAACTGCCCGGGGGCACCGAGAGCATGACCGCGCCGCTGACCGTCGGCGCGCGAACCTTGGCGCCGTTCACCGCCTCGTCCAGCGTCACCGGCAAGTCGAGCCGTACATCGTCGCCCTCGCGCTTGAAACAGGTGTGCGGCTGGATCTGGATCGTGACGATCGCGTCGCCGGCACCGCCCGCACCTTGCTCGCCCTTGCCGGCGAGGCGCATCTGGGTGCCGTCCTCGACGCCGTTGGGCAGCTTGAGATCGATCGTCTTGCCATCGCCCAGCGTGATCCGCTGCGGCGCCAGATTGGCCGCATCGGGTAGCGAGACCGAGAGCCGGTACGAGACGTTTGCACCGCGCGCGGCCGTGCGGCGCTGCTGGCGGGCGCCGCCGAACGGATCGCCGCCGCCCATTCCGCCCATCCCGGCACCACGAGCGCCGGCGCGTCCGCCGAACATGTCACCGAACAGATCGCCCAGGTCGATGCCCTCGCTGGAGAATCCTTCAAACCCACCGCCACCGCCGAAGCCGCGATGCGCGCCGCCGCCGAAGCCGCCGCTTCCGCCGCCCATTCCGCCGAAGCCCATCGGGTTGCCGTCGGCATCGATCTCGCCGCGGTCGAAGCGGGCGCGCTTGTCCTTGTCGCTCAGCAGGTCGTAGGCACCCGTCACTTCGCTGAAGCGCTCAGACGCCTTGGGATTGTCCTTGTTGGCGTCGGGGTGGAGCTCCTTGGCCAGCTTGCGATAAGCGGACTTGATCTCCTTTTCGCTCGCGCCGCGGGAAACACCCAAAGTGGTATAAGGATCTGCTGCCATATCGGCAGCATAGCTAGGTTCGCATCGGCGTCCCGGCAAGCGGCGGGTTGCACGCTCGTGCACAGGCGGTAACTGATCGCACTTGTGTGGGTTAAGCACGCAAGCCCGCTGCCCTGCGCTCATCCGAGGACCACCATGGATTTTGACACCCGAAGCGACGTGATCCCCGATAGCGACCCGATCTCCCTGTTCGATCTCTGGTTTGCCGAGGCACGTGCAAGCGAACTCAACGATTCCAATGCGATGGCGCTCGCCACTGCGACGCCGGACGGGCTGCCCTCGGTGCGCATGGTGCTGCTCAAGGGGCATGGCCCCGATGGCTTCGTGTTCTACACCAATGCCCACAGCCGCAAGGGCGCGGAGCTGCGCGCCAATCCCAACGCGGCGCTGCTGTTTCATTGGAAAAGCCTGCGCCGCCAGATCCGTATCGAGGGGTCCATCAGCGAAGTCGATGCCGCCATGGCGGACGACTACTTCCATTCGCGTGCGCGCGATTCGCAGCTGGGCGCGGTCGCGTCGGACCAGTCCGCCCCGCTCGACGCGCGCGAGACTTTCGTGACGCGCTTCCAGGAGATCGAGGCGCGCTTCGGCGAGGGCGAGATCGAGAGGCCGGCGCATTGGACCGGGTTCCGCCTGCAGCCCACTGCGATCGAATTCTGGGTGGACCGCCCCTATCGCCTGCATGAGCGGCGGCTGTTCCGGTCGGACGGGGCTGGCGGCTGGTCGAGCACGCTGCTGTATCCATGAGATCTTGGCGATGAGCGGAGCCGGCACCCTCAACCGCAGCGCCGCGCTGGCCAGCATCGCCGCGGCGTTGTTGCTGCTGGTGCTGAAAGGCTGGGCGGCGTGGTCGACCGGCTCCACTGCCATGCTCGGCAGCCTGGCCGACACCACGCTCGACCTCGTGGCCAGCTGCGCGACGCTGGCGGGCGTGTGGATCGCGGCGATGCCCGCGGATGACAAGCACCGCTTCGGCCACGGCAAGGCGGAGGCGATCGCGGCGCTGTTCCAGATCGTGCTGATCTCGATCTCGGCGCTGGGCATCGCCGCGCGGGCGATCGAGCAGTTCGTCGATGGCGGACGCACCCAGGCCGCGGCGCAAGGGATCGGCGTGTCGCTGGCGGCCATCGTGGTGACGCTGGCCTTGCTCGCGTGGCAGCGGCATGTGGTGCGCCGCACCGGCAGCCTGGCGATCGCGACCGACAGCGTGCACTACAGCTCCGACCTGCTGCTCAACCTGGCGGTGATCGCCGCGCTGGTGGTGGACCAGTTCCTGGACTTTGCCGGTGCCGATCCGCTGTTCGGCTTGGCGATCGCCGGCTGGCTGGGCTGGAGCGCCTGGACCGCCTCGCAAGCCGCCATCGAGCAGCTGATGGATCACGAGTGGCCGGCCGAGAAGAAGGATCGCTTCCTGGCCGTGCTCGCCCGTAATCCGGACATCACCGGCGTCCATGACATGCGCACGCGCACCTCGGGCAATCGCGACTTCGTGCAGTTCCACGTCTGGATCGACCCCGACATGACCCTGGGCCAGGCGCACGCGATCATGGACGACATGGAAGCGCGACTCCAGGCCGAGTTCCCGGAAACCGAGATCATCATCCATCCCGAACCCAACGGACACGTCGACGAGCAGGGCCCTGCCGGCGAAGACGTGCTGCCGCACACCTGCGACGTGGAGGAATACCTCGCCGCCGCCCGCGAAGAAGGACGCGCCTGATGCCTACGGTTCCTTACTGGCATGTCGATGCCTTTGCCGACCAACCGTTCGCCGGCAATCAGGCGGCGGTGATGATCCTGGACAACTGGCCGGAAGACAGGGTCCTTCAGGCGATCGGGGCGGAGAACATGTTCGCCGAGACGGCCTTCGTGGTGCGCGACGCAAGCGGCGAGGCGGATTGGGAGCTGCGCTGGTTCACGCCTGCTTGCGAGATCCGCCTGTGCGGCCATGCCACGCTTGCGTCGGGGCACGTGTTGCTGAGGCTGGAGCCCGGCCTTGAGCAGGTGACATTCCGGACCCGGCAAGCCGGCGTGCTGGTGGTGCGCCGCGACGGTCCGGTCCTGAGCCTTGGCCTGCCGGCGATCGTCACCGAGCGCGCCGATGTCGCGGCGGCGAAACCGCTGCTCGGCGCCGAGCCGGTGGAGACCTGGCGTTCGCCGCTGGGCTACAACGTCTTCCTCTATCCCGACGAGGCGGCGGTGCGGGCGCTGGCCCCCGACTTGCGCGGGCTGGAGGCGCTAGGCGACGACCAGTTCATCGTCACCGCCCCGGGCACGGAAACGGATGTCGTCAGCCGCGTGTTCGTGCCAGGCGGCGGGGTGGATGAGGACAGTGTCACCGGCTCGGCGCACGCGGTGCTCACGGCATTCTGGACCCGGCGGCTCGGGCGTGAAAGCTTCACCGCCTACCAGGCCTCACAGCGTGGCGGCTTGCTGACGTGCCGCATCGAAGGCGACGTAGCGTGGCTGGGCGGCCCTTGCGTGACGGTGGTCGAAGGGCGGTTTACGTTCTGAAGCTGCAAGATCCTCCCCTGCAAGGGGAGGTGGCAGTCCGCAGGACTGACGGAGGGGTGTAACCCTTTCGGTCGAATACTTCGCGAGCCGTGACACCCCTCCACCATCCGCTTCGCGGACGGTCCCGCTCCCCTTGCAGGGGAGGATCTGGACGGGCCTAGCCCGGAAACAGCTCGATCAACTGACCCATCCGGTCGTGCAGCGCCGCCTCCTGTTCAGGAGCCGAGTGCCCCAGCCGCACCACCGTCAGCAGCTGGTCGGGAGAGCCCACCAAGTATTGCCCATGCTCGCCCAAGCACGCAAACAGGTTCTTGCGCCCCTGACCCGGCCACAGCAGCGCGGTGCCCGAACGCGGCGTTCCGTTCAGCCACACGCCGGCGCCGTAAGCCGGGTCGCGCGGAGAGGCGGTGCGCATGAAGGTCACCCAGCGATGCGGCAACACTTGCGCGCCCTTGACCGAGCCGGTGTGGCGCAGGAACTCGCCCAGCATCGCCCAGCTGCGCGCCGGGCTGAGCATCATGCTCGAACCCACCAGCGTGCCGGCGCGGTCATAGGTGACTTGCGTGCCCTTCATGCCCACGGGATCGAGCACGCGCGTGCGCAAGTAGTCACCCACCGCGCGCCGCTTCAGGATGGGGTCGCGGCTATCGGTGAGCACGCGTCCAGCCAGATCGGCGAGGATCACGCCGGTCGCCGCCGAAGGCTCGAACTGCCGTCCGGCGGGAGCTTCGAGCGGCTGCGCTTCGGCATAGGCGGCCATGTCGTCGCGCCCGTCGAGGAACAGCATGCGGGTGCGGTCGGACGTGCGCTCCGGTTCCGCCGTTTCGGTATGGCGCAGGCCCGAGCGCATCTGCAGCAGCTGGCGCAAGGTGATCTCGCCGCGCGGGTCGCCGGGGCGCTGCCAATCGGGCACCGGCGCGGTCTCGTCCATGCGCAGGCGGCCGTCGCTGACCAGCTGACCGATCATCAGCGCGGTGACGCACTGCGCCATCGACCAGCCGGGTAGCGGCGTCTTTTCATCGATCCCGGGGGCATAGCGCTCGGCGACGACGCTGCCGCGCTTCATCACCACCAAGGCCTGAGTCGGTCCCACCGCGTCGGCATCGAACATCGTGTCGATGGCGCGCGCCAGCGGGATGCGCGCGGCGCCGCCATCGTCGCGCACGGCGGCTTGCGCCTCGGCGCTCGGCGGCGGCGGGCCGTCCTGTCCACCGCCGCATGCCGCCAGCGCGAGCAGGGGGGCTGGCAGCAGGGTGAGGGCGCGGATAAGAGGCTGGCGACGCGGCGACATGTCGCGCGGTTGATGTGCGAGGCGCGGGGCGATGGCAACAGGTCAGACAGCAGAAATGCGGACCCGCCAGCCAGCGCGCTGGGGACGAAATCTGCTGCTCCTTGGCCTGGTGGTCGCGCTGGCGCTGACTGCCTGGTTCTGGACCCGCATGCGCACCGCTGCCGAGGTGCGCGCGTCGGTGGCGGCGCAGACCGCCTGCCTGTGCCGCTTCGCCGCCGGTCGCCCGCTTGCATCGTGCCAGGCAGACCCCGGCATCAAGCAGAACTGGGTCGGCCTGCACGAAGATGCCGGCGCACGCAGCCTGACGGCGAGCGTGCCGCTGCTCGCCGAGCAGACCTCGCGCTGGTCGCCGGAAGCCGGGTGCGTGCAAGATGCGTGGAAGGATTGAGCGGCTTGGTGCTCGTCACCACGTCCGCAACCAAGCACCCCGTCATCCTGAACTCGTTTCAGGATCCATCGCCCGGGCTGGGCCAGAAGTCGCTGCGCACGACGCCGCGTCGGTTTGCTGATCGTAGCTCCACGCTATTGGAAAAATGGACCCTGAAACAAGTTCAGGGTGACGATTGGATGATGAGGATAGCGGCGGCCGACCTTCAACCCAGGCGGGTGAGGACCCGTTCGAGCAGCAAGGCGCATCGATCACGGGTTCTCTGACCGTCGTCCGCGGGACCCAGTCGGAGGATGTCGAAGTTGCGGATGACGGACCGGGCCGGAAATTGCTGCCAGCTCAGATCAATCCGGTCGACGCCGTCACTCCCATCTCTGACATTCCAGAAGTGGCGTTCGAGTGACGAGCCGGTCCACACCTCACCGGATGCGACTTCGTAGCCGGGGTAGAACCACTGAACGACCCGAGACGTCGGGTAGCATTGTCCGCCGGCTGGGTTGTTCGGGTCGAAAATGCCTCGATACGCCGTCAGGCGGTCCCAGGAGGCTTCCATTGCTCGCGCCAGATCGGACAAGCTGGGCGGACATTCCTGCAAGTGCACCCGGCGTGCAAATTCGCTGAAGTAAGCCATGGTCTGCTAGATCGAGGCCGCAGCTGTAGTCTCCTCGATCCACCCGCCACCCACGACCCGGTCGCCGGCATAGATCACCGCCGCCTGCCCCGGCGCGACGCCGTATTCCGGCTCGGCGAAGCGGATCGTCGTTTCCGCGCCCTCACCGAGCGGCCCTTCCAGCGTGACCGGCACCGGCTTGGCCAGCGAGCGCACCTTGGCGGTCAAGGGGGCGGTCAGCGCACCGGTGGGTAGCGGGCCGATGCGGTTGGTTTCCACCAGACGCGCGGCGCTCACGGCAAGGAGGCGGCGTGGGCCAACGAGGACGCGGCGCTCGGCCGCGTCGATGCCGGTGACGTAAAGCGGCTCAGGCTGGCCGCCGATCTCCAATCCGCGGCGCTGGCCGATGGTGTAGTGGATGACGCCACGGTGCTCGCCCAATGTCGCGCCGGTCTCGGCATGGACGATGGCGCCCGGCGCCTCGCCTTCGGGGCGGATCTGGCGCACGACTTTGGCATAGTCGCCATCGGGCACGAAGCAGATGTCTTGGCTGTCCGGCTTGGCGGCGTTGCGCAGGCCCGCCGCTTCGGCGAGGCGGCGCACTTCGGGCTTAGGCAGGCCGCCCAGGGGGAAGCGCAGGAAGTCCAGCTGGGCCTCCGTCGTCGCATAAAGGAAATAGCTCTGGTCGCGCGAGGGATCTGCGGCGCGGTGCAGTTCTGGTCCGGCGTGGCCGAGCACGCGGCGCACGTAGTGCCCGGTGGCCAGGCAATCGGCGCCGAGATCGCGCGCCATGGCGAACAAGTCGGTGAACTTGGGCCCCATGTTGCAGCGGATGCACGGGATCGGGGTGCGGCCGGCGAGGTAGTCGTCGGCGAAACGCTCGACCACCTCCTCGCGAAAGGCGCTCTCGTGATCGAACACGTAGTGGGCGATGCCGAGCCGGTCAGCGACCGCGCGCGCATCGCGAATGTCGTCGCCCGCGCAGCACGCGCCCTTGCGGCCGGTGGCGGCCCCATAGTCGTAAAGCTGGAGCGTCACGCCGATCGTCTCGGCACCACTTGCGGCCGCCAGCGCCGCCACCACCGAGCTATCGACGCCGCCCGACATGGCGACGACGATGCGCCGGGCGGATAGGGGTTCGGGCAGCTGGAACAAGTCGGCGAAGTCGAGCCGGGCAAGGTCTGGGGCAAGGGTCATTGCAGCCGCCCATAAACCTTTTCGCGCCAAGTGGCCACGTTCGCGCATGCGCTGAACATGCTGAACAGCAAGTAAACTCCGCCTTTACCTCCTCTTGACCATGCCGGTGGTACAGCGCCGCCCATGGACTTGGCGTTCGACCTTGATGGCGGCGGGTTGCCCGCGGATGCCGGCGTGCAGGCTTTGCACGTCGTTCACCCGCGCTGGCCCGATCTGCTGGCCCGGCTGGTCGCCTCGCGTGAGGCAAGTGCCTCGCTCGCCAGGGAAAATCGGGCAGAGGCGGTCGCCATGTGCGGCAGCTTCGACGAGTTCGCCGCCGCGTGCCTCGCCGCTTTTCCCGTTCGGCACAGGTCCGTTAACCCAAACGATTTAGGCAATCGCAAGTCAGGTGGGGCCATAGCCTCAGCCGTCGCCGGCCTAACCAGAACCGGTGGACGAGGGTAACAATGATCGAAAACCAGAAGATCCGTCCGGCGCAGGTGATCGGCCCGCTCGGCGAACCGCTCACTCTCGACAGCCTGCCGCCGCCCAGCACCACGCGCTGGGTCGTGCGCCGCAAGGCCGAGGTCGTCGCTGCCGTCAACGGGGGGCTGCTCTCGATCGACGAGGTGTGCGAGCGATATCAATTGACGCTGGAAGAGTTCGCCTCGTGGCAGCGCGCGGTGGACCGCTCAGGCATGCAGGGCCTGCGTGTGACGCGCATCCAGCATTACCGCGACTTGTACGAGCGTCAGCAGAAGTATTGATCGTTCACTGTCCCGCAGTTGCGGGACACATGAAGTGAAAAGAACGGCGGTCGCACGCAGAGTGGGCCGCCGTTTTGCTTGGCGCGACTGAGCACGTGGCGCAAAAGGCACGGCCGATTGGCTTTGCGACGAGGGTATCGCCACGCGTTGACTTCCCGTTTGCCACCCGAAAGGCGCAGGTATATGGCTCGCCACGAGGGAAGAATGCCGGCAGCGGCGGCGCTTTGTGCGCCATGCGCGTCGGCTTTGCGGCGTTCGGGACCATCCCGGCCCGCGCAGGTGGCAGCGGATGAACTACGACGCCAAGATCGATACGGCGACCGGCATGAATGCGAATGGCAGCGCGGGCACGACGCACGTGACCGAAGTCTACGACGTGGCCGACGAGCAGGACGCACGCTCGGGCCGTCGCGTTTGGCTGATCGTGGGCGCCGCGGTGATCGCGATGATCGCGATCTGGTTCATTCTCCACGCCCGCGCCGACAAGCCGGCAGGCACCGATGCGGTGACGCAAGTCCCCGTGGTCAGCGTGGCCACCCCCGGCCGCGCGTCCATCGCCGGCGAGATCACCGGCACCGGCTCGATCGCGGCCCGGCGCGAGATGCCGGTCGGCTCGGTGGGTGAGGGCGGCCAAGTCGTCAGCGTCCTGGTCGACGCGGGCGACTGGGTGCGCAAGGGACAGCCGCTCGCGGTGATCGACCGCTCCGTGCAGGTCGAGCAGGCCGCCAGCCTGGCCGCGCAAGTCGATGTCGCCGCCGCTGACGCGCGGCTGGCGCAGGCCAACCTCGATCGCGCGCTGCGCCTGGTGCAGCGCGGCTTCATCTCCAAGGCCGACATCGATCGCCTGACCGCCACGCGCGACGCTGCCAACGCGCGGGTGAAGGTCGCGCGCGCGCAGCTGGGCGAAACCCGCGCGCGCAACAACCGCCTCAACATCGTTGCGCCCGAGGCTGGCCTAGTGCTCACCCGCGCGGTCGAACCCGGCCAGGTCGTCACCGGCGGCTCGGGCGTGCTGTTCCGCATCGCCAAGGGCGGCGAGATGGAGATGACCGCGCGCCTGTCCGAGGACGATCTTTCCAAGCTGTCGGTCGGCGTGCGCGCCGACGTGACGCCCGTGGGCACCGACCGTGCCTTCGCCGGACAGATCTGGCAGCTCTCGCCGGTGGTGGACCAGCAGGACCGCCAGGGCGTGGCACGCATCGCGCTCAACTATGCACCGGGCCTGCGCCCCGGCGGCTTTGCCACCGCACGCATCGCCTCGGGCACCCTGGTGGCACCGCGCCTGCCGGAATCCGCGATCCTTAGCGACGACAAGGGCAGCTTCGTCTACATCGTCGGCAAGGACAGCCGGGTCGAGCGTCGGGCCGTGCGCACCGGCCTCGTCACCGCCGGCGGCATCGCCGTGGTCGAGGGGCTGAACGGCACCGAGCAGGTCGTGCTGCGGGCGGGCGGCTTCCTCAACCCTGGCGACAAGGTCAAGGCGCGCCGCGTCGAGCAGGGCGGCTGAGCCAGCCACATGGGCCTTCAGAACCTCTCGGCATGGTCGATCCGCAATCCGATCATCCCCATCGTCTTCTTCATCGGGCTGGTGATCGCCGGGCTTGTCTCGTTCAGTCGCATGGACGTGAACAACATGCCCGACGTCGAGTTTCCGGGCGTCATCATCCAGGTCTCGCAGCCGGGCGCCGCGCCTAGCGAGATCGAGACGCAGATCACGCAGATCGTCGAAGGCTCGGTCCGCTCGATCCCGGGCATCGACAACATCCAGTCGACCGCGTCCGAAGGCAGCTCGCAGACGCTGGTGTTCTTCAATGTCGGCACCAATCCCGACGTCGCCACCAACCAGGTCAAGAACGCGGTCGACCAGATCCGCTCCGACTTGCCCGAAGGTATCCTCGAGCCGCAGGTGACCAAGATCGAGGCGGGCGGCGGCGGCTCGATCGGCTACTTCGCGGTCAGTGCCGACGACATGACGATGGAGCAGCTCAGCTGGTTCATCGACGATACCGTCGCCAAGAGCCTGCTGGGCGTGCCGGGCCTTGCCAAGGTGGACCGCAACGGCGGCGTCGACCGCGAGATCCGCGTAGTCATGGACCCGGACCGCATGCAGTCGCTCGGCGTCACCGCGCGCGACGTCAACAACGTGCTGCGCGCGGTCAACACCGATGCGGCTGGCGGCAAGGCCGAGATCGCCGGCTCCCGCCAGTCGGTGCGCGTGCTGGGCAATGCGGACGACGCCTATGCGCTGTCGCAGACGCAGGTGAACCTGGGCAGCGGCCGCTCGGTCAAGCTGGCCGACATCGCCCATGTGTACGACGGTTATTCCGAGCAGACCCGCATCGCCAAGCTGCACGGTCGCGAGGTGGTGACCTTCGGGTTCGAGCGCGCGCTCGGGGCTTCCGAAGTCACCGTCTACGACGAGGCGATGAAGAAGCTGGACCAGATCAAGAAGGACAATCCCAACGTCCACTTCACCCAGCTGTTCACCACGGTCGACTACACCCGCGACCAGTACACCAGCTCGATGGAGGCGCTGGTCGAAGGCGCGGTGCTGGCGATCGTCATCGTCTTCCTGTTCCTGCGCGACTGGCGCGCGACCGCGATCTCGGCCCTGGCGATACCCTTGTCGGCGATCCCGACCTTCTGGTTCATGGACCTGCTGGGCTTCACGCTGAACTTCCTCTCGCTGCTGGCGCTTAGCCTTGTCGCGGGCGTGCTGGTCGACGACGCCATCGTCGAGATCGAGAACATCGTGCGCCACATGCGCATGGGGAAGACGGCCTATCAGGCCTCGATCGACGCGGCTGACGAGATCGGCCTGGCGGTGGTCGCGACGACGTTTTCGATCGTCGCGGTGTTCCTGCCGGTCGGCCTGATGCCGGGCATTCCGGGCCAGTTCTTCAAGGCGTTTGGCCTGACCGTCGTTGCCGCGGTGCTGATGAGCCTTGCCGTCGCGCGCATTATTACGCCGATGGTGGCGGCCTATTTCCTGAAGGCGCAAGGTCATGCCGAGCACGGCGGCGGCCGCGCCATGGACATGTACCTGCGGGTGCTCACCTGGACGCTCGACAGCCGCGAGAGCCGCCGCCTGCGCGCGCTGGTGCAGCGTGCGCCGTCGCAGGGCTGGTTCTACCCGCTCGGGCTGGTGCTGCTGATCGTGATCCTGGGCCTCGGCATCTTCCTGGCCTACCTCACCTTCAAGGCGGTAGACCTGGGGCTGCGCGCGATCGGGTTCGACCGCACCGCGTTCGTTCTGTCCGCCGTGGTCGCGCCCGTGGCGGTACCGTTCGTGGTCATCGTCGGCGGCAAGCTGTTCCGCGGCTTTTTCGGCTCGATGGGCACGTTCGGGCGCTGGTACCGCTACTTGTCTGACCGCATCGCCGCCCGAATGCGCGACCACCGCTTCTTTGCGTTCTGCGCCGGTGTCTACGCGCTGGTGGTCACCTTCGCGCTGCTTGCGGGCGCGCCACAGCAGTTCCAGCCCAACACCAACTCCGACACCAGCCGCGTCAACATCGAGATGGTGCCGGGCACCACCATTCAGCAGACCTCCGCCGTCGCGGGCCGCGTCACCCGCCTGATCGAGGCGCAGCCCGAAGTCGCGCTGGTGATGGAAGCGGCACGAGAGGGCAACGGCACGCTCTATATCGCGCTCAAGCCCGCCAAGGAGCGCGACGGCACCAGCATCGAATTCGAACGCCGCCTGGCGCCGCAGCTTCAGCAGATTCCCGACGCGCGCGTGACCTTCGCCACCCAGTCGGGCGGCTTTGGCTCGGGCCGTGACATCTCGGTCATGCTGTCGGGCAGCGATCCGGTGAAGCTGCAGGCCGCCGCGCAGACGCTGGTGGAGCAGATGCGCGGCGTCGATGGCGTGGTCGCTCCGCGCATCGCCGCCGACCTGAAGCGGCCCGAGCTGGTCGTCGTGCCGCGGCTCGACCTAGCCGCGCAACTGGGCGTCACCACCGCCTCGCTCAGCCAGACGATTCGCATCGCCACGCTGGGAGAAATCGACCAGAACGCGGCCAAGTTCTCGCTGACCGACCGCCAGGTGCCGATCCGCGTAATCCTGCCGGCGAATTCGCGCCGCGATCTCTCGACGATCGAGAACCTGCCGGTGCCCACGGCGAGCGGCGGCTCGGTGCCGCTGAAGCGCGTGGCCGAGATCAAGTTCGGCGCTGGTCCGACGCAGATCCAGCGCTACAACCAGTCTCGCCGCATCTTCGTGGGCGCAGACCTAGGCCCCGGCAAGGTCAAGGGCCCGATCATGGAGGCGATCGCCAAGCTGCCGATCATGAAGAACCTGCCCACCGGCGTGTCGAACGACCCCGTCGGCGAGGACAAGTGGCAGGGCGAGATGATCTCCAGCTTCATCGTCGCCGTGGTCAGCGGCATCTTCCTGGTCTTTGCGGTGCTGGTGCTGCTGTATAAGCGGTTCGTCTCGCCGCTGGTAAACATGGCCTCGCTGCTGCTGGCGCCGTTGGGCGGGCTGCTGGCGCTCACCATCGTCGGCCAGCCGGTGTCGATGCCGGTCTACATCGGCATCCTGATGCTGCTGGGCATCGTCGCCAAGAACTCGATCCTCCTTATCGACTTCGCGCTGGAGGAGATGGAGAGCGGGGTCGAGAAGGTTGAGGCGATCATCGATGCTGGCCGCAAGCGCGCGCAGCCGATCGTGATGACCACCGTGGCGATGACCGCGGGCATGATCCCGACGGCGTTCTCGCTCTCGGGCGACGGCGCATTCCGCCAGCCGATGGGCCTGACGGTGATCGGCGGGCTGCTGCTCTCGACCATGCTGACGCTGGTGATCGTGCCGGCCGCCTTCAGCCTGGCGGATGGCTTCGAGAAGCGAATCGGGCCCAAGCTGCGCCGCACGTTCCTGACCTACGACCCTACGCACTCGCACGGACCCGCACCTCGCCATCACGGCGAAGGGACCCTTCCCGCCGAGTAGGCGTTAAGCGGCGGATGAGGATGACGAGCCGCGCAAGATCGTTCCCACCGGCGTCGTCCCGGGCTCGACCCGCGACCGGTTCCGGCATGTCGCGAATTCGCGCGGTGATGGAACGCGGCACGAGAGGTTCATCGCTGCCGGAATCGGTCCCGGGTCAAGGCCGGGACGACGTGGCCAAGACCTGTCGTCCTGAACTTGTCTCAGGATCCATCGTGCGCCCGTGCCCGGAGGTTCGTGCCACCAGCATCTGCGTCGGTTCACCGCGGCAAAGCACCGCGCGTGCGGCGAGATGGACCCTGAAACAAGTTCAGGGTGACGGAGTGAGTGCGGGACACGTCGCGTGTTTCTCTTTACAGGCTTCAGCCGTTTGAACCCTCTAGCCACACCCACCCCGGACCGCGCGCGCACGATGCGGCGCACCGCCACCGGGCTGCTGCTGCTCATGGCCGCTGCCTTCGTGGCGCTGCAACTCACACGCGGCGCGCACCCGGCCTGGGGCTATGCCATTGCCTTCACCGAAGCCGCGATGGTGGGCGGCCTCGCCGACTGGTTCGCCGTGACCGCGCTGTTCCGCCGCCCGCTCGGCCTGCCGATCCCGCACACCGCGATCATCCCCACCAACAAGGACCGCATCGCCGACACCATGGCGGTGTTCCTGCGTGACAACTTCCTCACGCCTCAGGTGGTCGCTCGCCGCGTTTCCGCCTTCAACCTTGCCGCGAGTGCCGGTACGTTCCTTGCCGATCCCGATCGGGGCGGCCAATCTCGCCTGAGGGCGGGCGCTGCTAACCTGCTTGCCGACGTGCTCGAATCGCTCGATCCCGAGCGCCTCGGCACCCAGGTCCGGACCGGGCTGGTGCACCAGCTGGAGAAGATCGAGCTCGCCCCGCTACTCGGTCAGATGCTCAGCGCCGCCATCGCCGACCGCCGCCACCTGCCGATGCTCGAAGGCGCGATCCGCTGGGCCGGCCACGCGCTGGAGGCCAACGAGGAGATGGTGCGCGCCATGATCAGCGAACGTGCCAACTCGCTGATGCGCTTCGCCGGTCTCGACACGCGGCTGGCCAATGCCGTGCTCGACGGGCTCTACAAGCTGATGGCGGAGATGATCGTCCAGCCTGACCATCCGCTCAAGCTGAAGGTCGAATCGATGCTGGAGGAGCTCGCCGACAAGCTGGCCCACGATCCCGCCACCCGCTTGAAGGTAGAGCGCGCCAAGCTCGACCTGCTGTCCAACCCGGCAATCGGCGCCTGGTGGCAGAGCGTCTGGGAGCGCCTACGCCACGCCATGATCGACGCCGCGCGCAACCCCGATACGGCGCTCGGCTCGCGCATCTCAGGCATGCTGGGCGAACTGGGCGAGGCGCTGCGCAAGGACCCGGCGCTGCAGCTGCAGCTGAACCGCTTCGCCCGCCGCACGCTGGTCGGTGTCGTTTCGCGCTATGGTGACGAGATCGTGCGGATCGTGTCCGAAACGGTGAAGCGCTGGGACGCGCGCACAGTCACCGAACGGCTGGAGGGTGCGGTCGGCCGCGACCTGCAGTTCATCCGCATCAACGGCACGCTTGTCGGCGGGCTGTTCGGCCTCGCTATCCATGCGGTAGAACGCTGGCTATGAGCCAACCCCTCCTCACCGCGCCGCTCCTTACCACAGAGCGCTTCGAGCTGTGGTGCCCGCGCGGGCCGCAGGACGTCGAGCCGCTGTGCCGCCTGATCGCCGACGACGAGACTCGCCGCTTCCTCGGCCCTGCCCGTGCCGAGCCGCAGTCGCAGTGGGAGCGGCTGATGCGCAATGCCGGTTCGTGGAGCCTCTATGGCTACGGAGTCTTCTATGTTCGCGCGCATGGCAGCGACGAACTGATCGGCAGCATGGGCGTGTTCCACTCCTGGCGCGGGCTCGATCCGCGCATGGACGATCAGCCCGAAGCTGGCTGGATCGTGCGCTCCGACTGGGGCGGCAAGGGGGTCGCTGGCGAGGTGATGCAGGCGGCGCTGGCGTGGTTCGATGTGACGCACGGCGCCGCGCGCATCGTCGCCATGATTGAACACGAAAATGCCGCGTCTCACCGGGTCGCCGCGAAACTCGGCTTCTCGACATACGCAGCCATCCCCGATGCCGAGGGCCGGGCTATCGACCTTTACGAACGGTTGCCGCGCTGATCCTTCCCCGAGCTGGGGGAAGGGAGGCGCGTCACCCGCATTCGAGTCCGTAGAAGTCGACGATGTGCTGCCAGCCTTCCTCGGCGGTTTCGCACCAGCGGAACAGGTCGGTGTCGTTCGGGTTGATCACCCCTTCCTCGGCCAGCGCCTCGAAGTTCACCACCCGGTTCCAGTAGTCCTTGCCGAACAGCAGGATCGGAATCGGCTTCATCTTGCCGGTCTGGATCAGCGTCAACAGCTCGAAGAACTCGTCGAACGTGCCGAAGCCGCCCGGGAACACTGCCACCGCGCGGGCACGTAGCAGGAAGTGCATCTTGCGCAGCGCGAAGTAGTGGAACTGGAACGACAGGTGTGGCGTCACATAGGGGTTGGGCGCCTGTTCATGCGGTAGGACGATGTTGAGGCCGAGCGACTCGGCACCGGCCTCCGTCGCGCCGCGGTTGGCCGCCTCCATGATTGAGGGGCCGCCGCCGGAGCACACCACGAACTGGCGCATACCCTTCTCGACGATCGCGCAGGCGCTCGCGGTATGGGCCAGCTTTCGTGCTTCCTCGTAGTACTTCGACTTCTCGATCAGCCGCTCGACCACCTTCTCGCGCTCGGGCGTGGTGGCAGTCGCGCGCACGGCATCGACGTGCTCGGGCGAGGGAATGCGCGCCGATCCGTAGATCACCAGGGTGGAGCCGATATTGGCCTCCTCAAGCAGCATCTCAGGCTTCAGCAGCTCAAGCTGAAAGCGGACCGGGCGCAGCTCATCGCGCAGCAGGAATTCGGAGTCGAGGAATGCCAGCTTGTAGGCCGGATCCTGCGTCTGCGGAGTGCCGGTGCCCTGCGCTCCGGCGAAGCTGGCCTCCTGTTCGGCCTTGTAGAAACGGCGGTGGGTGAGTTCTTTGTCTTCAGGTTCAGTCATCGCCGCCAGATGGGGATTGCTGCGAGGCTCGTCGAGGTCAAATCGGTTGCGGTGCATTCGATCAGAAGCCATCCACGACGATGCCGCGCTGCCATGCTGCACTCGCGAGAAATGGTCCGCAGTCGATCTAACCTCGCTACGTGGTCGAGACGGGCTCCCGTACAACACGGCCCATGAACACCGCGCCCCGTCGCCAGCCCCTGCACGCCATCTCAGGGCGCCCGGCGTGACTCGCGCCAGCGGGAACAAGGTCCTGGGCAGCGTGATCTGGGGTATGGGCGGCGCCGCCGGTCAGGCGCTGTTCCAGTTGCTAGTCTTCGTCGTCCTCGCCGGTACGCTGAGCCCGGCGGCGTTTGGTGTGGTCGCGATCGCCACCGCCGTGATCGACCTGCTGAACTTCATCGGCCGTGGCGGCATTACCGAAGTCCTGGTGCAGCGCCGCGAACTCGACCAGCGCACGATGAATGCCGGCTTCTTCGCCAGCCTGATCTCGGGCGCGGGGCTCACGGCGATCCTGGCGCTCTCCGCACCGCTGATGGCGCGCGCATTCGAGACGCCCGATCTGCGCGAGGTCATGCTGCTGCTGGCGCCGATCTGCCTGCTCTACGCCATCGGAGCCGTTTACGAGGGGATCCTGCGCCACAGCTTCCAGTTCAAGCAACTGGCCCTGCGCAACACCACCGCCACCGTGGTCAGCGGCTTGGTCGCGCTGGGCATGGCGCTGACCGGGTGGGGCGTCTATGCCCTGGTTGCGCAGCGTCTGGTCGCCACCGTGTGGAGCCTGGCGGCGATGATGGTGGCGACCCGCTGGCGACCGACGCTCGACATCGACCCGCGCGACATGGCGGTGCAGCTGCGCCAAGGCTCGGCGATCGCGATCTCCTCCGTGCTGGGCGCGGGCAACCAGCGGCTCGTGGACCTCGTTGTCGGGTTCTTCCTCGGCCCCGTCGCGCTCGGCTATCTGCGGATCGCCTGGCGCATGCTCGACTTGCTTTACGAACTGGTGGTGCGCCCGATCGCCAACGTGGCAATGACCACGCTGCCCAAGGCAATTCACGCCGGGCGCAGCCTTGAGGACGAGTACATTGCGCTGCTGCGGTATTCCTCCATTTTCGTGGTACCGATGTTCGTCGGCCTTTCCGCCGTCGCGCCGGACGTGGTGCCGATGGTGTTCGGCCAGCAATGGGCCACCAGCGCCGGGCTGCTGTCGATGCTGTGCTTCGTCGGTCTGTTCATCCCGCTGACCAACTTCAAGAGCAGCGTGCTGATCGCGCGCGGTGCCTACCGCCACGTGCTCTACCTTAATGCGTTGGAGTGCGCGCTGTCACTGCTCTGCGCCGCGGCCTTCGCGCCGTTCGGGCTGGTGAGCGCCACCGTCGGCTACATTGTGCGCGCCGCCATCGCGACTCCGCTCGGCTTTGTTTACCTGGAGCGGGTGGCTGGGATCTCCGCGCTGCGCAGCGCCAAAGCTGCCGTGGCGGCCGCGATCTCCGCAGGCGCGATGCTGGCGGCGACTTATGCGCTGCGCCACGCGCTCCCGCACGATCTGGCACCGATCTGGCGGCTGGTGCTGCTGGTGTGTCTAGGGGCTGTGACCTACTGCGCGGCGGTTCTGGTCACCGACCGCAAGCTGCTCGCCGACGCGGCCCGGCTCTGGGCCAATCGCCGCAGCACCGAGCCGACCCCCGCCGCACAGGAAGGAGCCGCGACATGACCTTCGTGCCGACAGCGACGATCAAGCTCGTCATCTGGGATCTCGACGATACTTTCTGGCACGGCACGCTCTCCGAAGGGCCGATCACCCTGATCGAGGAGAACCTGGCGATCGTTCGCGCATTGGCGGATCGCGGGGTGGTCTCCTCCATCGTGTCGAAGAACGATGCCGAACCCGTGCGCCGCGTCCTGGAAGAAGCGGGCATCTGGGACAGCTTCATCTTCCCGAAGGTGTCCTGGAACGCCAAGGGCAGCCAGATCGCCCAGATCATCGATCAGGCGAACCTGCGGCCCGACAACGTGCTGTTCATCGACGACAATTCGATCAACATCGAGGAAGCGCGCTTTCGCTTCCCCACCATGATGGTCGCCTACCCGCAGGATGTGCTGCCAGTGCTGCTCACGCTCCCCGAGGCGCGCGGCAAGAGCGATCCCGAGCACACCCGGCTGAAGCAGTACAAGCAGCTCGAACGCAAGGTCGTCGAACAGGCCGAAAGCGACCTCAGCAACGTCGATTTCCTGCGCCAGTCCGAGATCCGCCTGCGCTTCGACTTCGATGTGGAGCGCCATCTCGATCGCATCGTCGAACTGATCAACCGCTCCAACCAGCTGAACTACACGAAGGTCAGGCTGGAAAGCGATGCCGCACTCGCCACATTCCGCGAGCAGCTGCAGCGGCACGACGTGTTCGCCGCCGCCATCTTCGCCAGCGACAAGTACGGGTCGCACGGGCTGATCGGCTTTTATATGCAGCAGCGCACCGAGCGCGAGAACCGCCTGCTGCACTACGTGTGGTCGTGCCGGATGATGAACGCCGGGTTGGAGCAGTACGTATACGAGCGCCTGGGCAGCCCGGCGATCGACGTGGTTGGGCCAGTGTCTAACCCCATCATCGTGTTCGACCGGGTCGACTGGATCAACGATCAGGTCGGCGAGGATGAGGCGGAACCGACCGTGGCACCGCGCCTGCTGCTGCTGGGCAGCTGCGATCTCACCGCGGTCGCCAGCTACTGCAGCGCCAACCGTGCGGAGTTCGTCAACGGCGTCAAGCACGGCGTGATGACCCGCTACGACGATTTCGGCTTCATCCTCGACGATGCGAACGCGGTCGCGGCTTCGCGCGCGCTCCCTGCTCTGCCGGCCTGGGAGCCGCGCGATTACGCGACCTTCCACCACGAGCTTGCCGAGAGCGAGATCCTGGTCCTCTCGCTCTCCGCCGCACTGAAGGGCCACCACCTGGTGACCGGCGACGGCGTGGTGGTGCGCATCCATCCCGAGGGCCTGGGGCACGCCATCGACCATGACCCGGCCTCACCGTGGTTGAACGGCGCGGCGTTCTACGACCTGTCCTTGGCGCAGAAGCTGAACTTGCTGGAGCGTGCCGTCGACCTGATCGACCGCTGCGCAGTGAACGCCAGCCACCTGTTCCTCCTGGGCGCAAACACTCGCGATGCCGCCAAGCCCATGAATGAGGCTGACCGTTCCCTGGCGCGACAGTACAACGAAGCCGCCGCGGCCTTGTGCGCGGCCCGGCCGGGCTGGGAGTTCGTCTCGATCGACGAAGTAGTTGCGCCAAGCCGTCTGATCGACGACCGGCACTACACCCGCACCGGCTATCTCGACATCGCCAACCACCTTAACGCACGCATCGCGGCAGCGGAGGGAGCGCCGAGGCGAACTGTCAGCCCCAACTTGCCCTCCGATGCGCCGCTGGTCGACTTGATACGCCAAGGCCGCAAGCTGAGCCGCCTCGCCATCTTCGGCAACCGTCCCAAGAGCCAGCTCGCCCCGATCAAGCAAGCGGTGAAGCTGACGCCGCTATCGCGCATGCTGAGGAAGGCAATGGCTTGATCCTGGGAGGGCTCGGGGTCGCGGTAGGGCTTCGGCAAGCTCAGCCTGGGCGGCGTGGGTGTAAACCGCTGGTAGCTGAAGCGCATGCGAGAGCGAGCGGCTAGACCCGCTAGCCGCGTCGGATATCGCGTCCTTAACCCACCCCGCGTGTCCTCACCTCACGTCATGCGTCTTTACCCGGCGTGTCCTGACTCGACACCGTCTATGCTGAGCTTGTCGAAGCATGCCAGCCGAGGGTGCGGGTGGCTCCGCGATCCGGGTAGACCTCCCACGTCGCGGTGGAGCGGCGACGAGCTCAGTCCGGCGGTAATGGGCGTAAACCGCTGGTGATTGAGGCCCATGCGCGCGCGACGAGCATATGAACGCGGAGGTGACAACTCGTCCTTATTCCAATCCGCCTATGCTGAGCTTGTCGAAGCAGCCTAGGACGCGTGTAATCCGCGCAGGCCGAGATGATGCGGGCGGCCTTCGACAAGCTCAGGCTGGGCGGAGCGGGTGTAAACGGGAGGGGTTGGCGCGCTCCCGCTTGCTTGATCTCTGTCCCACCCACCACCGGGTGTCGCGACCGCCCACGCTCCTGAGCCCGTGCAGCACCGTCGAGAAGCCGCACGAAGTGGACGAGAACGCACCCAGAGCGTTCTCTCCGTCATAAGCACTCGACCCCGCGCGCCACCTCGATAAGCATACCGCCATGCTGACCCGTCGTTCCGTCACTGCTGTCCTCGGCGCGCTCGCCGCTGGGGCGCTCTCTCCCGAGCTCACTGCGCGCACTGCCGCGCGGACCGAAGCTCAGCCTCCGGCTAGACCGAAGCGCCTGCGTGAAGGCGACACCGTGGGGCTTGTCGCGCCCGCGGGCTTCATTGCCGACCGCTTCGGCGTCGAGGCGATCCTGGAGTCCATTCGCGCCGTGGGCCTGGTTCCCAAGCCCGCCGCCCACCTCGCGGCGCGCGAGGGCTATCTCGCCGGCGACGACCAGACGCGCGCGGCCGAGTTCCAGGCGATGTTCGAGGATCCAGCCGTAGCCGCGGTGATGAGCGTGCGCGGCGGCTGGGGCGGGGCGCGCATCCTGCCCTACCTCGACTTTGCGCGGATCGCCCGCAATCCCAAGCTGTTCAGCGGCTTCAGCGACAACACCGCGCTGCACATGGCGTTGGCGGCACGCTGCGGCTTTCCCACCATCCATGGCCCGAACGCCTCGGGCGCCTGGCACACGCAGTCGTGGCAGGCGTTCCACGCGCTGGCGTTCGAAGGCGCGACGCCGACGATCACCGTACCGGCCGACCCGCTGCTCTCGTTGGAGCGCGGCAGTAATCGGCTGCGCACGTTCCATGGCGGAAAGGCACGCGGGCGGCTGCTCGGCGGCAACCTGACGGTGCTCGCCGCGCTGGTCGGCACGCCCTACCTCCCCGACTTCACCGGCGCGATCCTGTTCCTGGAGGACACCAACGAGTCCGAATACCGCATCGACCGCATGCTCACGCAGCTCGCACTCGCCGGCACCCTCGGCAAGGTCGCCGGCGTGGTGTTCGGCCAGTGCAGCAACTGCGTCGAGCGCGAGGCGGGCTATGGCAACTTCACCGTCTACGAAGTGATGGACCGCGCCTTCGGATCGCTCGGCGTGCCGGCGTTCCAGGGCATGCCGTTCGGGCACATCGCCGCGCAGGCCTGCATGCCCGAAGGCGTCATGGCCGAGATCGATGCCGACGCCGGGACCGTGCGCCTGCTGGAACCTGTAGTCGCCTGACGGCCGATTAGAAGCGGCGCGACACGCCGAAGTAGACTTCCGCATCCTGCGCATCGTGGTCCAGGCCCAAGTTGGCGCCGAGGTCCAGCTGCAGGTCGTCCGCCGGCTGCCACGCAAGCGAGAGTCCGCCGACCTGCTCGGTGTGGTGGCTGGCAGGATCGCGGTCGAGCGTGAACTCGTACTCCGCAGTCACACTGACCGCCTTCGACAGCTCGAGCTGCGCGCCCACCACTTCGTCAAAGGCGAAGTGCCGGCCGGACCCGTCCTCGTTCACCGCCGCATCGAAGCTGGTGGTCGTCGCCAGGCTCCAGGACTGCGACAGCTCGTAGGAGAGCGGCACCTTCAGCCCCGCACCCAAGTCGCCCTGGCCGAACGGCTCGCGGCCGACGGGCAGCGTGACATAAGGCATCACCGCCAGCGAGAGGCCGGAGCCGTCGGGATTGGCCAGGTTACGGCGAAGCGCCACGGTCACGTCGCCGGTGCCGCTGCGGTGGTCCACCGTGCCGGTCAGGCGGTCGCGGGTGCGGGCAAAGCCCAGCGCGGTCCAGCCCAGCTGCACTTCGGCATGGTCGGCGATGCCATAACGCAGCAGCGTGTCGCCGGTGAGGAACACGTCCTGTCGCTCGGCGCTGTCTGCATCGACCGACCAATCGCCCAACCCGACCTCGAGCGAGGCCTTGCCCGGCGCCATCGTGCAGGCGGGCGTGCCGATGCCAGGCCGATCGGGACAATACTCGCGTTCCTGCGCCCACGCCGCCGATGGCGACAGGACGAGGCACCCGAAGGCGATGAACAGCTTGCGCATGAAAGACCCCTCACAGATTTGCAGGCGAAGAGCGCCAGGGCCTTTGCAGTTCCCTAGCCAGAGCTGGGCAACACCGATTTCCCGGCCGTGCGGGGTTGGCATTTTGTCCGACCGCCGATGGTCAAAGCGAGGTCGGCTCGCCTCGCAGCGGTATCACGATCCCGCAGGCGCCGACGGGCTGACCGCTTTCAACACCTCATCGGTCTCCAGCAGGATGAACGTCCCATCCTTTTCGGTGCTGAGCTCGCGCCCATCTTCGAGTGTGTGCTTGCGCGGAAGCACGCCATCAGGATCGAGCCGATCGGCCGAGGCACCCTCCGGAACATCGGTCATCTCGACGATGACATATTCCTTGCCGCCGGTGGCGACCGCGTTGAACTTGTCCGTGGCTGTCCACATGCTGCCCTCCTGCCTTGCGTGTCAGCGCATGGAACGAACGAGCGGTCCTTGCAGATCCCGGCACGTTCCGAGCGGGAACAAGCCGCGCCATCGCACCGTTCCCACCGCGTAAGGAGACGCACATGGACGTAGCAACGACGGCACTCGCGGAACGGGTCGCACGCGCTTTGGCCGGGCTCGATCACAGCGCCAACGCGGACGGCGTGGAAGCCTCGGCGTCGCTCAGTGTCGACGAGACCTGGCGCGCTTACCTGGAGCAGGCGGACGCCGTGCTGCGCACGATGCGCGAGCCTTCAGAAGCGATGGCCCGCGCCGGTGATGCAGGTGTCTGGTCCGCGATGATCGAGGCAGCCATCGTGGAGAGCGAGTCCTTGTGACCTGAGGGGTCTCGCATAAGCAAGGCCGTCTCAAAGCCGCTCGCGAAGCCCTCCGACGATCTGGCGCGCCGTATCCGCCACGACTTGCGCCGCGCCGCGATCGCCCTTTGCCATGGACGATAGGAAGCCCTTTGCCTGCTCCAGCGTGACGTGCGGAGGCAGCGGCGCGACCGCGGGGTCGGTCTTCACCTCGATCACCACCGGGCGATCCGCCGCAAGCGCGCAATCCCATGCCGCGCCCAGCGCCTCGGGATCATCGACGAAGATACCGGTCAGCCCCAGCATCTCGGCAAAGCGGGCATAGGGCACGTCGGGCAGCGACTGCGTGCTCTCGAAGCGCGGATTGCCCTCCATGATGCGCTGCTCCCACGTGACTTCGTTCAGGTCCTCGTTGTTGAAGACGCAGACGATCAGGCGCGGATCGGTCCAGCGCTGCCAGTACTTCTGAATGGTAATGAGTTCCGCCATGTTGTTCATCTGCATGGCCCCATCGCCGACCAGCGCCACGACGGGCCGATCGGGGTGCGCGAACTTGGCGCCGATGGCATAAGGCACCGCCGCGCCCATCGATGCCAGGCCGCCGGACAGCGAGCCGCGCTGGCCGTGTTTGACCTGCCAATCCCGCGCGTACCAGTTGGCGCACGAACCCGAGTCCGAGGTGACGATCGCGTCGGCGGGCAGGCGCGGCGACATCTCGTAGACCACGCGCTGCGGGTTCACCGGCGAGGCGGGTGCCATCGCGCGACCCTTCAGCGTCTCGCGCCATTCCTCCATCCCCGCGATGATGCGCTCCTGCCAGCTGCGGTCCGCTTGCTGGTTCAGCAAGGGCAGCAACGCGCGCAAGGTCTCTGCGGCATCGCCGTGCAGGTTCACTTCGACCGGATAGCGCAGCCCCAGCATCTCGGGCGCGATGTCGATCTGCACGCCGCGCGCCTGGCCATCGGGCGGCAGGAACTCGGCCCAGGGAAAGCCGGTGCCGATCATCAGCAGCGTGTCGCAGCCTTCCATCATGTCGGACGAAGGTTTGGTGCCGAGCAGGCCGATCGCGCCGGTGACGAAGGGCAGGTCGTCGGGCAGCACGTCCTTGCCCAGCAGCGCCTTGGCGACGCCGGCACCCAGTTGCTCGGCCACCGCGACGACCTCGTCCGCCGCGCCGCGCGCGCCCGCGCCGATGACGATCCCCACTTTGTTGCCTGCGTTCAGGACTTCGGCCGCGCGCCGCAAGTCGGCATCGTGCGGCAATACCCGCGGCGTGGAGTATCCCGGGCCGGAGCGGGTGAAGCCATGCGCGCGCTTGGGCTCTTCCCACGCCATGTCCTGCACGTCCTTGGGCAGGATCAGCACGGTGACCCCGTTGCGCGCCTTCGCCACGCGTAGGCCGCGATCGACCAGGTGGCGAAGCTGCGGAGGCGAGGCGGCCTCCTGCACGAAGTCCGCGACATCGGCGAACATGCGGTCGAGGTTCAGTTCCTGCTGGTAGCTGGCGCCGCGCACCGTCGACTCGGCCTGGCCGGCGATCGCCAGCACCGGGACATGGTCGCTCTTGGCATCGTAGAGTCCGGTGATGAGATGCGTGGCGCCGGGACCACCGGTGGAGAGGCAGACGCCCAATTCGCCGGTGAACTTGGCATGCGCGACTGCCATGAAGGCGGCCATCTCCTCATGGCGAACCTGGATGAACTCGATGCCATCCGCAGTGCCCTCTACCCGCTGCAGTGCGCCCAGCACGCCATTGATCCCGTCGCCCGGATAGCCATAGATGCGAGTGACGCCCCAGGCCTTGAGGCGTTCGACGAAGAAGTCACTTGTGAGCCGGGCCATGCGGAAATCCTGCTGCGGTTGAGCAGGGTCAACGCCCAGGCCACGATGCGGTTCGCGCGACGCTCAGCTTTCCAGGGCAGGCGCAACGGCTCGCCCAGGGCAAGAATTCAGGACGATGGCCAGGCTAGCATGCTGAGCCCCATGTATTTCTTCGTAGGCTTGCAAGCGGAGCGTCAATCCTCATCGCCATCGACATGTACGAGTACGACAAGGAGCGGCGGTGCTGCTTGCGTTCGGCGTCAGCGGTCTGGTGCCCAATATGTTCCAGCTGCTGCTGGAGCGGGGCATCTCCGAGCAGCGGGCAACGAGCACGCTGGCGGCCATGGCGTTCAGCATCACCGGCGGTCGCGTGCTTTCCGGCTATCTCCTCGATCGTTTCTGGGCGCCTCTGGTCTGCGCCGTGCTGGTGGTCCCCGCTGTCCTCGCGCTGCTCCTGCTTGGAATTCCGCACGTGGGCGCCGCGGCCGTCGTGGGCGTGGTCGTGACGCTGGGCCTCGTCGCGGGCGCCGAGTTCGACCTCGTCGCGTACATGACGGCGCGCTACTTCGGGCAGAGGCACTTCAGCGAGCTCTACGGCATCCAGTATGCGGCGTTCGGGGTGGGAGCCGGCGGTGCGCCAGCGGCCTATGGTGCATTGCATGACGCCTGGGGCAGCTACGATCTCTTGATCCAGCTTTCTGTCGTCATGATGCTGCTTGCCTTGGGGATGACCATCACCCTGGGTTCCTACCCAAGGCAGCATGAACTCCGGACCGGGCAGGGCGATTGAGTCGCGGCAGCAGCGTTCGTGTGTCGCGATCGGCTTGCTGCTCATGGCTCCGGCGGAGGTACCGTCAGGCGCCTTACCGTTGTGGTCGGCGCGCGGCTGTCGAAATCATACGACATTCCTACGCGGTGCGGGGTTTCCTCGTCTCGATTTCCTATGGTGAAACGGCTCAATAGATCGACTGCAGGTTCTGGCCGCCGCTCTCCGCGGCGACGACCTGCAGGAGCATCACAATGCAGGACATCCTCTGGGTCGGCCTGATCCTCACCTTGCTGGCGGCGAGCCTTGGCTATGCCGCCTTGTGCGACCGTGCGTGAGGGGCGGGCGTCATGACCATCGATCTGTGGCTGGGCGGGCTGACCGCGCTGGGCCTTCTCGTCTACCTCGTCGCCGTGCTCGCGCGGCCCGAGCGGTTCTAGCGAGGGTACGACCATGACCCTTCAGGGATGGCTCCTCATCGCCCTGTTCATAGGTGTGCTGCTGGCACTCACCAAGCCGGTCGGGCTGTGGCTCTTCGCCTTGTACGAAGGGCGGCGAACCCCGCTGCATGCCGTTTTAGGACCGGTGGAGCGCGGGTTCTACCGCCTGTCCGGCATCGACCCGCAGGAGGATCAGTCGTGGCGCCGCTATGCGGTGCACATGCTGGTGTTCAACGCGGCGTTGCTGCTGCTGACTTACGCTCTGCTGAGGGCGCAGGCGCTGCTGCCGCTGAACCCGCAAGGGCTCGGCGCAGTGAGCGAGCACCTGGCGTTCAACACCGCCGTCAGCTTTGCCACCAACACCAACTGGCAGAGCTATGCGGGGGAATCGACCATGTCGAACCTCAGCCAGATGCTGGCGCTGACAATCCATAACTTCCTCTCGGCCGCGACCGGTATTGCGCTCGCCTTTGCGCTGTTTCGCGGGTTCGCGCGGCGCAGCGCGAGCGGGCTCGGAAATTTCTGGGCCGACATGACGCGGCTGACGCTCTACCTGCTGCTGCCCTTGAGCGTGGTCTATGCGCTGTACCTTGTGGCGAGCGGGGTGCCGCAGACGCTGGCAGGCTCGGTCGAGGTCAGCACGCTGGAGGGCGCCAGGCAGACTCTCGCGCTCGGGCCGGTCGCTTCTCAGGAGGCGATCAAGATGCTGGGCACCAATGGCGGCGGCTTCTTCAACGCCAACTCGGCGCACCCGTTCGAGAACCCGACGGCGCTGACCAACTTCGTGCAGATGCTGTCGATCTTCCTGATTGGCTTTGGCCTGACCCACACTTTCGGCAAAGCGGTCGGCAACACGCGCCAGGGCTGGGCGATCCTCGCTGCGATGGTGACGATCTTCCTGGCCGGCGTGACCGTCGTCTACTGGCAGGAGGCCGCCGGTAACCCGGTGCTGCATAGCCTGGGTGTCTCTGGCGGTAATCTGGAGGGCAAGGAGGTGCGCTTCGGCGTCGCCGCCTCCGCACTGTTCTCGGCGGTCACCACCGCTGCCTCGTGCGGTGCGGTGAACGCCATGCACGACAGCTTCACGGCGCTGGGCGGCATGATCCCGCTGTTCAACATGCAACTGGGCGAAGTCGTGATCGGCGGCGTCGGCGCCGGCATCTACGGCTTCCTGCTGTTCGCCATACTCGCGGTGTTCGTCGCCGGCCTGATGGTCGGCCGCACGCCCGAATACGTCGGCAAGAAGATCGAGAGCCGCGAGGTCAAGCTGGCGGTGCTGGCAATCGCGGTGCTGCCGCTGGTGATCCTGAGCTTCACGGCCACCGCCTCGGTGACCCAAGCAGGCCTCGCCGGACCGCTCAACAAGGGGCCGCACGGCTTTTCAGAGATCCTTTACGCCTTCACGTCGGCCGTGGGGAACAACGGGTCCGCATTTGCCGGGCTGACCGCCAGCACGCCGTTCTACGACGGGCTGCTGGGCGTGGCGATGTGGATCGGGCGGTTCTTTGTCATCGTGCCGGTGCTGGCGGTCGCCGGCAGTCTTGCGGCGAAGAAGCACACGCCCGAGACCACCGGCAGCTTCCCAACGACCGGCCCACTGTGGACCGCGCTGTTGATCGGCATCGTGCTGATCGTGGGCGGCCTCACGTTCCTGCCCAGCCTCGCACTTGGACCGATCGCCGATCATCTCGCGATGGTCCGCGGCCAGCTCTTCTGAGGACTTGCACCATGGCCAGATCCGAAAACCAATCGATGTTCACGGCCAAGCTGATCGTTCCGGCGATCGGCGATGCCTTTCGCAAGCTCGATCCGCGCGAGCTGATCCGCAATCCGGTGATGTTCACCACCGCCATCGTCGCACTGCTGCTGACAGTGCTGCTGGTCGTCGGTAACGACGGCCTCGCGCTCGGCTTCAAGCTGCAGCTGGTGGTTTGGCTGTGGCTGACGGTACTGTTCGGCACCTTTGCCGAGGCGCTGGCTGAAGGGCGCGGCAAGGCGCAGGCCGCTTCGCTGCGCGCCACCAAGGCGGAACTCACTGCCAAGCGCGTCAAGGGCGCCGGCATCGAGGACGTGCCCGCCAGCGCGCTGCGCAAGGGCGACGTGGTGCTGGTGGGGACCGGCGATCTCATCCCCTCGGATGGTGAAGTCGTCTCTGGTGTCGCCTCGGTCAACGAGGCCGCGATCACCGGGGAGAGCGCTCCGGTGATCCGCGAAGCCGGCGGCGACCGTTCGGCGGTGACTGCCGGCACCCGCGTCATCTCCGACGAGATCCGCGTGCGCGTTACGGTTGATCCGGGCCAAGGCTTCCTCGATCGCATGATCGCGCTGGTCGAAGGGGCCGAGCGGCAGAAGACGCCCAACGAGATCGCGCTGACGCTGCTGCTGGTCGGCCTCACGATCATCTTCCTGATCGCGGTGGGCACCATTCCCGCCTTCGCCAGCTATGCCGGCGGCAGCGTGCCGGTCGCGATCCTGGCGGCGCTGCTGATCACGCTGATCCCCACGACCATCGCTGCGCTGCTCTCGGCCATCGGCATTGCCGGCATGGACCGCCTGGTGCGCTTCAACGTGCTGGCGAAGTCCGGGCGTGCGGTGGAGGCCGCTGGCGATATCGACGTGCTGCTGCTCGACAAGACCGGAACGATCACCATCGGCGACCGCCAGGCGACCGAGTTCCGTCCTGTCGACGGCACCGAAGTGAGTGCACTGGCGGAAGCGGCCTTGCTTGCCAGCCTCGCGGACGAGACGCCCGAAGGCCGATCGATCGTGGTGCTGGCGCGTGAGACGTTCGGCCTCGATCTCGCGGCTTTGCCCGATGGCGCCGAGGTGATCCCGTTCACCGCGCAAACGCGCATCTCCGGGGTGAACACGGGAGGCCGAGTGATCCAGAAAGGCGCGGTGCAAGCCGTGCTCAAGGCCAATCCCGGCGCGGACAGCACGGCCGCGGCGACCGAGCTGCGCCGCGTCACGGACGAGATCGCCCGCGCCGGCGGTACCCCGCTGGCGGTGGCGGTGGACGGCCGGCTGCTCGGCGCGATCTTCCTTAAGGACATCGTCAAGGCCGGTATCCGCGAGCGCTTCGGCGAGCTGCGCCAGATGGGCATCCGCACGGTCATGATCACCGGCGACAACCCGCTCACCGCCTCATCCATCGCGGCCGAAGCAGGGGTCGACGACTTTCTCGCCGAAGCGACGCCCGAGGACAAGCTGGCGCTGATCCGCAAGGAGCAGGCCGGCGGGCGCCTGGTAGCGATGTGCGGTGACGGCACCAACGACGCGCCCGCGCTTGCTCAAGCCGATGTCGGCGTCGCCATGAACACCGGCACCCAGGCCGCGCGCGAAGCAGGCAACATGGTCGATCTCGACAGTGATCCGACCAAGCTGATCGAGGTCGTGGGCTTGGGAAAGCAGCTGCTGATGACCCGCGGCGCGCTGACGACGTTCTCGGTGGCGAACGACGTCGCCAAGTACTTCGCGATCATTCCGGCCATGTTTGTGGTGCTCTATCCAGGGCTGGGCGTGCTCAACGTGATGGGGCTCGGCACGCCGCAAAGCGCCATCCTGTCCGCGATCATCTTCAACGCGCTGATCATCCCGCTGCTGGTGCCGCTCGCACTGCGGGGCGTGACGTACAAGCCGATGGGAGCGGGGCCACTGCTCGCCCGCAACCTTGCGGTCTACGGTCTGGGCGGTCTGTTCGCGCCATTCATCGGCATCAAGCTCATCGACCTGGCCGTCAACGGCCTAGGTCTCGCCTGAGGAGGGCGAACCATGAACAACGACATCCTCTCATCCCTCCGCCCCGCGCTCATCATGACGCTGCTGTTAGCGCTGCTGCTCGGCGTGGCGTACCCGCTGGCGATCACCGGCGTCGCGCAAGCGGCGTTCCCGAGCCAGGCCAACGGCAGCCTGGTCACGGATGGCGGCAAGGTCGTGGGCTCGACCGTGGTCGGGCAGGCCTTCACCTCGGCGCGCTATTTCCACACCCGGCCCTCGGCCGCAGGCAAGGGCTACGACGGCCTGGCCTCGTCGGGTTCGAACCTTGGCCCCACCTCGCAAGCGCTGGCCGACCGGGTGAAGGCCGACGTGGCCGCCAACCAAGCCGATGCACCCGGTCGACCTGTTCCGCCCGACCTGGTGACGACTTCTGCCTCGGGGCTGGACCCCCATATCAGCCCCGAGGCGGCCTTGTTCCAGGTGAACCGGGTGGCACGGACGCGCGGCCTCGATCCCACCGCCGTCCAGCGGCTGGTCGAACGCAACATCGAGCGCCCGATCTTCGGCTTCATCGGCGAGCCACGGGTCAACGTGTTCGAGTTGAATCGACGCCTGGATGGTGCATCCGCTAAGCCGTCGCGGTGAACGCCGACGATCGTCCCTCTCCCGAAGCCCTCCTGCGTGCCGCCGCGCAGGAGGGCCGTGGCCGTTTGAAGGTCTTCCTGGGCGCGGCGCCGGGCGTCGGCAAGACCTGGGAGATGCTGACGGAAGGCCGCCAGCGCCGCGATGCCGGTGTCGACGTGGTGATCGGGGTGGTCGAGACGCATGGTCGGTGTGAGACCGAGGCGCTGGTCGAGGGCCATGAGATCGTACCCCGCCGCGCCGTCGACCATGCCGGGCACAGCCTGGGCGAGATGGACCTCGACGCCGTGCTCGAACGGCGCCCGCAGCTGGTGCTCGTCGACGAACTGGCGCACACCAACGCGCTCGGCAGCCGCCATCCCAAGCGCTACCAGGATATCGAGGAGCTGCTGGCGGCCGGGATCGACGTCTACTCCACCCTCAACATCCAGCACGTCGAGAGCCTCAACGACGTGGTCGCTTCGTTCACGCGCGTGCGGGTGCGGGAGACCGTGCCGGACTCGGTGCTCGAGCAGGCCGAGATCGAGGTCGTCGACATCCCGCCCGACGAACTGATCGGGCGGTTGAAGGACGGCAAGGTCTACGTGCCGCATGAGGCCACGCGGGCGCTCGGCCACTTCTTCTCCAAATCGAATCTCACCGCGCTACGCGAACTGGCGCTGCGCCGCGCGGCGCAAGCGGTCGACGCGCAGATGCTGGAGCACGTGCGCGCCCATGCGCTGGCCGGCAGCTTCGCGGTCGGCGAGAGGATCGTCGTCGCGGTCAGCGAGCACCCCCACGCCGCCGGTCTGGTCCGCGCCGGCAAGCGCCTCGCCGACGCGCTCCGGGCGCCGTGGACGGCGATCCACATCGAGACGCGGCGCGACCAGCATTTCTCCGCCGAAGACCGCCGCCAGCTCGCCGACACGCTGGCGCTGGCCTCGCGGCTCGGCGCTGCGACGGCCAGCGTGCCTGCAGTGGGCGTGGTCGAAGGGATCAGCCGGTTTGCGGGCGAGGCGCGGGCGACACAGATCGTGCTCGGCAAGTCGGCGCGATCCTGGTGGTTCGAGCTGCGCAACGGCTCAGTCGTCGATCGCCTGGTGCGCACGCTCGGCGATGTTGCCATCCACGTCCTGCCCGGTGAGACCGCCACCGTCCGCGCGCCGGCACGGCAAGCCAAGCCGCCGGGGCGCTGGGGCAACCCGCTCCATTACCTCTGGTCGCTATTGCTGGTGGGCGCGGTGGCGATCGTCGGCCGCCTGCTGCTTGCAGTGCTCGACCTCGGGAACGTCGCGCTGCTGTTCCTGGTGCCGGTGATGATCGCGGCGGCAAGCTATGGCCTTCGCGCCGGCCTGTTCTCCGGGATCGCCGCTAGCCTGGCCTACAACTTTTTCTTCCTGCCGCCCACCGGCACGCTGACGGTCAGCAACCCCGAGAACGTGGTCAGCATCATTGTCCTGCTCGGCGTCGCCGTGGTCACCAGCCAGTTCGCCGCGCGGGTGAGGGCGCAGGCCGACATCGCCGCCCACAGCGCCCGGCAGAACGCCGCGCTGGCCAGTTTCTCGCGCCAGCTCACCCAGGCCGTCACCCGCGACGCGCTGATGCAGGCGATCTGCGCGGAAGTCGCCCGGCTGCTGGATGCACGTGCGGTGCTGCTGCTGCCGTCAGAGACCGGACCCGAGCTGCGCGCGGCCTATCCACCCGAGGATCGCCTCGACCAGATCGAGCTTGCCGCCGCGCAGTGGGCGATCGCCAACGCGCAGCCCGCAGGCAGGGGGTCTGCGACGTTGACGGCATCCGACTGGCTGTTCCACCCCTTGCACACCTCACGCGGGGTGCTCGGCGTGCTCGGTGTCGCCCGTGCCGACGCCGGCGATCCAGTGCGCTCCGACCAGTTGCCACTGCTGATGAGCCTGCTGGTTCAAGCCTCGGTTGCCCTCGACCGCCTGGCGCTGGAGGAAGAGAACCTGCAGGCACAGGCGATCGGCGAGCGCGACCGGCTGCGTTCGGCGCTGCTGTCGTCCGTCGGACACGATCTGCGTACGCCGCTCACCACCATCATGTCGGCGGCGCAGGAAATGCAGCGCGATCCAAGCCCGGCGCTCGCCGAAACGATCGGCACCGAGGCGCAACGCCTCAACCGCTTCGTGGCCAACCTGCTCGACATGGCACGAGTGGAGGCAGGCGCACTGCCGATGAAGGCAGAGGCTACCGAACTGCTCGACGCTGTGGCCGGTGCCGTCCACGACAGTCGCGCTTCGCTGCAGGGGCACGAGATCGTCGTCGACATTCCGCCGGATATCCCACTTGTCCGGCTCGACCCGGTTCTGCTGCACCACTGCCTGATCAACCTGCTGGACAACGCGGGTCGCTATGCCGATCCCGGAACGCCGATCGCCATCCGCGCCCGCCGATTGCCCGACGCCCTGCTGCTCTCCGTAATCGACCAAGGCCCCGGGATCGCCGAGGGCCAGGAGCGCCGCGTGTTCGACACGTTCACCCGCCTGGAAGGCTCGGACCGAGTGCAGCACGGCACTGGCCTCGGTCTCGCCATCGTCAAGGCCTTTGCCGAAGCGATGGGGCTGTCGGTCGAAGCCGCCAATAACGCCGCCCCACGCGGCGCCTGCTTCACCATCCGCATTCCAGAAACGTTGCTCATCCGCGACATCGACGCCAGGACGATGACATGAAGGCCCGCCACACCGTCTTGGTCATCGACGACGAACCGCATATCCGCCGGCTGATCGTGGCTACTCTGACGCGCGCCGATTACAACGCGGTGGAAGCCGCGAACGCACGAGAGGCGCTGGACAGGTTGCGCACCGAGCGGCCCGACGTGGCCCTGCTCGACCTCGGCCTGCCCGACCGCGATGGCTTGGAACTCGTGCCATTGATCAAGCAGCAATCGGGTACCACGCTCATCGTCGTGTCCGCTCGCGATGCCACGGATGAGAAAGTCGCCGCGCTCGACCTCGGCGCCGACGACTACCTCACCAAGCCCTTCGACACCGATGAACTGCTGGCCCGCGTCCGCGTCGCCTTGCGCAACCGGATCACGCGCGATGGCGGCGAGCTGGCATTGACGGTCGAGGACGTGACCATCGACCTGCTTGCCCGTACCGTCGTCAAGGGCGGCAAGCCGGTGCATCTTACCCCCAAGGAGCTTGCCGTGCTGGAGCAGCTCGCGCGCTTTCCTAGCCGGGTGATTACTCATCGCCAGATCATGGCACATGTGTGGCCCAAAGAGCATGAACACCACGTCGAGTACTTGCGCGCCCTAGTGCGAAGCTTGCGTCAGAAGATCGAGACCGACCCCCAGCGCCCGCGCATCATCAACAACGAGCTCGGAATCGGTTACCGGCTGTGCGTGCCTTCGGAGGGCACCTGAGTGAATGCCAACAGGTAGGGAACCGAACGGCTGCTCTGACTGACCGCAGGAAAGTCGCGAGGGGAGAGCCCGCGCGATTTAAGCAGCGGTTGCCGAGTGCGCAGATCGTTGCCCGGAGCCGCTCGAACAAGGGGCGTGGAAGAGGATGGCCCCTGCCTATGGACCTTGCTCGCCAGCGCGATACGCTCGAGCGAACTCGAGGCGCGCGCACCTATTTTGCTGGTTTGCTCTCAGGAAGTGCAACGCCCTTCGTCGCGGCATAGCGATCCCAATCGGCGACGAGTTCGGCCAGCTTGTCCGGCAAGGCCTGGGCCAGGTCCTTGGACTCGGCCGGGTCGGTTGCCAGGTTGAACAGCTGCCACTTGCCCTCTCCCACGGCGTCGCGCGGGTAAGCGTCCTGGCTCTTGGGCAGGTAGACGGCCTTCCAGTCCCCCTTGCGGAGCGCGCGCCGGTAGAACAGCTCCGTGCCGATCGGCTCGGCAGGCCCGTGGATCTCGGTAGCCTTGCCTTCCAGGACCGGCACGAGGCTCTTGCCTTCGAACGGCAGGATTGGCCGGCCCTTGAACGTCTCGGGCTGACCGATGCCGGCGAGTGAGAGCAGCGTCGGAGCAACGTCCGCCACGCTGATGTAGCCGCGCGAGATGCGGTCGCCGACAACGCCCTTGCCTGCAGCGAACGCCGTTACGCGCGTGCCGCCCTCGGTAGGGTAGCCCTTCACCAACCAGGAGGGCGAGCTGTTCGCCTGCGCCCAGCCAGCGCCATAGCCTACATACGACGTGGCATTGCCGATGTTGTTTAAGCTGTTGTCGATGCCCAAGCGCTTGGCGCCGCCCGGGACGTTGCGAACCTGGAACGGAGCATCGATCTCGTTTCCTTCGGGGCCATTGTCGGCGAGAAAGATGATCACCGTGTTGTCGTACGTGCCGCGGCGCTTGAGTTCCGCAATCACCCGGCCGACGTTCTGGTCCATCTGGTCGACCATCGCGGCGTAGACTTCCATCTTGCGGGACTCGATGGCTTTCTCTTCGGCCGATAGGCTGGCCCAAGGCTTCACCTTTTCGAGCGGATGCGGCGTCTGGTCGAGCGGTGCGAGGCCCAAGCGCTTCTGTCGCTCGAGGCGCTCGGCACGCAGCACTTCATAGCCGGCGTCGTAGCGGCCCTTGTACTTCGCGCTCGTTTCGGGAGGCGCTTGCATGGGCCAATGCGGCGTAGTGAAGGGCAGGTAGGCGAAGAACGGCCTGTCGTTGGGTGCCTCGTCGAGGAAGCCGATCAGGCGGTCGGCAAAGTAGTCGGCCGAGTAGCGCCCCTTGGGATACTGCACGAGCTTGCCGTTCTCGCGGTATGTCGGATTGGCGTTCGCCTTCTTCCAAGCACCACCCTGATCGGCGCCGAAGTGGTTGCCCAAGCCCTGCACCAGGGCATAGGAGCGCTCGAACCCGCGTGCGGCAGGGCCCCGCTCCGGCGTCAGTCCCAGGTGCCACTTACCCGCCATCAGCGTGCGATATCCGCCTTGCTGCAGCAGTTCGGCAATCGACGCCACACGGTCGTTGAGATAACCCTCGTAACCAGGCCTTTGCGCCAGCGAGGCCGGGCGCTGTTCCACCATCGTGCCGATGCCCGCTTCGTGGTTATCGACCCCGCTCAGCAGGATCGAGCGCGTCGGCGAGCATGTCGGGGCCGTGTGGAAGCCGGTGAACCGCACGCCCTTGTTGGCCAGGCTATCCAGGTTCGGAGTGGCGATCTCGCCGCCGAAGGCTCCCAGGTCCGACCAGCCGAGGTCGTCCGCCACGATCACCAGGAAGTTGGGCCGAGATGCCTGCTGCACGGTCGCGGCGGGGAGGGGGGCCGGGGCAGCGGGTTGTTGCGCGATGGCAGGCGAGGTCAGGAGCGTGCTCACCAGAGCAGCGGCGAGGAGGGCGGCCTTGCGGGTCACGGGTGATCGTTCCGTTCGTCGGTTGCGGGAGAGGCAAGGCTAACGAGCCGCCTTCCCGGCTCCCACAAAGTTTTCTCTACGACCCATGTAGACAATCTTTGTTGCTGGTCCGTGCTTCTACTCTACCCAGCGCGTCGACATTTACCGGAGCGCGCACTTGCAGCGCTACTCCGCTGTTCGACAGGGAAAAAAGGCATGAGCAAGCTTCTGCACGCGGCAACGATCGCGCTGTTCTCCACCACAGCCCTGAGCGCGATCCCGGCCAAGGCGGCGGAAGCGGACACGACCTTTGCAGCTGCGGACGACGGCGCAAGCGGCGGCGACATCATCGTCACCGCGCGCCGCCGCAACGAACGCATCCAGGATGTGCCGGTCGCGGCCAACGCATTCGGCGGCGAGCAGCTTGCCGCCACCCGTACGTACAACTTGCGCGATCTGCAGCAGCTGACGCCAAGCCTGGTCGTCACCAACACCAACCCGCGCAACACCAGCATCAACATCCGCGGGCTGGGCAACAACGTGTCGGTCTACAACGACGGTCTCGAGCCGGCTGTCGGCGTCTATGTCGATCAGGTCTACCTCGCCCGTCCAGGCCAGGCGGTGTTCGATCTGTCGGATGTCGAGCGCATCGAAGTGCTGCGCGGTCCGCAAGGAACCCTGTTCGGCAAGAACACGTCCGCCGGCGCCGTGGTCGTGACCACCAAGTCGCCCACGTTCGATCCCGAAGCCGGCGGCGACATCACCTTCGGCAACTACGGCTTTCGCCAGCTTCACGCCTATGCGAGCGGTGCGCTGGTCGACGATGTACTCGCTGCTCGCCTCTATGTCTCCAAGACGGACCGCGATGGCTACATGACGAACCGCTACGATGGCGACGACACGCAGGATTATCACGACTTCGGCGTGCGGGGGCAGTTGCTGTTCACCCCCAGCGCCAACTTCAAGCTCCGCGTCATTGGCGACTATGGCCGGCAAAGCTCGAAGACGGCCGCGGCGGTGCTCACCGGTGTCATCCGGCAGTATGACAACGGCACCACCTTCGCCAACAACTACAACGACCGCTCTGCCCGGCTGGGTTATCAGCCGACGCCGATCGATCCCAACGCGCGCCTCGTCGATGTCGACGCGAACCCCCGCTACAAAATGAACCAGTGGGGCGTAGCTGCCATTGCCGACCTCACCATCCCCGGCAACACGCTGACCTCGGTCACGGCCTATCGCGCTTGGAACTGGTACCCGCACAACGATGGCGATGCGACCAGCCTCGACGCCGGAACCGACTTCCATCAGAGCAACGAGCAGCGCCAGTTCAGCCAGGAACTGCGGATCGCCTCCGAAGGCCCGCGCAAGATCGACTACGTGGCGGGGCTCTACTACTTGTGGCAATCGATCGATGCGGAGGCGGTGAACGCCTACGGCAGCCGGGCCGCATCCTGGTTCGTCGCGCCGAACGTCGACCAGACCGCCGCCGCGGCCGCCCTCAACGGCTATACGATCATCGGCCTCTCCAAGCCGGTGACGAACAGCTATGCCGCGTTCGGCCAGGCGATCTGGCACATCACCCCGACCGTCGATTTCACGGGCGGCTTGCGATACACGTACGAGACGAAGTCGGGCTACTTCGACCAGACCGCGACAGGAGCAAGCCTCTCCGGGTTGAACGCGGCACAGCTGGCCGCTGCCAACACCATCCGCGCGCGATACGGCATCGCGAACTTCTACACCGCCCACACGCGCGAGGGACGGCTCTCCGGTTCTGCCACGTTATCGTGGAAGGTGACGCCCGACACGCTGCTCTATGCAACGTACGGACGCGGGCACAAGTTCGGCGGGCTCAATCTCGCGAACATCACCACGACCGGCGCCTTTGCCGCCGACCCGGTGATCAAGCCCGAGACCATCGACAGCTACGAACTGGGCGTGAAGACCGCCTGGCTCGACCGTAAGCTGACCGCGAACCTCGCCGCGTTCTGGACCGACGACCGGGATTACCAGACCACGGTAGTGGACGTGGACCGCAACAACATCTCGTACTTCACCAACGTCGGCGCCGTGCGCACCCGCGGCTTCGAAGCGGACCTGCACGCCGATCCGGCGCCGTGGCTCTCGCTCTATGCTTCAGGCGCCTATACCGATGCGAAGTACACCAGCTATCGCAACTCGCCTTGTCCGATCGAGACTGCCGGGCAGGCGACCTGCGACCTGAGTGGCCAACGCTTGCCTGGCGTGTCCAAGTGGGCGGCCTCGGCCGGTGGCGAGGCGCGCGCCGGGGTCGGAGCGGTGCTAGGGCATGACAGCGAGCTCTACTTCGGCGCCGATTACAGCTACCGCTCCAACTTCTACACCACCGCCAATCTGTCGCGTTATTCGCTGATCCCGAGCTACTCGCTGATCAACGCGCGCGTGGGCGTACGCACGCTCGATGGCCTGGTCGATGTCCAGGTTTGGGCGCGTAACATCACGGACAAGCTCTACTACGCGAGCCTGTCGGCAGGCACGACGGGATCGGTCACCGGTACGCTGGGCGATCCGCAGACCTATGGTGTGACGCTCAGAACGCGGTTCTGAGCAGAGCATAGGTAGCCGGCGAACCGGGCACGGGCTTCGATCATGCGGGAACGAGCAAGTGCCATAGGCCCTTGTTCGCCGCGAAAGGATGCACGACGTGCATACGATGTCAGACTCGCAAGCCACTGCCGCCAAAACGCAAACAGGAATGACCTGGCTACCGGGTGGAACCTTCACCATGGGTTCCGAGCGGTTCTACCCCGAGGAAGCGCCGCTCCGCCGGGTCAAGGTCGATGGCTTCTGGATCGACACGGCGCCCGTCACCAACCGCCAATTCGCCGCCTTCGTGGCGGAGACGGATTACACGACGGTGGCGCAGATCGCGCCCGATCCTCGTGATTACCCTGGCATGCATCCCGACATGGCGCGCGCGGGATCGCTCGTCTTCCACAAGACCTCGGGTCCGGTGGACACCTCCAACCCTGCGAACTGGTGGCGCTTCGCATTCGGAGCGGACTGGCGTCACCCGCTCGGTCCCGAAAGCGACATCGACGCGCTCGATCTATGGGAGCACCCAGTGGTGCACGTCGCCTACGCCGATGCGCTCGCCTTCGCACGATGGGCGGGCAAGGACCTGCCCACGGAAGCCGAGTGGGAGTACGCTGCTTGGGGCGGCGCCGAGGGGCTCGACTATGCGTGGGGCAGCGAACTGGCTCCGGCCGGTGCGATGATGGCGAACTACTGGCAGGGCCTATTCCCCTTCGCCAACCAGGTGCTGGACGGCTATGAGCGCACCTCCCCCGTCGGTAGCTTTCCGGCCAACGGCTACGGGCTATACGACATGGTCGGCAATACCTGGGAGTGGACCCAGGATTGGTGGAGTGAGAAGCCCGAGACACCGCGCAAGAAGACAGCGGACTCGTGCTGCGCCCTCGTCAACCCGCGCGGCGCCAAGCTGAAGGACAGCTTCGACGCATCCCAGCCGAAAGTCAGGATCGGCCGCAAGGTGCTCAAGGGCGGCTCGCATTTGTGCGCCGCGAACTATTGCCAACGCTATCGGCCCGCCGCGCGCCATCCGGAAATGATCGACACATCGACAACTCACATCGGTTTTCGCTGCGTTCGGCGCGTATGACCAGAACGCTGCGCCGGATCCCGACTGCGCGAGGTTGAGGCGCCACCACTCGAACATCAGACGCCTGCAGAGTTCAAGCGGAGTGGATCGTCGAGGCGAGATCGCCGTCCTTCGGCGCCAAGCTCAGGCATGACATCTCGGCAGCGGCCTAGCTGATCATCGTTCGAGGAAGCATGTTCAAGGCGATAACGCGATAACCGCCCGCGCCATTACGCAGAGCCGCTCATGTGAAATCTGATTCAGACCTCACGAAGTCCAACAATTCAGCTGGGGAAGTGGATGCCCGACAAGGATTCGAACCTTGATTGACGGAGTCAGAGTCCGCTCTCTTACCGTTAGAGGATCGGGCAGCGAGGCGGTCCGTTTAGCGAGGGTTTTGTGGTGGTCAACCCCCTTTCGCGATGGGCGGAGTGGCTTGTGCGCCCAGCTTGGCGGCGCTTGCGCCGGGGGGGAGGTGGCAGCGGCCTTGCCGCGGGCGTCCAGCGGCGTTAGCATCGGCGTCAGGTTTCCGCTCCGCCTGAGCGGATTGTTTTTGAAAGAAGTTGCTTCCCATGGCGGATTCCTCTCCGCCGGCAGCGAAGGTCGAAGTGTCGGGGCGCCGGGCCAGACGGCGCCATGCGCGCAAGGGCAAGGCTCGCCCCGCCGCAGCCGATACGCCGGACGCCCGTGTTCCGGGCAGCCGGCCGCATCCGACAAGCGCCACGCCGCGCGAGAATGACAGGGCGGCAAGCCCAACCCGCGTATCCCCCGTCGTCGCCGAGGCGCCGCGTGCCTCGCCTGCCAGTCCGCAGGCCGAGGGCGATGGTGGCGCGCCGAGCGAGGCCGCAGGCGCGATCCGTTCGGGGCCGATCCGGCACGGCTCCTACCGCCAGTCCTATGCCGCGATCGACCTGGGCACCAACAATTGCCGGCTGCTGATCGCGCGGCCTTCGGGTGAGAACTTCACGGTGATCGACGCCTTCAGCCGCGTCGTGCGCCTGGGCGAGGGATTGGCACAGACCGGCCGCTTGTCCGACGAGGCGATGGACCGCACGCTTTCGGCACTGCGCGTCTGTGCCGACAAGCTGATGCGCCGCAACGTCCACCTCGCCCGCTCGGTCGCCACCGAGGCATGCCGGCGGGCGGTCAACGGCACCGACTTCATCGAGCGCGTGCGCGAGGAAACCGGCATCGCGCTCGACATCATCAGTGCGCGCGAGGAGGCGCGGCTGGCCGTGCTGGGCTGCCATGTCCTGCTCGAGGCCGGCATGGGCCCGGCGATGATCTTCGATATCGGCGGCGGCTCGACCGAGCTGGTGCTGATCGAGAGCACGGACACGGTGCCGCGCATCCTCGACTGGCAGAGCGTGCCTTGGGGCGTGGTGTCGCTCAGCGAGAGTTGCGGGACCGAAGGCGCCACGCGTGAGGAGCGGCTGGATCGCTACCGGCACATGCATGGCCTCGTCGCCGAAAGCTTCGCCGCCTTTGCGCGGCGGACGCAGCCTGCGCGCGAGTCGGCTTCGGTCGGCGGCCCGCTGCGGCTGCTGGGCACCAGCGGCACCGTGACGACGCTTGCCAGCCTGCACCTGGAGCTGCCGCAGTATGACCGCAGCGCCGTCGACGGGCTGATCGTGCCGGCCGAATCGATGCGGGCGATCAGCGCGCGGCTCTCGGGCATGCCGATCGAGGAACGGCGCGAACTGGCCTGCATCGGGCGCGAGCGCGCCGACCTGGTCGTCGCGGGCTGCGCGATCCTGGAGGCGATCCTCGACTTATGGCCGGCCGGAAGGCTCGGCGTCGCCGATCGCGGCATTCGCGAGGGCATCCTGCGCAGCCTGATCTCGGCCGGCGGGCAAGGGACGGGCGCGCGTGCGAATGCGGGCCAGGCCGGAATGGGACGCGCATGAGCCGCTCTGGACGCGACCCCGGCGAGCGGTTGAAGACCGCCAAGAAGCGAACCACCAGCTCGGCCCGCTGGCTGACCCGCCAGCTGAACGACCCTTACGTGAAGAAGGCCAAGGCGGACGGTTATCGCAGCCGCGCGGCCTACAAGCTGCTGGAACTGGATGAGAAGTTCGAGCTGCTGAAGGGCGTGACTCGCGCGGTGGACTTGGGCATCGCGCCTGGCGGCTGGAGCCAGGTCGTGCGGCAGCGCAGCCCCAAGGCGCGCGTCGTCGGCATCGACCTGCTGCCCACCGATCCGATCGAAGGCGTGACGATCTTCCAGATGGATTTCATGGCCGACGCTGCGCCGGCAGCGCTGGAGGAGGCGCTGGAAGGCGCCCCCGACCTGGTGCTCTCGGACATGGCGGCGAACACCGTGGGACACAAGCAGACCGACCACTTGCGCACGATGGGCCTGGTGGAGACTGCGGCGGACTTCGCCATATCGACCTTGGCGCCGGGCGGGACCTTCGTAGCGAAAGTCTTGGCAGGCGGCACGGACACGGCGTTGTTGGCGCTGCTGAAGCGGCACTTCACCAGTGTGAAGCATGCCAAGCCGCCGGCGAGCCGCAAGGATTCGTCCGAGTGGTACGTGATCGCCAAGGGCTTCAAGGGGGCGTGAAGATCCTCCCCTGCAAGGGGAGGGGGACCACCGAAGGTGGTGGAGGGTTGTAACCCTCTCGGTCGCGCGTTCCTTCAGCGGTGACACCCCTCCGTCAGTCCTGCGGACTGCCACCTCCCCTTGCAGGGGAGGATCTGCCATCGCTGTCCTTTCCGGCACGGTGAGGACAGCACTCGCGGAACCCACCCCCACCCCGGCCGTTGTCCAACCCGCCCAGCCGCGCCCTATGCGCGATTGTGCCACTTCCGCCCGCGCGAACTTGCGGTTAAGGCAGGTGGCCAGCCATCCGGTGACATCTCTCCCGTGAAATTCTTCAGCGCCATCGACCGTTACATCTTTCGCCTCGTGCTGATGCCGATGCTGGGAGTGTTCATCCTGGCGGCCTCGCTGCTGATGCTCGACAAGATGCTGCGCTTGTTCGACTTCGTAGCGACCGAGGGCGGCCCGGTCGGCGTCGTGTTCAAGATGCTGGCGAACCTGCTGCCCGAGTATGCGAGCCTCGCCATTCCGCTGGGCCTCATGCTCGGCATCCTGCTCGCCTTCCGCAAGCTGGCGACCTCCAGCGAGCTCGACGTGATGCGTGCAGTTGGCCTCAGCTACACCCGCCTTCTGCGCGTGCCCTACATGTTCGCGATCGCGCTGGCGCTGCTGAACTTCGCCATCGTCGGCTTCCTCCAGCCGCTGTCGCGTTACTACTACGAGCAGCTGGATTATGAGCTGAAATCGGGAGCGCTGGGGGCCGCCATCAAGGTGGGTGAGTTCACCACGCTGAAGGACCGCGTCGCGCTGCGGATCGAGCACAGCGAGGACGATGGCCGTCGCCTGATCGGCATCTTCGCCCGGGTTGCCAACCAGAAGGGCCAGGTGCTGTCGATCTCGGCGCGCGAGGGCAGCTTCCTGGCGCTGCGCGACAATCCCAACACCATCGTGCTGCGCCTGTCGCAAGGTCAGATCATCCAGGACATGCCGGGCGAGATGCCCCGCGTGCTCAGCTTCACCCGGCATGACCTGCCGATCGACTTGCCCGCGATCGAGCGCTTCCGCAATCGCGGCGCCGACGGCGAACGGCGAGAGTACCTGCTGCCCCAGCTCTTGCAGATCGGCTGGAACAAGAACCTGCCCAAGGCCGAGCGCGTGTCCAGTCAGGCGGACTTCAACTTCCGCATGGTGGAAGTCATGATGATGCTGCTGCTGCCGCTGCTGTCGGTCGCGCTGGCGATCCCACCCAAGCGATCGACATCCTCGCTCGGCCTGTTCGTGTCGATCGTGATGGTGGTCGCCTATCACAAGGTGAACCAGTACGCCGCCGATGTCGCTTCGCTGGGCAAAGTCAGTCCGCTGATCGGGCTTTGGGGGCCGTTCCTGCTGCTCGCTGCGCTGATCATGTGGATGTACTACCGCGTCGCTTACGTGCCCGGCGGCCAGGCGATTGGCTGGCTGGAGAAGGCGGCCGAGAACGGCATGAAGAAGCTTAAGAGCCTGCTGCGCCGCAATCGCCGCGGGCCGATCATGCTGCCCGATCCCGGACCCGAGCAAGCGCGGCAACCGGCGGGGAGCCTCTGAGGTGAACCTGGAATTCTTCCCGTCACGCACGCTGACGTTCTACCTCGCGCGCCTGTTCACCACGCGCATCCTGGCCGTGCTGTTCATGCTGGTGCTGGTGTTGCAGATGCTCGACCTGCTGGGTCAGAGCGGCGACATCCTCGCCTATCCCGGCAATGGCCAGGCGCAGCTGCTGCACTACGTGGGCTTGCGCATTCCGCAACTGATCGCCCGCTTCCTGCCGTACTCGGTGCTGCTGGCGACGATCATCACGCTCGCCACGCTGAACCAGAACAGCGAGGTCATCTCGATGAAGGCGGCTGGGCTCTCCGCGCATCAGGTGCTCGCCCCGCTAGTGGCAACAGCGCTGGTGATCTCAGGGCTCAGCTTCCTGTTCAACGAGCGCATTGTGACCCATGCCACCGCCTCGCTCAATGCCTGGGAGGCGGTCGACTACGGCCCTGTGCCCAGGAGCGCCAGCGCGCGCAACAACCTCTACATCGCCGAGGGGCGGGACATCCTGCTGGCGGGCACGCTCTCGGGCGAGGGCGATGCCATGGTGATGACGCAGGTCACCTATTATCGCCGCGACGCCGCCGGAATGATCGTCGAGCAGCTGCGCGCGCCGCGGGCCACTTACGCCAACCCTGGCTGGCGGCTGGAGCAGCCCGTGCGCTTCGATGCGCAGGCAGTGAAGGCGAGCAAGCTGGACTCGGCCGTGGTGGCGAAGGGCGTCACCCCGGGGCGTATCGCCATCTCGGGGGTCGATGCCGATGCTGAGGGCCTGTTCACGCTGACCAACTCGATCGACGCCATGGCGGTGGCGGGACGGCGCACGACGGACCTGAAGGCTGCCTGGTGGCACAAGCTGTCGGGGCCGCTGTCCGCCGCGCTGATGCCGCTGCTGGGCGCCATCGCCGCGTTCGGCCTGGCGCGCTCGGGCCAGCTGCTGATCCGCGCGGTGATCGGCATGGCGTTGGGCTTCGCCTACTTCGTGTTCGACAACGCGGCTTTGGCAATGGGCAATTTCGGCGGCTATCCGCCGTTCGTGGCGGCTTGGGCGCCGTTCCTGCTGTTCCTGTTGATCGGCGAGACGGTGCTGATCCGGACGGAGGAGTAAGGGCAGGGCACAGAGCGCGCGTCACTGCTTCGTTTCATGTCCACGAACGGGGGGGAAGGAGGCCTTTTCGGACCTCAACGCGCCGCCATCGTACTCCGCGCAATCCGCCCGATCAGCGGCAGCAGCCCAGCATGGTTCGCGCGCACATAAGTCCCCTCGGTTCCGAGATGCGCGTGCAGGCGCCGGTGCGCCTCCGCCAGCGAGTGGTACGGCATGCTCGGCAGCAAGTGGTGCAGCGCATGGTAGCGCAAGCCCACCGGAGCCCACAGCGCCGGCACGGGGCCAGGCGGCGGCACGTTGACCGAATCGAGGAACTGCGCGGTCACCGTCATGGCGTCGCCCTCGTTTTCCCACAAATGCGCCACCAGCGTGCGCAGCTGGTTGAGGAGGGCAGCAACGCTCACCACGCACAGCGCGATCAGCAGCGGGCGCCAGCCCCAAGCAGCGCTGGCGGCCAGAAGCGAAAGAGCCCAAACGCTCGCGCCCAGTTCCTGCCAGAACACCATGCGCTTGAGCTCGCCTTCCGGCGCGCGCCGGCGGAAGCCCGGGTTGATCGCGAGCGCGGACAGTCGCTCCCACACCAGCTTGCGCAAGGGCGGGATCACTGCGCCAAGCGGGACCAGCACGGCCGAGCGGACGAGCAGGGCGAACGGCAGCAGCAGCGCAGTGACGATGAACACCGGCAGCGACCAAGGCTTCATCAGCGCCAGCGGCAGATATTCCGGATCGTCGGACGTGCCATAGCGCGTGCGGGCATGGTGCAACTGGTGCACGCCCTCGTACATCAGGCTGGGGGTCAGCAGCGGAATGCCGACGAGCAGGTTCCAGGCGGTGCGAAAGCCGGGCAGCGCATCGCGGTGGATATGCGTCAGCTCGTGGATGAACAGCATCGCGCGGTAGAGCGCCAGCGCCGCCACCAGCCCGCAGGCCACCGCCAGTGCAGGGCTGGAGATTAGGATCGTGGCGGCCAGCGCCGCATAGCCCAGGCCGGCGGAGACGAGCATGTCCGTCCAGTAGATCGCCGGACGCGCAGTTGCGATGTCGCGCGTCAGCTCGACCGCGGCGCGCAACATCTCCTTGTCGTCGGCGATCGCCTCGCGGCGCGCCTTGATCGCCGCCGCGGCGGGCGGGGCCATGCTCGAGGAGGAAACCGACTGATAGACGCTCATGACCCGATCCGTATTTCTCGCCCGCACCCGAAGCTGGATTAAGCCACCTTGGCCTTGGCTTCGCCACACTTGCTTGACAAGCCGAGCGCGTCGAACGCACTTCGCGCAGGCACACTGAACTAACCCGAAACAAAGGCAGCATCGTGGCCGAAGCCCAGCATAACAGCGGCGACCTAATTATCGAGCCCGTCTCGGACAAGGCCGGCCGCGCCGCCTTTGTCGATTACGCTTATCGGCGAAACGCGTCGGATCCGAACTGGGTGGCCAACTTGCGCATGGAGGAGGTGGAGAAGTTCACCCCCGGCAAGAACCCGTTCTTCGACCATGCCAAGGTCCAGCTGTTCCTGGCGAAGCGCGCCGGCAAGATCGTCGGGCGCATCTCTGCGCACATCGACGAACTGGCGCTGACCCAGCCGCCGGAGCAGGGCATGGGCCCGGGCACCGGCAACTGGGGCGCGATCGAGGCGGACGATGAGGCGGCCGCCCGCGCGCTGATCGCCCGCGCCGAGGAGTGGCTGCGCGAGCAGGGCATGACCCGCGTGCTGGCGCCGATGAACCTGTCGGTCTGGGAAGAGCCCGGCCTGCAGGTCCTGGGCTTCGATCATCCGCCGATGGTGATGATGGCGCACCATCAGCCGGCCTACCAGGCTTGGATCGAGGGTGCGGGCTATGGTCTCGCCAAGACGCTCCACACCTACGATCTCGACATCCGCAAGACCTACCCGCCGCTGATCCAGCGCGTGATCGCATCGGGTGAGAAGAACCCCAAGATCCGCGTGCGCGAGGTGGTGCTGAAGGACTTCGACAAGGAAGCCGCGATCATCTGCGATATCCTCAACGATGCGTGGTCGGACAACTGGGGCTTCGTGCCGTTCACCGAGAAGGAGATCGCGCATACCGGCAAGAAGCTGAAGCCGTTGGTCCATCCCGACCTGATCCGCATCGCCGAGTACGAGGGCGAGCCGGTGGCGTTCATGATGACGCTGCCGGACCTGAACGGCCCGCAGCTGCGGATCAATGGGCGCACCGGCAAGCCCTCGCTGCTGGGCTGGATCAAGCTGGCGTTGTGGCTGCGCAAGCCCAAGCCGGCCGACATGCGCGTGCCTTTGATGGGCGTGCGCAAGCGCCTGCAAAGCTCGCGCCTCGCCAGCCAGCTGGCCTTCATGATGATCGAGTACATCCGCCGCGCAGCCATCGCCAACTATGCCGGCGAGCGTGCGGAGATCGGCTGGGTGCTGGAAGACAACCAGGGCATGGTCGCGATCGCCAACTCGATCGACAGCAAGGTTAACCGCGAATACCGGGTTTACGAAAAGGCGCTGTGAGGACGGTTTGAAAGAGGGCCGCGGTTGGCAGGCTTCGACAAGCTCAGCCTTGGCGGTGTTGAGTGAGGTCGCAGCAGGGGTCGTTAGCGGGGCACTCGCACCCAAGACCTGCGGGTTCACCCCCACACCGCCAGGGCTGAGCTTGTCGAAGCCAGCCAGCCGCCCCCCGGCCAAACCGCAATAAGCTGCGAGAAGCTAAGTCGCCGAAGCCTCCGGCACAGTCTCGCCCTCATCCGCTTCTCGCGGCGCGCGCCGTGCGGACCCCTCCGGGGCATCATAGGTCGGCGCCTCCAGCGGCGGTGCGGAGGTGACCGTGTCGTAAGGCAGCATCGCATCGCTGGCCGATCCCGGCAGCACCTCGCCGAACGACGAGCCCTTTGTCTGCTCCGTCACCTTGCTGCCGCACGCTGCCAGCGCGCTGAGCACCAGCACCGCAATCACCCGCTTCATTCCGCTGCCTCCGATTGCCCCAGCTGACCGCCGCCCGCCGGCGGACACGCGCGGTCCAGCGCGGTGAGGAACGCCGGCGCATGGGCCAGTAGCGCCTCGTCCCACTCCTCGGCAGTGATCGACTTGCCGAGCCGCTCCAAGCTGGTGACGCCGAACTCCTCGATGCCGCAGGGCACGATGCCGCCGAAGTGCGAGAGATCGGGAGTGAGATTGACCGAGAAGCCGTGCATCGTCACCCATTTGCGGATGCGCACGCCGATGGCGCCGATCTTGGCCTCGCGCCCGTCCACGTCGCGCGTCCAGATGCCGATGCGGCCCTCCGCGCGGAACCCCTCGACGCCGAAGTCGGCCAGCGTGGCGATGACCCAGCCCTCCAGCGCATGGACGAAGCCGCGTGCGTCGCGGGCGCGCTTGCGCAAATCGATGAGGACATAGCCGATGCGCTGCCCCGGCCCATGATAGGTATAGCGCCCGCCGCGCCCCGCCTCGACCACTTCGAAGCGCGGGTCGAGCAGCTCGGCCGCGGCTGCGCTGGTGCCCGCGGTGTAGACCGGTGGATGCTCCAGCAACCACACCAGCTCGCGCGCCTCGCCCGTGGCGATCGCGGCATTGCGCGCGGTCATCTCCGACAGCGCCTCGCGGTAGGGCACGCGCTCGGCCGAAACCCGCAGCTCGATCTGGTCTCCGAGGCTGTCGGGAACACACGTCATGGGTGGGCACGTGGCCCCAATCGCCGTGCCAATCAAGGGGGTCTTTCTTCCGCCGCCCGCCCGGCCTAGAGCGTGGGACGTATCAACGCCCGTGATAGGCCCAGTGATCGGGTCCGCTGGTGGCCGGAGTTTTGAAAAGCATGAAGCTGGACACCAACCGCGCCTGGAAGGATGCCTCGCGCAATGTCGGGCGCAATCGCGACGCGCTGCTGGCGGTTGCCGGCGTGTTCTTCCTGCTGCCCCAGCTGGCGCTCGCCCTGTTCTACCCGCAGCCCGAGCCGGCGGTGGGCATGAGCGAGCGGCAGATCATGGAACTGGCGCAGAGCTACTACCTCTCGACGCTTCCGGCGATGATCCCGCTGGTGATCTGCCAGGCGCTTGGCACGCTCGGATTGCTCAGCCTGTTGAGCCACGCGACCCGGCCCACAGTCGGCGGCGCGCTGCGGCTCGGCCTCTCCGCCTTGCCGACGTACCTGGGCGCGCAGATCCTGCTCGGGCTCGGCCTGGCGGTGGTCGGAACGCTGATCATCAGCGTGCTGGCGCTCAGCGGCGTCATGGCTGTCGCGGTCGCCGGGCTGCTGCTGGTGGCACTGCTGGCAATCGCCGTGACCTTGCGCGTCTCGCTCTCGGCCGCGGTCGTTGCCATCGAAGGCGAGCGCAACCCGGTGCGTGCGCTGCGCCGCTCGTGGCTGCTGACGGCGGGCAACGCCTGGCGCCTGCTGGCCTTCTACGCGCTGTTCATCGTCGCGTTCCTGGTCATCCTGATGATCGCCAGCCTGGTCGTGAACATCCCGCTGGCACTGGTCGCCAGCGGCTGGGTCGCGGAACTGGGCGCAGCGCTGGTCTCGGCCGTGCTGAGCGCGCTGTTCGCGATGTACCTCGTGGCGGTGATCGAAGCGGTCCACCGCCAACTCGCCGGCGACCCGGTCGAGGCAGAGCGCCGGACGTTCGAGTGATGGAGCTCGACTTCGGCCCGCTGGACCGGGCGGTCGCCCGTCTCGACGAAGGTCTGGCACGCTACCGGCAGGACACCTCGGACGCGCAGATCCGTGACGGGCTGATCCAGCGCTTCGAATTCACCTATGACTTGTGCGCCAAGATGCTGCGGCGCTATCTCGAAGCTTCGGCTGCCACTCCGGAGGTGGTCAAGCAGATGAGCTTCCCGACCCTGATCCGCACGGCTAACGAGCAGGACCTGCTGCGCGGCACATGGCCTGATTGGCACGGCTATCGTGACATGCGGAACATCACCTCGCACACGTACGACGAGGCCAAGGCGCAGAAAGTCGCTGACGCGATTCCGGACTTCCTTGCGGAAGCGCGTGAGCTGTTGCGGCGTCTGCAGGAACGCACAACGCCGTGATCCCGATCGCGCTGGAGCAGGCGGATCTCGATCTGGTCCGCTCGATTCTGCGCGCGCACCTGCCGGAAGACGTGACAGTCTGCGTCTTTGGCAGCCGGGCCGGTGGGCGGGTGAAGCCGTTCTCGGATATCGACCTGTTGCTGGAAGGACCCGCGCCCCTATCCCTGTCGCAACTGGGCACGCTGGCCGATGCGTTTGACGAGAGCCTGCTGCCGTACAAGGTCGATCTGGTCGACCGCCGTAGCGTGGACGAAGGCTTCGGCGCGATCGTCGATGCGACCAAAGTGCCGCTGCCGCTGTAGGGACTACGCCGCCTCTTCGTCCTTCCAGCCCCAGAACAGGAAGCAGGGCATCACGTTGAGCAGTTCGAAGTCGCTCTCGATGCGGGTGAAGTGGCGGCCCATGAAGTCGCGGGCGCGTGAGGTGAACTGGTAAACGAGGAACGCGCCGCCCGGGCGGATGACACGATGGGTGGCGTCGGCGATCGCCGGGCCGACACCTGCGGGCAGCGTCGAGAACGGCAGGCCGGAGAGGACGTAGTCGGCCTTCTCGTGCCCATGCGCGCGCACGATCTCCTCGACGTCGGCGGCCGAGCCGAGCACCGCGGTGAAGCGGCTGTCGGTGATCGTGCGGCGCAGATAGTCGATGTAGAGCGGGTTGGTGTCGATCACGATCAGCGCGCCGTCCCGCGACAAGCGGTCGAGCACCGGGCGGCAGAAGGTGCCGACGCCAGGCCCGTACTCGACGAACAGCTTGCACTCGTTCCACTTAACCCGGCTCAGCATCTTGGCGATGGTGAAACGCGAGGACGGGATGATCGAGCCGACCATCACCGGGTGGCGGATGAAACCCTCGACGAACACGCCCCAGGGCCCGAGCGAGTGCTTGATCTTGCGCACGATCTTCCGGGGAAGCGCCTCGCGGGCAAGCTCTGTACTGGTCATGCTGGAGGCGGCTCTCGGACTGTCATGGCACTATTGTGTCGAACGACGGCGGTGGCAGATTGATCCTGCCTTTGCAAGCGAGGCGAAGGGCTTGCCCGCAGGCCCGGCGACTAAAGGATCTCGTGGACCTTGTCCTGCGGCCGGCACAGGCGGGCGCCCTTGTCTGTTTCGACCAGCGGGCGCTCGATCAGGCTAGGCTCGGCAGCCATGGCCGCCAGCACCGTGGCGTCGTCCGCGTCCGGAAGCCGGCGCTCGAGCGCATCGGTGCCGCGAATCCGCAGGCCTGCCTGCGGAGTGATGCCGGCATCGCGGTAGAGCTGGGCCAGTTTTTCCGCGGACGGGGCCGTCTTGAGGTATTCAACCACTTCCACGTCGAGGTCAGGGGTTTGCTGCAGGATCGCCAGGGTCTTGCGCGAAGTGCCGCAGTTCGGGTTGTGCCAGATGGTGGCTTTCATGCGTGAATGCTCCTCAGGGTTGGTTGCCGAGCGCGGGCACCGTGCGGGCCGCATCCTCGATGTCGATGCCTGGCTCCGGCGCGGCGCTCAAGATTTCCTCGCGGCGCATGATGCGTCCCGCACGCTGCACCGTGCGCAGCAGGCGCGGGTAGACGCCGCAGCGGCACAAGTTGGGGATCGCGGCCTTGACCTCGGCCTCACCGGGATTGGCGTTGCGCGCCAGCAGCGCGGCGGCGGCGATGACGATGCCGGGCGTACAGAAGCCGCACTGGATGGCCTGCTCAGCCACCATCGCTTGCTGAACCGGGTGCGAGCGATCGTGGGACAAGCCTTCGATCGTGGTGACCGAGCGGCCCTCGCACTCGGCCAGGCTGACCAGGCAGGAGCGCAGCGCCTCGCCGTCAATCATCACCATGCACGCGCCGCAATCGCCGACGCCGCAGCCGTACTTGGTGCCGGTCAGGTTCGCCGCATCGCGCAGGCCCCAGAGCAGGGGCGTCATCGGGTCCATGTCGAACTCGACGGCGTGATCGTTGACGGTCATGCGGGGCATGGCTGGGGTTCTAGCTTGTGAGCAGGAGCATGAAAACAGCCGTCATTGCGGACTGGATCCGGGACCGGTTTCGGCATGTCACGAGCTTGCGTCGAGGCGCTGGCCGGCAAGGTTCGTCGCTGTCGAAACCGGTCCCAGGTCGAGCCCGGGACGACGCGCTACTTCAACCCCACCCGGATCCCCGCCCACAGCGTGCGCGGGATGCCGAGGTCGATCGAGCCGGCCTGGTTGCGGGTGACGATCCGCTCGTCGAACAGGTTCTCCCCTCGCAGCAACACGCTCACCACGCGGCCGAGCGGAACCTGCACGACCCCGTCCAGCGTGGTGGCGGCGGGCAGCACATCAGTTTCGAGGTCATCCTCGAACTGCGCGCCCGTATGGCGCAGCGTGGCCGCGAGGCGCCAGCCCTCGCGCGGCGTCCACGCGAGCGTGCCGGTGGCGGCGAGCTTCGGCACCTGGGCCGGGCGCTTGCCGTCGAGCGCCAAGGAGGCGCCGCTCGCATCCACCTCGGCATTGGTCCACGACAGGCTGCCGTCGAAGGAGACGGTGCCCAGCGCCGCACGAGCCCCCAGCTCGAGCCCGCGCGCATGGACGGCGTCGACGTTCTGGCGCTTGCGCGTCGTGGGCGTTAGCGTCACATTGGCGATCGCGTCCTTGAGGCGGTTGTCGAACACCGTCGCAGTGAACATCAGTCCCGGCGAGGGCGTCAGTTCCACTCCGGCCTCGTAGCCTTCGAGCCGCTCGTTCTTGAGCGTGGCATTGGCCTGCGTGGTGATCGGGAACACCACGAAGGGGCGGTACAGCTCGTTCAAGGTCGGCTGGCGAAAGCCGGTGTAGGCGGCCGCGCGCAGCGCCACGGCGCCGGTCGCACGCCACACTGCGCCACCGCGAAAATTCCCTTCCCAGCCCGAGCGATCGGCAAAGCGCGTGTCGGTGGTGGTCCGGCCGGCGGCATTCGCCTCGCGGAAGAAGCCCTGGGTCACGCGCCAGCGATCGGCGCGCGCGCCGGCAGTCAGGATCAGATCGCCGAGGGTCCAGTCGTCCTCTGCGTAGAAGCCAACATCCGTGTTGCGCCCGCCTGCGCGTCGCACCGCCGTGCGCAGGCCGGTGGTCGCGTTGTACGGCTCTTCATAGAGCGCGCCCTCCGCAATCCGCAGGTCAGCGCCGAGCCGCAGCACGTGGTTCTCGCCGACTGGCGGGCGCAGCTCGATCTTGCCGCCGTAGCCGGTCGAGGGCGTCTTGGCCTGGTCCAGCGTCTTCCTGAAGCTGGTCGCGCTGATGACCACGTTGGAGAAGTCCTGCACTTGGACATAGCCCAGCACGTCGAACGCCCAGTCACCGCGGCCGATCAAGCGCAGGCTCGCCTGCTGGCCGCTGGAGGTGGAGTCGGCGCCATCGAAGCGCAGCGTGCGCGCGTCGTTGTAGGCGAGGGCCGAGGCCTGGACTTCGACATCGTCGGTCAGCGGCGCCACCGCGCGCACGGCGGCCGACCAGCTTTCGTACTTGGCGCGCGCGCTTGCCGGAACGCGCTGGTCCTTCGGCGTCGTCCAGAACCCCTGGCCACGGTCCCACTGCACCGATGCGACGGCGAAGCCTTGCCCCAGCCTCGGCACGGCCGTGAGCGAGCCCTGCGTCTCGCCGCGCTGGTCCACCAGCGCCTCTCCCGAGATCAGCCCGAGCGAATCGGGGCCGCCGCTTTCCAGTTCGATCGTGCCCGAGACGGCGCCCGATCCGAACGCGCCCGAGCCGCCGCCACGTGTCACCCGCACGCGGCCGAGCCGATCGGGTGCCAGCGCGCTGAACGGGATGTAGCCGAAGAACGGGTTCGCCACCGGCACGCCGTCCAGCAGCACCAGCGCTCGGCTCGATGCATTGCCGCCCAGCGCGCGCAAGGTGGCGCCCTGGTTGGAAGGGTTGGACGAGCGGCTGTCCGAGCGGCGGAACTGCGAGAAGCCCGCAACCGAGGTCAGCACGTCCTCGATCCGGCCCGAGGCGCTGGAGGCGATCTGGTCGCGGCTCAACGTCACTACGTCGTATGCGGGCGTCGCCGGGCTATCGGGCAAGCCGCGGCCGATGACGATGATCGGATCAGCGGGCTCGGGAGCCGACTGAGCTAGGGCGGGCACCGCCGTCCCGACCAGCATCGCGGAAGACAGCAGTGCCGCGGCACGCCGATGCGTTCGAGGGCAGGAGGGGTGAAGCATCGGGCCTCTTATCGGCTGGCACAGGCAAGGCCAACTGCGTCTGGAGCAATTCACCATTCGTAGATAGGGCTTATGATATAGAATAGATCATTGAGGGTGTGACCCATGAACCAGCTCACCGGGTGTCCCATTATGCATGGCCCGACGCCATCGCGCGACGACCGCAAGTCCGCGGCGATCGCGGCGGAGAACTTGCGTGTCGAGCCTGGCGCCAGGGTGATCGCCTCGTTCCCGTTCGCGCGCGAGATCCTGCGCAGCAGCGAGGTGCGTCAAGCCGGCGCCGGGGCGGAGCACATCAAGCTCGACAATCCCGAGCATGTCTCGGTGTTTTTCCTCGACGGCGAGCTGCACAAGAAGCGCCGCAGCCAGCTGGCGCGCTACTTCACGCCCAAGGCGATCCGGGAGCGGCATGAAGTGGTCATGCGCCGCACCACCGACGCGCTGATCGCCGAACTGCACCGCGACGGACGCGCCCAGCTGGACCTGCTCAGCATGCGGCTGGCCTGCGATGTGGCTGCCGAGATCGTCGGGCTGACCGCCAGCAACCCGCAAAAGCTGGCCGACCGCATCCGCAAGACCTTCGACTCGATGGGCGTGAAAAAGCCCGGCCCGCTCGACAAGCTGCGCATGGTCTGGCGCACGCTGACCTTCATGCAGCTGGACGTGATGCCGGCGGTCAAGGCGCGGCGCAAGGCGCCGCGCGAGGACGTGATCTCGTACTGCGTGCAGGAAGGCTTCTCGAACAAGGCGATCCTGATTGAGGGCCTGACGTATGCCACCGCCGGCATGCTGACGACGCGCGAGTTCATTGTGATGGTGGCCTGGCACTTGTTCGACAACGACCCGTTGCGCGCGCGCTTCCTCGACGGCGGCGAGGAGGAGCAGCTGGCGATCCTAGACGAGATCCTGCGGCTGGAGCCGGTCGCGGCGATGGTCTACCGCAAGGCCGCGGCGGATTTCACCAGCCCAAGTGGCGAGACGGTGCGCGCGGGCGAACTCTATGGCGTGTCGATGCGGCAGGTGAACACCGACGAGGCGGTTGCGGGCGAATGCCCCTTCGCGCTCGAGCCGGGCCGCGCCAAGCGCCAGAAGGTCCAGGGCAACTGGATGAGCTTTGGCGACGGCCCGCACCGCTGCCCCGGCGCGCAAGTGGCGCTGCACGAGACGCGGGTGTTCCTCGATGCGCTGCTGCGGGTGCCGGGCGTGCACCTTGCCACCCAGCCGACGATCGGTTGGTGCGCGCCGATCATGGGGTACGAGGTGCATGGGGCGGTGGTGGCGTGTGAGCGCGGTTAGTGCCCCAGGTCGATCAAAACGCACCGTGGGCCACCGCCTGTGGTTCTCACTCCTTAGCAGAACGGCGCCTCACGGCCCCACTTGCCCACAGCGCCCACCAGATGATCAGCGGCTGCGCCAACAAGCGTGGCACGTGATAGCCCAAGCCCAGGCCATGATCCGGCCGCGCCATGTCGAGCTGCATGTGATTGTAGTTCGCCGGCCAGACGCACAGCGCATAGAGCGCCAGGCCCCAGCCCGCTGCTCGGCGGAGCGGTAGCGAGACGGGTTGCAGCAACCCCGCCGCGCCCAGCAGCTCTGCCACTCCGGTGAGCGCAACCACGGTCTCAGGATGTGGCACCCACTCGGGCGTGATCACCGCGAATGGACCCGGCTTGGCGAGGTGGATCACGCCCGCCGCGCCATAGACCAGCGCCAACGCCACCCGCCCGATCCGCCGCCCTCGGCTTTCGCCCACTTCCGCCATGCACCACGCTCCTGCCAGCAAAAAGGCGCCCGGCCGGCAAGGGTCGGACGCCTCGAAGCAAACGCGCGAGGGCAGGGCGCGTGCCTTGCCCTCGCGTGCGCGGTCAGAAGTCGAGCTTGAAATCCACGCCGTAGGTCCGCGGCGTACCCAGCGCTTCGGTCACGCCGGTCGCGGTGGTGAGGTCCTGGATGGCGTATTCCTTATCGAACAGATTCTTGCCCCAGAGCGCGATCCCGAAGGTCTCCGTGGGCCGGTATTCGATTGAGCCGTTGACCAGGCTGTAGCTGCCCTGGCGATGCACGTTGTCGGGCTCGAAGTAGTAGCCGTCGTTATAGCTGTAGAGCCCGGTGAACTGCAGCTTGCCGGTGTCGCCCACCGGAACCGAGTAGCTCGCGCCGAAGCTCGCGGCGAACTTGGGCGAGTTGGGCGTGCGGTTGCCCGAGACATCGCCGAAGCACGTCAGGTATCCACCCGTACGCGGACCGGGTCCGAGCAGGCCGGGGTTGTCGGTTCCGAACTGAGAGGCAGGGCACGTCGCCGGGTTGGGATATACGATCGGCGCCTGGAAGTCCGCGCCGGGGCCGCCGAACTTGTCGAAGCGCGACTTGAGGTACGTCGCGCCGCCGAACAGGCGCAGACCGTCGGTCGGAGCCGCCTCGAACTCCATCTCGACGCCGTCGACCTTCACCGTCGCGGCGTTGAGGATCAAGTTGGCGCCCGGGCTCGCCACCGCGGCCGAGCGGACCTGGAAGTCGTCGATGTCGTAGTGGAAGCCCGCCAGGTTGACGCGCAGCTTGCGGTTGAACAGCTCGGACTTGAGGCCCAGCTCGTAGGCCATGATCGTTTGCGGCAGGAACGGCTTGTTGGCCGGGCTCTGCAGGCTGTAGCTGCCTGCCTTGAAGCCGCGGTTGATCGAGGCATAGACGTTCACGCCGTCGGTCAGGTCCTGGCGCAGCGCGACCCGGTAGGTCCACTCGTTGTACTTCAGGCGCGGGATCGGCTGGACCGATGGAGGAAGGCGAGTGCCGCTCAACAGCACGTTGGTGCTGGTGCCGTCGAACTCACGCCGATCTGCGGTGTAGCGCAGGCCGCCGGTCAGCTGCGTGGTGTCGGTGACCTTCCAGGTGAGCTCTCCGAAGCCCGCGTAGGAGTTGGTCTTTAGGTCTGCGCGGATCTCCTGCCGGGCCACGCCGCTGCCGCTGAAGGCCAGTCCGGTGAAGTCGGAATCGTTGCTGGCCTTGGAGTTCAGGTAGAAGAAGCCAGCCTGCCATTGAAGCGGTCCGGTCCCGTTCGAGGCGAGCCGCAGTTCCTCCTGGATCGTCTGGGAGGACGAGACAAAGGTGATGCGGATCAGGTTGCGCGGCCCACCATCGACATCGAAGTCGCTGGCATTGCGCGCCTTGCGATAGGCCGCGACGTTGGTCAGCGTGGCGAAGCCCAGGTCGAACTCACCGGTTAGGCTGGTGCCGTAGACCTTCTGGCGAGTCAGCGGGATGATGTTCGCGGTCGAGTCCTGGCCTTCGACGCCGGGGACGCCGCCGGTGCCGACAGTGCCCGGCTTGATCTTCCAGGCGAGGCCTAGGTTGTCGCGGTTCTTGTAGTAGTCGCCCGCCAGCGTCAGCTTGATCGTGTCGGTCGGCTTGGCGACCAGCTTGGAGCGTGCGCCCCAGTAGTTCTCGGTGTGGATCTCACGGTTGAGCGTGAGGTTGCGGCCCCAGCCCTTGTCCTGGTTGTGGTAGGTGAGCGCCAGGTCGATCCCCAGCTTGTCCTCGACCAGCGGGGTGGCGAGGTAGAGCTTGCCGTCTACCGTCTGGTAGTTGGCATAGCCGAACTGGCCGTGCATCTCCAGCTCGTCGCCCGGATCGCGAGTGATGACGTGGATCAGGCCGCCCGTGGCGTTTCGGCCGAACAGGGTGCCTTGCGGGCCCTTCAGGACTTCGATCCGCTCCACGTTGTTGAAGTTGTTGATCGTCTGGGCAAGGTCACCCAGGTATACGCCGTCGATGTAGAATGCGTTCGCGCCCTCTTCGCCGACAGCTGCGTTGGTCGTGCCGACGCCGCGCACGAAGAACAGGCCGCTCGCGCCCGAACGTGAGAACTGGACGCTGGGGATCACCTGCGGCAGGTCGCGGCTGACATCGATGCCGGCCTCGTCGAGGGTGGCGGCACTGACGGCCGAGACGGCGATCGGCACGTCGCGCACGTCTTCCTGGCGGCGCTGTGCAGTCACGACGATGGCATCGAGGCCCTGGGTGTCACCCGTGCTCGCCTGCGGCGTGGAAGCTTGTGACGTGGGATCCTGCTGTGCCCACGCTGCTGCGGGCACGGCCAACGCCATCACGCCGGCACTTGCCAAAGCGGCGACGCGCACCTTCACTGTCGAAGACAACATGTATTCCTCCCCTCCTAAGCACTCCCCCGATCGAGGATGTGCGTGTCCAGCCGCTTAATGTGCGACCTGCCGGCGTATACATTCGCCGACTTATTTTGACACTCTCTTAGTCAGAAGGCGGAGTGGGTCAAGCCTCCAGTCTCGGGCGGATCAACCCACGGTGCAATGTGGCTTGCCTGCCACGTTGGCGTTTCAGCCCTCCAGGCTCGAGAGGAAGGTCTTGATCAGCTGAACGGTGTCGGCGTGCGCCTTGTTCATGCCGACCTGGCTCTCGAACACCATTGCGCGCGCCGTCGCCGACATCAGCATCGCCAGCGCTGGTGCGCTGATCGCAGGATCGGTGATGCCGTGCTGCGCATAGACCCGCTCGATCGCCTCGATCTGCAAGTCGCGGAAGCTCTCGCCGCTCTTGCGCATTTCTTCGCGAAGCTGGGGGTACTGCTTACCCAACGCGACGAATTCGAGCATGCGGCTCGCCTCGGGGAGGTTCGCGTTGAGATCCCACAAGGCATGAAGCGGGCGCGGCGTGCTCAGCGCTTCGTCGTGGAGGCGGAAGTAGATGGCGGACGAGCGATGGAACACCGTCACCACCAGCTCTTCCATGGAGCGGAAATAGTAGTGCACCAGCTGGGGCTTGAGCTCCGCACGCGCCGCGATGCGGCGGGCGGTGAAGGCGACATAGCCCTCGTCAGCCAGGATTTCGGCGGCCGCTTCGATCAGGCGCAGGCGGGTCTTGGTGCCGGTCGACTGAAACCCACGGTTCGCAACCATCGCATTCTCCACGTGGATCTTGGACCTACGCAAGAGAACGTCGCCGCACCAACGGCGACGATCCTACCGTTACATTGCTGGATTGCAAAGCATGCAGGTGCGCCGCCGGTGTCCCGGCGGCGGCTGTATCACCGCCGGCAGTGTTACCGGGTGGCGACCTTCTTGTAAGGCACGAAGTCCTGCAAGCCGACGAAGCCGCTGTAGAAGTGGCTGGTGCGATCGTGCAGTTGCACGGTGTCCAGGCGGCACAGAGAACTCTGCGACGTCTTCGTGACCATGATGTCATCGTCGTCGAGCGCGTCGGCATTGGTCGGGCGGTTGACGTAGAGCGTATTGCCGAAGCGGTAGACGATCGCGGTCTTGTCGATGATCCGCGACTCCTGCGCCGAGCCGAGCGGCAGGCAATTGACCGGCTTGCCCGGCTGGCGGCCTTCGAGCATCTGCGCCAGCTTGGCCTCACCCGTCAGCTTGGGTTTGGCGGCCATGACGGGGGTTGCGAGCATTCCTGTAACAGCGGCGGCCAGCGCGACCGCAGCGGTGATCCTGTTCTTCATGGTGACCTCTTCCTGCATTCTTGCGATGTTCATGCCACAAAGGTGCTGAACCTGTGCTTGACGAAGTAACGCCTCGTCACCCGGCATGGATCCGCAAGTTGCTTCAGATCAAGCGGTTCTGATCAAGCAGTTCCGCCGACAGTCAGACCTTCAATCAGCAAGGTCGGCTGGCCGACTCCGGCCGGCACGCTCTGGCCACCCTTGCCGCAGACACCCACGCCTTCATCGAGCGCCATGTCGTTGCCGATGCCGGTCACGCGGGTCAGCACCGAAGGGCCGTCGCCGATCAGCGTCGCGCCCTTGATCGGGGCGCCCAGCTTGCCGTTCTCGACCTTGTAGGCCTCTGTGCACGAGAACACGAACTTGCCCGAAACGATGTCGACCTGGCCGCCGCCGAAGCTCTTGGCATAGATGCCGTTCTTGATGCGGCTGAGCAGCTCGGCCGGATCGTCCTCGCCGCCGCGCATGAAGGTGTTGGTCATGCGCGGCATCGGCACGTGGGCATAGCTCTCGCGCCGGCCGTTGCCGGTGGCGGGCACGCCCATCAGGCGGGCGTTGAGGCGGTCCTGCATGTATCCCTTGAGGATCCCGTCCTCGATCAGGACGTTCTCCTGCGTCGGCGTGCCCTCGTCATCGATCGAGAGCGAGCCGCGGCGATTGGCGATAGAGCCATCGTCGACCACAGTGACGCCCGAAGCCGCCACGCGCTCGCCGATCCGGCCCGAGAACGCGCTGGTGCCCTTGCGGTTGAAGTCGCCCTCGAGCCCATGGCCGACGGCTTCATGCAGCAGCACGCCGGGCCAGCCCGGGCCGCACAGCACCGTCATCTCGCCGGCGGGTGCGTCGACGCTTTCGAGGTTCACTAAAGCCTGGTTCAGCGCGATGTCGATCCCGCGGTTCCAGTTGGCGGGATCGAACAAGTCGTCGTAGAGCCAGCGTCCGCCGATCCCGAACGATCCGGTTTCCCGCCGGCCGTTGCTCTCCGCGACGATCGAGACGTTGAAGCGCACCAGCGGGCGTATGTCGGTGGCGACGAAACCATCGGGCCGCACGATCTCCACCACCGACCAGCTGCCGGTCAGCGAGCAAGAGACTTGCGCCACGCGCGGATCGCGCGCGCGGGCGGCGGCGTCTACCGTCTCCAGCAACTTCACCTTTTCGGCGAACGGCACCAGGTCGAGCGGCGAGGCGTCGGTGTAGAGGTGGCGGTTGGTCGCTTGCGGCGGCGCCGGGCGCTCGCCCTTAGCGGGATCGAGCAGCTTGAGCGTCTCGCCCGCGCGGCGGATCGCGGCGGCGCTGATGTCGTTGGCGTGGGCGAAGCCGGTCATCTCGCCCGATACGCCGCGCAGACCGAACCCGGCGTCGCGCGAATAGTCGCAGGTCTTCAGCCGCCCATCGTCGAAGCCGAACGCCTCGGATGCGATGAATTGCAGGTAAAGCTCGCCATCGTCACAGGCCTTCAGCGTCTCGGCGGCGAGCCGCTGCGCTTCATCGGGGGTGAGCTGGCCGGGGCGGTAGAGGAGCGAGCGGGGATCGGGTGCGGATGCCATGCCACGGATATAGGCAGCATCGTGCAATGCGCCAATCGGCTCGCTGCGCTTCGCCGATAATGGGTTCGCACAGAGGCGCAGAGGAGGTCGCGCGCTGCCGCAGGCTATCCTTGTTCAGGAATCGTTGCGGCAGCCGCTACAGACGAGAGGAAAAGCGACTTCGCCGCTGATGCATGCTCTCTACGTCTCTGCGTCTCTGCGCGAACCATTCAGCAGAGCGATGGCGCACAGCCGAGCCGAACTTACGGGTTGGAACTCGTACTCGAACTCGCGCCGAACTCGTTGTTGTCTCCGACCTCGACCTCGATCCGCTCGCGTTCATGCTCGCCCTTGAGCACGAAGCGGCGGTCGCAGTAGCCGCACTCGACATAGCCCTTCTGGTCGATCTCCAGGTACACGCGCGGATGGCCCAACGCGGCGCCGGCGCGGATATCGGTGGCGCCATCGCAGTAGACGCGGCGCTTGTCGGTGATGACGGTTTCGGGCGGGTTGATCATGGGCTGGCCGGATACCAAGCGGCGCGGGGGTTTGCCAGAGGGAATGGTGGGTGCCTCAAGATCCTTACCTTGCAGCGGAGGATCTTGGCGCGCGGCCCTTTACCCCGCCCACCACATGGCCCAAATGCGCAAGCCATGACCGATCAACCCGCCATCCAGATCCGCGACCTCGTCAAGCGCTACGCCCCGGCCGGCGGCGGTGAGGGCAAGCTGGCGCTCAAGGGCGTCAGCCTCGACATTCCCGCCGGCAAGATCTTCGGCCTGCTCGGTCCCAACGGCGCGGGCAAGTCGACGATGATCAACATCATGTCGGGCATGGTGCGCAAGACCTCCGGCTCCGTTTCGATCTGGGGCTTCGACATCGATCAAAACCAGCGCAACGCCAAGCGCTCGATCGGGATCGTGCCGCAGGAGATCGTGTTCGATCCCTTCTTCACCCCGTTCGAGGTGCTGGAGAACCAGGCCGGCCTCTATGGCATCGCCCAGCATCTGCGCCGCTCGGAAGAGCTGCTGCGCGCGGTCCACCTAATCGACAAGCGCGACGCCTATGCGCGCGCGCTCTCGGGCGGCATGAAGCGGCGGCTGCTGATCGCCAAGGCGCTGGTCCACCAGCCCCCCGTCCTGGTGCTCGACGAGCCGACCGCGGGCGTCGACGTCGAATTGCGCCGCCAGTTGTGGGATCTGGTCACGCGGATGAACCAAGAGGGCGTCACCGTCGTCCTCACCACCCACTACCTCGAGGAAGCCGAGGAGCTGTGCGACCGCATCGCCATTATCAACCACGGCACCTGCATCGCCAACAAGCCCACGCGCGAGCTGGTCGGCATGGCGCGCGAGAAGGTGGTGGAACTGACGCTCGACCGCGATCTGGGCCAGCTGCCGGTCGATGCCGCCTTCATCAAGAGCGAGAAGACCGGCGAGCGCACGATCGCGATCACCTACAACAAGGACGTCAACAATGCGGGGCAGGTCCTCGCCGCGGTTCAGGCGCAGGGATTTTCGATCGTGGACGTCACCACTCGAGAGGCCGACCTGGAGGACGTGTTCGTCAGCTTGACGAGTGAGGCCCAGAAGACGTGACGGACGATGTCGGCGCCACCGATTGAATGGGTGCCGCCGCCGAAGCGATTCTCTGGTCGGTTTTCCAGTTGCCGCGCGAAAAACGACGTATGCGGCGCCGGCAGTGCCGACAATCGCCGACGTAATTCACCCCGTCCCACTGAGTCGTGGAGCGTTTGGGTGTGTGCTTGTTGAAAAGGCACAGAATTCTCTTCAGCACCATGATACCATCCCTTCCGCCAAACGGCGGCCCTCAAGTTCGGCACGTCTTGTCTGCAAGCCGTAAAGCGTGCCCCCCGGAACGCCGTTTACTACGGTTTCGCCCTTATATGTTTATGCCCTGAGCTCTGCAACGAAGATGCATGGTTAACCGCCAAACATTGCTAGAATTTAATGTTGGCGGCATGGACGCATCATGGATGACTTGAACACGGGCGCAGCGCCGACTTACGACGTGATCATCGTGGGATCGGGCGCAGCAGGACTCACCGCCGCACTCGCGCTCGCACAGACCCTCAAGGTGCTGGTGCTGGCCAAGGGCGAGCTGACCGGCGGCTCGACGGCTTGGGCGCAAGGCGGGATCGCCGCCGTGCTCGATGCCGGCGACACGTTCGAGGACCATATCCGCGACACCATGGTCGCAGGCGCCGGGCTCAACCGGCTGGAAACTGTCGAATTCGTGATCGAACGCGCGCCTCATGCGATCGAGCGGCTGGTGGAGCTTGGCGTGCCGTTCAATACCGAGGGTAATGCGCTGCACCTGACGCGCGAGGGCGGGCACTCGCACCGGCGCATCGTTCATGTCGCCGATGCGACCGGCTGGGCGGTACAGGCAGCGCTGCTCAAGGCGGCGCAGGACAACCCGAACATCACGCTACTGCCGGGGCGCGCCTGTATCGACCTGATCACCGGTAAGCATGAGCAGCGCTACTCAGGCTCGGGCCGGGTCTGGGGCGTCTATGCGCTCGATCAGGAGAGCGGCACCGTCGAAGCGCACACCGCGCGCGCGACGATCCTGGCGACGGGAGGCGCGGGCCGCGTCTACCAGTTCAGCACCGCGCCACGCGGCGCCACCGGCGATGGCATCGCCATGGCCTGGCGGGCTGGCGCACGCGTCTCCAACATGGAGATGATGCAGTTCCACCCGACCTGCCTCTACAACCTGGAGGTCAAGAGCTTCCTCATCACCGAGGCGGTGCGCGGCGAAGGCGGGCACTTGATCAACCCGCGCACCGGCAAGCGCTTCATGACCTACTACGATCCCGAGCGCCTGGAGCTGGCGCCCCGCGATATCGTCGCCCGGGCAATCGATGCCGAGATCAAGCGCTTCGGCCTCGACTACGTGCACCTTGATATCAGCCATCAGCCGGCCGAATTCGTGCGCGAGCACTTCCCCAACATCTACGAGAAGCTGCTGGGGCTCGGCATCGACATGACCAGGCAGCCGATCCCGGTGGTGCCCGCGCAGCACTACACTTGTGGGGGCATCCTCATCGATCTCGACGGCCGCACCGACCTGCCCGGCCTCTACGCGGCCGGCGAGTGCACCGAGAGCGGGCTGCACGGCGCCAATCGCCTGGCGTCCAACTCGCTGCTCGAATGCTTCGTCTTCGGCGAGGCGGCGGCGGCGCACATCCTCGATCATTGGGACGCGTTCGATGCGCCCCCACCGGTCAAGGGCTGGGACGAGAGCCGTGTCACGGAGCCCGACGAGGAAGTGGTCATCAAGCAGAACTGGACCGAGATCCGGCGTTTCATGTGGAACTACGTCGGCATCGTTCGCACCACCAAGCGGTTGGAGCGGGCCCAGCACCGTATCAAGCTGCTGAACCACGAGATCGAGGAGTATTACCGCCACTTCCGTGTCTCGACCGACCTCGTCGAACTGCGCAACCTGCTGCAGAGCGCCGAGCTGATCGTGCACTCGGCGCTGAAGCGGCATGAGAGCCGGGGCCTGCACTACACGCTCGACTATCCCGAGACGGCGGCCGAGGCGGTGGATACGGTGTTGGTGCCATGAAATCGGAGTGACAAGATCCTCCCCTGTAAGGGGAGGGGACTGCCGCCGGAGGCGCGGGTGGAATGTCCCCGCTAGCGGAGTGCTCGACCGTGAGGGTTACACCCCTCCGTCAGTCCTCTGGACTGCTACCTCCTCTTGCAGGGGAGGAATGTAAAAGGGAGAGACGCGATGACCAAGACGGCCTTCATCACCGGTTCCTCGCAGGGCATCGGCGCTGCCACTGCCAAGGCGCTCGCCGCCGATGGCTATCGCGTCATCGTCCACTACGGCGCCAACCGCGCGCTGGCCGACGACGTCGCTCGGACGATCCGAGAGCGCGGTGGCGAGGCGCAGGTCGTGGGTGGCGACCTGGCCGATCCTGCCACGCCGGCAGCTCTTGCGGCTGAAGTCGCCCAGCTCTGCCCCGAGGGCCTTCACGCGCTGGTGCTCAATGCTGCGATCATGCCGGGCAACTCCGACATCGCGGCTTGCACGCCCGACGTGTTCGATCAGCTGACCGCCGTGAACCTGCGCGCTCCGTTCTTCCTGCTGCAGAGCCTCACTCCCACGCTGGCGGAAGGCGCGAGCGTGGTGTTCCTCTCCTCGCTGACGGCGAGCCGGGCGACCGGCGCGGTTGCCGCCTATGGTGCGATGAAGGCGGCGATCGAGCACTTGGTGCGCCGCGCCGCCGCCGAACTCGGCCCCCGCTGGATCCGCGTCAACGCCGTCGCGCCGGCGACCACGGCGACCGGCCCGGTCGCGGCCTGGACCGAGACCGAGCAAGGGCGGGAGGCGACCATTTCAGTCCAGGCGCTCAAGCGCGTTGCGCAGCCCGAGGACATCGGCGACGCCATCGCCATGCTCTGCTCGGATCGCGCGCGCTGGATCACGGGTGCGGTGATACCGGTCGATGGCGGAGCGATGCTCTAGGCCCTAGCGCGAAATCGCCCTTACGGCAGAGGGGTACGCCTCTTGAAGCTCAGCCGACCCCAAGCACCCGTCCCAGGAAGATCAGCACGATCGCGCCCACGATCGAGGCCAGGCAGCCCGCCCGATTGAAGTCGCCCGAGCCACGACTCGTCACCAGCCCAGCCACCAGCGAACCGCCGATGCCGAGCAGGATGGTCGCGATCCAGCCCATGTTGACCGAGCCGGGATAGAAGAAGCGCGCGAGCACGCCGATGATCAGGCCGCTGATGATGGCACTGATGATGTTGATCATGGCTGAAGTTCTTCCCCGTCGCCGTTCGCAAGACCGTATCCTTCCGCAACGCAGCATCGGCGTGGCGGTTGCCGTCATAGTGGCACGCGCGGGGTGCTTGGCCAACCCGGCCGGGTTGCGTGCCTGAGCGCGTTGCCACGAATTGACGGTGCGCCGCCGCACATGACACACTGCGTATCACAAAGTGCGGTCGGCAAGGCCGCGATGCGGGAAGAGGCGGGCCATGAACTTCGGGTTGAACGAAGACCAACAGATGCTGCGCGATAGCTTCGCGCGTTTCCTCGACAGCGAGAGCAGCATCGCGCGGGTACGTCAGAGTATGGCGGGCGAGGGCTTCGACGGGGAGCTGTGGACCGGCTTGGCCGAGCTGGGCACCTTCGCCATGCGCGTGCCCGAGGAGGCTGGCGGGCTGGGCATGGGCACGCTCGACGCCGCGCTGGTGATGGAGGAAGCCGGCCGCACGCTGGCTCTCGGCCCGATCGCCGAATCGATCCTAGCCGCCCGCCTGATCGCGCTTACCAGCGGCGAGGGCATCGACGCGGTGATCGCGGGCGAGCAGGTGGCGACGCTGGCCTTCCGCGACATCGCGCAAGAGCCGGTGCAGTGGCTGAACGGCGGCGACCGCGCCGACCTGGTGATCGCGCGGCGCGGCGACGACCTGGTGCTGATCACGCCTGCCGATGCTCACCGCCGCGTCGACGAGTCGCTGGCCGCCAACGGCATCGCCGAGGTCGACCTCGGCCGCGCCACCCAGACCGTGCTCGCCTCCGGTCCCGAGGCGCTGGCGCTGTTCGCCGCCGCGCTGGAGGAGTGGAAGCTGCTCACCGCCTGCCATCTGCTCGGCTTGGCGCGCGAGGCGGTGCGGCTCGCCGCCGCTTATGCCTGCGAGCGCAAGGCGTTCGGCGTGCCGATCGGCACCTTCCAGGCGATGAGCCACCCGCTCGCCAACTTCATCACCGAGATCGAGGGTGGCCGCGCCTTCGCCTGGAAGGCGATCCACATGGTCGCGACAGGCGACCCGCGCGCGAGCGCCGTGATGCCGCTGGCGCTATGGTGGGCGGCCCGCACCGCCAGCACCGCGGCGATCCAGAGCTTGCGCACCTTCGGCGGCTATGGCCTGACGACCGAGTACGACATCCACCTCTACAACTTGCGCGCCAAGGCCACGGCGTTGATCTGGGGCGATCCCGCGCGCCTGCTGGAGGAAGCGGGACGTCGCCTCTACGCGGGTGAGGCGGCGGTGCTGCCCGATGTCGGCCCGGTCTCGATCGACTTCGACCTGGGCGAGGATGCCCGCGCGCTCGCCGCCGAAGTCGACCGGTTCTTCCAGGAGACCCTGACGCCCGAGCTGAAGGCGCATGCGCATTACTCGTGGGACGGGCACCATCCAGTGGTGCACAAGAAGCTCGCCGAGGCTGGCCTGCTGTTCCCCGAGCTGCCGCCAGAACAAGGCGGACGCAGCGCCAGCCCCTACGCGCGCCACGCCGTGTCGGAGGTGTGGGAGGAGCATGGCTGGTCGGGCCATGCCAAGGGCACGACGATGCTGGCCGCCGCCATGATCGACAAGTTCGGGACGGACGAGCTCAAGGCCGAGGTGCTGGCGAAGATCCTCGCCGGCGAGGCAGTCTGCTCGCTCGGCTATTCCGAGCCGGGCTCGGGCTCGGACGTGTTCTCGGCGCAGACCAAGGCGACACCGGAGGGCAACGGCTGGCGGATCGACGGCACCAAGATGTTCACCAGCGGCGCCAACTTGGCCGACTACGTGCTGATGCTGTGCCGCACCAACCCGGACGCGGCCAAGCACAAGGGCCTCACCATGTTCATCCTGCCCTTGAAGGCCGAGGGCATCGAGGTGCAACCGGTTCACACCTTTCAGGACGAGCGCACCAACGTGACCTTCTACGATAATGTGAAGGTACCGGACACCTGGCGCATCGGCCCCGTCGACGGCGGCGTGCGCGCGATGAGCGCCGCGCTGGAGCTGGAGCACGGCGGCGGCGGCTTCACCAAGGCCCATGGCATGCTGATCCGCATGGCCGAGGACCTCGCGCGTGAAATCCGGCTGGCCGGCAAGCCGCTGATCGAGGATGCCCCTGCGCAAGTCCGCCTCGCCAAGGCGCACGCGCACCACATGGTCGGCGAGATGCTGGTCTTGCGCTCGCTGTGGAGCGCCGAGGAGAAGCAGGACCTGCCCGCCTGCGGCCCGATGGCCAAGGTCTTCACCTCCGAGAAGTTCCTGGAGGACGGCTCCGACCTGCTCGACCTCACCGCGCCCTTGTCGCTGTCGAAGCGCGACGGTGCAGCGGATTACGTCAACACCGCCTACCGCCACGCGCATGGCACCACGATCTACGCCGGCACCAGCGAAATCCACCGCTCCATGATCGCCGAGCGGGCGTTGGGCCTGCCGCGGACGCGGGCTTGATGACGTATGGCTCACTTGTCCCCCGGGGGACGGGGAGGACAGCAGCCTGCAACCGCACGGGATGATTCAACTCGCCGCAAGCCTGATTCGTTTTGGCGCTCAGGAATGTGGAAAAAGAATCACGCTGAGCGGGGCATTTCCCTCTTGCGTATCAATCCAGCCAAGGACTTCCGGCGCGTCGCGGTGCGAGAGTGCACAGCCGCGCCTCCGATCCGTTCGGCGGCCCGCCACTTGCACCGAAGATTCAATCGGGCACTATGGGTTGTGGGCAGTTGATCCGGGGGGCTCAACACCTAGATTCAAGCAAGCGGCTGGGAACGGCAACTTGCTGGGCGAGAACATTGGCGTGAACAGGGGCGCAGCAGCCTTTGCATCAGCACGGCAGGAGCGTTGTTCCTGTTTTGTGCCGGTGCTACGCTGGGCTCCTCGCGATTCGAACTGCAGATAATGGCGAGATCGCCAGCAAGGGGTACGCGACGTGGACTTCAGGACGGGCAACGAAGGGCTGATAGACACCGTGGATGCCGATCAGACCGAGCTGACATTTGCCGAGAAGCCGGCTGCCAAGGCTGCCGAGCCCAAGGTCACGAAGGTGATTGCCATGGACAAGAGCGATGAGGCGACGGCTGCGCTCGTAGCCGAGGCGCCGGCGAAGAAGCCGGACGACTCCAAGACCATCCACGCCCGCCGCTTCAACGTGGTGACCGACGCGTCGCGCGATGCGCTGCTGACCGAGTTCGGCAAGGACACGCTGGACGACCGCTACCTGCTGCCGGGCGAGAAGTACCAGGACCTCTTCGCCCGCGTTGCCGACGCCTATGCCGATGACGAGGGCCATGCCCAGCGGCTCTACGACTACATCTCGAAGCTGTGGTTCATGCCGGCGACGCCGGTGCTGTCGAACGGCGGCACGGGGCGCGGCCTGCCGATCTCGTGCTACCTGAACTCAGTGGACGACAGCCTCGAAGGCATCGTCGCCACCTGGAACGAGAACGTCTGGCTCGCCAGCCGCGGCGGCGGCATCGGCACATACTGGGGCGCGGTGCGCGGCATCGGCGAGCCGGTCGGCCTCAACGGCAAGACCAGCGGCATCATCCCCTTCGTGCGCGTGATGGATTCGCTGACGCTGGCGATCAGCCAGGGTTCGCTGCGCCGTGGTTCGGCCGCTTGCTACCTCGACGTCTCGCACCCCGAGATCGAGGAGTTCCTCGAGATCCGCAAACCCTCGGGCGACTTCAACCGCAAGGCGCTGAACCTGCACCACGGCGTGCTGCTGACCGACGAGTTCATGGCCGCCGTGCGCGATGGCGCCGAGTTCGCGCTACGCAGCCCCAAGGATGGCTCGGTGCGCGGCAAGGTCGATGCTCGCGCGCTGTTCCAGAAGCTGGTCGAGACGCGGCTTGCCACCGGCGAGCCCTACATCGTGTTCAACGACACCGTGAACCGCATGATGCCGCGCCACCATCGCGAGCTTGGCCTCAAGGTCAGCACCTCGAACTTGTGCTCGGAAATCACGCTGCCCACGGGGCGCGATCACCTCGGCAACGATCGCACCGCGGTGTGCTGCCTCTCCTCGCTTAATCTGGAAACCTGGGACGAGTGGAAGGGCGAGAAGCACGTGATCGAGGACGTGCTGCGTTTCCTCGACAACGTGCTGCAGGACTACATCGACCGCGCGCCTGACGAGATGGCGCGCGCCAAGTACTCGGCCGCGCGCGAGCGGTCTGTCGGCATGGGCGTGATGGGCTTCCACTCGTACCTGCAGAAGCGCGGCATCGGCTTCGAAAGTGCGATGGCCAAGGCGCTGAACCTGCAGATGTTCCAATACATCAACCAGAAGGCCAACGAGGCCTCGATGCTGCTGGCGAACGAGCGCGGCCCCTGCCCCGACGCGGCGGACGTGGGCGTGATGGAGCGCTTCAGCTGCAAGATGGCGATCGCGCCGACCGCGTCGATCAGCATCATCTGCGGCGGCACGTCCGCGTGCATCGAGCCGATCCCGGCGAACATCTACACCCACAAGACGCTCTCGGGCAGCTTCGTGGTGAAGAATCCGTACCTGGAGAAGCTGCTCGCCTCCAAGTCCAAGGACTCCACCAACGTGTGGAACTCGATCCTGGAGCATGGCGGCTCGGTGCAGCACCTCGACTTCCTCTCGCCGGAAGAAAAGGCGGTCTACAAGACCAGCTTCGAGATCGACCAGCGCTGGCTGCTCGAGTTCGCCGCCGACCGCACGCCGTATATCGACCAGGCGCAGTCGCTGAACCTCTACATCCCGGCAGATGTCGACAAGTGGGACCTGATGATGCTCCACTTCCAGGCCTGGGAGAAGGGCATCAAGTCGCTGTATTACCTGCGCTCGAAGTCGGTCCAGCGCGCCGGGTTCGCCGGCGGGGTGGAGGCGGACAACACGCCCGAGGCGCCGAAGTTCGAGATCGGCGAGACGACCGACTACGATGAGTGCCTCGCCTGCCAGTGAGGTGAGGCGCAGCGGCTGACTAATCGCTGAAACCATACGAGATCCTCCTGCAAGGGGAGGGGGACCGCCGCTATAGGCAGTGGTGGAGGGGTGTTGTCCTCTCCTCAGCGCACTACGTGAGCGGTGACTCCGTCACGCATTGCGTGCGCGCCACCTCCCCTTGCAGGGGAGGATCTTGTAGCTTGACATTTAGAACCATATGGGTTAAGAGGGGCGGCAGGTCGGATGCAGACGAGCGGCTTTCAGGCCTGTCGCTCTTGCCCGCAACCACCGCGGCCGGCGCTTAGACGGGCGTCTGCAACCCTACGAAGCTTTGCTCTCTCACGAGAGGCCGGCGATCAGCTGCGAGCCCGTCTCGCCGGTGCTTCGTGGATCAGGGCCGAGCCGGTGGCGCTTACGCCTTCCCACGCCGGACATTCGCGAGACTGGAAGCGCGAGCCAACCCTGTCGCCAGGGCAGCGCCGGCCGCTTCATCGTCCGACCTGTTGATCACCCTTGGCGTTATCCCGCGCTCGCCGGCGGGCGATGAGCCATGTCCAGATCCTCCCCAGCAAGCCTGTCCTTAGCTTGTCGACGGGGGAGGTGGCAGACGCGTAGCGGCTGACGGAGGGGTGTAATCCTTTCTCCGCGCGCTACGCCAGCGGTGACGACCCCTCCGTCACGCACTGCGTGCGCGCCACCTCCCCTTGCAGGGGAGGATCTCAGCAAGTCGCGGCAGCTGCTCTCGCCCCCAGCTGTCCTCCCCGGCACGGGGAGGGGTGGTGGGGACTCGCCACCTCGCACAAGCTTGCCGGCCAAGTCGCGCTAGGCTGAGACTCCCCTCCACCACGCTCCGCGCGGTCCCCCTCCCCGTGCCGGGAAGGACAAGTCGCGCCGGCATGGAAAAGGCGGCAGGTTGCACACCCGCCGCCTAATCGAATTCAGCTCAGCCGAAAAGGATCAGGGCGTATGCGCGTTGATGCCGGCCTTGGCGTTCTCGTTCGCCCCGCCTGCACCAGGAGCCTTGTCGCCACCCTCGATCTTCGGCGGCTTGGCGGCAAGCGCGCCGGCAGCAGCCTGGGTGCCCGAAGGCGTGGGCTCGGCGCCCTTGCCGGCCGGAGCCACGTCGGCGCCCGCAGCCGGAGCGGCGGGTAGCGGCAGGTTCGAACCTTGTGTGTTCAGGTAGGCGATGATGTTGGCGCGGTCCTCGGCCTTGGAGAGGCCGGCGAAGGTCATCTTGGTGCCCGGCGCGAAGGCCTTGGGGCTCTTCAACCACTCGTTGAGCAAGTCGAAGGTCCAGTTGCCGCCCTTGCTCTTCAGTGCGTCGGAGAACGCGAAGCCACCGGCGCCCTGGCCGATCGCCTCGCCGACGACGCCGTGCAGGTTCGGGCCGATGCCGTTGGCACCGCCCGCGTTGATCGTGTGGCACGAGGTGCACTTGGCGAAGATCGCCTCGCCCTTGGCCGGATCGGCCGCAGCCAGCAGGGTCGCGATCGGGGCTTCCTTGGCGCCCTCGCCGCCTTCTTCCTCGACGCCTTCGATCACGTAGCCCAGCTTCTCGGGGCGGTGCGGCTTGTTGGCGCGGAAATAGTGCGAGCTGACGCTGCTCAGGCCCAGGGCGACGACGCCCGCGAATAGCGTCCAGCCGGCGATGGTATTGAAGCGATCTTCCATTAACGGGTGCCCCGGGAGATTTTTGGTCAGCTGATTGGCTCCGCGCTCTAGTGTCGCGCGGGGGCGAGTGCAAGAGCCATTGCGGTCGCCAGCGACGCGGCCTAAGCGCCCCGGCACCATGGATTCCTACCCGCAACCCGCCCGTGCGCTCGTCGCGCAGATGGAGGCCGCCGCCGCTGCCGACCCGGCCCGCGTGCTGGCGCTGCAAGGTGCGCCCGGCTGCAACGGTCACCGCGCCGCGCTGGAATACGACGCCGCGTGCCTGCCGCTGCCCTGCTTTGCTTTCGAGGATGCGCTCGACGCGGTGAAGGACGGCCGTGCCGACCGGGCGATCATTCCCATCGAGAATTCGCAGAACGGTCGCGTCGCCGACATCCACTTCCTGCTGCCCGAGAGCGGGCTGGCGATCGTGGGCGAGCACTTCATGGCCATTCGCCATGCGCTTATGGGGCTGAAGAACGTTCAGGGTGGGACCGGGCCGTTCACCGGCGCCTACAGCCATCCCCAGGCGCTCGGCCAATCGCGCCATTTCCTACGCGCCCGCGGCATCGTGCCGCTGTCCTACCCGGACACCGCGGGCGCTGCCGCCTACGTGAAGGAGCAGGGCGACACCTCCGCCGCCGCGATCGCGCCCAAGTTGGCGGCCGAGCTCTACGGGCTGGAGATCGTGGAGGACCGGGTCGAGGACGCGGCTGACAACATGACGCGCTTCGTGGTCCTGGCGCGCGAGGCGCTAGATCCGGCAAGCCTGGCAGGCCCGGCGATGACCACCTTCATCTTCGAGGTGAAGAACGTGCCGGCTGCGCTCTACAAGGCGCTGGGCGGGTTCGCCACCAACGGGGTCAACATGACCAAGCTGGAAAGCTACCAGGTCGGCGCCAGCTTCGCAGCGACGACCTTCTACGCCGACATCGAAGGCGCACCCGGCGATCCGCGCATCGACCGCGCGATGGAAGAGCTGGCGTTCCACTGCAAGTACGTGCGAATGCTGGGCAGCTACCCGCAAGGACGCGCGCGGGGTTGAGCTGATATCCTCGCCGCAAGGGTAGGAAGTAGGATCTTGCACGATCGCCTCCCCGCTTGCACCGGTCCCGCGCCCATGCCACCACTTGGCCGGTGAGCGCGGGCGGCCCCAACAGCGTAGATGCGGCGGCCACGCGCGACTGGGAAGCGATCCGCGCGTCCTCGGACATCCAGTTCGCCCCGATGCCGCCGGTCAAGCCACCCGAGACGCCCGCCTGGCTCGAATGGCTGAGCAAAGCTCTGCGCGCGGTGTTCGGGCCGGTGGCGGAGTGGCTGGTCGCAGCCTGGCCTTGGGTGCAGAAAGGCTTGATCGTCCTGGCCGTGCTGCTGGTCGCGTTCCTGGCCTGGCGCCTGCTCGGCCCGCTGGTCGCACGTTGGCGTGGGCGCGCACCGGCCCAGGACGCCTGGACGCCGAGCCGCGAGGAAGCGCTGGCCTTGCTGGAGGACGCCGACCGCCTCGCCGCGCAAGGCCGCTTCGGCGAGGCCGCGCATCTGCTGCTCCTGCGCAGCGTCGGCCAGATCCGGGCGCGGCGCCCCGGCACGCTGGTGCCCGCCAGCACCGCGCGCGAGATCGCCTCGCTGCCGCAGCTGCCGCAAGCTGCGCGGACTGCCTTCGCCGTAATCGCCGAGCGGGTGGAGCGCTGCCTGTTCGGTTTGCGCGATCTCGACCTGGGTGACTGGCAGGCCGCGCGCGCCGCCTATTCCGACTTCGCGCTTGCGGACTTGCGCGCATGAGCGAGGCGGCGATGTCTCCTGTCGGCGCCAATCCCTTTACCGTCCGCACGGCGCTGATGCTGGTGCTGTTCGGCTGCGTGGTCTTCGTCGCGCTGTTGTGGATGATCGGCAACGGCCTGGCCGATGGCGACGCCAACAACGGCGGCGCCCATGCCGAGGGGCGGGGGCTGAACGGCTTTGCTGCCCTCGCCGACCTCGTCGAACGGCGCGGCGCCACGGTGCGTCGCAGCCGGAGCAAGGCGGCGTTCGACGGGCCGGGCTTGCTGGTGCTGACGCCGGCGGTCCACGCAAAAGCGCGCGACATCGAGGAGGCGATCGGCCGCCATCGCCATCTCGGGCCCACGCTGCTGGTGCTGCCCAAGTGGCTGGCCTTCCCGGTTCCGGCGCAAGTGGCAGCGGCCGGCAAGGCCAAGCCCGGCTGGGTCATGGTCGCAGGCGGACAATCGCCCGAATGGGCGGATGAGCTCGCCAGCCTGGGTTCGCTCGACGTGCGGATCGAGCAACGGTCCGCCGATGACCGCGGGTGGCGCTGGAACGGGCTTGGCCGCTCGGGCCGGTTGCCTGCGAAGGCGCCCGAGCAGTCGCTGTCGTCAGGCGCGATCGCTGCGCTGGTGCGCGATGCGCGCGGGCAGACGCTCGCCGGCTACCTCGACGATGGCTCCGCCCCGCCTCGCCTGTCGGGCCGGGCATGTGAGGCGGAAGCGCCGGCCTATCCGCTGTTGGTCGTGGCCGAGCCCGACTTGCTCGACAATTACGCGCTGGCCGACCGCGATCGTGCCCTGCTGGCGCTCGAGCTGATCGCCCGGGCGCGGGACGGAGGCGACGAGCCGGTCACCTTCGACCTCACGCTGGCGGGGCTGGAGCGCAAGGCCAACCTGCTGACGCTGGCGTTCACCCCGCCGTTCCTGGCCGCCACGCTGTGCCTGCTGCTGGCCGCGGCGACGACCGGCTGGCGCGCGTTCCTGCGCTTCGGCCCGCCGTTGGCGCCCTCGCGCTCGATCGCGTTCGGCAAGCGCGCGCTGGTGAGCAATGCGGCGGCGCTGATCGTGCGCTCGCGCCGCTTGCACTTGCTGGGCGGGCCCTATGCCGAAGCGGCGCGCCAGCGGCTTGCGCGCGCTTTCGCGCTGCCCCGGACGGGCGACGCTGCTGCGGAGGCCGCAGCCCTCGACCGCGCCGCACGCGCGGCGGGTCGCGGCGACCATGCCTTTTCTCAAGCCGCCGCAAGGCTGGGCCAGGCGCGCTCCGAGCGCGAGCTGGTCAAGGCCGCGGCCGATCTCCATGCGCTCGAAAGGACGCTTACCAGATGACCATGCCTCTCTCCGAGGTCGCCGACCTGGCCACCGCCATCCGCGGCGAGATTGCCAAGGCGGTGGTCGGCCAGGCCGAGATCGTCGACCACCTCCTGATCGCGCTGATGGCGCGCGGGCACGTGCTGCTCGAAGGCCCGCCCGGCACCGCCAAGACCTTCCTGTCGCAAAGCTTCGCGGCCAGCCTCGGGCTCGACTACGGCCGCATCCAGTTCACGCCGGACCTGATGCCGGGCGACATCCTGGGCTCCAACCTGTTCAACTTCCAGACCAGCACCTTCACGCTGACGCGCGGGCCGATCTTCCGCGAGCTGCTGCTGGCGGACGAGATCAATCGTACCCCGCCCAAAACGCAGGCCGCGCTGCTGGAAGCGATGCAGGAGCGGCAGGTGACGCTGGACGGCACACGGCACCAGCTGCCGCCGCACTTCACGGTGGTGGCGACGCAGAACCCGATCGAGAGCCAGGGCGTCTACCCGCTGCCCGAGGCGCAGCTCGACCGCTTCCTGTTCAAGCTTTCGGTGCCCTATCCCAGCCACGAGGAGGAGCGCGCGATCGTCACCCGCTATGCCGAGAACCGGGGCTTGCCCGATCCGGCCGAACTGGGGATCGTGGCGGTCGTGACGTCAGAACAGCTTACCGCAGCGACCGAGGCACTGGCGCAAGTCACCCTCGCCGAGCCAGTGGCGGACTATGTGGTGCGCCTGGTCCGCGCGACGCGTGAGAGCAATGACTTGGCGCTCGGCGCGTCGCCGCGCGCTGCAGTGCTGCTGGCCGGTGCAGCGCGGGCGCGGGCGGCATTGGAGGGGCGCGACTACGTGCTGCCTGACGATGTGAAGGCGCTGGCTGCGGCTACCTTGCGTCACCGCCTGGCGCTCAGCCCTTCGGCCGAGATCGAGGGTCGGCAAGTCGAGGATCTCGTCGCATCGCTCGTCGCCGCAACCGAGGCGCCGCGCTGAGCCAGAGCATGAACACCATCCGGCGCCCCATTCTGCAACCCTCTCCGTTCGTGTCGAGCGAAGTCGAGACACGTGGCTGTAGCGCTTGCGTGTCTCGACTTCGCTCGACACGAACGGGATGGGCGGGTGGTAGCTTGATGCCGGAGGAAAGCCCTTAGTGTCCCCGCTCGTTCCTACCGCACGCACGGTCGCCGTGCTCGCTGGCTTGGCGCCCGTAGCGGTGCTGGTCGCTGCGATCGCTCCGGGGGCATGGCTGGCGGTGGTGGCTCTGGCGCTGCTCGTCCTACTTCTCGCCATCGTCGACGGCCTGCTCGCCGGGCCGCTGGAGAGCTTTACCGTCAGCGTGCCTGGCGATGCCGAAGTCGGCGCCGAGCACCATTTCGCCTTCCACGCGCAGTTTCGCAGCGGCCGCCGCAGCGGGGCGGAGGCTGCGCTTGCCTGCGATCCGCGCCTTGTCGAGGCAGGCCGCGCCTCGGCGCCACTCGGCGGCCAAGCCGTCATGGCCGGCCGCGCCCCCTTCACCCCCTCGCGACGCGGCACGGCGCGCGTCACCGCCGCCTGGCTGCGCTGGACCGGCCCGCTCGGCCTCGGTGCCCGCCAGCACGCGCGGGTGCTGGGCGAGGAGGTGCGCATCTGGCCCAACCTGTCCGACGTGCGCAGCCCCGCGCTGCAGACGTTTCTGCGCGACGCGCAGTTCGGCCTCATTGCCCGGCGCATCCGCGGCGAGGGCACCCAGTTCGAGGCGCTGGCCGAGTACCAGCCCGGCATGGATCGCCGCCGCATCGACTGGAAGGCCTCGGCCCGCCACCGTCACCTCTACGCCAAGGAGATGGAGACCGAGCGCAACAACCAGATCGTGTTCGCCTTCGATTGCGGCCAGGCGATGTGCGAACCCGTCGCCGGCATGGCCCGCATCGACCGCGCCACCAGCGCCGCGCTCACCACTGCCTATGTCGCGCTGAAGGGCGGCGACCGAGTGGCGCTTTACGGCTTTGCGGCAAGACCCGAGGCGATGAGTCCGTTCATCTCCGGCTCGGGTCAGTTCCACCGCCTGCAACGCGCCGCCGCCGCGCTCGACTACCGCCCAGAGGAGCCCAACTTCACCCTGGCCATGGCGACGCTTTCGGCGCGGCTGACGCGGCGCTCGCTGGTGGTGGTGTTCTCCGACTTCACCGATCCCACCGGGGCGGAGCTGATGGTCGAAAGCGTCTCGCGGCTGGTCGCGCGCCACGTGGTGCTGTTCGTGACTCTGGCCGACAGCGAGCTGGAGGATCTGGCGGTCGCCGCCCCGGCGGACCTTTCGAGCGTGGCGATGGCGGTCTCGGCCGATGGCCTGCAGCGCCAGCGTGCGCTGGTGCTGCAGCGCTTGCGGCAGCTGGGGGTGGATGTGATCGAAGCGCCCTGGGACAAGATCGGCACGCGGCTGCTCGACGCCTACTTCGCGATCAAGCGCAAGGGGGTGATCGGGTGATGGATTCGTCGCCCCTCACCCCCTCTACCTTGATGGGCGCCCTCCTGCGCTCCGACCGCTTCCGCATCGAGCGCGAGGCAGACTGGCAGCGCCTCGACGCGATCGTCACCGCCATGGAGCGCGGCCGCCTGCGCCGCATCAGCGACGAGGACTTGCTGGCGCTGCCGCAGCTCTACCGCACCGTTGCCTCAAGCCTTTCGATCGCGCGCGCGATCTCGCTCGATGCGGCTACGCTGGGTTATCTCGAGTCGCTGGTGCAGCGCGCGTGGTTCGTGGTCTACGGCCCGCGCTCGTCGTTGATCGACTGGCTGCGCACCTTCCTGGGTAGCGGTTGGAGCCGCTCCGTGCGCGGGCTGGGCCTCGATCTCGCGCTTGCTTTTGCGGTGATGTGCGCGGGCGTGCTGGTGGGCTGGCTGCTCGTGGCGCACGATCCGGAGTGGTACCAGGCGCTGGTGCCGGGCCAGTTCGCCGACACCCGTGTGCCAGGTGCCAGCCGCGAGGCCCTGCGCGCCACGCTGTTCGGCCATGGCGAGCAGGACGGGCTGGGTGCGTTCGCCGCCTACTTGTTCAGCAACAACGCCGGCGTCTCCATCCTGGCTTTCGCGCTCGGCTTTGCGTTCGGGGTGCCGACGCTGCTGCTTTTGGTGCAGAACACCGCGATCCTCGGCGCCATGCTTTGGCTCTACCACGGCGCAGGCCTCACTATGGACTTCGCCGCCTGGATCGGCGTCCACGGCACCACCGAGCTGTCCGCAATCCTGCTGTCGGGCGGAGCGGGGCTCCACATCGGCCGGGCCATGGCCTTTCCCGGCAACCGCAGCGTGCTTGCCGCCGCCTCTGAAGCCGGGCGGCGCGCCGCGCAAGTCATGGCCGGCGTGGTGATCATGCTGGTGGTGGCCGCGATCCTGGAGGGCTTTGCCCGCCAGCTGGTCGACAATACACCGGGCCGGCTCGCCATCGGCGGGTTCATGCTGGCACTCTGGTGCGCCTACTTCTTCGCCTTTGCGCCCGAGCGGCCACACGCCCACGCTGGAGCGCGCCGCTGATGGCGCGCACCGCCGCCATGCCGACGCGGTACCGGCGCAGCGTGCGCGACCGTGTGCTGGTCACCCCCGAAGGCGTCGCGCTGCCGCTGACTGTCGCGAGCCGCGGCGCCCGCGCCGGGGCGCTGATGCTCGACTTTGTGTTCCTGGGCGCCGTGTTCGTGGCGGTGACGATCGCGCTGATCTCGCTCGCAGGCGGTGTCGCACAGTTGATCGGGCGCTTCGGCAGCGGTGGCGAGGCGCCTGCCGCATTGCAGTTCCTGATTGTGGTCTGGATGATCACCGCTTTCCTCGCGCGCTACGCCTGGTTCCTGTGGTTCGAGCTGGGTCCGCGCGGTGCGACGCCTGGAAAGCGGGTGAATGGCATCCGCATCGCCGCGCGCGACGGCGGCCGCCTCACGGCAGAGATGGTGATCGCGCGCAACCTACTGCGCGATATCGAGCTGTTCCTGCCAGTTGCCTTCATCGCCTCTGCCGGGGTGGACAGCCCGCCGGCGTGGCTCGCCGCCACCGCCTGGTTCGCGATGTTCCTGCTGTTCCCCTGCTTCAACCGCGACCGGCTGCGGGCCGGGGACGTGATCGCGGGAACCTGGGTGGTCGAAGCGCCGCGCCGCAAGCTGGAGCCGACGATGAGCGTGCCGGCCAGGCCCGCGGCTGAGGCGTCCGCCTACCGGTTCACCGAGGCCGAGCTGGCGGTCTACGGCGAATACGAGCTGCAGACGCTCGAGCGCATCCTGCGCGAGGACCGCGAGGCGGCGATCGAATCGGTGCAAGCGACCATCGCCGCCAAGATCGGCCGCGATCCCTGGGTGCCCGAATCGCGTGCGTTCCTGGAGGCCTACTACGCCCAGTTGCGCGCCCGGCTGGAAGCGGGCATGCGAATGGGCCGGCGCAAGGCCGACAAGCATGCGGGGGACCCACCATGATCGCCGACCTGCGGATCGTGCCCGACGACCTCACGGGCCCTGAGATCCTGGCACTGCTCCAGCTGCACCTCGACGACATGCACCAGTGGAGTCCGCCCCAAAGCGTCCACGCCATGCCAGCCGAGCGGCTGCGCCAGCCCGATCTCGCGTTCTTCTCGGCCTGGGCCAGGGAGGGAGAGCGCGAAACGCTCGCGGGCTGCGGCGCGATCAAGCACTTGGGCGAGGAGCATGGTGAGCTGAAATCGATGCGCGCCGCGCCGGAGTATCGCGGCCGGGGCGTAGGCAAGGCGATCCTCGACCGCCTGCTCGCCGAGGCGCGGGCGCGGGGCTACACACGGGTGAGCCTGGAGACCGGCCGGCCTGCGCCGTTCCACCCCGCGCAGGCGCTCTACCGGGCGAACGGCTTCGTCGAATGCGCGCCGTTCGGGGACTATGTGTCCGACGACTTCAGCATGTGCATGACGCGCGAGTTGTAAGGCGCACACCAGCCGCCAGTCGCCCTCTCCCCTTGAAGGGAGAGGCAGGAACCCTGACCTCTCGGCTCAACTTGCAGCGCGCACCGCCGCACACCACTGCCCGAACAAGTCCAGCCGCTCCCACAGCAATGCGCGCGTGCCGGCCATGTTGTGGACGTGGCCCATGCGCGGGCAGACGAACAAGTCCATGCTGCTGGCCGAGCGGTAGGCGCGCGCCTCACCAGCCGGATCGGGCACGAGATCGCGCTCGCCCATCGCGGCCAGCACCGGCACCGTGATCGCCGCAGCCTCGGTCGCGACCACGCCGGGCGTCAGCGTGGAGCGGGCGGCGCGCTCGGGCGTGCGGCGGGCGTACCAGGGCCCATCGTCGCCATGCTCGGCGGTGCCGCCCGCAATCGCGTCGTAGTGGCGCAAGTCGCGCTCGACCACCTCGCGCGGCACGTCGTCATAGTGGAAGCCCCAGGCCAGCGCCGCCCAGGCCGCACCGCCCCGTCCGCTCCGCTCCGCCGCGGCCAGCGCCTCGGCGTTGAGCGGCTCGGCGCCCTCGCCCCATCCAGTCTCCAGCCCCGCGTCGCGCGGGTACCAGCCCACGGTCACCAGCTCTCCGCCCGGCGGCGCCAGCGGATGGGTGTGCACGGCGCTGAAGCCCAGCACGCCCAGCCGATGATAGCTGCGGTGCCGCGCCTGCTGGTAGATCGCCAGCGCTCCGCCGAGAGCCAGGCCCAGGCCCAGCACCGTCGGCTGGATCACCGGCGGATAACCGGCCAGCAGCACGCCGTTCGCCAGCCGGGCGAGGATGTCTTGCTCGGCGGCATGGGCGGCGGCGGCCAGCGTCGCGAAGTCGAGCCGCTCGCGATCAAGCGCCTCGGCCTCGGGCGAGCGGTCGCAGCCCAGTGTATCGAGCGCGACGAAGATCCAGCCGCGGGCGGCGTGGAACGCAGCCTGGGCGCCAGCACCGGCACCGGGCAGGTCGTGCGTATAGTAGGCGCGCGTGTAGCTGCTGCTCGGCCGTGCGAAGCACACTATGGGGTGATCAACGGGCGCGTGCTCGGGCAGGGTCACGGTGGCCGCGATGTGCGCGGCGACGCCCAGGCGCGCGGCATCGCTGACGTCGATCGTGATCTCCAGCGTCGGCATTGCCCGATTTCCTCCCTCGCCACGCTTGTTGGCGCGATTGACCGGGCGCGGCAATGGCATAAGCTCGGCGGCGAAACCGAAGGTGGGAGACGCATGCCAGGCCATCGGCCATCCGACCGCTCGCTTTCCGAGCTGCTGGCGGGGCTGCGCCTGGCGGGCCGGACGTGGTGCTATGCCGACCTTGCCGCACCCGCCGGCCTCGCGATCCCCGCGGCGGCCGGGTCGGTGCACGTCCACGCCGTCATCCATGGCACCGTCCGCCTTGCGGGTGTCAGCGGAATGCAGCTGGAACTGGGCGCGGGAGATGCCGTCGCCATCCTCTCGGGTGAGGCGCATGCATTGCGCACCACCGCCGGCGCGTCTGCCGAGCCGTTGGAGTTCCTGCGCACCCCGTGCGAGGCCGACGTGCCGCCCGCCTTCGTGCTGGGCCAGGGCAGCGCGATATCCGCTCGTGTGCTCAGCGGCCGACTGTCCGCGGCCTGGCCGGCGGAGGCTTCGCCGGCGACCCTGGCACCGGTGTTGCGCCTCGGCGCGGAGGGCGTGGTCCCGCGCGATGCCCTGGCGCGTGCGGCGATCGGCGCCGGCGCCACGGCGCTGCTGACGCGCCTGGCCGATACGCTGGTGGTGGCCGCGCTGCGCAGCGCTCCGGGGGCACGCGCCTGGCTCTCGCCCGAACTGGATGATCCGATCGGCGAGGCGTTGCAGCTCATCGCCGGCGATCCTTCGCATCCCTGGACAGTCGAGTCGCTGGCGCGGGCCGTCGGCATGGGGCGCTCCAACTTCGCGGCGCAGTTCACCCAACGGCTCGGCCAGGCCCCGATGGAGGTGGTGACCGCGCGCCGCATGGACGCAGCGGCCGCACTGCTCGCGCAAGGCAAGCTCAAGCTGGCCGAGATCGCCGAGCTTGCCGGCTATGGCTCGGAGGCGGCGTTCAGCCGGCGCTTTACCCGCCATTTCGGGGTCACTCCCAGCCGCCACCGCGAGATCGCGCGCGAACGCCAAGCACAGCCGGCGGAGGCGCCGCGGTTCAAGCCACTGTTGGGGCGGGCGGCCCCTCTCGTGGATCGCCCCGTGCCGCAGGATCCAGCGAGCAAGTCCGCCGCTGCGGGCGAGCGCCGGCATGCCATCCTGCTGCGCCAACCGCGCGGATAGAAGCGCGCGAAGGGTACCTTCCGTCCGGGGGAGATAAGCGGACGATCGAGCAGGGCCGCTGGAGGCGCAGAACTTGCCGCCAATCCCGCTCTGCGCGACCACTCCTGCCAGAGACATAAGGGAGAGACGCCATGGCCACCGCCGCCCTCGACAAGCCGCAAGCCCAAAGTGAACGAGGGCAGACCATCAAGGTCATCGATGCCGACACCCACCTGACCGAGCCCTGGGACCTGTGGACCAGCCGCGCTCCGGCCAAGTGGAAGGACCGCGTTCCGCAAGTGAAGATGCACAACGGCGCGCAAAGCTGGGTGATCGACGGCGATAAGGTGATCGGCTTCAAGGCGCATCCCAACAGCTCTATCCGCAAGGACGGGACCAAAGTGCGCAACCTCGACGAGTTCCTCGGCCTGGAGATGCACGACGTCCACGCCGGCTCCTCCAGCCTGACCGAGCGGCTGCAGGTGATGGACGAGACCGGCATCCATGCCCAGATCGTCTACCCCAACATCCTGGGCTTCGGCGGCCAGGCGACGGCCAAGGTCGATCCCGAGCTGCGCCAGGTCTGTGTCGAGCTCTACAACGACGCCGTGGCCGAGATGCAGGAGGCGTCGAACGGCCGCTTCTTCCCGATGGCGCTGCTGCCCTGGTGGGACGTGAGCAAAGCTATCAAGGAAACCGAGCGCTGCCGGGCCATGGGCCTGCGTGGGATCAACATCAACTCCGACCCGCATTATCACAAGGACGACGACGGTAACCTCATCCCGGACCTCGCCAGCCAGCACTGGGACCCGCTATGGGCGGCGTGCGAGAGCCTGGAAATGCCGGTCAACTTCCACATCGGCGCCTCCGAGCAGTCAATGGACTGGATCGGACAGCAGGGCTGGCCCTCGCTGACGCGAGACCTGCGCTCAGGGCTGGGCGGCGCGATGCTGTTCTTCAACAACGGCCGGGTGGTCGCGAATATCATCTACTCGGGGCTGCTCGATCGCTTTCCCCGCATCAAGTTCGTCTCGGTGGAGAGCGGAGTGGGCTGGGTGCCCTTCATGATGGAGGCGATCGACTACCAGCTGGCCGAGATCGCCGCGCCCAAGAGCTTCGCGATGAAACCGTCCGAGTACTTCAAGCGCAACTTCTACGCCTGCTTCTGGTTCGAGCAGGAGGGGCTGGACGACGTGCTGCGCCGCGTGGGCATTGACAATTGCCTGTTCGAAACCGACTTCCCGCATCCCACCGGGCTCTACCCAATCGAGAACCTGGAAGGACGCCTGGGCAACTTGACCTTCGAGGAGCGCGACAAGGTGCTCAGCCGGAATGCGGCGAAGCTCTACAAGATCGAGATTTGAGCAAGCTCGCAGGCTGGCTGTTCCGTCCCGACGATCCGCTGAACAGGCGTTCAAATTGAGGGTTCACCGCGGGACGTTTTCGCCCTAGCCACGCTGCGCGAACAACTTCCGGGAGGAATCTGAACATGAGCTACAAAGTCGCCATCGTCACCGGCGCAGCTGCCGGCATCGGCGCCGCTTGCGCCAAGCGACTGGCCAAGGAAGGCGTCGCAGTCGGCGTGCTCGACCTCGACGAAGCGCGCTGTGCCAACACCGTCCAGGCGATCAAGGATGCCGGCGGCACCGCCATCGCGCTGGGCGCCGATGTCTCCAACCGCGCCTCTGCCAGCGCTGCGGTCGAGAAGTGCCGCGACGCGCTGGGGCCCATCACCATCATCGTCAACAACGCCGGCGTCACCGACTTCACCAAGTTCGAGGACCTGACCGACGACCGCTGGGACTTCGTCTACGCCATCAACGTGCGCGGGCCGATGATCATGACCCAGCTGGTCCTGCCCGACATGAAGGCGGCGAACTGGGGCCGCGTGGTCAACATTTCGTCCTCGAGCGGGCAGACAGGCGCGATCAACATGGTGTGCTACTCCTCGTCCAAGGGCGCGGTGATCACGATGACCCGCTCGATGGCGCAGGAGTTCGGGCCCTACGGCGTGACCGTGAACAACATCCCGCCCGGCTCGGTGATGGGCACGATCATGTCCGAAGAAAACCGCGACCGGTTCCAGATCCCCACCGAAGTGCTGCTGCAGACGATCCCGGTGCGCCGCATGGGCGAGCCCGACGACATCGCCAACGCCTGCGCATGGCTGTGCGACGAGCGCAGCCAGTACGTCACCGGCCAGACGATCGGCGTCAATGGTGGGCGCGTGGTAAGCTGACGCGTCATCCTCTCTCCGCTGGGGAGAGGAGGCGCGTATCGCAACAAAAAGGCCGGCGAGGTTTCCCCGCCGGCCTTTTTGTTGCACCAACCCGAAGATCAGGTCTGCTTCGGATCGCCGGCCGGACCAGCCTCCTTGTACCGCTCGATCGCCTCCAGCGTGATGCGGTGCGCCTCGGCGCGGCCACCCCAGACGCCGACGCGGACCCACTTCTTCTTTTCCAGGTCCTTGTAGTGGGTGAAGAAGTGCTCGATCTGCTCCATGACGATGCCGGGCAGGTCGTCCTTCTCGGACACGTTGGAGTAATACGGGAACACGCTGTCGGCGGGCACGCAGACCAGCTTCTCGTCGCCGCCGGCTTCGTCTTCAAGGTTCAGCACCGCGATCGGCCGCGCGGCGACGACCGAGCCGGGCACGAAGGGCGAGCGCGCGATCACCAGCGCGTCGAGCGGGTCGCCGTCGGGCGAGAGGGTGTGCGGCACGAAGCCATAGTTGGCGGGGTAGCGCATCGGCGTGTGCAGGATGCGATCCACGAACAGTGCGCCCGATGCCTTGTCGAACTCGTACTTAACCGGCTCGCCACCGACCGGCACCTCGATGATCACGTTCAGACTTTCAGGTGGATTGTCTCCAACGGGAATCATGTCGATACGCATGGCCGTCCTTCTCTCCTGCAGCGCAGATGCCGCGGTTGACTTGGGTGCGGGCGGCTTAGCGGCGACAATGCTGCGCCGCAACGTGAATTGATGCTTGCTATTCGGTAAGCTTGCGCGGGGGTGTGAAGGGCATCGTGCACCAACCTTACGCGCATGTTGCCCACGTTCGCTCGACATGAACGGGCTTCAGGATGGCAAGACGCACGCCCGCTGCTTCGCTTTCAGCCCTTCGGCGCGAGTAGCTTGTCCAGCCCGGTTTCCTTCCCGCCGACCCGCTCCAGCCAGGGATAGCGCAGGCCGCCGTTCCAGGTGACCGGCACCGTCTGGAACTGCTCGCCCCGCTTGACCAGCAGCTCAATCGCCTTGTTGCTGCCCTTTCCTGCGGTGACCGCGTCCTTGATCACCTCGGGCGTATAGGCGGTGCCGTTCACCGCGACGATCTTGGCGCCCTTGACCACGCCGGCGTTGAAAGCCGGGCCGTCCCACACCGCCGAGGTGACTTCGCCTTCGTTGTTGATGGCGAGGCCGAGCGAATAAGTCAGGTCCAGCGTCTTGCGGTCCTTGGACGCGCCTTCGGTGTAGGCATTGGGCTTGTCCTTCCACACCAGCTTGTAGCCTGCCTTCTCGATCCCTGCGAGCGGGGCGGGCGCGTTGGGCTTGTAGAGCCGGTCGCGCAGGAAGCTGGCCCAGTCGTGGGCGTAGACGCTGTTCAAGGTGCTCACGACATCGTCGAAGGTGTATGTCAGCTCACCCCAGTCGCCATCGCGCATGCCGAAGAAGGCCCGGGCGAAATCGTCCATGCCCTTGGCGCCGCGGGTGCCTTGGCGGATCACCTGGTCGGTCTCCAGCCAGACCAGTGCGCCTTCGTTGTAGTAGTCCTCGCCGCGGGTGAGCGAATCGTGCGGCAGCGCCTTGCGGCCGTTGATGATCGGATCGTAGGTCGTATCCTCGACCGAGCGCCAGCTACGGCCCGGGAGCCCCTCGGAGTAGCGCCCCGCCTGCGCCGCCAGTGCGCCCAGCACCACGTCCTTGCTCTGCACGCCCGAGCGCGCCGCCAATACCAAGCCCCAGAACTGCGTCTGTCCCTCGTAGACCCACAGCAGGTTGCCGCGCATCGGGTACTGGTATTCGGGCGTCCAGAGATCGGCCGGGCGGCGGTACTTGCCGTTCCAGCTGTGCACCAGCTCGTGGGGCATGACGTTGCGATCCCAGTCCATCTCCTTCCAGTCGACCCAGGTATTGGGCTCCATCTGGTTCTCGCTGGAGCGGTGGTGTTCCAGGCCAATGCCGCCCATGCGGTCGGTCAGCGCCAGCATCAGGTCATAGTGGTCGAAGTGCCGGGCCCCGAACAGCGCCGTCGCCTCGGTGACGAGCTTGCGGTAGGTTTCCAGGTGCTCGGGCTTGATCGCCAGATCGCGCGCATCGTCGGCGACCGCGTCAAGCTTCACGTTCTGCCCCAGGTCCCAGCTCTTGGCGTGAAGCCCTGCGAAGATCGGCGAATCGACCAGAGTGGCGTAATCGACCTTGCTCCAGCGCACCGTGTCGCCCTGGCGCGTCATGCCATCAAGCGCGGTGAACACGCTCCAGCCGGCCGGCACCTTGACGGTCGGCACGACCTGGATCTGCCGGGCGTAGTAGCCGGCGGGATAGAGGCTCATCTTCTCCCACTGCAGGTTCAGCATCTCCTGCGTCATGGTGATCCGACCCTCGGCTGTCTGCAGCGGCGAGGTGTGGACGAAGCGGGCGGTGACCGTCTTGATGCCCTCAGGCAGCGCGAGGTGGAAGGCGTTCACCTGCACGTCGTCGCGCTGCCAGGCGATCGGCTTGCCGTCCGCCTCGAAGCGGATCTGCGCGAACAGCGCCAGGCTGTTGCGTGGACTATGGCCGCCCGGGATCCACAGCGGCTCCAGCAGCGTCAGGTCGCGGGTGCCGGCAGCGACGGGGATCGTCTGCGTTACCGCATAGATGCCGCGCCGGGTATCGGTGGCATCGATGTTGAGCGCGATCGTGCCCGGATAAGCAACATCGCGCGGCGCTGGCAGCTCCGGCGGCAGGGCGAGCGCCTCGGGCGCGCTGTTGCTGCCGGCTTGCTGCGCGGCTGCGGGCATCGCGAGGGAAAGGAGGATGGCGAGCGGTGCGACCGCAGATCGTATTGTCATGCCAGGAAAACCTTGCCCACACCGCTGAAGATCGCAAGTCCCAAACTGACGGGACATGCTCCGCCGCTTTGCTTCGCTGCGCGCGTCCGCTAAGCGCCCGCGCATGAGCATTGCCACTCCCACCGTTGCTACCCCTCAGGCCATCCGCGGCACCCAGGACATCTTCGGCGCCCAGGCCGAGGCCTTCGCCAAAGTGGTCGAGACCTTCGAGCGTATTCGCCGGCTCTATCGCTTCAGGCGTGCCGAAATGCCGGTGTTCGAGAAGACGGCCGTGTTCAGCCGCTCGCTGGGCGAGACCACCGACGTCGTATCCAAGGAGATGTACTCGTTCGAGGACCGCGGCGGCGAATCGCTGACGCTGCGCCCTGAGTTTACCGCCGGTATCGCCCGCGCCTTCATCACCAACGGATGGCAGCAGCACGCACCGTTGAAGCTCGCCACACACGGCCCGCTGTTCCGCTACGAGCGGCCGCAGAAGGGTCGCTATCGCCAGTTCCACCAGATCGATGCCGAAGTGATCGGCGCACCCGAGCCGGCGGCAGATGTCGAGCTGCTGGTCATGGCCGACCACCTCCTGCGCGAGCTGGGCATCGCCGATGGCGTTACCTTGCAGCTCAACACCCTGGGCGATGCGGCGAGCCGAGATGCCTGGCGGGCGGCGTTGGTCGAGTACTTCCGCGCGCATGCGGCCGACTTGTCGGAGGACTCTCAGGACCGGCTGGAGCGCAATCCGCTGCGCATCCTCGACTCCAAGGACCCGCGCGACCGGCCCTTCGCCGACGCCGCCCCGCGGATCGACGATTACCTGTCCCCAGAGGCGCAGGACTTCTTCGCGGCGGTGACACAAGGGCTCGAGGCCGCGGCGGTGGCTCATACCCGCGCCCCGGCCCTTGTGCGTGGGCTCGACTACTACCGGCACACGGCGTTCGAATTCGTCACCGACCGGCTCGGCGCGCAAGGCACCGTGCTGGGCGGCGGGCGCTACGACGGTCTGATGGAAGCGCTCGGCGGCCAGGCCACTCCGGCGGTCGGTTGGGCTGCGGGGATCGAGCGCCTGGCGATGCTGGTCGCCGATGCCGGCGAAGTGGCGGAGGCCAAGGCCGATGTCGCGATCATCCCACTCGGGCCGGCGGCGGACACTGCCTGCCTGGGCTTGGCGGCGACGCTGCGCCGTTCGGGGCTGGCCGTCGACATGGGATATCGCGGCAACATGAAGAAGCGCATGAGCCGGGCAAACGACAGCGGCGCCCGCTTCGCGCTGATCGTCGGCGACGAGGAACTCGCGGCCGGTGAGGCGATGGTGAAGGACCTAATCACCGGCGAGCAGGAGCGCGTGCCCTTGCATGCCATTCCCTCGCGGATCGGCAGCAATGGGTGATCGCGTCTGCTTCGCGAGAACGCGCCGATGAGCACGATCTCCGAACATCGCCTGCAGCAGCTCACCGGTCGCCTCGCAGAGCTGGAAGCGCGCCTCGCCTCGGGCACGCTGGAAGGCGACGCGTTCGTCGCCACCAGCCGCAACTACGCCGAGCTGGAGCCTGTCGCCCGCGTCGCGTCCGAAGTGCTCGCGATGCGCGGTGAGTTGGAAAGCCTGCAGACCCTCCAGGACCCCGACCCCGAGATGCGCGCGCTGGCCGAGGAGGAAGCGCAGCGCCTCAAGGCCGAACTGCCGGAGGCCGAGCGCCGCCTGGCGCTCGCCATGCTGCCGCGCGATGCGGCTGACCAGCGTCCGGCCATGCTTGAGATCCGCGCCGGCACCGGCGGCGACGAGGCCGGGCTGTTCGCCGCCGACCTTTACCGCATGTACGAACGCTACGCCGCCGAGCAGGGCTGGCGGGTCGAGATGATCAGCGCTAGCGCCAGCGATGTCGGCGGCTTCAAAGAAGTGGTCGCCAACATCGCGGGCACCGGTGTGTTCGCCAAGCTGAAATTCGAGAGCGGCGTCCACCGCGTCCAGCGTGTGCCGGTGACCGAAAGCGGCGGGCGCATCCACACCTCCGCCGCGACCGTCGCGGTTCTGCCTGAGCCGACCGAAGTCGACGTCCAGATCGACGACAAGGACCTCAAGATCGACATCTATCGCGCCAGCGGCTCCGGCGGCCAGCACGTCAACACCACGGACTCCGCCGTGCGCATCACCCACTTGCCGACCGACCTAGTGGTGATCTGTCAGGACGAGCGCAGCCAGCACAAGAACAAGGCCAAAGCCATGCAGGTCCTGCGCACCCGCCTCTACGAGAAGATGCGCGACGAAGCCCAGGGCGCCGAGGCGGAGGCGCGCAAGGCGATGGTCGGCTCTGGTGACCGCTCGGAGCGGATCCGCACCTACAACTTCCCGCAAGGGCGCGTTACCGACCACCGCATCAACCTGACCTTGCACCGCCTGCCCGAGATCCTCGAAGGCCCGGGCCTCGCCGAGATGATCGACGCGCTGATCGCCGAGGACGAGGCCAAGCGCCTGGCGGCGATGGATGGGTGAGGGGTCGACAAAAACTTACGGAATTGGGGGTGTGAGGGTCTCCCAGGCCATCCGCGAAGCCGCTGCCGGGCTCGTCCCCACCAGCGACACCGCGCGGCTCGATGCCGAGGTGCTGATGGCCCATGCGCAAGGCGTGACCCGCTCCGACCTGCTCCTGCGCCGCATGGACGACCCTGCGCCGGCCGAGTTCACCACATTGGTCGAACGCCGCGCTGCACATGAACCCGTCGCCTACATCATCGGAACGCAGGAATTCTTCGGCCTGCCATTCCGCGTCACAGCCGATGTCCTGATCCCTCGCGGGGACAGCGAAGTCCTGGTCGAGCGCGCGCTGACCGCGAAGCCGAACGCGCATCGCGTGCTCGATTGCGGCACCGGATCGGGTGCGCTGCTTCTCGCAGTGCTGGCGAACCTGTCCCAAGCGGAGGGCATTGGCATCGACCGCAGCGCCGCAGCGCTCGCAGTCGCATCCGGCAATGCCGAGAGCTTGGGTCTGCGCACGCGCGCGCGGATGATCGCGGCCGATTGGTCGCAGGCAGGTTGGGCCGAAGGCCTCGGCCGCTTCGACCTGATCCTCGCCAATCCGCCCTATGTCGAGACGGATGCCGACCTGGCCCCCTCGGTTCGAAGTTACGAGCCGGCCGGTGCCCTGTTCTCAGGACCTGAAGGGCTCGACGACTATCGACTGCTCATCCCACAATTGCCGGACCTGCTCACGCCGGGCGGCACGGCGCTGATCGAGATCGGCGCGAGCCAGACCCATGCCGTCTGCACGATCGCCGGGGAGAGCGGGTTCGCCACCCAGGTTCATCACGACCTAGGTGGCCGCGCTCGGGTCATCGAATTAACGCTGCGGGCGTAAGATTTCGCTTGGATTTTCGTGGTACACCACCTACGTCAGAGATCGAACCGGCCTATGGACGTGGATTTTTCCCATGCCCGGTTCGACTCCAGCATTTGCAATCGGTCGCGGCGGGGGAGTTGCGACCCAGCAGATGTCGGGATCACGGTTGTCGGACAGCGACCCGTGATGGAGCGACATGCGGCATTGCGGATTTCGACCAGCTGGCCTGGCGGGGTTCCGACTGATCCGGGGTTTTGAGGAACGCTATCCTTGAATAACAATCGTAATAACAACAACAACCGCCGGCGCGGCCGGGGGAACAACAATCGTCAGCAAGGCGGGCAGCAGCTCAACCGGATCGACAGCAGGGCTCGCGGCAACGCGCCGCAGATGCTCGAGAAGTACCGCAAGCTCGCGCACGATGCGCACTTGAACGGCGATCGCGTGACGGAGGAGTACTACCTCCAGTTCGCCGACCACTACTTCCGCGTCATCGCCGATCAGCGCGTGCGCCAGGAAGAGCAGCGCCAGCCGCGCTCGGGCGACCGTCCTGCCGAATACGGCGACGATTATGCCGAGGACGATTACTACGCCGACCCCAACTCGCCCTACGACCGCGCGGGCAACTACGCGCCGGCAGGCGCGGGTGGCAATCAGAACGGCAACGGGCAGAATGCTGGTGGTCAGAATAACGGGAGCCAGGGCGGCGCCGGTCAGAACGTTGGGGGCCAGCAGAACGGCAACCAGAACGGCAATCATAACTCTGGCCAGAACGGCAACGCACAGGCGAATGGCGAAGGCGGCAACCGCCAGGGCTTTGCCGGCGAGAACCGTGGTGATCGCAACGATCGTGGCGATCGCCCGGAGCGTGGCGAGCGCCAGGAGCGCGGTGAGCGTCAGGAGCGTGGCCGTCGGGGCGACCGTCAGGATCGTTCCGACCGCCAGGACCGCCCCGAACGTCAGGAGCGCCCGGAGCGCGCATCGGTAGAGGCGGAAGTCGCTGCCGCTGCGCCTGAGCAGCAGGCCGCAGCTGAAGGCACCGTCTACGAGCCGACCGAGAACCCATTCGTGCGCGAAGCTCGGCCGGCCCGCGCGCCTCGCGCTCGCAAGCCGCGCCGCGATGAGGCTCCGGAAGGCGCGGCCTCAGGGGAGCCTGCAAACCTTGATCCGGCCATGCTGCCCCCAGCGATCTCTGCGCGCCGCGATGAGCCGCGTGCCGACGTACCCGTCGACGCAGCGGCGGAGGAGGCACCTGCCAAGCCCAAGCGCCGCACCCGTCGTGCCGCGCCTCCGGCCGACGATGCCGCCGGCGCATTGCCTGAAACGGTGAGCTGACCTTCAGGGAAGCGCGGGGCGGCACTATCGCTTGCGCCGCGCTTCCTCCACCGGCAAGCCGCTGCGCATGGATTCTCCACCAAAAGCATCAGGGCACCAAGCACTTGGGCCCAGAGCGCTTCGCAAGCCGCTGATTGCCGTCCTGCGGCATCCCCACGTCGCAGCCCTCGTCGCCGGATCGCTGGCAGCTTGCGGCTTTCAGCCCCTCGGCTGGTGGCCACTTGCTCTCATCGGCATGGCCTGGCTGATCGAGTTGATCGACCATGCGCCGCGCGGTCGGACCGCGTTCCTGCTCGGTTGGCTGTTCGGCCTTGCGCACTTCACCATCGGTGACAACTGGATCGCCACCGCCTTCACCTATCAGGCGGAGATGCCCGCCTGGCTGGGCGGCATCGCCGTGGTGCTGCTCTCGCTCTACCTGGCGCTGTACCCGGCCTTGGCGACGCTCGCCGCGTGGCTGCTGGTCCGTGGCTTTGGTGCTCACCGCCCGCATGGCCGCGCCGCGCTCAGCCTTGCGCTGGCGGGATGCTGGATCGTGACCGAGTGGATGCGCGGTTGGGTCTTCACCGGTTTTGCCTGGAACCCGCTGGGCGTGGCGCTGCTCGGGCCCTTCTCCGGTCAAGGCCTGGCGCTGCTGACGCCCTGGATCGGGACTTATGGGCTGTCGGGTGTGCTGGTGCTCCTGGCAGCACTGATCCATCGCGCCGTCCGCAGCGTGCTCGCCCCCGACCGCGCGCGCGCCGCCTGGCTGGCCGGCCTTGCGGTTCTGCCGCTCGCGCTGACGCTGCTGATGGTGCTGCCCGCCGGCTACCTGGATCGCCAGGATGGCGAGATCCACTACACTCTGGTCCAGCCCGACCTGCGCCAGGAGACGCTGGACGACCCGCGCAATTTCGAGCCGCACTTCATCAAGATGGCACGTCTGACGATGCCTAAGGACCGCGGCGAGCGGCGGCTGGTGCTTTGGCCCGAGTCTGGCCTCGCCGATTACCTGCGCGACGGGTACCCCGAATACTTCTACCGCCAGATGACCTACGAGGCCGATCCGGTGCTGGCGCGCCGGCGGATCGGGCAGGTGATCGGGCCCTACAGCCTGCTGCTGACCGGCGCGGTCGACCTCGTGATGAAGAACGACGACGTGCTCGCGGCGCGCAACTCGGTCACCGCCATCGACGGGCGCGGCAGCATCCTCGCTGGCTATTCCAAGGCCCACCTCGTCCCTTATGGCGAGTACCTGGCGCTGCGCTGGCTGCTCGAGCCGCTCGGCGCCACCCGCCTGGTGCCCGGCGCGCTGGACTTCTGGCCCGGCCCGGGGCCGCGTACGTCCGACTTCGGCGTGCTCGGCAAGGCTGGCATCCAGATCTGCTACGAGATCGTGTTCTCCGGCCAGGTTGTCGATCGCAGCGAGCGACCGGACTACATCTTCAATCCCTCGAACGATGGCTGGTTCGGCAGCTGGGGGCCGCCGCAGCATCTGGCGCAGGCACGCCTGCGCGCGATCGAGGAGGGCCTGCCGGTGCTTCGCTCCACCACCACCGGGATCAGCGCCGTGATCGACGCCGACGGTATCGTGCGCCAGTTCGCGCCGATGCACGTCGCCGCCCGGCTCGATGGCCGTATCCCGCCGGCGCATGAGCCGACCCTCTTCGCCCGCTTCGGCAATGCCTTGCCGCTGGGGCTGGCCGTGTTGCTGCTCGTCCTATCGGTGGTTGCACGCTGGCGTCGAAGGGCCTAATCCGGCCCATAAAGATTTCTTTATATCAATGGTGACCGATGCGTAGCGATTATGTCTTCACCTCCGAAAGCGTTGCCGAGGGTCATCCCGACAAGGTCGCGGACCAGATTTCCGATGCCATCGTAGACCTGTTCCTGAGCAAGGACCCCGAGGCGCGCATCGCCTGCGAGACGCTGACCACCACGCAGAAGGTGGTGCTGGCCGGAGAGATCCGCTGCAAGGGCGTCTACGAGAACGGCGAGTGGGCACAAGGCGCGCTCCAGGAGATCGAGGACACCGTGCGCGGCGTCGTGCGCGAGATCGGCTACGAGCAGGACGGCTTCCACTGGCAGACGTTCGAGTTCTCGAACAACCTGCACGGCCAGTCCGCCCACATCGCGCAGGGCGTCGACGCCAGCGGCAACAAGGATGAGGGCGCGGGCGACCAGGGTATCATGTTCGGCTTTGCGTGCGACGAGACGCCCGACCTGATGCCGGCGACGCTCGATTACAGTCACAAGATCCTCCACCGCATGGCGGCCGACCGCCACTCGGGCGCGGCGCCTTTCCTGGAGCCCGACGCCAAGAGCCAGGTTACCCTGCGCTTCGTCGATGGCCGCCCTGCCGCTGCGACGGCTATCGTCGTCTCGACCCAGCACAAGGAAGGCTACGACGAGGGCGCGCAGGAGGCCGAGCTCAAGGCCTATGTGAAGCAGGTCGTGGCCGACGTGCTTCCGGCTGAGCTCTTGAGCGAGGACACCGTCTACCACATCAACCCCACCGGCAGCTTCGTGATTGGCGGGCCCGACGGTGACGCGGGCCTGACCGGCCGCAAGATCATCGTCGACACATACGGCGGCGCCTCGCCCCATGGCGGCGGCGCGTTCTCGGGCAAGGACCCGACCAAGGTCGATCGCTCGGCCGCCTACGTCACACGATACCTTGCCAAGAACGTGGTCGCCGCCGGCCTGGCGACGCGTTGCACGATCCAGGTGTCGTACGCGATCGGTGTGTCGAAGCCGCTCTCGCTCTATGTCGACACCCACGGCACCGGCACCGTGCCTGACGAGGTTCTCGAAGCGGCCATCGTCCAGGTTGCGGCCGACAAGCTCGGCGGCCTGACCCCGCGCGGAATCCGCGTGGGTCTGAGCCTCAACAAGCCGATCTACCGCCCCACCGCCGCCTACGGCCACTTCGGTCGCAAACCCGAGGGTGAGCTGTTCCCGTGGGAGCGCACCGACCTGAGCGAGGCGCTGACCACCGCCGTGGCCGCTCAGGCCGACAAGCTCCAGCCGGCGGAGTAACGCCGCGTCGCGAAGGGTGATCGCATGACCTACGAGACGATCGCCCAGGTCCAGGACTTGCGCGAATTGCTGGCCGACGGGGCGGACGTGCTCGTGCTCGATTGCGAGTTCGATCTCGGCGACCCCGACCGCGGCCGCGCGGTCTACCTGGAGGCGCACCTGCCAGGCGCGCGCTACGTTGATCTGGAGCTCGATCTCTCGGGCGAGGTGACCGGTGACAACGGCCGCCACCCGCTGCCTGCGCGCACTGCGTTCGCCGCGACGATGCGAGCTCTGGGCCTTAAGGCAGGGCAGCAGGTCGTGGCTTATGACGGCAACGGCGGGATCTACGCCGCGCGGCTGTGGTGGATGCTGCGCTGGCTCGGCCATCCGCCAGTGGCGGTGCTCGACGGCGGGCGGCAGGCCTGGGCCGAGGCGGCGCTGCCGTTCGAATCCGGTGAGCCGGGCCCCGTCCGAGAGGGTGACTTCACGCTGGGCGAACCCCTGGTCGGCCAGCCCGTCACCGCGCGTGAGGTCTTGGCGAACATAGCCGCGGGTGAATTGCAGGTGATCGACGCGCGCGACGCCCAGCGCTTTGCGGGCGCGCCGCATCCGCTCGACACCGTCTCCGGCCACATTCCGGGTGCAAGCAATCGCTTCTACCGCGACAACTTCGATGAAGGCGGAAGGCTGAAGCCCGCAGCGGATCTGGCCCAGGCGTTCGCGACCGCGCTGGGCGGCAAGGCGCCTGGCAACGCGGTGCTGCAATGCGGTTCGGGCGTCACGGCGTGCCACAATCTGCTGGCAATGGAGATTGCCGGCCTGAAGGGCGGACGGCTCTATCCCGGCTCATGGAGCGAGTGGACGAGCGATCCGTTGCGGCCGGTAGAGCGCTGACGTTGTCCCGGGTAAAGCCCGGGACGACGTTGTCCTTCTGCCTACTTCGCCAGCTCGGCTTCGATCGCCGACACCAGCGCCGGATCCTCCGGCGTCATCGCCGGCGCGAAACGGCCGACCACCGAGCCGTCCTTGCCGATCAGGAACTTTTCGAAGTTCCACAGCACCTCGGGATCGTCGTTGGGCGTCATGCCGTAGCCCTTGAAGCGCTCCTTCATGCCCTCGACATCGCCCAGTTTGGTCGGCACCGCCTTGGTCAGCGCAGCGTAGAGCGGCTGCTTGGCCGGGCCGGTCACGTCGGCCTTGGCAAAGAGCGGGAACGAGACGCCGTAGTTCAGCTTGCAGAACTCGACGATCTCCTCGTGCGTGCCCGGCTCCTGCGCGCCGAAATCGTTGGCCGGGAAGCCGAGCACTTCGAAGCCGCGGTCCTTGTAGGTCTCGTACAGCTTCTCCAGCCCCTCGTACTGCGGAGTCAGGCCGCACTTGGACGCGACGTTGACCACCAGCAGCACCTTGCCGGCGTGCTCGGCGAGAGTGTCGGGCTTGCCGTCGATGCGCGTCAGCGGAATGGTGGCGAGGTCGGCCATGTTGTGTCTCCCAAAGGTTCGGGGCAGGTTATGGAGCGGCGGGATGACCGCGGCAAGACAGCTCAGGCTGTGGTAATGGGCGAGACCCAGTCGGTATCGTGGCCGAGTGGCAGGTCATCGCCCCGGCGCAAGGCCTGGAGAATGGCGCCGAAGTCGATCCGCGCGCGCCAGCCTAGCAGGCGTTCGGCCTTGGCCGGGTCGTAGACCCTCTCGATGCGATCAGGGAGCACCCAGTCGGCCGCCGCATAAAGCTCCGCCGCATCGGGAAAGTGCCGCTCGATCACGGCGCGTGCATCGGTGGCGAGTTCGAGCGCCTCTTCGCGCGAGAAGGGCGGCGGAGCGCTGATGACGAACGTCTCGCAGCCCGCGATGCGCTCCAGCGCGGCCACGTGCGCGCGGGCGGCGTCATGCACTGTGAGCCGCCGGTTGAGGAACTCGTTGGCCTTGAGGTTGAGGCCGGAGGGCACTGCGAGCGTATCATCGTCCTCGGGGAAGAACCGCCCGGTGCGCAGGATAGCCACCGCCATGCCGCTCTCGGCCGAGATCAAGCGGCACAGGTTCTCGGCTGCGAACTTGCTCACGCCGTAGATGTTGCGCGGGTCGATCGGACCGAAGTCCTCGTCCATCCACCAGGCACCCGCGTCCCCGGCTCCGGCGCGCACGTCGCCGCGCACCATCAGCGACGTGGTGGAGGTGAAGACGAAGCGTGGGTGGCCGGCCTCCACCGCCGCCTCCAGCAGGTTGAGCGTTCCGGTCAGGTTGGTGTCGATGAAGGCCTGGCGCGGAAAGCGGACGATGTCGGGCTTGTGCAGCGCACCGGCGTGGACAATCGCCTCGATCCCGAACCGGGCCACCGTGTCGAACACCAGGGCACGGTCGGCCACCGATCCGATCACCTGGGTGCTGGCTCCCGGCGCGACATCGAGGCCGGTGACGGTGTGCCCGGCCTGCACGAGCAGCGGCGCGAGGTGCCTGCCGAGCCAGCCCGATGAGCCTGTCAGCAGCACCCGCACCTTGTCAGCTCTCGTACTTCGCCGTGGTCTTGCTCGCGACCTCATCGGCGCTCACGCCCGGCGCAAGCTCCACCAGCTTGAACGCGCTCGCGTGATCGGGCCGGGCGAAGACGCAAAGATCGGTGACGATCATGTCGACCACGTTCCTGCCGGTGAGCGGCAGGGTGCACGCTGGGATGAATTTGGGGCTGCCGTCCTTGGCGGTGTGCTCCATCACGACGATGATCTTCTTGACCCCGGCGACGAGGTCCATCGCGCCGCCCATGCCCTTGATCATCTTGCCCGGGATCATCCAGTTGGCGATATCGCCGTTCTGCGCGATCTCCATGGCGCCGAGCACAGCGAGGTCGATGTGCCCGCCGCGGATCATCGCGAAGCTCTGCGCACTGTCGAAGTAGGCCGAGTGCGGCAGTTCGCTCACCGTCTGCTTGCCCGCGTTGATGAGGTCGGCGTCGACCTCGTCAGCGTAGGGGAACGGTCCGATGCCCAGCATGCCGTTCTCCGACTGGAGCGTCACGGTCATGCCCGCAGGCACATAATTTGCCACCAAGGTCGGAATGCCGATACCGAGGTTCACGTAGAAGCCGTCCTCAAGCTCCTGCGCGGCGCGAGCGGCCATCTGGTCTCTGGTCCAGCTCATCAGACGGTCTCCCTCTCGCGCGTGGTGGTGAACTCGATCTTCTTGTCGTAGGGCGCGCCCAGGATCAGGCGCTGGACGTAGACACCGGGCAAGTGGATGGCGTCGGGATCGAGGCTGCCGACAGGCACGATTTCCTCTACCTCGACCACGCAGACCTTGCCGCAAGTCGCGGCAGGCACGTTGAAGTTGCGCGCGGTCTTGCGGAACACCACGTTACCGGTCTCGTCCGCCTTCCAGGCCTTGACCAGCGCCAGGTCGGCGAAGATGCCCTGCTCCAGCACGTACTCCTCACCGTTGAAGACCTTGGTCTCCTTGCCCTCGGCGATCAGCGTGCCCACGCCAGTCTTGGTGTAGAAGCCGGGAATGCCCGCACCGCCCGCCCGCATCCGCTCGGCCAGCGTGCCCTGGGGTGAGAACTCCACCTCCAGCTCGCCCGAGAGGTACTGGCGCTCGAACTCCTTGTTCTCGCCCACGTAGGACGAGATCATCTTGCTGACCTGCTTGGTGCGCAGCAGCTTGCCGATGCCTTCGTTGTCGATCCCTGCGTTGTTGCTGGCGAACGTCAGGTTCTTGACGCCGCTGTCGCGCACGGCATCGAGCAGCCGCTCGGGCAAGCCGCAGAGCCCGAAGCCGCCGCTCGCGATCAGCAGGCCATCGCGCAAGAGACCGTCCAGCGCGGTGGTGGCATCGGGGTAGAGCTTCTTCATCGTGCGGGCTCCCAGGGTCTGGCGCATGCTGCGCTGCAATGCATTGCAGCGCCGATAGCCGAAGCGGCAGGCTTCGGTCCAGTTCTGCCGCTTCTCCTCCTACGCCGCAGAGACCGCCGCTTGCTGCAGCGCGGCAAAGGTGCACCTACAAGAGGCCTGATCGGAAACAATCGCGCTTCGTCTTGCGCGTTTTTTAAGCAGGTTGCTCGTCCCGCAAGGACAAAGGCTAGGCGCTAATGCCTGTCCGCTGCGGTCAGTAGCGTCGTGGCTACGATGAAGTGCAATCAACGCAACTGCGGTCTCGCTTTTCGCATTTGCACAATGAGGAAGTGCCCGGCATATCAAAATGGCCTTTCAGGCATCCTCTCCCAAAACTTCCATGGCTCGGTCGGCAACGATCGAGCCTTTTTTCTTGCGTGCGAGGGGGGGCATCCGGCGATCCGATGACGTGCAGGGTTGGAACCGTTCGGCACCCGCTCCGTTGGTTTGCAATCGCTCCCTCTCGTTCCTAGCTCGGCTTTAGGCCCGAGACGGGCCGCGCACCACGGGAAGGGAATTGCGATGGCGGAAGCCGCGGTCCAGACGGAAGACAGGACGATCAAGCTGCAGGTTGCGGCCGCCCGCCAGGAAGAGAGCGGCCACGGAATCGCTCGCCTCTCGCGCGCTTCGCTGTCGGCGCTCGGCGCGCTCGAGGGCGACGTACTGGAGATCACCGGCAAGTCCACCACCGTTGCCCGCGCCGTGCTCGGCTATCCCGAGGATGAAGAGCTGCAGGTAATCCGCCTCGACGGTCTGCAGCGCGGCAATGCCGAAGTCGGCTCGGGCGAGCACGTGAAGGTCGCCAAGGCAGAGTCGCGCCCCGCTCAGCGCGTGGTGTTCGCGCCTGCGCACAAGGAGATGCGGCTGCAAGGCCCTGCTCAGGCGCTAAAGCGCAACTTCTTCCAGCGGCCGATGATGCAGGGCGATCTGGTCGCCACCACGGGCCAGCAGCAGGTCGCCGACCTGCCGCCGCAGCTGCGCCGCATGTTCAACGCGCCCGCCTATTCGCTGACGCAGATCCGACTCAACGTCGTCTCGACTGTGCCCAAGGGCATCGTCCACATCGACGAGAACACCGAGGTGGAGCTGCGCGAGGTCTACGAGGAAGCGCAAAGCCCGCGCGGCGATATCAACTACGACGACGTCGGCGGCATGTCCGACACCATCCGCCAGCTGCGCGAGATGGTCGAGCTGCCGCTGCGCTACCCCGAGCTCTTCACCCGCCTGGGCGTCGATCCGCCCAAGGGCGTGTTGCTGCACGGCCCGCCAGGAACCGGCAAGACCCGTCTGGCGCAGGCCGTCGCCAACGAGAGCGACGCGACCTTCCACTCGATCAACGGGCCCGAGATCATGGGCTCGGGCTATGGCGAGAGCGAGAAGGCGCTGCGCGAGGTGTTCGAGGAGGCGGCCAAGGCCAGCCCTGCGATCATCTTCATCGATGAGATCGATTCGATCGCGCCCAAGCGCAGCCAAGTCCACGGCGAGGCGGAGAAGCGCCTGGTCGCGCAGCTGCTGACCTTGATGGACGGGTTGAACTCGCGCGCGCACGTCGTCGTCATCGCGGCCACGAACCGGCCCGATGCCATCGACGAGGCGCTGCGCCGTCCTGGCCGGTTCGACCGCGAGATCGTCATCGGCGTCCCCGACGAGAGCGGCCGGCGCGAGATCCTGGGCATCCACACCCGTGGCATGCCGCTGCAAGGTGTGGACCTGAACGAGATCGCGCGCACCACGCATGGCTTCGTTGGCGCCGACCTCGCCGCACTCGCTCGCGAAGCGGCGATCGAGGCGGTGCGCCGGATCATGCCGAAGCTCGACCTGGAGGCCCGCACGATTCCGGCCGAAGTGCTAGAAAGCTTGTCGGTTGGTCGCGACGACTTCCTGGCGGCGCTGAAGCGCGTGCAGCCCTCGGCGATGCGTGAGGTCATGGTGCAAGTGCCCAACATCGGCTGGGCCGACATCGGAGGGCTGGATGAGGCGCAGCTTAAACTGCGCGAAGGCGTCGAGCTGCCTCTGAAGAACCCCGAGAGCTTCCACCGTCTCGGGATCCGGCCGGCCAAGGGCTTCCTGCTCTATGGTCCGCCGGGTACCGGCAAGACCTTGCTGGCCAAGGCGGTGGCGAAGGAGGCGGAAGCCAACTTCATCTCGATCAAGTCGTCCGACCTGCTCAGCAAGTGGTACGGTGAGAGCGAGCAGCAGATCGCCAAGCTGTTCTCTCGTGCGCGCCAAGTGGCCCCGTGCGTGATCTTCATCGACGAGATCGACAGCTTGGTGCCCTCGCGTGGCAACTCCATGGGCGAGCCGCAAGTCACCAGCCGCGTGGTCAACACGATGCTGGCCGAGATGGACGGGATGGAGGACATGCAGTCGATCGTCGTCATCGGCGCCACCAACCGCCCGGCGCTGGTCGATCCGGCGCTGCTGCGGCCGGGCCGGTTCGACGAGCTGGTCTATGTCGGCACGCCGGACGAAGCCGGGCGAGAGCACATCCTGGGCATTCACACGTCCAAGATGCCGCTTGCGGACGATGTCGATCTCGCCCGCATCGCCCGGGAAACCGAGCGCTTTACCGGCGCCGATCTGGAAGACGTGGTGCGCCGCGCCGGCCTGATCGCGATCCGCAAGAACGGCTCGGGAGTAACCTCGGTGAGCCGCGCCGACTTCGACGAGGCGCTGCAGGACAGCCGCGCCACCGTCACGGTCGAGATGGAGGAAGAGTACGCCCGCATGAAAGGCGAGCTGAAAAAGCGCGCCATGGCGGTCGAACCGATCGGCTTCATCGCTCCGGGCATGGTCGAACCCCGCCGCGAGCGGAAGCACGAGCACTGACGTCGCGGGCGGGAGCGGTGACGCTCCCGCCCTTGCTCCTGATGCACTCGACGCAGCACCGCGACATGCGCTGCTGAACCACGACACCGCTTGTGCCGAGCCTGTCGGAGCGCTGATGCCCGTTCCGGGACATCTCGCGGGTCCTCACGCTTGCTCCCCGGACGGAATGGTGCCCATGCTGCCACCGCTCGTCACACAGGAGCAGCCATGACGTCGAAGACCCGGGCCGCACTTGCCGCCATCGCTGCCCTGACCATTGCCGCGCCCGCGCAGGCGCAGGCAGACACCGCCGTCTCACCGGCGCTGGCGCGGCGCAGTGGAGAACTGCTGGCGGTGCTCAACGGCGGAGGGCGCCCAGACGAGACCTTCGCGCCCGAGTTCCTGAAGGCGGTGCCCGAGGGCAGGTTGCGCGAGGTTGCCGCCTCGGTCCGCGCGCAGCTCGGCCGTGCGACCGCTGTCAATTCGATCACCGCGCGAGATGCCAGCCATGCCGATCTCGCGATTGCGTATGAGCGTGGGCGCGCGCATGCGTTCGTGGTGCTCGCACCCGATACCCGGGTCATCGGCTTCGTGATCGACCGCATCGAGCCAGCCGATATCGCCGCCATGCGCTCGCTGGATGAAATCGCGGGTGCCTTTGCGCGGTTGCCGGGCGTCGCCGGCTTCGCAGTGTCCGACATCGAGCCCGGCAGTGAGCCGCAAAGCGCGCTTGAGCCCGGCCGGCCGCTGGCGATCGGCTCCACCTTCAAGCTGGTGATCCTGGCCGAACTGGTCCGTGCCATCGACGCGGGCGAGCGCAAATGGACCGACACCGTGACGCTTGGCACGCTGGAGTTGCCCGCGGGCGGCTTCAACCAGCTGCAGCCCGGCACCAGGGTTACGCTGCGCCGGCTGGCCGAGGAGATGATCCGGGTCAGCGACAACAGCGCCACCGATCTGCTGCTGCACGAACTCGGCCGCCGCAAGGTGGAGGGCATGTTGGGACCGATCGGGTTCAGCTATGCCGACTGGAATGTGCCGTTCCTCTCCACCATGGAGCTGTTCAAGCTCAAAGGTGTGCAAGGCGGCACGCTGGGCCGTCGCTACCTCGACGCAGATCCGATCGGGCGGCGGCAGATGCTGAAAGAGGTAGCCCGTCTGCCAGGCTCGGCGATCGACCGTCTTTATGCCAATGGGCAGCCGGTGCTAATCGACGCCTTGGAGTGGTTCGCCACACCGGCGGACCTCGTACGGACCATGGGCTGGTTCGCGCGCCACCGCGAAACCGCAGCAGGCGCGGAGGCCTTGCGTATCCTCTCTCTGAACCCCGGCCCGGCCGCGCCCTTGCACGAGCGGTTCGGCTATGTGGGTTACAAGGGTGGCTCGGAGCCGGGCGTGGTCAGCATGACCGTGCTGCTGCGCGACAAGGTGGCGCGCTGGAAGGTCGTCACCGCAACCTGGAACGACCCGGCGGCGCCAGTGGACGAAGCGCGGTTCGGTGCCTTGATGGGTCGAGCGCTGGAGATCGTGGCCGGCGGCTAGCGTCGTCCCGGGCTCGACCCGGGACGACGAGTTTCAATGCGTCATGGTGGCGCCGTTGCCCTTCGTCACTGCGATCGCATCGGCCATCGACGGCCCGGCAGCCAGCTCCACCGGCGATACTGGCAGCATTCGGCGGCGCACCAGCGCCTCGGGCTGGTGGCGGCGGATCCAGTCGATCATGCCCTCGCGGATTTCGCAGCGAAGGTCGAACAGGGTCGGCCCGTCCTTGGCGCTCATCAGCAGGCGCACTTCCATGGCGTCGGCGTCATGGTCGGTCACCTGCAGGATCTGCGCCCGCTTGTCCCATAGGCGATGCGTGGTGATCTGGCGGGTGTACTCCTCGCGGATTGGGCCGATCTCGGCGGCCGGATCGAGGTAGATCATCACCGTACCGAGCAGCTGCGCAGTGCTCTTGGTCCAGTTCTGAAAGGTGTCCTCCAGGAAGCGCGTGGTCGGCACTACCAGGCGCCGATCGTCCCACACGCGCACCACGACGTAAGTCGTGCGAATGTCCTCGATCCGGCCCCACTCGCCGTCGATGACCACGACGTCGTCGATGGATATCGGCTCGGTGAGGGCCATCTGCAGCCCGGCGATCAGCGCCTTCAAGGCCGGCTGCGCCGCCGCGCCGACTGCCAGCGCGGCAAGGCCGGCCGAGGCCATCAGCGTGACGCCGATCTTGGCAACGCCAGGGATCGACAGCAGCATCAGCGAGATCGTCAGGAACACGATGCCGAAGCTGATGATCCGGCTGATGATGCCGAGCCGGGTTCGCCGGCGCCGGGCGTTGCGGTTGTCCTCGACCGAGATATCGTAGCGCAAGTACATCGTCTCGACGAAGGTGCGCAGGATGGCGAGTGCGATCCAGCCGATCAGCACCGGCATGACGAAGCCCGCCACCTTATCCCAAGCAGCCGCGAGCGCCGGCGTTTCGCGCGCGGCGAGGATGACGCCCAGCGCTACGAACGACCAGCGGGTCGGGCGGGCAAGGCGGTTGATCAGGATGTCGTCGGCGCGGCTCTTGCTCGCCCGCGCGATGCGGGCCGAGACGCGGTAGAGCACGGTGTGCACCGCCAGCGCCACAAACGCGCCGACGAGCGCGGCGATCACGGCGACGATGGTGCGCTCCGCCCAGAGGGGCACGCCGGTGATGTAGCGCTCGATCAGGTGGATCATGCCGGAGTCAACGATGCTGCACTGCAGCAGGTTCCGGCATGCGTCTCCGCCGAGGTGCACTTCAACCTCTCCCCGCCGGGGAGAGGATGAGTTAGTGCGCCGTACCCCAGCTGTCGCCCGAGCCGATCTCGACGCCCAGCGGCACGTCGAGCGTTACGGCGGGCAGAGCCGCTTCTGCCATGACTCGCTCGATCACCGGCTTGGCTGCGGCGACATCGCCCGCGGGCAGTTCGAATACCAGTTCGTCGTGCACCTGCAGCAACATGCGCACGTCCTTCAACCCGGCGTCGTTCAGGGCCGGTCCCATCCGCGCCATCGCTCGCTTGATGATGTCGGCGCTGGTGCCCTGGATCGGCGCGTTGATCGCGGCGCGTTCGGAGCCGGCACGCTCTGCCTGCGCCTTGGAGGTGATGCGCGGGAACCAGGTCTTGCGGCCGAACAGCGTCTCGGAATAGCCCCGCTCGCGCACCGTCTCCAGCGTCGAGACGATGTAACGCTGGATGCCTGGGAACCGCTCGAAGTAGCGGTCGATCATCGCCTGCGCCTCGTCCGACTCGGTCCCGAGCCGCCCGGCGAGACCCCAGCGCGAGATGCCGTAAAGGATCGCGAAGTTGATCGTCTTGGCGCGGCCGCGGGTATCGCGATCGACGGTGCCGAACATCTCCATCGCCGTGCGGCTATGAATGTCCTCGCCCGCCGCGAACGCCTCCTTCAAGGGCGGCACGTCGGCCATGTGCGCCGCCAGGCGCAGCTCGATCTGCGAGTAGTCGGCGCTGAGCAGCACGTTGCCCGGCTCGGCGACGAAGCAGTCGCGGATCTGGCGGCCGATCTCGGTACGGATCGGAATGTTCTGCAGGTTCGGATCGGTCGAGGACAAGCGCCCGGTCTGCGCGCCGACCAGGCTGTAGCTGGTGTGGACGCGGCCGGTCGCCGGGTTGATCGCCGCCTGCAGCGCCTCGGTATAGGTCGAGCGCAGCTTGGTCAGCTGGCGCCATTCGAGAACCTTGGTGGCCACGGTCGCGCCCTGTGCCGCCAAGCCTTCAAGGATCGCCTGGTCGGTCGAGTACATGCCCGACTTGCCCTTGCGCCCGCCCTTGTAGCCCAGCTTGTCGAAAAGCACGTCACCCAGTTGCTTGGGACTGCCGATGGTGAATTCGAAGCCGCAATGGCCGAAGATCTCGCATTCGAGCGCGGTGACAGCGGTGGCGAATTCCTTGGACAGGCCGGCGAGCTTCTCTCGATCGACCTTGATGCCATGGCGCTCCATCTGCGCGACGACCGGGATCAATGGCCGGTCGACCCGCTCGTAGATGCGCGTGCCGCCCTCGTGGCTGAGCCGAGGCTTGAGCAGCTGGTGCAGGCGCCAGGTGACGTCGGCATCCTCGGCGGCGTAGCGAGTGGCGCGGTCGAGCGGCACTTCGCCGAAGGGGATTGCCTTCTTGCCGGTGCCGCAGATGTCCTTGAAGGTCAGCGTCTTGTGACTGAGGTGCCGCTCGGACAGCTCGTCCATGCCGTGGCCCCCGCCGATGCCCTCGATCTGGCGGCCGGCGTCGAGGCAAAACGAGATGATCATGCTGTCGTCGATCGGCGCGACGTGGATGCCGTGACGCGCGAACACGTTGAGGTCGTACTTGATGTTCTGCCCCACCTTGAGGACGGCATCGTCCTCCAGCAGCGGCTTCAAGAGCGCCAGTGCCTCGTCGAGCGGGATCTGCTCCGGCCGTTCGGCGAACATGTCGCTGCCACCGTGGCCGAGCGGGATGTAGCAAGCGTCATTCGGCCCCAAGGCGAGGCTGATGCCGGCGAGATCCGCGCGCATGGCGTCGAGCGCAGAGGTCTCGGTGTCGATCGCCAGCAGGCGCTTGTCGTAGGCGCGGGCGATCCACTCCTCCAGTTCCGCCACCGTAGTGACGCACTTGTAGGCATCGAGATCGATCTCGCGCCACTCGGGCATGTCCTGCCGCGCCGCCCCCTCGATTGGATTGGCTCCTTCGGTGACCGGCTTGGACGGATGCAACTGCGTCGTGCGCTCGGGACTGCCGTGCCCGCCGTCCAGGCGCTTCAAGAGGCTGGTGAAGCCGTGCTTGCCCAGGAACGCCGCCAAAGGTTCGGGCGGAATGGCGGTCAGCTTGAAGTCGTCCATCTCGATCGGCAGCGGGCAATCTTCCTTGAGCGTAACCAGCTCCTTGGACAGCCGCGCCATGTCGGCCTGCTCGATCAGGCGCTCCTGAAGCTTGCCCTTCTTCATCGACGGCGCGGCGGCCAGTGCCGATTCGAGATCGCCATAATCCTGGATCAGCTTGCTCGCGGTCTTGGGACCCACTCCGAAGACGCCTGGCACGTTGTCGACCGAATCGCCCATCAGCGCGAGCACGTCCCCGACCTTCTCCGGCATGACGCCGAACTTCTCGACCACTTCGGCGATGTCGATGCGCTGGTTCTTCATGGTGTCCAGCATGTCGATGCAGCCACCCTCGACTCCATCGTGCGGCTCGCCGCATTTGCCGACCAGCTGCATCAGGTCTTTGTCGGAGGACACGATCGTTACGTCCCAACCGCGCTTCACCGCCGCGCGCGCGTAGCTGGCGATGATGTCGTCCGCCTCGACGCCCGGCTCTTCGATGCAGGCGAGACTGAAGGCGCGAGTCGCATCGCGGATCAGCGGGAACTGCGGCACCAGGTCGTCCGGCGGCGGCGGTCGGTGCGCCTTGTACTGGTCGTACAATTCGTTGCGAAACGAGGTGCTTGCCTTGTCGAGGATCACCGCCAGATGCGTCGGGCCGTCGGCCTTGTTGAGGTCCTCGGCCAGCTTCCACAGCATCGTCGTATAGCCATAGACCGCCCCGACCGGCGTGCCTTCCGGGTCGGTCAGCGGCGGCAGCCGGTGGTAGGCGCGGAAGATGTAGGCCGATCCGTCGACCAGGTAGAGATGCTGCTTGGGCTCCATAAGGCGCTGGTAGCAGCAGGGGGGAGCATGATCCAGCGACCCTGCGGGACGGCCAGTGCCGTCTCCAGCGGGTGGACGCCGCTGGCAAAACTCTGTGTCCAAAGAATGGCATGCGACGAGTTGTGGCTCGGCTTGGCGACCAACGCTTGCATAGATGCGGCAAGCCGATTATCGACGCGCTTGAAGTCTAGCCACGCGGTTAGCTTTAGCGGGTCATGCTCCCGCAGGTCCGGAAAAACAATTCAAGGGTACTACAAGATGCGCAAGATCGTTCTCGCTGCTGCAGCCGGCCTCGGCCTGCTGACGATGGCTGCTTGCTCGGAGAAGACGCAGGACGCCGCTGACGCCACCGCCAGCTCGGCCGCCGAAGATCTCTCGGCTGGCGCCAGCGACGCGGCTGACGCTGCGGGCGACGCCGCTACCGACGCTTCGGAAGCTGCTGCTGACGCTGGCGACGCTGCCAAGGAAGCCGGCGCCAAGGCTGCCGACGCTGCTGGCGACGCTGCGGCTGCCGCTTCGGGCGCTGCTGCCGACGCCGAGGCCGAGCTGAAGAAGTAAGCTTCTTCCTCGTTTTCGAGACAGAGAAAGGCGCGCTGGCCCATCCAGCGCGCCTTTTTTCGTGCCTGCCTGCTGCGCGATGCGGCAACTTAAGTCTCGTTGATTGCTTAGCCTTGTTCCTGTTGTGGAGACTGCGATGATCCTGGGAGTGGTGCTGGCGGGGGGGCGATCGACTCGCTTCGGCAGCGACAAGGCCTTGGCCGAGATCGAGGGGCATACCCTGCTGTCGATCGCCGTCGATACCCTGTCGGGCTGGTGCGAGCATGTGGTGGTGGCGGGGCGCGCGACCGCTCCGGCGCCGACCCTGCCCGACTGGCCGCGCCCCGACATGGGCCCGCTCGCAGGCCTGGCCGCGGCGCTGCACCTCGCTGTCGATGAGGGATATGAGGCAGTGCTTAGCTGTGGCGTCGATTCGCTGGCGCTGCCCGACGATTTGCCAACAATGCTGGGTTCGGCGCCGGCTTGCCTCGCCGCGCAGCCGGTGATCGGGATCTGGCCGGCGTCCTGCGTGGAGGCGATCGAAGCGATCCTGCACGGTGAGGGGCCGCACTCGCTCTACAGCTTCGCCGAGTCGGTGGGCGCGCGCATGGTCGAGATCGCTCGACCTCCTGCCAACATCAACACGCCCCAGGACCTCGCGGCCCTGCGAGCCCCTCGCTGAGCGTCAGGGACAGATCTGTCCCAGCGCCATCCATGTGGGGCGTGGGTTCAAGTCCATCATGCTGGTGTCGAGCCTGTAACCGCCTTCGATCGTGATAATGAGATTGGCCAACCCGGCGCAGGCAAGCTTGGCCCGCAGCCGCGATAGTTGCACGGCCATCGAGTTACTCTTGCTGATGCTGCCGGCACCCCACAGGTCCTTCGCCAGGGTATCCTTGCTGACGGGCTGGCCGAGCGTTTCGGACATCCGCCAGAGCATGGTGAACTCGGCCGGGTGGAGGCCCAGAGTGCGCCCGCGGTATGTCGCCTCGCGCGAGATCAGGTCGAGCTTGAGCTCGCGGATCGTGCGCTGGCGCGGAAGCCAACCTGCCAGATCGTGCAGGCGCCGCGCCCGTGCATGCACTTCTGCCAAAGGGACCTGGTCGCTCACCGCTTCACCGAACCCGGCGGCGAGAAGGCGTGCCCTGGTGGCGCCGGTGTTGACGCCGCTCACCAAAGTCAGGCGTCGGGCATGGTCCCATGCTTGTTGAGGAGAGGGTGCAGCGCGCCCCTCACATTCCGCTGCATGGGCGATGAGGATGCAGTCGCTCGCCGTCTCGTCGGCTTCTGCCAGACGCCAGCCATGATGTCGCAAGTCGCAGTTGGCAGGGATGCTGCCTTCGGAGATCCATCGAAAAGCGCCCACCGTCTTCCCCTGTCCAGATTGGCGCGACCCAGGTTCATGCGCGACTTCTTGCTCTGAAGTTCGCAGCCGCAGCATGAGCAATGCGGCATTTAGGACTAGGTAAATACTCTTATAACCATACTGTAAGATCGTCTAAGTTGTTGCTTTGGTGGTCTTATTGAAGGCTTCCACGCAGCTGCAGCCCATGCGTGCTGGGCGTGCCCTTCTGTGTGACCGGGCGGATAGAAGAATGATCAGTAGGTGCGCCGACGGAGCAAACATGGCGCTATGATCCTCTCCCCGCGCGGGGAGAGGATAGCCAGGCTTGGCTCCGCAGGGGCTAGCCGAAGTGGGAGAGGAATGCGAGAGCACGCTGCCCTCTCCAAGCTGCGCTAGCTCCTGGCGGAGCAAGCTTCCCTGTCTCTCCCCGGCGGGAGAGGAGCAGGCGCGCAGCCTTGAGGTGCCTCAGGCCGCGGTGGAGTTCACTCCCATCGACGAGAGGTAGCGGCGGATATTGCGAGCGGCCTGGCGCAGGCGCTGCTCGTTCTCGACCATGGCAATGCGCACGAAACCTTCGCCATCCTCGCCGTAGCCGACGCCCGGCGCCACCGCGACATCGGCATGGGTCAGCAACTGCTTGGAAAACTCCAGGCTGCCCATCTCGCGCAAGGACGGCGGCAGCGGGGCCCAGGCGAACATTGAGGCCTTGGGCGGCGGGATCTCCCATCCGGCACGGCCGAACGCCTCGACCATGACGTCGCGGCGCTTCTGGTAGAGCTGGCGGTTCTTTTCGACGATATCCTGCGGACCGTTGAGTGCGGCACAGGCGGCAGCCTGAATCGGTGTGAAAGCGCCGTAGTCCAGGTAGCTCTTCACGCGCGTCATCGCCGCGATCAGCCGCTGGTTGCCGACCGCGAAGCCCATGCGCCAGCCGGCCATCGAGTAGGTCTTGCTCATCGAAGTGAACTCGACCGCGACGTCCTTGGCGCCGGGGACCTCGAGGATCGAGCGAGTCGGATTGCCGTCGTAGTAGAGCTCGGAATAAGCAAGATCGGACAAGATCCAGACCTTGTTCTCCTTGGCCCAGGCGACCAGCCGTTCGTAGAAGGCGAGGTCCACCGTCTCCGCCGTCGGGTTTGACGGATAGTTCACCACCAGGATCGACGGGCGCGGCACGGTGAAGGCCATCGCCTTGTCCAGGCTGCGCCAGTACGCCTCGTCGGGCGTGGTCGGCACCGAGCGGATCGTTGCGCCGGCGATGATGAAGCCGAAGGTGTGGATCGGGTAGCTGGGGTTGGGCGCCAGCACCACGTCGCCGGGCGCGGTGATCGCAGTGGCGAGGCTGGCAAGGCCTTCCTTGGAACCCATAGTGACCACCACTTCGCGCTCGGGATCGACCTCGACGCCGAAGCGCTTGGCGTAGTAGCCGGCCTGTGCGCGGCGCAGACCCGGGATGCCCTTGGACTGCGAATAGCCGTGCGCGCTCGGCTTCTGCGCCACCTCCACCAGCTTGTCGATCACGTGCTGGGGCGGCGGCAAGTCGGGGTTGCCCATGCCGAGGTCGATGATGTCCCGTCCCGCCTGGCGTGCTGCGTGCCGCATCGCGTTGACTTCGGCGATGACATAAGGCGGCAGTCGCTTGATGCGGTAGAACTCGTCTTCCATGACCTCACAGGCTTTCTTAGGCGCGGCAGGATCGCCGCTGCTCGCGCTGTAAGGGATTACGGCCCCGCGGCAAATGCCTGATCGCATGGCGGATCGCTGAAGGGATGGCAGGACTCGACAGACGGCCTGACCAGTAGCAGTTAGAGGGCGTTAGAGGAGATGCCCGCCCGATGCCGACCCAGGCAGGACCGTCCGACGCCAGCATGAACCTGTTCGGTGAGATGATGATGGCGCAGGCGCAAGGCGCGTTGGCGCTGTTCGGGCAGATGTTGCCCCAGGCGCAGCCCTCCGGTGAGCCCGCACAGCTCGGTACCGGCAATGATGCGAAACCGGCGCCTACAGAAGAGGCGGTCAAGTGGGCCGAGGCCGCGACCCGGCTCCAGACGCTCTGGACCGATTTTCAGGTGGAGCAGCTCGCCCGCGCCAGTGCCGCCTCGCCGCAGTTCATGGATCCGACGCGGTGGATGGAGAGCGCCGGCACGGTGCTTCGTCAGCTTCCTCTCGCCAGTCCAGAGGTGCAGGGCAAGCTGTGGGAAGACGGCTTGGCGCTCGCCACGGCGGTGCTCGGCCAGTTCGAGCTCGGACCGGTCAAGACGGAGGCTCCGGCCGAGCTGCCGCGCTCGGACCCGCGTTTCGCCGACCCGAGCTGGCGCAAGCAGCCATTCTTCGCGATCGTTCACCAGCTGTACCTCATGCTATCGGAGCAGGTGATCGGCATGGCCGAGGGGATCGAGGGGCTGGACGCCGCCAGGAAACGCCAGCTGGTGTTCGCCACCCGCGCGCTGGTCGATGGCCTCAGCCCTGCCAACTTCCCGCTGACCAACCCGGTCGCGCTCGAGAAGGCGGTGGAAACGCGCGGCGAAAGCCTGGTCAAGGGCATGGAGAACCTGCTCACCGACATGCGTCGCGGCCAGTTGACCCACACCGCGGCCGAGGCCTTCAAGCTGGGCGAGAACATCGCCGCCACACCGGGCAAGGTGGTGCACGAGACGCCGCTGTTCCAGCTGATCCAGTACACGCCGACCACGCCGACGGTGCTGGCGACGCCGCTGCTGATTTTCCCGCCCTGGATCAACCGGTTCTACATCCTCGATCTCAACGCCCGTAAAAGCTTCGTGCGCTGGGCCGTGGAGCAGGGCGTGACCGTGTTCATGGTCTCCTGGAAGTCGGCAGACGCCAGCATGGCCGACCATGTCTGGGACGATTACATCGGTGCCCAGATCGAGGCGGTCGACGTGGTTCGCACCCGCCTAAACGTGCCTGCGGTGCACACCATCGGCTACTGCGTCGCCGGGACCACCCTCGCCGCCACGCTTGCCGTGCTCGCGCGAAAAGGGGAGGCAGAGAAGATCGCCAGCGCCACGTTCTTCACGGCGCAGGTGGACTTCGAGGACGCGGGTGACCTCAAGAACTTCATCGACGACCAGCAGATCGAGGCGCTCGGGCACCTTTCGCCCGAGGGCTATGTGGACGGACGCTATCTTGCTGCCGCCTTCAACCTGTTGCGCGGCAACGACCTGATCTGGAGCTACGTCGAGAAGAACTACCTGAGGGGCGAGGAGCATGTGCCCTTCGACCTGTTGCACTGGAACGGTGACGTCACCAACCTGCCGGCACGCTGGCACCGCGACTACTTGCGCGACCTCTATCGCGACAACCGACTGGTGGTCCCCGATTCGCTCTCCGCGTGTGGCGTGCCGATCGACCTGCGACGCATCACCACCCCATGCTACATCCAGGCGGGCCGGGAGGATCACATCGCCCCACCCGCCAGCGTGTGGAAGCTCACCCGCTTCCTGGCGGGGCCATGGACTTTCGTTCTGGCGGGGTCCGGGCACATCGCCGGCGTCGTCAACCATCCGGATCAGCGCAAGTACCAGTTCTGGACCAATCCGGACGCGCGCGAGTCGCTCGACCAATTTGTCGTGGATGCCCACGAAGAGCCCGGCAGCTGGTGGAACCACTGGCGCGGCTGGCTCGAGACGATCGATGCCGGCACGGTTCCGGCGAAGGGCAAGCGCGTGCCCGGTGGACGTGGCGATCGCGTGATCGAGGATGCGCCCGGACGCTACGTCTCCATGCGCTAGGCACCTTGTTCCCTCGGGCTGAGGCATTCTGCCCGTAGACCCGGGTGGGCAGATCAACCGTGCCCACAGGCCCGAAATGCCTCTTTCCGCCAGAAGATTACACTATGTTGCATCGCAGCATAATCTCTTGACTCGCTTGCTTGTGATGCATACTGTTGCATTGCAGCATGGCATGACTTCGGTTGTGCAATGCACGAAACCAACGTCGGGCAACGACGTTCTGGATCAAGGCAGCGGGCGGATTACTGCAGACCATGGCTGAGACTGAAGACAGGATCGACGATGGTGCGCCGGCGCAGGAAAGCGCCGTGCCGTTGGCCAATGTCGCCAAGCAGGCGAAACCTTCGCTGCGCCGCCGCGTGATCGCGCCGGACCAGACGGCGCTGTCGTCCGGTCTGCCGACGCTGGCTGCTGGTGCGCCCGGTGGTGTGCAGGCCAAAGCCACAACAGAGGTTCCAGTCTCTGCAGCGGTGTCGACGGACGTAGGTACTCACGCAGAACCAGCGCCTGCACCGGCAGCCAAGTCCGCGAAGCAATCCAGCCCCGCGAAAGCCAGCGTCCTCAAGGTCTCGGCAGCCAAGACCAAGCCGGTTGCCGCGAAGCCGCTGCCGGTGAGCAAGGCTGCCAAGGTGGTGGCCGCCAAGCCGCTGCCGCCGCAGCACGTTGCCGCACCGACAAAGGCGATGGCTGCCAAGCCAGCGGCTGCTGCTCCTGCGGTGCCCTCCGCTCATCAATCTCTTTCTGCGGCGAAGCCGGCCGTCGCAACCAACCGGACTGCTCTGCTCAAGCGAGCGGCTCCGGACACCTCGCCTGCCGCGCCCGCCCATCAACCTGCATTCGACCTCAAGGACAAGATCATGGACATGACCGCCAACTTCAGCAGCTTTCAGGATGCCATCAGCGACGCCCAGACCAAGGCGCAAGCCGCGTTCGAGAAGAGCTCGACCGTGTTCGGCGAAGTCGGTGAGTTCGCCAAGGGCAACGTTGAGGCGGTGATCGCTTCGGGCAAGATCCTGGCCGAAGGCGCCCAGGAAATTGGCAGCACCATCGTTGCCGAAGGCCGCACCGCGTTCGAGAGCATGACCGGTGACATCAAGGAGCTCGCCGCCGCCAAGTCGCCGACCGACTTCCTCAAGCTGCAGAGCGACATCGTCCGCAAGAATTTCGACAGCGCCGTCGCTTATGGCTCGAAGAACAGCGAAACCTTCCTCAAGCTCATGAACGACGCATTCGCGCCGATCTCCGGCCGCGTCAGCCTGGCGGTCGAAAAGGCCCGCCAGGCCGCGCCGATGAATGCGGCGCCGGTCAACGCTGCCGCGCTCTGATCGCCCAGCGACGATCGTGATCGAATGATGGACACGCGGGTCGAGGCTTCATGCTTCGGCCCGCGTTTCCTCGCTCCGGCTGTACGTGTCCGCAACGCGACGGTTCCGGTTGGAGGCATGCTCGGGCCATCTTGAAGATGACCTGCGGCATACGATATTCTGCAGGCATGAATTCCCACTCCGCCCTGACCGATTCTCCCTGCCCGTCCGCCGTGGCTGCGCAGTTGCGCCCGATTGCCGGCTGGCAGGTGCTCGGCATGGTCGTCCGCGCCTCTGCTGACGACGATGGTGACGGCAAGCCTCCGCCGGGCGATGGCGATGGCCAGGTCGGTGTCGCCACCAAGACCCGCGCCAAGCCCAAGAAGCCCAGCCAGTTCAAGGTGCTGATGCTGAACGACGACTACACGCCGATGGAGTTCGTCGTGCTGGTCCTCAAGCGCTTCTTCCATATGGACATGGAGCAGGCCACCCGCGTGATGCTCCATGTCCACCAGAAGGGTGTCGGTGTCTGCGGCATCTTCCCTTACGAGATCGCCGAGACCAAGGTGAACCAAGTGATGGATTTCGCCCGTCAGAACCAGCATCCGCTGCAATGCACGCTGGAGAAGGCCTGAAGGCCTTTCGCGAACTCTAGCTAAGCTGAGAGCAGCATTTCCGGACTGCTTGTCAGGGCTGCCACCTCGTTGGCATTAAACCTTCAAGCCTGTCCTCCCGGCACGGGGAGGGGGATCGCGTGAAGCGTGGTGGAGAGGAGTCTCGCCGAAGGGCGACTCGGCCGGCAAGCTCGTGGAAGGTGGCGAGTCCCCACCACCCTCGCTGCGCGAGCAGTCCCCCTTCTTGTCCCGGGGAGGGCAGCTGGAGGCGAGGGTATCCGACCTCCCTCGCAGTTCACGCAGGGCACACGCCAGCGCCCGCCGGCGAGCGCGGGATAACGCCAAGGGTGATCAACAGGTCGGACGATGAAGCGGCCGGCGCTGCCCTGGCGACAGGGTTGGCTCGCGCTTCCAGTCTCGCGAATGTCCGGCGTGGGAAGGCGTAAGCGCCACCGGCTCGGCCCTGATCCACGAAGCACCGGCGAGACGGGCTCGCAGCTGATCGCCGGCCTCTCGTGAGAGAGCAAAGCTTCGTAGGGTTGCAGACGCCCGTCTAAGCGCCGGCCGCGGTGGTTGCGGGCAAGAGCGACAGGCCTGAAGCCGCTCGTCTGCATCCGACCTGCTGCAGCTTTTAACCCATCTGGTTCTAAATGTCAACATCGGATAGACGCTTGCCTGTCACCGCGCAAAATCAAAAGGCCGGGGGATTGCTCCCCCGGCCTTCCGGTAGACTTGGACTTGGGTGCGTAGGACTTAGAAGCCCATGTCACCCATGCCGCCCATGCCGCCGCCGCCCATGGGGGGCATGGCAGGCTTGTCTTCGGGCTTCTCGCTGATCGCGGCTTCCGTCGTGATCAGCAGGCCGGCCACCGAAGCGGCGTCCTGCAGCGCGGTGCGAACGACCTTGGTCGGGTCGATCACGCCGGCGGCCACGAGGTTCTCGTAGACGTCGGTCGAGGCGTTAAAGCCCTTGGTCTCGTCGTTCTCGCGCAGGAGGTTGCCCGAAACGACGGCGCCGTCATGACCCGCGTTGGTGGCGATCTGCTTCAGCGGAGCAGTGATCGCGCGGCGGATGATGTCGATGCCCTTGGTCTGGTCGTCATTGACGCCCTTGAGGCCTTCGAGCGCCTTGGTCGCGTACAGCAGAGCCGTGCCGCCACCGGGGACGATGCCTTCTTCGACCGCAGCGCGGGTCGCGTGGAGAGCGTCGTCGACACGGTCCTTGCGCTCCTTCACTTCGACTTCCGAAGCGCCGCCGACCTTGATCACGGCGACACCGCCGGCCAGCTTCGCGAGACGCTCCTGCAGCTTCTCACGGTCGTAGTCCGAAGTGGTGACTTCGATCTGCGCACGGATCTGCTCGACGCGAGCCTTGATCTCTTCGGCCGAACCCGAGCCATCGACGATGGTCGTGTTGTCCTTGTCGATCGAGACCTTCTTGGCCTGGCCGAGCATGCCCAGGGTGACGTTCTCGAGCTTGATGCCGAGGTCTTCCGAGATCATCTCGCCGGCGGTCAGCGTGGCGATGTCGCCCAGCATGGCCTTGCGGCGATCGCCGAAGCCAGGTGCCTTGACGGCGGCGATCTTCAGGCCGCCACGCAGCTTGTTGACGACGAGCGTGGCCAGAGCCTCACCCTCGATGTCCTCGGCGATGATCAGGAGCGGACGGCCCGACTGCACCACGGCTTCCAGGATCGGCAGCAGCGCCTGCAGCGACGACAGCTTCTTCTCGTGGATGAGGATGTAGGGGTTGTCCAACTCGACGGTCATCTTGTCGGGGTTGGTGACGAAGTAAGGCGAGAGGTAGCCGCGGTCGAACTGCATGCCCTCGACGACGTCCAGCTCGAACTCGAGGCCCTTGGCCTCTTCGACGGTGATGACGCCTTCCTTGCCGACCTTCTCCATGGCCTCGGCGATCTTCTCGCCGACTTCGGTGTCACCGTTAGCCGAGATGATGCCGACCTGGGCGATTTCCGACGAGCCCGAGACGTCCTTGGACCGGCTCTTCAGGTTCTCGACGACCTTCGTGACGGCCAGATCGATGCCGCGCTTCAGGTCCATCGGGTTCATGCCGGCGGCGACGGCGGTCATGCCTTCGCGCACGATGGCCTGGGCCAGCACGGTCGCGGTGGTGGTGCCGTCACCGGCCTTGTCGTTCGCCTTCGAGGCCACTTCGCGCAGCATCTGCGCGCCCATGTTCTCGAACTTGTCCTTGAGCTCGATTTCCTTGGCGACGGTGACGCCGTCCTTGGTGATGCGCGGGGCGCCGAAGCTCTTGTCGATCACGACGTTGCGGCCCTTGGGGCCCAGCGTGACCTTCACGGCGTTGGCGAGTGTGTCCACGCCAGCGAGAATGCGCTCACGAGCGTCGCGCGAAAAGCGTACGTCCTTGGCTGCCATTGTCTGATTTCCTTATCTAAAATGGAGAGTGGGAAGCGGGAAAGCTCAGGCGATCACGCCGAGGATGTCCGATTCCTTCATGATCAGCAGGTCTTCACCGCTGACCTTGACTTCGGTGCCCGACCACTTGCCGAACAGAACGCGATCGCCGGCCTTGACGTCGAGCGGGGTCACGGTGCCGTTCTCGGTACGGGTGCCGGTGCCAACAGAGACGATCTCGCCCTCGGCGGGCTTTTCCTTGGCGCTGTCGGGGATGATGATGCCGCCGGCCGTCTTCTCCTCGGCCTCAACGCGGCGCACGAGCACGCGGTCGTGCAGCGGACGAAAACCCATGGGATACTCCCTTATCCATGATCAAAAACGGGGCTTGGCACTCTCATGTGTAGAGTGCCAGCGGCGCGGATATGGTCCGGCACCTGCGAGCCGTCAAGCGGTCTGGAACAAAATTCCGTCACCGCCATGACAGTGCCGGTCAGGCCGGCAGGGAAGCGGGACCAGCCGAGGGCAGCAGCCCGAAACGCTCGCGCCCGGCCCAGCGCGCAACCAGCAGCAGCGCTGCAAAGGTGAGGCCGACGGCCAGGCCGATCCATACGCCAAGGCCGCTCAGCGGCGTGCGCAGGCCCAGCCACCAGGCGACCGCGAAGCCGCCCGCCCAGTAGCTGGCAATGGCGATCACCATCGGCACGCGGGTGTCCTGCACCCCGCGCAGCACGCCGGCGGCGACCGCCTGCGCGCCATCAACCAGCTGGAACGCGGCGGCGACCAGCAGGTACTGCAGCGCGAAGCCCAGAAGCACCGCATTGCGCGGGTCCGACGTGTCGACGTAGAGCGAGACAATGCCTTCGGGCACCAGCAGCATGACCGTGGCCGAGACGCCGACGAAGGCGAGGCCCGTCAGCAGCGCGGCCCAGCCGGCGCGGCCGATCGCCTCGCGGTCGCGGGCGCCGTAGTGGTAGCCGACGCGGATCGTCGCAGCCTGGCCGATGCCGAAGGGCACCTGGAAGAAGATCGCCGCGATCTGCAGCGCGACGGTGTGTGCGGCCAGCTGTGCCTCGCCGATCAGGCCCATCAGGAACGCGGCCGAGCTGAACAGGCCGCCCTCTGCCATCAGTGTCAGCGCGATCGGCAGGCCGAGTGCGACCAGCTGGCGCATGCGCGACCACTCGGGCCGCCACCAGCGTCCGAACACGTGGGTGCGCCGCAGCCGGCGGTCGGAGCGGATCGCCACGCAATAGGCGGCAACGGTCGCGCAGGCAGTGATGAAGCTGGCGAGCGGCGAGCCGAGCAGGCCCAGCTCCGGCGCGCCCAGGTGCCCGAACACCAGAGCCCAGTTGCCCAGCGCATTGACGGCGATCGACAGTCCGGTGATCACCGTGGCGAAGATCGGCCGGCCCATCGCCGAGACAAACGTGCGCAGGACGTTCACCACCAGCATTGGGATCACGCTGAGTGCGCAGACCTCCAGGAAGTCGCCCGCGAGGCGTGCCAGCACCGGCTGCTGCCCGGTCGCGCGCACGATCGCCTCGCCGTTCAGGCACACCGCGATGCCGAGCGCTCCCAAGAGGACGCAGAGCCACAGTGCCATGCGGACGGAGCGGCGCACTTCGCGTACGGCATGGCGGCGGCGGCCAAGCTCGGCGGCGATCAGCGCGGCGACGGCTCCGGTGAGGCCGTAGAACGCCATCAGCATCAGCGCGAAGATCGCCACCGCCAGGCTCGAGGCGGCAAGCGCCTCCTGGCCCAGGCGCGAGACGAACATGACGTCGGTGGCGAAGACCGCCATCTGCAGGATGTTGGCCGTCGCCAAGGGACCGGCGAGGCGCAACGTCGCTGCCAGCTCGGCGCGGAACAAGCCTCGCGCAGGGGCCCTGCCAGACAGGCGGGCGAAAAGAGGAGCGGCGGTCATGATCAGGTCGTGCGTGTGCGATCCGCCGGCACTGCACTGGCGGCGCGGCGGACCGGTGCGATACGCAAGGCGCGCAAGCCGGGAAAGCGAAATCGCGCGCGCTTGGCAGCGGGACAGGTTCTGCCATACGGTCGGGCAACCCAATTCGAGAGGCGACGACATGATCACGCGCAACCGGCCGATCACCTTGGCATCGATGGCAGTCGCCCTGGCGCTGACCAGCGGCTGCGGCAAGAGCGGCGACGGCAAGGCCAGCGAGCAAGAAGGCGCGCCGTCACCGGTGCAGAACGCCGCTGCGCCGACGGTGGCGGCGGCAAGCCCGCCGCCCGCCTTCGCGGTCTGCTCTTCGTGCCATGCCGTCGTGCCGGGGCAGAACCGCATCGGGCCGAGCCTTGCCGGCGTGTGGGGCCGCAAGGCCGCCTCGCTGCCGGGCTTTGCCTACAGCCGGGCGCTCAAGGCCTCGGGGATCACCTGGGACGCGGCTTCGCTCGACAAGTGGCTGCAGGGGCCGGTCAAGATGGTGCCCGGGACCAAGATGGTGATCGGCGTGTCCGATGCCGCGGGTCGCAAGTCGGTGATCGACTATCTCCAGACGCTGAAGTGACCTGCGTCGCGCTCACGGCCGAGCAGGCGCGCTGGACCGAGGCGATCCGCCAGCGCCTCGCAGCCTGCACCCAGGCCGGCGACGCGCGCAAGGCGGAGGACTATGCCGGCTGCTACACCCATGACGGCGTGCTGGAGCTGGAAGGCCAGACGATCACCGGTCGCGCGGCGATCCTGGCATGGATGACCGCGCCCTCGGTCATCCCGCAGCCGGCGAGCGGCGCGGCGTCGTTCATCAGCCACCACCTGACGACCTCGCGCATCGCCATCACCGGCGAGCACGCCGCCACGGCACGCACCTACTGGCTGGTGACCAGCGCTGCCGGGCTCGACCACAACGGCTACTACGTCGATGCTCTGCGCCGGGAAGGCGAGGACTGGCTCATCGCCCATCGCCGGCCCAAGACCCTGTGGATCAACCCCGTGAGCGTGCTGCGGGGGTGAGTGCAGCATTTGTAGAGCTGTATCGGATCAGTGGCGCCGATCGAGCCGACTACCCCGACGCAAGTGCTGCAACTGCGCGCGGTACAGCATGATCTTCTGCTGATGCATCTCCGCGGCCTCGCTCGACGGAGCAGCGGCGATGTGCTGCTCCTCGCGTGCGATCATTTTCATGCAGTGTTCGATGTCGTTGGTCATCTGCCAGCCCCGGTATCGCCAGGATTGTACGCGAGTCGCGCGGGCTGATCATGCAGATAGGTTATATTTTCCGCCAAAGATCAGCCTTTTACCCTCAGCAGCGCGAGACCGGAACTCGGCCAGGGACAACAAGGTGCCGGACGAGCTGGTCCACCGGCGGAACGATACGCAGCCTTTCCTCGATCGCGCTGTCGCGTTGCAGGTAGTCCGTCTGGAAATCGCCGGCGGCCGCCAGGCCCTCCCAATCGAGCACGCGCACCTCGTGCCGCGTGACTTCGGCCAAGCCCTCTTCGCGCAGCACTCTGAGCGTCCGGTTGACGTGGACGAGCGTCAAGCCGGTCGCATCCGCCAGCTGTGCTTGCGTGACGTGGAAGGGGAAGCGGAAGGAGGCGCTTCCGATATTGGCCTCCAACCTGGTCGCGATCTCGCAGAACAGATGCGCGAGGCGTGACCGTGCATCGCGCCGGCCGACGTTCACGACCCATTGCGCCAGGATGGCGGCATCTACCATGCAATCGCGCCAGAGCGCTTCGGCCAAGGCAGGGTGCGCCGCTGTCGCCGCTCGGATCGCCTTGTGCGGGATGCGCACGATCGTTGCCACCGACAAGGCCTGCAGCGCCGAAGTCGCTTGTGGCTGAACGACGGAGTGCAGGTCGGCCATGTCGCCGGGCACGTGGATCGCCGTGATCTGCCGGCTGCCCTGGTGGTTCTGGTCGAAGCGACCGACCAGGCCGTCAACGATCAGGCAGGCGTGGTCGACATGCTCTCCCAAGCGCACGAAGTCCTCGTTCGCGCGCACTTGCGCGGCATGGCATGGAAGATCGAGGAGCGCTTTCTCTTCTTCGCGCGTTAGCATCGACCGGCTGGCGAGCCGGGTGACAAATGCCTGAACATTCGGTTTCTTGGAAAAAGACATGTCGCGTTCCCTTCTGGCAAGCGGGAGCGCGACGAAAGTCTCTCAGCCAGCGGCGCCTGCGGGGCGTCGTGCCGCTGGTGCATACAAGGTGGCCATCGGGGCAATCCGCTACAACTTCAATCGCACTTAACTTGACAATTGCTAAGACGATTACCGGAGTTGATCACAGGTGAGCGACTGAGTTTACGTATGTCTGCCGCGTCTGCCGATGCGGTGTCGGCTCGCCGCAAAGTAGTCACAGCGCCGGTAACTTACCATTTGGGCAACAAAAAAAGGGCGGCCCCGAGGAGCCGCCCTTTCTCGTGTTCCAATCCGAAGGACCGGAAAGCTAGACCAATTACTTGATCTCGACGGTGCCGCCGGCTTCCTCGATCTTCTTCTTGATGTCTTCGGCTTCGGTCTTGTTCACGCCTTCCTTGATCGCCTTGGGAGCGCCTTCGACCAGAGCCTTGGCTTCGGCGAGACCCAGCGCGGTGATGGCGCGGACTTCCTTGATGACCTGGATCTTCTTGCCACCGTCGCCGGTGAGGATGACGTCGAACTCGGTCTTCTCTTCGACCGGCTCGGCAGCGGCGCCGCCACCGGCAGGGCCGGCAACTGCAACGGCGGCAGCGGCGGAAACGCCCCATGCCTCTTCCAGAGCCTTGGCGAGGTCAGCGGCCTCGAGAACGGTCAGCTTCGAAAGTTCTTCAACGAGATTGGCGATATCGGCCATGGTATTTCACTCCTAGTTGTGGTCCCGGCGCCGCGTGGCAACCGGGTAAATCGCTTGAAATCTGCCTGAGCTTGGAAGCTTAAGCGGCGTCCTTCTCGGCATAGGCGTTGAAGACGCGCGCCAGCTTGGACGCCGGAGCGACCGTGAGCTGGGCGATCTTGGTCGCCGGTGCCTGAATGAGGCCGATAAGCGTGCCACGCATCTCGTCGAGCGAGGGCATCGAGGCGAGCGCCTTGATCCCTTCCGCGTTCAGAACATGCGTGCCCATCGAACCGCCGACGATCTCGATCTTGTCGGTCGTCTTGGCGAAGTCCACGACTGCCTTGGCGGCAGCGACGGGATCGACCGAGGTGGCGATCGCCGTCGGACCCGTGAACATCGAATCGATGCCCGCGTAGTTCGTGTCCTTGATGGCAAGCTTGGCCAGATTGTTCTTCGCAACCTTGTAGGTCGCGCCCGCATCGCGGACCTTCGTACGCAGGGCGGTGGACTGGGCCACCGACATGCCGAGGTTGCGGGTGATCACCACCACGCCGACCTCGTTGAACGTCGCGCTGAGCTGGGCGACCGATTCGGCTTTCTGCGAACGATCCATGCCTTACTCCTTCACAATGGCCGCCGTGCTTGTGACGCGGCGACCGGCTACGTTTTTCTCGTACCGCGAGTGCGGCACGAGAGGTTCCGTTCGATGGGGAAGGAGCCCGCGCCTTGCGGCCCGGAAAGCGGCACCACGCATGGAAGCGAAGAGCCGAGGAATTCTCTGTCCCCGTCTAGGCTGGAAATTAAGAGGGAAACCCTCACCAACTGTCTCGGACGGCTGACTCGGCCGCTCGCGCTGCCGGTCGGGGCGGGCGTCTGACGCAAGCCGGGCAAAGAGTCAAGGCGTCGGTAACCCGCTACGATCCGTTTACCGAAGTTCCTTATGCCTGCATGCCATGCAAGCCCTTAGATCCAGCACGTCGCTCATCCTGATCGGTGCAGGGCTGTTCGGTGCGATCGTTGGGGCTGGTTCGATCATGGCGACGCTGCAGAACACTGCCCGGCTTACGGCATCGCTTCACGATCTCGGGGTCGAGAGCGGCATGATGCGCCGACGTCCACCCCAGGCCGGAGATCATTGGAGCGGCTGCACCGCCGTCCGGCGCGCCGGCAGTGCGCCACTGTACGCCGGCGAACCAGGCTACAGTGCGAACATGGACGGCGATAGTGATGGTGTCGCCTGTGAAGACCCGGGGCCGGGCAACCACTTATCGGGCCGGCGGTTCGCAGGACGGCGCCGGGGGCATTAGGCTCGAGCCCCACTTTCAGTCCGCTGCAAATCCGCCATCATACCCCAGCAGGTCGCCCGGCTGGCACCCGAGCTCCCGGCAGATCGCTTCCAGCGTGGAGAAGCGGATCGCCTTGGCCTTGCCGGTCTTGAGGATCGAGAGGTTGGCGAGTGTGATGCCGATGCGCTCGGCGAGTTCGGTGAGCGTCATACGGCGCTCGTAGAGGAGGTCGTCGAGCTTCACCACGATGCTGGTTCCTTCAGTCTCGTCGTTGTCGTCGGGTTTCGTCTTGGGCGCCATCACACGGTGCCTTCCAGTTCGGCGCGCATCGCGGCGCCCTGGCGGAACACGCGGGCCAGGATGAACAGGATCAGCATGAGCAGCAGGCCGTTGCCGGACAGGCCGCCGTCCACCTGGATCTCGCCACGGATGTGCGGCGCATCGCCGGCGACATGGTCGAGCCACTGCGCGATCGAGCCGATGACGAACGAGGCGATCTGAACCCCGAGCGACAGCCAAGCCATCTGCGTCAGCCGGTCGGCGTTGATGGGCACGAACGGGTCACCCAGCGCCACGGTGTCGACGATGCGCTTGAGCAGCTGGAAGATCCGGAACACCAGTAGCAGCAGCACGACGGCGCAGGCGAGCAGGCCGGTGATGATCCACATGAACTGCGAGACCACCAGATGGGGCGCCTCCTTGCTCAGCTCAATGGTGATGTCGTTCTGGAACACGTGCATCAGCGGCACTGCGGCAACGCAGGCGGCAGCGCCGATCAGCGTGCAGGCCATCAGGAACCAGAGCAGGCCCTTGGCAATGGCCAGCAGCGGATCGCGGGTGATCGAAGTCATGGCGGTTCTCCCCTCCCGATCCGCTTACATCAGCACCGGCGCCGCCGAGGCGGTGGCGAAGACGAAGTGCGGCGCGGTGCGAGCCTGGCTCGGTGTGCCGCCTTGGCTGGCCTGTACGGGGCTGGAGAGAGTCGGGCTCCACAGTGCCAGGGTCAGCGCGGTAGCCAAGAGGATGGCGAGCGGGCGTTGGCTGGTGAGGATCATGTTCGTTCTCCGATATGCTCTATATCGACTATCAATAACGGCGAGTCGGCATATCGTCAATCAATAATATCGAAAAACGATGTGTAGTTTATCGTTCTGCGAGTTTCTCTTTTGGCAGGCACGAAAAAGGGGCGGCTTCCCGTCAAGGAAGCCGCCCCATAGGGAGCCCGGCAGGCGGGCTGGTTCAGGCCGTGACCAACGGAGGGGATGCCGGGGCGGAGGGCTTGGTCGACGACTTGTAGGAGCGCCAGTCGAAGGCTGCGGTGCTCTGCGCCTCTGCTTCGCGCTGCTGGAGCAGCAGGCGGGCCCGCTTGCGACGCGACTTGCGCGAGGTGAACGGATTGGCCTCGTCGGGCTCGGCATCGACCATGCGGTCGAGCATCGTGGTGCGCTCGTCGGCGGTCTCGGGCATGCTCGCCGGCATTGCCGCGGCCGGACGGGTGCGCTTGGTGCTGGGCGCAAGCGGCGGGGCCATGGTCATCGGCTCGCGCTCGATCACCTGCGTATCGCTTGCATGGCCGCGCGCCGGGGCAAAGCCATAGTGCAGGCCGGCAGCCGGACTGACGTGCTGCGGTGTGCCGAACACCGGCGCGGTGCGGGGCGCGGCTTCTTCCTCGTAGACTGGCTCCGCGGCGACCATCTCCTCGGCGGTATAAGCCTCGTCGGTGTCGACGCGGCGACGGCGCGAGCGCATGGCGCCATAGCCCACGGCGCCGATGCCGAGCAGCGCCAGCAGGCCGGCAAGCGCCTCGCCGGGGATGCCGTCATCGGTGCGATTAGCGGGAGACGGGGCGGCCGGGGTGGCCTGCGCGGCGACGGGCCGGGTGGGTGCGTCGTTCAGGATGTTGGCGCTCGAGGCGCGGGGTGCTTCGGCCCGGGCGGACGCCTGCGGACGAGCCGATGCTTCGGCCACGGTGGCGCGGGCTGCAGGAGCCGCGGCGGCGCGCTGCGGAGTGGATCGGCTGGCACGCGGGGCCGGACGAGCCGTCTCGGTGCGAGTCTCGCTCGCAGTCGGGGCGGCTGCTTCTGTCTGAGCGGCAGCAACAGGTTGCGCCGTCGGCGTCGCCGCGCTCACGTCGGGGAGCACGATCGTCGGCGCAGGCGCTGCAGCGGGGGGCACTACTGCAGCAGTGGCGGGCACGGCGGTCGTCTCGGGCGCGGCGACGGCAGCTGGGGGCACCTGGATCGTCGGTGCGGCCTCCTGGGCCAGGACCGGGGTGGAACCAAGCGCAAGAACTGCGGACATCGCGGCCGTTGCGCTGAGCGATCGAGTGAATGTGTGTGTCATGACTATGAGAATGCGCAATTTGCGGCAGAGTTACAGTGCGGATACTCATTTTCCGGATCAATCGAGTACAAGGAAGCGGTGAAACGAGCATTGCTGAACTAGGTAAGTTTTCGAGAACGCACGTTCCAGAACCTTACATTCAAAACGTACATGCTTATCTCTCCGGTGAGTTCATTTGCCCTTCAGTTATATTAACGGATTTGAGCTGCATCGCTTGAGGGCCGCGATCCGTCATTGCCTGGCGAGTACCTGAGCGGAGCGCCGTCCCAGGCCGCGCGTATGCCAGAGCTTCAGGAACACCGTGAACACGTGCAGGCAGTTGCGCGCGCTTTCGATCCCCAGGATCGCTGGATCATGCGGGCCGGTCAGCTCGGCAACTGTGGGGCAGCGGAAGGCGATGATCTCGGGGAAGGCGAGCACGCGTGCCACGCCCATAGTCGCGATGTGGACTATCAGGTGCTCCTCCAGTGCGGCAACGGAAACGCTCGGCCCTCCTGCGGCTGCGTACTCGGCCACGAACAAGGCGAGCAGCTCATCGAGGTGCTCGTCCCAGATGTCGTGGTGCGCGGCGCTTAGCGCGCCCCAAAGCGCCGAGCCGAGGGTGATTTGCCCGACACGGCCCCAGTCGATGAAGCCGCATTGCAGGCCAGCGCCTTCGCGCCCGAAGCCAGTGCCTTCGCGCCAGAAGAAGGCGTTGTCGATGTGCGCATTCCAATGGCACAGCGCGCGCAAATCCGGATCGTGGATCAGCCAAACGCGGATCTTGACTTCGTTGGCGCGGATCGCCTCCGCCTGCGCGCAGAACGCGGCGAGGAACGCCGGCTCGCGCAGTTCGGGCGCGAAGTGCTGCGGGCAGCGCTCGACGAACGCGCGGACGTAGGCAAGCTCGGCGGCGAGCTGCGCCGCGTCATAGCGGATCGGGTCGGCGCTGCCGGCGATCGGGTCGAAGGGGAAGGCGCTGTCGTCGATACAGCCGGCCTTGTGGGCGCCACACAACTGTGCGAGCGCGGTCACTGTGGCTCTGTAGTACAGCAGCGGGTCGGCCATGGTCGCGAAGTCGAGGCACTTGGCGCGATGCGGCTCGATCGCGCCTTCGCCGAAGCCCACTCGCTCGGTGATGACCAGCCCGGTGCCGCTCGCCATGTGGTAGTCGGCAAAATACGGGGCGGCGGTGCGGATCGGGAAGTCCGCCGCCCGCGCCAGAGCCATGAACGGCACTTCGGCGGCCATCTCGTACCGGCCGGGATGATCGCGGCGTGGATCGGTGAAATCGCGCGAGAACTTGGCGAATAGCGCGTTGTGAAGCGCCGGATCGGGCTTGGCATACGTCACGTTGAGGAAGAACTTGGCGCCGGTACTGCCGCCAGGGCACGGCTGGAGGGCGAAGGCGGTCACCGCATTGTCCGCCGGCAAGCTGCCGAACGCGTGGAACGCGCGGGTGAGGAATTCGGCGCCGTCCTCCTGCAGCGCGGCTCCGTGTGCGGGGATGATCAGGCCCGTGATATCACCTTGGGCGCGGTCGAGCGGCATGGGTTCGGGCAGTGGCGAGGGGATGTGCATGGACATACCCAAGCACTTCGCCTGGGTCGGTGTCGAGGAGTGGGCCAAAGGTAGCGCCGCGGCGTGCAGTGCCTGGCGAACCTTTGCAGTGGCATCCTTGTTGCGCATGGGTTTGACACCCGCGCGCCCCGGTCCTATATGGCGGGTCCAGCTCGGCGCTTCGAGCAAGACGGGTCCAGCGCGGGGACTCATCCACGAAGGAAGCGGCAACCGGGTATCCATCTGACGCAACAGGCTGCGAAGCGCAGGTCTGCCATCCGGCAGCGTGCGTCCGCGGCCTTTGTCGCGCTTGTGGATGGCTTCGTCGCTTCGGCGGCGACTCGCGAGAGATAACGATGGCAGGTTCGGCCGGTTCCTCCGGTGCGAGACCTGCGAAGCGAAAAGGCGATAGACTTCTCATGGCCACCAAGCCCGTCAACATGGACGTCCAGGCGAACCACAATCCGCCCAAGGCGAACCGTAAGCGCATCCGCAAGATCTTCGGCGACGCGCACGAAGTGGTGCAGATGCCGAACCTGATCGAGGTTCAGCGCGAGAGCTATGAGCAGTTCCTGCGCTCCGATCCGGCGACCGGCTATGTCTCGGGCCTGGAGAAGACGCTGCGCTCGGTGTTCCCGATCCGCGACTTCGCCGGCACCAGCGAGCTGGACTTCGTCCACTACGAGCTGGAAGATCCCAAGTACGACCAGACCGAGTGCCGTCAGCGCGGCATCACGTACGCCGCTCCCATGAAGGTGACGCTGCGCCTGATCGTGTTCGAGGTCGACGCCGAGACCGAGACCCGCTCCGTGCTCGATATCAAGGAGCAGGACGTCTACATGGGCGACATGCCGCTCATGACCGAGAACGGCACCTTCATCGTCAACGGCACCGAGCGCGTGATCGTCAGTCAGATGCACCGTTCGCCGGGCGTGCTGTTCGACCACGATCGCGGCAAGACCCACTCCTCGGGCAAGTTCCTGTTCGCCGCGCGCGTGATCCCGTATCGCGGCTCGTGGCTGGACTTCGAGTTCGACGCCAAGGACATCGTCAACGTCCGTATCGACCGCAAGCGCAAGCTGCCGGTCACCGCGCTGCTCTATGCGCTCGGCCTCGACGACGAGCAGATCCTCGACCACTTCTACGAAACCGTCACCTGGAAGCGTGGCGAGGGTGGCTGGCGCCTGCCGTACACCCCCGATGCGTGGCGCGGTTCCAAGCCGACCTTCGACATCGTCGACGCCAAGTCGGGCGAAGTCGTGTTCGCAGCCGGCACCAAGATCTCTCCGCGTGCTGCCAACAAGGCTCAGAAGGACGGCCTCGAAGAGCTGCTGATCCCGACCGAAGAGATCTTCGGCCGCTTCTCGGCCAAGGACCTGATCAACGAAGAGACGGGCCGCATCTACATCGAGGCAGGCGACGAAGTCTCGCCTGAGAACCTCGACGCGCTCGACCAGGCCGGCATCGACCAGATCGAACTGCTCGACATCGACGACGTCAACACCGGTCCCTGGATCCGCAACACGCTTAAGGTCGACAAGGCCGAGAACCGCGACATGGGTCTGGAGGCGATCTACAAGGTCATGCGTCCGGGCGAGCCGCCGACGAAGGAAACTGCCGAAGCGCTGTTCGACGGCCTGTTCTTCGACGCCGACCGCTACGACCTCTCGGCCGTGGGCCGCGTGAAGCTGAACATGCGGCTGGGCCTTGACGTCGAGGACACCGTCACCACGCTGCGCACCGACGATATCCTCGCGGTGGTCAAGGAGCTGGTGAACCTCAAGGACGGCAAGGGCGAGATCGACGACATCGACAATCTCGGCAACCGCCGCGTGCGTTCGGTGGGCGAGCTGCTGGAGAACCAGTATCGCGTCGGCCTGCTCCGCATGGAGCGCGCCGTGAAGGAGCGCATGAGCTCGGTCGACGTCTCGACGGTGATGCCAAACGACCTCATCAACGCCAAGCCCGCCGTGGCCGCGGTGCGTGAGTTCTTCGGTTCCTCGCAGCTCTCGCAGTTCATGGACCAGACCAACCCGCTTTCCGAAGTGACCCACAAGCGCCGCGTGTCTGCGCTCGGGCCGGGCGGTCTGACCCGTGAGCGCGCTGGCTTCGAAGTGCGTGACGTTCACCCGACCCACTATGGCCGCATCTGCCCGATCGAGACGCCGGAAGGCCCGAACATCGGTCTGATCAACTCGCTCTCGACCTTCGCGCGCGTCAACAAGTACGGCTTCATCGAGACGCCGTACCGCCGCGTGATCGACGGCAAGGTGACCGGCGACGTCGTCTATCTTTCGGCAATGGAAGAGCAGAAGCACACGGTGGCGCAGGCTTCGGCCGAGATCACCGAGGACGGCACTTTCGTCGAGGACCTGATCTCGGCACGTCAGAACGGCGAGTTCATCATGTCGCCGTCCGACCAGATCACGCTGATGGACGTTTCGCCCAAGCAGCTCGTCTCTGTCGCGGCCTCGCTGATCCCGTTCCTGGAGAACGACGACGCCAACCGCGCACTGATGGGCTCGAACATGCAGCGCCAGGCGGTGCCGCTGGTCAAGGCCGATGCACCGTTCGTTGGCACCGGCATGGAAGAGACCGTGGCGCGCGATTCGGGCGCGGCGATCTCGGCCCTGCGCCCTGGCGTGGTCGATCAGGTCGATGCGACGCGTATCGTCATCCGCGCCTCGGGCGACATCGAGCCCGGCAAGTCGGGCGTCGACATCTATCGCCTGCAGAAGTTCGAGCGTTCGAACCAGTCGACCTGCATTAACCAGCGCCCGCTGGTGAAGGTGGGCGACGTGGTGAAGGCGCGCGACATCATCGCCGACGGTCCCTCGACCGAGCTGGGCGAGCTGGCGCTGGGCCGCAATAGCCTCGTCGCGTTCATGCCGTGGAACGGCTACAACTACGAGGACTCGATCCTGATCTCCGAGCGCATCGTGAAGGACGACGTGTTCACGTCGATCCACATCGACGAGTTCGAGGTCATGGCCCGCGACACCAAGCTCGGGCCCGAGGACATCACTCGCGACATCCCCAACGTCGGCGAGGAAGCCCTGCGCAACCTCGACGAGGCGGGCATCGTCTACATCGGCGCCGAAGTGCACCCGGGTGACATCCTGGTCGGCAAGATCACGCCCAAGGGCGAATCGCCGATGACGCCGGAGGAAAAGCTCCTGCGCGCGATCTTCGGTGAGAAGGCCAGCGACGTGCGCGACACCTCGCTGCGTCTGCCGCCGGGCGTCTCGGGCACGATCGTCGACGTGCGCGTGTTCAACCGCCACGGCATCGAGATCGACGACCGTACCCGCGCGATCCAGAACGAGGAAATCGAACGCCTCGCCAAGGACCGCGAGGACGAGCGCGCGATCCTCAACCGTGCGACCTACAACCGCCTGCGGGACATGCTCATCGGCCAGACCGCCACGGCGGCTCCGAAGGGCGTGAAGAAGGGTGGCGAGATCACCGACGAGCTGCTGGCCGAGGCCGAGCGTCACGACTGGTGGAAGTTCGCGGTGGCGGACGACCACATGCAGTCGCAGCTGGAAGCGGTGAAGACGCAGTACGACGCGACCGTGAAGGCGATCCAGGAGAAGTTCGAGGACCGCAAGGAGAAGCTGGAGCGCGGCGACGAGCTGGCTCCGGGCGTGCTCAAGATGGTCAAGGTCTTCGTGGCGGTGAAGCGCAAGTTGCAGCCGGGCGACAAGATGGCCGGCCGCCACGGCAACAAGGGTGTGATTTCGCGCATCCTGCCGCAAGAAGACATGCCGTTCCTGGCGGACGGTACTCCCGTCGACCTCGTGCTCAACCCGCTGGGCGTGCCTTCGCGCATGAACGTCGGGCAGATCTTCGAGACACACCTGGGCTGGGCCGCGCGCGGTCTGGGCCAGCAGGTCAAGACGGCTCTGGAAGACTGGCGCCATGCCAACCCGAACCCCGAAGCGGGCTCTCCGCCCGATGCGGTCCGCGATCGCCTGAAGACGATCTACGGCCCCAAGTACGAGGAAGATATCGGCGGTCGCGACGACGCGTCGATCCTGGAACTCGCGGGCAACCTGGTCGGCGGCGTGCCGATGGGCACTCCGGTGTTCGACGGCGCGGTCGAAGCCGACGTGGCGGAAATGCTGGAACTGGCGGGCCTCGACAAGTCGGGCCAGTCGGACCTCTACGACGGGCGCACCGGCGACAAGTTCGACCGCAAGGTGACGGTGGGCATCATCTACATGCTCAAGCTGCACCACCTTGTGGACGACAAGATCCACGCGCGTTCGATTGGGCCGTACTCGCTCGTCACCCAGCAGCCGCTGGGCGGTAAGGCGCAGTTCGGTGGCCAGCGCTTCGGTGAAATGGAGGTCTGGGCTCTCCAGGCCTACGGCGCCGCCTACACCTTGCAGGAAATGCTGACGGTGAAGTCCGACGACGTGGTCGGTCGCACCAAGGTCTACGAAGCGATCGTCAAGGGTGACGACACCTTCGAGGCCGGCATTCCGGAGAGCTTTAACGTGCTCGTCAAGGAAATGCGCTCGCTAGGCCTGAACGTCGAGCTCAACTCGGTCATCGACCACGACGAGGCCGACGACGAGGCGATCAACAGCGGCCGTTTGGCGGCGGAGTGAACCTAAGGAGCGCTGTCTCCAGAAGACAGCGCTCTTTCGCTTCCGCTCATGAAATTACCCCTAGAGGGACGTAAACTATGAACGACCTGACCAAGTTCACCAACCAGATGGCAAAGCCAGAGACCTTCGATCAGATCCAGATCGGTCTCGCCAGCCCCGAGCGCATCCGCTCCTGGTCCTTCGGCGAGATCAAGAAGCCGGAGACGATCAACTACCGCACGTTCAAGCCCGAGCGTGACGGCCTGTTCTGTGCGCGCATCTTCGGTCCGGTGAAGGACTACGAGTGCCTGTGCGGCAAGTACAAGCGCATGAAGTACAAGGGCGTCGTCTGCGAGAAGTGCGGCGTCGAAGTGACCGTCACCAAGGTGCGCCGCGAGCGCATGGGCCACATCGAGCTGGCCGCGCCAGTCGCGCACATCTGGTTCCTGAAGTCGCTGCCGTCGCGTATCGGCCTGCTGCTCGACATGCAGTTGAAGCAGTTGGAGCGCGTGCTGTACTTCGAGAGCTACCTGGTGATCGAGCCGGGCTTGACCCCGCTCGAGAAGTTCCAGCTGCTCACCGAAGACGAGATGCTCGACGCGCAGGACGAGTACGGCGAGGATGCGTTTTCGGCCGGCATCGGCGCCGAGGCGGTCAAGGCCATGCTGATGAGCCTCGACCTCGAGCAGGAGCGTGACGATCTGCTGGAAGAGCTGCGCACGACTAAGTCGGAGCTCAAGCCTAAGAAGATCATCAAGCGCCTCAAGGTCGTGGAGTCGTTCATCGATTCGGGCAACCGTCCCGAGTGGATGATCCTCGACGTCGTGCCGGTCATCCCGCCCGAGCTGCGCCCGCTGGTGCCGCTGGACGGCGGCCGCTTCGCGACCTCGGACTTGAACGACCTCTACCGCCGCGTCATCAACCGCAACAACCGCCTGAAGCGCCTGATCGAGCTGCGCGCGCCGGACATCATCGTGCGCAACGAAAAGCGCATGCTGCAGGAAGCGGTCGACGCGTTGTTCGACAACGGCCGCCGTGGCCGCATCATCACCGGTGCGAACAAGCGTCCGCTCAAGTCGCTGTCCGATATGCTCAAGGGCAAGCAGGGCCGCTTCCGCCAGAACCTTTTGGGTAAGCGCGTCGACTACTCGGGCCGTTCGGTGATCGTGACCGGTCCCGAGTTGAAGCTGCACCAGTGCGGCCTGCCCAAGAAGATGGCGCTCGAGCTGTTCAAGCCGTTCATCTACGCCCGCCTCGATGCCAAGGGTCTGTCTATGACCCTGAAGCAGGCCAAGAAGTGGGTCGAGAAGGAGCGCAAGGAAGTCTGGGATATTCTGGACGAGGTAATCCGCGAGCACCCGGTCATGCTGAACCGCGCGCCGACGCTTCACCGTCTGGGCATCCAGGCGTTCGAGCCCGTCCTGATCGAGGGCAAGGCGATCCAGCTGCACCCGCTCGTCTGCTCGGCGTTCAACGCCGACTTCGACGGTGACCAGATGGCCGTCCACGTGCCGCTTTCGCTGGAAGCCCAGCTGGAAGCGCGCGTGCTGATGATGTCGACCAACAACATCCTGTCGCCGGCGAACGGCAAGCCGATCATCGTGCCGTCGCAGGACATGGTCTTGGGCCTGTACTACCTCTCGATGGATCGCGAGGGCGAGCCGGGCGAGGGAATGATGCTGTCCGACATCGCCGAAGTGCACCAGGCGCTGCACATCGGTGCGGTGACGCTGCACTCCAAGATCCACACCCGGATCCCGCAGACCGACGAGAACGGCAAGCAGTACATGCTGCGCGTCGAGACCACGCCGGGCCGCATGCTGATCGGCGAGTGCCTGCCGCAGAGCCACACGGTGCCGTTCGACGTCGTCAACCGCCTTCTCACCAAGAAGGAATTGGGTGACGTGATCGACCAGGTCTATCGTCACACCGGCCAGAAGGACACGGTGCTGTTCGCCGACGCGATCATGTCGCTCGGCTTCCGCAACGCGTTTAAGGCGGGTATCTCGTTCGGCAAGGACGACATGATCATCCCGGACAGCAAGGTGGCGCTGGTCGCCGAGACCAAGGAATTAGTCGCGGATTACGAGCAGCAGTACCAAGACGGCCTGATCACGCAGCAGGAGAAGTACAACAAGGTGATCGACGCCTGGAGCCGCTGCGGCGACCAGGTGGCGAACGCCATGATGGACGAGATCCGCGCGATGCCGATTGACCCGGAGACCGGCCGCCAGAAGCAGATCAACTCGATCTACATGATGAGCCACTCGGGCGCGCGTGGTTCGCCAGCGCAGATGAAGCAGCTCGCCGGCATGCGCGGCCTGATGGCCAAGCCTTCGGGCGAGATCATCGAGACGCCGATCATCTCGAACTTCAAGGAAGGCCTGACCGTCCTTGAGTACTTCAACTCCACCCACGGCGCTCGTAAGGGCCTGGCGGACACGGCGTTGAAGACGGCGAACTCGGGTTACCTGACCCGTCGTCTGGTCGACGTGTCGCAGGACTGCGTGGTCGTTGTCGACGATTGCGGAACCGAGCGTGCGCTGGAAATGCGCTCGATCGTGCAGGGCGGTTCGACCATCGCCTCGCTTGCCGAGCGTATCCTGGGCCGTACCTTGGCCGAGGACATCGTCGACAAGGCCGGCCAGGTCGTGGCTTCGAACGGGCAGCTGCTCGACGAAGCGGCAGTGGCGAAGATCGAGGCGACCGGGCTTCAGGCCGCGCGCATTCGCTCGCCGCTGGTCTGCGAAGCGACCATGGGCGTTTGCGGCAAGTGCTACGGGCGTGACCTCGCCCGCGGTACGCCGGTGAACATCGGCGAGGCTGTCGGCGTGATCGCCGCGCAGTCGATCGGTGAGCCGGGCACGCAGCTGACCATGCGTACCTTCCACATCGGTGGTGCGGCGCAGCTCAACGAGACCAGCCACCTCGAGGCAATCTCGGACGGTACCGTCGTGTATCGCGACATCCCGACGATCACGGACAAGCGTGGCCGCCGCCTCAGCCTGGCCCGCAACGGCGAGATCGTGGTGATGGACACCGAAGGCCGCGAGCGCGCGATGCACCGCGTGCCTTACGGCACCGTGCTGCTCCATGAGAATGGCGGCACGATCAAGGAAGGCGAGCGTCTGGCGGAGTGGGATCCGTTCTCACTGCCGATCATCACCGAGACCAGCGGCATCATCCGTTATCAGGACCTGATCGACGGACGCACGCTGAGCGAGCAGGCCGACGAAGCGACCGGCATGACCAGCCGTGTCGTCACCGAAGATCGCTCCACCCGCGCCAAGAAGAAGGAGGACCTGCGTCCGCGCATCACCCTCCTCGACGAGGACTCGGGCGAAGCGGCGCGCTACATGCTCGCTCCGGGCACCACGCTCTCGGTCGAGGACGGCCAAGCGGTCGAAGCGGGCGACATCATCGCCCGCGCCAGCCGCGAAGCCGCCAAGACCCGCGACATCACCGGCGGTCTGCCGCGCGTCGCGGAGCTGTTCGAGGCGCGCAAGCCGAAGGACAACGCGATCATCGCCAAGACTTCGGGCCGCATCGAGTTCGTGCGTGACTACAAGGCGAAGCGCAAGATCGCGATCATCCCGGAAGAGGGCGAACCGGTCGAGTACCTGATCCCCAAGTCCAAGGTGATCGACGTTCAGGAAGGCGACTTCGTCAAGAAGGGCGACAACCTGATCTCGGGCTCGCCCGATCCGCACGACATCCTCGAGGTGCTCGGCGTGGAAGCGCTGGCGGAATACCTCGTGGCGGAGATCCAGGAGGTCTATCGTCTGCAGGGCGTGAAGATCAACGACAAGCACATCGAGGTGATCGTTCGCCAGATGCTGCAGAAGGTCGAGATCACGCACGGTGGCGACACCACCCTGCTGGCCGGCGAGCAAGTCGACTACGAGGAGATGAACGAGTACAACGCGAAGCTCGAGGAGGGGCAGCGCCCCGCCGAAGGCAAGCCGGTGCTGCTCGGCATCACCAAGGCTTCGCTGCAGACGCGTTCGTTCATCTCGGCCGCGTCGTTCCAGGAGACCACCCGCGTGCTCACGCAGGCGGCGGTCGAGGGCAAGCGCGACTCGCTGATCGGCCTGAAGGAGAACGTGATCGTCGGGCGTCTGATCCCGGCGGGCACCGGTGCCGGCATGAACCGCATGCGCGTCGCCGCCTCCAGCCGTGATGCCTCGCTGCGCGCGTCGTATCGCAAGCTCCAGGAAGCGCTGGTCATCCCGAACAGCGCCGCCGAAGAGCACGCGGCCGAACTGCGCCAGGGCCCGGAAGCGGCGATCGGCGACGATCCGCTGGCGGCGTTCGAGGGTGAGACCCACGGCACCGACGCGGATGCCGGCGACTACCTGATCAAGGGCGACGACGATCAGGCCTGAGCCTGAAGCGACGAACCTGAACTGACAAAAGGCCTCGCCGGAGCGATCCGGCGGGGCTTTTTGTTTGGGTGCGTGGCGTTACATCTGAGCACAAGCCCTGCACCAACCGGTGCTCGCGTCTGATTTCGCGTTCGTGTCGAGCGAAGTCGAGACACGCTGACCTGGCGCGAACGTGTCTCGACTTCGCTCGACACGAACGGGGGAGACCGCTTGTATGCGAGGCCTGCAACGGCCGACCGGCTCAGGCGCTAACTCTCGTCGCTCTGGTCGGTGATGCGCCGCGTCCGGCGGCTCTGATTGAGGCTCAGGTAACTGCGCCACTGCGACTGTCGTTCGGCATAGTCGCCCTCACGCCTCGCGCGGCTAAGGCGGCGGCGATGTCGACTCCGGCGCGATATCACCAGCACCACGAAACTCGTGCCGATCGCCACCACAATGGCCAGCAAGAAGAGCAGCTTCAACACAAGCTGAGTCGTCCTTCTTCTAAAAAGCCTCGACCGAGTGTGTCCGAAATGGATTATTTTGCAAGTGCGAGCACCCGAGCTCCCGTGTCGGCACGGGACAGGGTGGGCGCGGTACGCTACCATGCGAGGATGCGCGCTCTCCTGCTCCTCGCTCCCGCCTTGCTCACGGGAGCCGCTCCCGGCCATGCAGAGGGCGACGGCACTCGGATTGCCAGCCAACGTGACGCACAGCGCCTACTCGCCGCCCAGGGCGTGACGTTGCAGTGGATCGACTGGAGCACGCGCGGCACTGTGCGGGTGGTGACGGGGCCGGTATGGCACCTCTCGGCTGCGCAAGCGCAAGCGGGCGGACCAGGCCGCCTGCAACTCGACGGTGCTGTGACCGAGATCGGCAAAGGCTACTTCACCTTCCGCGGCACGATCCGCATGACCGACACGCCCGATTCTGGCCGCCGCTGCGAAGCGACCAAGGACTGGCACTTCGCCATTACGCAGGGACGGCCATACTACCGCCTGCGTGAGTTCGAGTGGTGCGACGGTTTGACCGACTACATCGATATTCATTTCTGACAGCTGATCGACGCTATCCTGCGGCCGATACGTAGAGTCTGGTGAGCTTGTCGACGAGGGACATGGCCGGCTCGACGGGCGACATGGCTCTATGACGCCCCATAGGGCAAGGCCGGCTCACACCAGATCAGTCCCGAAAGTTTGGCCGATGTCTCGCCCGCTCTCCCCCGTGACCACCGCTGCAGCAGCCGCAGTGCTGGCCATGACCGCCTTCGCTCTATGGACCGGCAGCGTGCGACCGGGCTCGGCGGAGACTTGCTTCGGGCCCGGCTGCAGCCACGTTGAAACGGGCGAAGGCGGCAGGACACGCCAATCGCTCGGGATGATCGATCTCTGACGCGAGCGCGCCGGATGCAGGTCGCATGAGGATGCCGACCGCTCGACGCGAGTCCGGCAGCGGCATCCTCTCAGGGTTCAGGCTGGAGCGAAAAGCGCTTGAGCCGATCGCCGCCGCAGTGCGCCGCCGAGCAGGCCAAGCCCCAGGATCATCATCGCCCAAGTCGAGGTCTCGGGCACGGCGGCGGAGAACTCGGTCACCGGCGTCTGCGTCAGCTGGATCGTGGTGGAGCCGCTGACGTCGAAGGTCAGACCGGTGACGAACGCGCCCGTGTTGGCCGGGTCCAGCGCCAGCGCCGCATCGATGCCGCGAAGCGCAAAGCCGCTTACGCCCGAGCCAAAGCTGAACGGCGAGCCGCCGGCGATTCCAGTCGCCAGTGGGTTGACCAGGTCGGTCAGGCTATAGATGTCGTAGCCATTGGCATCGCCCAGTTCTGGGAAGATCGCACTGAGGATCAGCTGGCCGGACTGGACTTCAAAGTCGTAGCCGGTCGCGATGAACGGATCGACGAAGACGGTCTGGTTGGGCGTAGCCGTGAACTCGAACTGGAACTCGCCATTGGGCCCTATCTCCTGGGGCAGCAATGGGTTCTCCACGCTCGATCCGTCGCCGATGGTGGCGTTGTCGAGAAGCAGGCCGCTGAAAGCCAGACCGCTGTCGAACGCCGTATCTAGCCAGTTCGCCGCACCGAAGCGCAACTGGTACGAGCCTTCGGTCGGCACCGTGAAGTTCGAGGCGATCCAGCCGGTATAGCCGCAGCCGGCGGCGTAGCAATCGCCGCTCGACCCGCCGAGCGGCGACCATGTCGGCGCGCCGGGATTGATCGAGACCACCGCGGGTGACAACTCTGCAACCACTGGCGGCAGGTCACGCCCGGGGATGATTGCGCCATCGGGCACGGTGCGTGCGTTGAACAGCTCGTACACTTGGCTGGTGGTCGTATTGATCAGCTGCGCAAAGCCATAGTCAGCATACTGCGAGCCGTCCGAGGTCACGTAATTGAAGTTAAAGCTGACGACCTGGCCGACGGCCGCGAAGAAGAGGTCGGACAGCAGCTCCGATCCATTGGTGGCAGCGCCGTCATAGCCGGCGATCCGTGCTGCTCCGTTGAGGCCTTCCTCGGTCGAGACCCAGTCGTACTCGCCGAAGCTGCCCGGCGCAGGGCTGATGACACCGTCGGCGGTGCCGAAGTTGTGGCCGCAATTACCGATGCAGGTCGCCGCTTCCGCACGGGGCGAGGCGATGAACGCTGAACAGATCGCGGCGCCAGCCAGCGACAGTGCAACGCGGTAAGAAGATAATGCCATTGAGATTGCCCCCTCAAGAACAGAACAGGCACGCATTGGCAGCGCGCATGTGCTTGGATTGAAGGGCGGCCCGGGATGCCCGGATCAGGTATTCAATGGACCGGTTATGGTGTCCATACGTACAAATAACTGGCTTACCGCTGCACGACGATTATGAGCATACGGACACAATCGACGGTCCCGCCTAACTACAGGCGCCGTAACTGTTTTGCTCCGAGCGACGCATCCGAGCATGGGCGAATATTTATTCCGCCGCTTCGGTCACCTTGTCGGCATCGGTCATCTGCGACTCGATTTCGGCCGCTTTCGCTTCCACCAGCGAGACGATGTGGTCGAGCATGTCGGCCGATTGCACGTGGTGGTCGGTCACGCCCGAGAGGTAGACCATGTGCTTGCCATTGCCGCCGCCGGTCAGGCCGATGTCGGTCTCGCGCGCTTCGCCCGGGCCGTTGACCACGCAGCCGAGCACCGAGAGCGAGATCGGCGTCTTGATGTGCGACAGGCGCTTTTCCAGCGCCTCTACAGTGCGGATCACGTCGAAACCCTGGCGCGCGCACGAGGGGCAGGAGACCACGCGCACGCCGCGGGTCCGCAGGCCCAGCGACTTCAGGATCTCGAACCCGACGCGTACTTCCTCTTCCGGTTCGGCCGAGAGCGAAACGCGCAGGGTGTCGCCGATGCCGGCCCACAGCATGTTGCCTATGCCCAGCGCCGACTTGACGGTGCCGCCGATCAACCCGCCCGCCTCGGTAATGCCCAAGTGCAGCGGGCAATCGACCGCTTCGGCAAGGCCCTGGTAGGCGGCGACCGCCAGGAACACGTCGCTGGCCTTCACCGCCACCTTGTACTCGTGGAAGTCGTGATCCTGCAGCAGCTTGATGTGGTCGAGCGCGCTCTCGACCAGCGCCTCGGGGCAAGGCTCGCCGTATTTCTCGAGCAGGTCGCGCTCCAGGCTGCCGGCGTTGACGCCGATGCGGATGGCGCAGCCGTTGGCCTTGGCCGCGCGCACCACTTCGGCCACGCGGTCGTCAGAACCGATGTTGCCGGGATTGATGCGCAGGCAGGCGGCGCCGGCGTCGGCGGCTTCGAGCGCGCGCTTGTAGTGGAAGTGGATGTCCGCGATCAGCGGCACTTTCGCGGCCCGCGCGATCTCGCGGAAGGCGGTGGTGCTCTCGACGTCTGGGCAGGAGACTCGGATCAGGTCGGCGCCCGCATCCTCGCAGCGGCGGATCTGGTCGATCGTCGCCTTGGCATCGCTGGTGAGCGTGTTGGTCATGGTCTGCACCGTGATCGGCGCATCGCCGCCGACGGGGACCTTGCCGACCATGATCTGGCGGCTCTTGCGGCGCTCGATGGTGCGCCAGGGACGTATGGAGGACATGCGCGCCCATATACGCGCTTCGCATGACAGGGGGAAGGCGGCTGTTGGGCGCGCTGATCGACGGCCGCTGGTCGACGCCCTCTGATCGACGGCCCCTGATCGACGAGCGTGCGAGCCGCTGCGACGGGTGCGATTTGCTCCGGCACCGCGCTGCGGCATGAGGCGGCACCTTACAACGACAACAAGAGGACACCCAATCCCATGAAGATTTCTCATCATTGGCTGCTCGTCGCCGCCTTGCTCGTCGCCAGCGCCGCTCCGTTCGCTGCGCCGTTGCTCGCTGGTGAGGGGGCGAGGCCTCGATCCGGCGAAATGGAGCGGGTATCGCGGGCGGGCTTCGACAAGCTCAGCCTGGGCGGTGCTGGGGTGAGGACCTTCTTTTCGCCGGACCCCTTCTTCTCTCAACACCGCCCGGGCTGAGCTGCGCCGAAGGGCCAGCCAGCCAACCTCTGCCCCACAAACCCATCGCACCTTTCCCGCGCGCCGGCGTTGAGGCATGCACCAGCCATGCTCGACCCGACCCACAACGACGATTGCGACCTTGATGGACCGCTCCTGTTCGGCCGCGTGCTCGACGGGCGCGGCGGCGCGCGTGAGATCGGGTGGGAGGAGGCGCGCACCTGGCGCCCCTCGGCTGCGGGCGAGATGCTATGGCTGCACATGTGCCGCACCGTTCCGGGCGTGCGCGAATGGCTGATCGACAGGCTCGCCATCCCCGAGCCCACGGCCGAACTGCTGACCAGCGATGCGACCAGGCCTCGGGCGTTCCGCGAGGGGCAGGCCTTAGTGGCGACCTTGCGCGGCATCAACTTCAATCCGGGCGCGGAGCCCGAGGACATGGTCTCGATGCAGGTCTGGTCCGACGGGCTGCGCCTGATCACCTTGCGCCGCGTGCCGCTCCAGACCCCGCGCGACACCCGCCACGAGCTCGACCAGGGCGATGGACCGCGCGATGCGGGCGCCTTGATCACTTCGCTCACCGAGCACCTGATCGACCGCATGAGCCATGTCATCCTCGATCTCGACGATGCGATCGACAAGCTGGAGGAAGAGGAAGTCGACTGCGCCGACAAGGCGATGCTGGCGGAGATCTCCCGCATCCGGCGCGAATGCCTGGCCCTCAAGCGCTACATGTCGCCCCAGCACGAAGCGCTCGAGAACATCGCGCGCGACGCGCCCGACTGGTTCGAGGACCATGACCGGCGCGAGATCGCCGAGTCGATCGACCGGCTTCGGCGCTATGTCGAGGACCTGGACATCAGCAAGGAGAGCGCGCTGGTCCTGCAGGACGACGTGCGCGCCCGCCTGCTGGAACGCAACGCGCGCACCCAATCGCAACTGGCGATCGTGGCGACCGTGTTCCTGCCGCTCAACTTCATCGCGGGGCTGCTGGGCATGAATGTCGCAGGGATTCCCGACGCCAAGGACCCGTACGCGTTCTGGGAAGTGCTGACGATCTGCGCGACGATCGCAGCTGCGCAGATGCTGCTGTTCCGCCGCCTGAAGTGGTTCTGAGCGACTGCTCAGTTCCGGCTTGACTCCGGGCCGGCGCACCAACACCCTCCGGCCAAACACGGCGGGAGAGAGCCATGGCGCACGACGCGAGCTATCCGGATTTCTACAGCGACCCACATGTGATCGACACGCCGCGCGAGTACTTCGCACAAATGCGGGCGATCAATCCGGTGGTGCGCGAGGCGTATCACGGCTCGATGATCGTCTCGGGCTACGATGAAGTGTCCGAGGTGCTGACCAGCCGCGACGGGACGTTCTCGTCCTCCGTCTCGGTGCTTGGACCGCTGCCGCCGCTGCCGTTTGAGCCCGAGGGCGACGACATCCGCGAGCAGCTCGACGCACATCGCGACCTGATGCCCTGGACAGCGCACCTGGTCTGCTTCGACGGTGACAAGCACACCAAGCACCGCGCGCTGCTCACCAGCCTGCTCACGTTCAAGCGGCTGAAGGCCAACGAGGCGTACCTGGGCGAACTGGTCGACAAGCTGATCGACGAGTTCCAGCGCAGCGGGACGTGCGAGGTGGTCCAGCAGTTCGCGCACAAGGTTTCGACCTATGCGATCAGCGACATCATGGGCATCTCGATGGAGGACCGCTTCGAGCTGCTGGAGCTGCTCGGTGCCCCGCCCAGCCAGATCGACGGCGACGCGGTGCACAAGGTCGGGCCCGATCCGCTGATCTTCCTCAAGGAGCGATTCGACGGCTACATCCTGGCGCGACAGGCGGAGCCTTGCGGCGACTTGCTGTCGGACCTCGCCAACGCGCGGTTCAAGGACGGCAGCGCGCCCAGTTACGAGCGGTTGGCCGAGCTGGCGCGGTTCCTGTTCGGGGCCGGGCAGGACACCACTTCGCGGCTGATGGCGATGGCGATCCGGGTGCTGGGGGATGACCTCGCCCTGCAGGACCGCCTGCGCCGCGAGCCCGAGCGCATCGGCGACTTTCTGGAGGAGGTGCTGCGCATCGATCCGCCGGTGAAGGTGGTCTACCGCGTGGTGCAGAAGTCGACGCAGATCGCCGGAGTGCCGGCGCCGGCGGGCACGGTGGTCAACGTCTCGCTGACCGGCGCGAACAACGATCCGAGGCACTATGCCGACCCGGATCGCTTCGATCTCGACCGGCAGGGCGTGCGCGATCACATGGCGTTCAGCCGCGGGGCGCACGGCTGCCTGGGGGCACCGCTCGCTCGGCTCGAGGCCAAGGTCGCGATCGAGCGTCTGCTTGCGCGCACCTCGCAGATCCGCATCAGCGAAGCGCACCACGGCGCACCGGGCGAGCGGCGCTACGCGTTCGAGCCGACCTACTCCTTCCGCAACATCCAGGAGCTGCACATCGAGTTCGAACCCGCGGTGGAGCTGGCTTGAGAACCGGGCTTGTGTGGAGCTTATAAGAGCTTGGCGAACAGGAACTCCTCGTCGCGCTGCTGGCCGACCATGAAGTGGATGTCGGCGATTTTCTCGAATCCGTAACGGGCGTAGAACCGCTGCGCGCCGGGGTTCTCGCTATAGACCGAAAGCTGGATCTCACCTGCGTCCCGCTCACGCGCAAAGTCGAGCGCCCAGTCCATCAGCGCCGCGCCGATGCCTCGGCCGGTCGCGGCTGGATCGGTGTAGAGCTGCTTGAGTTCGATCACGTTGCCGGCGCGGGCATGCTCGGGCCAGCCGCAGGCGAGCACCAGCTTGCAGAAGCCGAGCAGCTTGCCTGCGTCATCAACGGCCAGCTTCACGCGCATGCCGGGATCGGCGATCTCGGCCGCGGCCTTGGCGGGAGAGTGGCTGGCGGCGAGAAAGCCGCTGAGGTCCTGCTCGTTGTAAAGATGCGCAAAGGCGGCGCAGAACGCCTCGGCTCCGAGCTGGGCGATGGCGGGGGCGTCTTGGGGCGTGGCGTCGCGCAGGATCATGGCTGCGGCATTGCTGGAACAAACGCGAGCGTCAATCTGAGATCCTCCCGTGCAAGGGGCGGGGGACCGCCAGCGCAGCTGGTGGTGGAGGGGTGTAACCCTCGCGGTCGCGCATTACGCCAGCGGTGGCACCCCTCCGTAACGCGCTCCGCGCGCGCCACCTCCCCTTATAGGGGAGGATCTCAGCTGGCGTTTGCCGCCGGTTCCATCCCCTCCAGCGGTGTCTTGCGTCCCGGTCCGCCGCGTACCTCGACGGTCATGCTGCCGAGCCCTTCCATCTCGGCGAACATCACATCGCCCGGCACCACCGGGCCGGTGCTGGTCGGCGGCGTGCCCGAGAAGATCACGTCGCCCGGGTACAGCGTCATCACCGAACTGGCGTGCTCGACCAGGTCTTGGATGCCGAGCACCAAGCTGGCGGTCGTATCCACTTGGCGGTCCTCGCCATTGACTTGCAGGCGGTAGGAGAGGGCGTTCGGATCGGCGATCTCGTCCTTGGTGGTGAGCCACGGGCCCATGATGCCGTATGTATCGAAGCTCTTGCCGAAGCTGGGGAACTCCGGCCCTTGCATGGTCATGTCGAGGCCGATGCAATAGCCGGCCACGTAGTCCAGCGCGTCGGCCGCGCCGATCTCGCTGCCTTCGCGGCCGATCACGATGGCGATCTCCATCTCGTGGAACGTGGTGCGCTCGGGCCAGCGCAGGGTGACACCGTCCGAGGCGCCGGCGGCGGCGTTGGTCATCTTGAACAGCAGGCCAAGCCGCCGCGGGTGCCCCCCCATGCCGAGCACGACCTTGTGGTTGCCGGCGCCGCAGACGAACTTGCCGGGGTTGGCGACCGGGTTCTTGAGCAGCACGTTGCTGAGCGGCACGGGCACCGCCTGGTCGGCCATGGCTTCCATCTGCGGGCGGAGGACATCCAGGTGGGTGATGAACAGGTCGCCCGCCGGGTAGGGCCAGCGTACGGTGGGGAGGGTGTCCGTTACCCGGGTCACGTCGTGGAGGTGTTCGCCGCGCACAACGCCAAGCTTGATCGGGCCGTCGGCGGCCTCCTGGTAGCGGCAGATCTTCATGGCGGCGTCCTCTCCCCGTGTTTCGGGAGAGGCTAGCGAAGGGGAGGGGTCAGGCAAGCATTGCGGCTCCGGCGCGCTTGCCCGAGCGTCCAAGCCCCTCCACTGCCGTTTAAAGCGGTGGTGGAGGGGTAAGGCGGTTTATTCCCCGCCCGCGTCGCCCGAGCCCGGCTGCGGCTGGCCCTGCTTGGCGGCGGGCGCCGAAGTCTCGATTCCCATGCACAGGTACTTGACCTCCAAGAAGTCCTCTAGGCCGTACTTTGACCCTTCGCGGCCCAAACCGGACTGCTTGACGCCGCCGAACGGCGCCACTTCGGTGGAGATCAGCCCGGTGTTGATGCCGACCATGCCGGCTTCCAATGCCTCTGCCACGCGCCACACGCGGCTGATGTCGCGCGCGTAGAAGTAGCTGGCGAGGCCGAACTCGGTGTCGTTGGCCATGCGGATCGCGTCGGCCTCGTCGGTGAAGCGGATCACGCCGGCGAGCGGGCCGAAGGTCTCTTCCTTGGCGATCTTCATGTCGGCTTTTACGCCCGAGAGCACGGTGGGTTCAAAGTAGCTGTGGCCCAGGCTCGATCGCTTGCCGCCCGCCAGGATCTTGGCGCCACCGGCGAGGGCATCCTCAAGATGCTCCTCGACCTTCTCGACCGCCTTCTCGTCGATCAGCGGACCGACTTGCGTGCCCTCGTCCATCGCGTAACCGATCTTCATCGCCTTGACCCGGTCCGCCAGCTTGCCGACGAACGCGTCATAGACGCCATCCTGTACGTAGAAGCGGTTGGTGCACACGCAGGTCTGGCCACCGTTGCGGAACTTGGAGATCATCGCGCCTTCGATCGCGGCATCGACATCGGAGTCGTCGAACACCAGGAACGGCGCGTTGCCGCCCAGCTCCATCGAGCACTTCTTGATCGTCTCAGCGCTCTCCTTGAGGAGTTGGCGGCCGATCTCGGTGGAGCCGGTGAAGGTGATCTTGGCGACCTTGGGGTTGCGGGTCAGTTCCGAGCCGATCTGGCCGGCGCTGCCAGTGACGACGTTGACGACGCCCTTGGGAATGCCCGCCATCTCGCACAGGCGCGCAATTGCCAGGGCCGAGTAGGGCGTGGCCGACGCGGGCTTGATCACCATGGTGCAACCTGCCGCCAGCGCGGGCCCGAGCTTGCGGGTGATCATCGCATTGGGAAAGTTCCAGGGCGTGATCGCGCCAACGACGCCGATGCCCTGCTTGATCACGACGATGCGGCGATCGGCAGCATGGCCGGGGATGACGTCGCCATAGGCGCGCTTGCCTTCCTCGGCGAACCACTCGATGAAGCCGGCGCCATAGGCGATCTCCCCCTTGCCCTCAGCGAAGGGCTTGCCTTGCTCGCGGCTGAGCAGTTCGCCCAGATCGTCCTGGTACTGGATCATCAGGTCGAACAAGCGGCGCATTAGCTTGGCGCGTTCACCCGCGGTCTTGGCGCGCCAGGCGGGCAGCGCGGCTTCGGCTGCGTCGATCGCACGGGCGGTTTCGGCTGCACCAGCCTTGGGGACGGTGCCCAGCACCTTGCCCGAACCCGGATCGGTGACCTCGAACGTTGCGCCCGAGTCCGCATCCACCCACTGGCCGTCGATGTAGCACTGCTGCTTCAGGAAATCGGTGTAGGCCATCGCTGGACGCGTCCTCTCGTATCAGGGCTGCGGCCGGCTTTGCCACGGGCGGCAGGCGGCCAAATCACGCGGTGTGGAATAGGCATCGCCCCGGCCCGATGCAACTATGGCAACTGGGAGCCACTCAGCGATCGCATGGGAGTCCGATTGACGGACAGCGGGCGCTCAGCTAGTCTCAGCATCGAACAATAATTCGCTATAGAGAAATGTGGAGAGGCGCTCTGGACTACGCAGGCTACATCGATGGCGCGTTCGTGAAGGGCGAGGGCGCGGCCTTCGATGTCGAGAACCCGTCCGACGAGAGTGTCGTCGATACCGTGACCGGCGTCTCCTCGGCGCAGGCAATCGCAGCCATCAACGCGGCGCGGCGGGCCTTCGACGATGGCGGCTGGTCGGGGCTCTCGATGAAGGAGCGGGCCAAGTACATGACCCGCTACGCCGATGCGCTGCGGGCCCGCGCCGACCGGCTGAAGGAATGCGCCATCCTGGAGGCAGGCTGCCCGGTCTCGTCCAACGTCATGGGCGCGCAGGTCCACACGCCGCTGCGCATGACGGACGAGATCGTCGAGCTGTTCCTGCGTCTGCCCGAACACGAGGAGAACCCGCTCCCCATCCACGAGCGGGTGAATCCCTATTTCGTGGTGCAGAGCCTGAAGCGCTGGTCGCCATTGGGCGTGGTCTCCGCAATCTCGGCCTACAACGTGCCGTTCTACACCGCGTTCTGGAAGGTGATACCGGCGCTCATGGCGGGCGACACGGTGATCCTGCGGCCCAACCCGTTGACCCCGCTGTCCTCGCTGGTCTTCGCCGAAGCGGCGGACGAAGCCGGTCTCCCCAAAGGCGTGATGAACGTGATCATGGAACAGGGCCTCGAAGGCGGCCTGGCCATGACCACGCACCCCGATGTCGACATGGTCAGCTTCACCGGATCGTGCACCGTCGGCGCCAAAGTGGCCGAGCAGGCGGCGCCCACGCTCAAACGGCTGGTGCTGGAGCTGGGTGGCAAGTCGGCGCAGATCTACCTGCCCGACGCGGTCGGTCGCGCGGCTTCGGCAGCGTCAAGCGTTTGCCTCTCGCATGCAGGGCAGGGCTGCGTGCTGGGTACGCGCGTGTTCGTTCCGCAGGAGAGCAAGGACCAGGTGCTCGAAGGCATGGCGAAGGCGCTGGAAGGCGTGAAGATCGGTCCGGCGAGCGACCCGGCGACGGTGCTGGGCCCGGTGATCAGCGCCGGCCAGCGGGCGCGCTGCGAGCATTTCGTCGAAGCCGCGGTGGCCGAGGGCGGCAAGGTGGTCGCAGGCGGCAAGCGACCCGACCATCTCGACAAAGGCTTCTACTTTGAGCCGACGGTGCTCGACCTGCCGGACAACAAGAACCCGGCGGCAAAGGACGAGATCTTCGGACCGGTGATCGGCGTGATCGGCTATCGCGACCTTGACCATGCGGTGGAGATGGCGAACGATTCCAAGTTCGGCCTCTCGGGCTGGGTGCATGGCGCGGACAAGGTAAAGGCGCTTGAGGTGGGCCTCAAGATCCGTAGCGGCGCGGTGAACATCAACGGCGCGGTCATGTCCACTTACGCGAGCGGCGGCGGCATCAAGATGAGCGGCCAGGGCCGCGAGCGCGGCATCGAAGGCCTGCGCGAGTTCCAGATGATGACCACGCTGAATATCGGCGGGTGAGCAGCTTCTGCTCCGAGATCCTCCCCTGCAAGGGGAGGTGGCAGCCCGGCAGGGCTGACGGAGGGGTGTCACTCGTGAAGGCACGCGCTCGCGAGAGGGTGACACCCCTCCACCACCGCCTGCGGCGGCGGTCCCCCTCCCCTTGCAGGGGAGGATCTTGGGTCATGGTACGAACGCAAAGGGACGAGGGGAGAGCATGATGGACGGTCTGGTTCAGGGAAAAGTCGCAGTGATCACCGGCGCCGGCTCGGGCTTGGGCCGCGCGGCGGTGCTGTTGTTCTGCGAGCACGGCGCAAAGGTTGTCGCCGCTGACATCAACGACGCCAATGCCGAGGAAACCGCCAAGATGGCGCAAGCGGCCGGCGGAGACGCGGTGGCGATCGGCTGCGACGTCGCCGATCCTGCATCGGTCGATGCGGCAGTCGCCAAGGCGGTCGAAGCTTTCGGCCGGCTCGACATCATCTACAACAATGCCGGCATCACCGTGAACCCGATCCCGGGCAAGGGCCTCAAGAGCCTGGTCGATTGCGAGCCCGAAGAGATGAAGAGGGTCGAGGACGTCAACATCAACGGCGTCATCTATGGCTCACAGGCGGCCATCCGCCAGTTCGAGAAGCAAGCCGAGGCCGGGCAGGGCAGCGGCGGCGCGATCGTGTCCACCGCCTCGGTCGCGGGGCTGATGGGCTATGGCGGCGTGCTTTACGGCACGACCAAGGGCGCGGTGGTGCAGTTCACCCGCGCGCTTGCGATCGAAGTCGCGGGCAAGGGCATCCGCGTCAACGCAGTATGCCCCGCGGGCATGCTCACCCACTATGCCGGCATGGACCCGGACAGCGAGCACAAGGACCGCATCCTGGAAAGCATGGGCAAGGCCCATCCGCTGGGCAAGGCGATCGAACCGCGCGATACCGCGTCGGCGGCGCTGTTCCTCTGCTCGGACCTGGCATCCAACATCACTGGCGTGAACCTGCCGGTCGACGGCGGCTTGTTCGCCGGCCGCAAGACGGGAGCCTGAACCCATGGCGACTTGCCCGATGACGGGACGCAGCTCGAACGCGCTCAACTCGCTGATGAGCGACAATCCGCGCTATGCGCAGATGTTCGACGTCAACAGCCAGAGTGCCAATGCCGGCGTCGACGGCGGCCGCGACTACACCGATGACATGAATGCATTGCGTGACAAGGCGCCCGTCCACCAGGGTAGCTTGCGCGAGCTGCTGGGCGTGCCGCAGATGAGCCACGCGATGGGGCCGCCGCGCAACGAGATGACGTTCTTCTCGTACCGCGCCTGCGAGATCGGCTTTCGCGAGAACCTGCTGTTCTCCTCCGAGGGCTACAACGAGAGCCCCGGCGTGCGCACGATCGGCACCACCATCCTGTCGATGGTCGGCAAGCCGCACAAGCGCCTGCGCTCCGCCGCGCAGCCGCTGTTCAAGCGGCCCAAGGTCATCGACTGGTGGAACAAGCGCTGGATCGAGGAAACGGTCGACGCGCTGCTCGACCGTCTGCTCGAGCAGGAGACCACCGACCTCAACTTCGAGCTTTGCGCCCGCCTGCCGATGGCGACGGTCACCCGTGCGATCGGGCTGGAGGGCGAGGACGTGATCGAGTTCCGCTACCAGCTGGAACGCGCAACCTTCGGCGCTGCCAAGCTGCCGCCGGAGGAGTCCGCCGCGTCGCGTGCCTGGGTCGACGATACCCTGCGCGGGCTGATCGCGGAAAACACTCGCGCTCCGGGCGACAACCTGATTGCCGGGCTGCTTGCCGCCGAGATCGTCGACGAGGAGGACGGCTACAAGCGCAAGCTGACCGAGGACGAGATCTTCGGCTACTGCAAGCTGGCGATCTTCGCGGGCGGCGGCACCACCTGGCGCCAGCTGGGCATCACCATCGACGCGCTGATGAACCATCGCCAGTTCTGGGATGCCTGCCGCGACGATCGCTCGCTGGTCGAGCTGGCGGTCGAGGAATCGCTGCGCTGGCGCTGCACCGATCCGGAAATGCCGCGCCTGTCGATGGAGGACGCGACGGTCGAGGGCGTGTTCGTGCCCGCCGGCACCCGCGTGCACTTGTGCTTCGGCGCCGCCAACCACGATCCGGCGATCTTCGAGCGGCCGGGCGAGTACGACATCTTCCGCAAAAAGCAGGCGAACATGGGCTTCGGCTTCGGTCCGCACCGGTGCCTGGGCATCGAAGTCGCGCGCCAGGAGATGATCGTCGCCATCAACGGATTGCTCGATCGCTTCCCGAACATGACGCTCGATCCGGCGAAGCCCAAGCCCGAATACCGCGGCCTCGAACACCGCGGCATGACCGCCGTTCCCGTCAAGCTGCGGTGAGCGCGATGAAGCAGGTCGTCCTCGCCAGCTATGCCAGGGGCAACCCGCAGGCCACCGACTTCCGCGTCGAGGAAGTGGCGGAACCGCAGGCGGGTGAGGGCGAGCTGCTGCTCAGGACGCTCTATATCGCGGTCGACCCGCTGATCCGCTTCTCGCTGGACGAGAGCACGATCACAGGGGCGGGCCGGATGGACCTGGGCGCGCCGATGATCGGCCCCACGGTGAGTCAGGTCATCGCCTCCAACCACCCGAACTACGCGGCAGGTGACTATGTCGAGGGTCGCACGCCCTGGGCGGAGACGACCGTCGTCGCGCCCGACAAAAGCGATTATCGCGGGCCGCCGCGCAAGCTCGATCCTGCCCTGGCGCCGGTCTCGACGGCCCTCGGCGCGCTCGGTGGTCCGGGGCAGACGGCCTACGAGGGCGTGGTCAAGGTCGGCCGGCTGCAGGCGGGCGAGACGATCGTGATTTCTGCGGCAGGCGGCGCGGTCGGCTCGATGGCGGGGCAGATCGCCAAGGCACTCGGCGCCCGAGCGGTCGGCATCGCCGGCGGCCAGGCGAAGTGCCAAGGCCTGCTCGACCTCGGCTTCGATGCGGTGGCCGACTACAAGGCGCCCGACTTCGACGCGCAGCTCAAGGCCGCGCTGCCCGAGGGCGCGGACGTCTATTTCGAGAACGTCGGCGGCGACGTGACACTGGCGGTGCTGCCGCACCTGAAGCGCGGCGCGCGCATGCCGATGTGCGGGTTCATCGCCTACTATGGCGTCGGCATGGAAGGGCCTGGGCCCGATCACCTGCCGGGCTTCTACCGCCAGATCATGAACAAGGCGCTGGAGATCAAGGGCTTTGCCGGGCTGTTCGCAGGGCAGAAGGGTTTGGACGACATCGCCGGCTGGATGAAGGCCGGTAAGATCCGCTTCGCCGAGGCCTTCGTCGAAAGCATCGATGCCGCGCCCGAGGCCTTCGCCAGCGTGTTCTCAGGTCACGACCACGTCGGCAAGCTGCTGGTCCGCGTGGCGGCGGAGTAACAGATAGAGCCGGCTGTCGGGCCGCTCGACGCTCGGAACCAAACTCATCGTCACCCTGAACTTGTTTCAGGGTCCATTCCTCGGCCTGACGGGATAGCTCAACGGCAAGACGTGAGTGTAGCCCAACCAAGTCCGCCACCGCGATGGGGCAAGTGCCTGCTTGCTAAGCCGTCGCCCGCGATCCACTCTGATTCGCATGGCGACCACGATCTACCCCCCGCCCCCGCGCTCGACGGCCAATCCGGCCCCTACGCGCCCTGCGAACTCGATGCGGCGTACCTCCAGCATCGACGTTGCCTGGCCCGACGGGCCCGAGGCGCCGCGGCGGATGGTCGGCCGCGCACGCGACATGCGCACCGATTACCGCGGGGATGGCGAGGTGCTCGCGGAAGGCAGCTTTCGCCTGCGCATGACCGAGGACAAGACGGTCATCGCCATCGAAGCCGATCCCCCGCAAGCCGGCATCGACACGCTGGTGGGCGAGCGCGGCGGCGGCCACTTGCGCATGGTGCTGCGCGAGCGCCTGCCGCAGCTGATCGCGCGCAACGACCCGCTCTACCTGGTGCTGGACGATATCTCCGGAACCGCGCTGGTCTCCGCCTTCGCCTGGTCGCAGTGGTACCCCGACTGGGTCGAGAAACTGCGCGCTCGCATGGGCGAGGAGACCATGGCGAGGATGATGGAGCAGCGCATAAACGTGTGCTGGGGCCTGCAGGAGGGCAACACCGGCGTGCGCCCGGAAGGTCCGCCCAACAACGTCGCCGATGCCGACGCGGGCGAGCTGCGCAACCCGGCCGACCCAGACGGCTGGCATGCCTTCCATGACGAGGACGGCCCGGGCTTCCGCCGCGCCCGCCGCATCGATGTTGTGCGCGACGAGGCGGCAGGCCAGCTGCGGATCGATTCGGCCTTTCAGGACAGCGCCAAGCTGCGTGAGGGCGGCCGCGTCGCGATCCACGAGTATCTGCTGCGCGCGACCTGCGATCTCGACACGCTGGAGATCCTGACACTCGAGCCCGAGGCGCGCATCCTGCCCTTCTCCGAATGCCCCGGCGCGATCCACAACACCGGGCGGCTGATCGGCAAGCGCCTCGACGCAATCCGCGCCGAGGTCCTGGCGCAGCTGCGCGGCCCTGAAGGGTGCACGCATCTGAACGATGCGCTTCGGGCGCTGGCCGACGTGCCGGCGCTGGCGGAGGGGTTGCGAGAGTTGGCTTAGGCCACGTACACGCGGGTCGAGCCGGGGGAAGACGCCGATCCGCTAACGTCCCAGCAGTATCGCCAGCCCCTCGTGCGCCAACCCGCTGCCCAGTTCGTCGAACATGCGCCGGCGCAGCTCGCGCACCAGCAGACTGCGCGTGTGGCGCAGCATCGGCGCCGAGTGCGTGGCCAGGCGACGCGCGTGCTCGCGGGCGCGATCGAGCAGCCGGTCCGCCGGCACCACCTCGCCGACCATGCCGAGGCGCAGCGCTTCTTCCGCCCCGATCCGTTCGCCGGTGAGTAGGAAATAGCGGCCGCGGTTCGGCCCCAGCAGCATCGGCCAGACAACGTGCACGCCATCGCCCGGCACCGCCCCCTGCGGAACGTGCGCCAGATCGGCGAACTCGGCGTGCGGCGCGGCGAGGACGATGTCGGCGAGCACCGCCAGCTCGGCATGGATCAGCGCCGGGCCATTCACCGCCGCGATCATCGGCACCGGCACGGCGAGCAGATTTTGCAGCAGCGCCAGGCCCTCCTCGTGGATACGGCGCCACATGTCAGCCATGTCGGGTTCGTCGAAGCGCTCCTGCGGGTCGGCGCCGGCGAGGAAGCTGTCACCGGTGCCGGTGAGCACGACCACCTTGTTCTGCGCGTCGCGCGCCAAGTCGGCGAACGCCTCGCCCAGTTCGGCATGGAGGCTGGTGCGCGAGGTGCCCCATAGCGCCGGACCGCCGCGCGTGTGCAGCGTCATTTCCAGCACGCCGTCCTCACGGGTGAAGCGGATGCCGGTATACTTCTCGGCGTAGTCGCTCAGGTCCATCGTATGTCTCCGCGAACGGGCTGTTCAGCCTGCCCTACGGCTTGGCTTCTGGTGCCCGACCTGCTCACCCTCGATCACCCCTTCCATCGCCTCGCGCATGCGGGCGTAGAAGGCCGCGAGCGTATCAAACCGATCCACCACCGATGCCGGCAAGTCGCGGTCGCTCTGGCGCACGAACAGGCCTTGCAGCCGGCCCAGCAGCGCGGCGCGTTCGATGAACGAGCCGCCATGGCTATCGGGCACGGCGTAGTAGATGCGCTTGCTGCCGGGCTCGCTGTGGCGGCGGGCGTTGCCGCAATGCTCCAGCGTGCGGGCAGCGACGCTGGCATTGCTCTTGCTCATGCCGAGGTCTGAGGCAATTTCGTCCAGCGTCGCGGGTCCGTCGCGCAGCAGCAGGTAGGCATAGATCCGCCCGACCGGACGCGCCCAGCCCCACGGCGCCATCAGCACTGCGATATCGTCGAGGAAGCGTTCATCCTCGGCAGACAACTTCATGTTTGACATATTCCGAATTTAATGAATTTTAGCGCGGAGGCCACAACAAATTGCCATGGGGCGGGAGAGAGCATTGATGGAAGCGGAGGCGTTCGCAAGTCGATACGGGCCATGGGCGCTGATTGCCGGCGCGTCGGAAGGTACCGGCGCCAGCTTCGCTCGGCAATTGGCCGAAGCGGGCTTGGATCTGATCCTCGTCGCTCGCCGCCAGGCTCCGCTCGATCAGCTCGCGGACGAGCTGCGCGCTCGCCATGGTGTTGAGGTTGTCACCGCCACCATCGACCTCGCGGCTGAGGATGCCACGGCTCGGCTCGTCGAGGCGGCAGGGCACCGCGAAGTGGGTCTCTTGATCCTCAACGCCGGCGCTGATCCGAACGGCTCCATGTTCCTCGACAATGCCATTGCCAACTGGGATGCGCTCGCCACGCGCAACGTCATGACCACCATGCGCGCGCTCCATGCCTTTGGCGCGCCGATGCGCGAGCGGGGCCGCGGCGGCATGATCGTGGTCGGGTCGGGTGCCTGCTACGCCGGACTGCCCGGCATCGGCGTTTATGCGGCCAGCAAGGCGTTCGACCTCGTCCTGTGCGAGGCGCTCTGGGCCGAACTGGAGCCACACGGGGTCGACGTGCTCAGCTACGTGATCGGCCGGACAGACACGCCGGCGCACCGAGAGTTGATGGAGGCCCGCGGCATGGCGATCCCCGACAACCTGGCGGATCCCGACGATGTCGCCCGTCTCGGCCTCGAGCGCCTGCCCCATGGACCGGTGTGCAACTGGGGCGAGGCGGACGACGAGGCCGTCGTGTCCGCCACCTCCGCTGCGCAGCGCCGTGAGCGGATTCGGGCAGTGGCCGCCATGTCCGCCGCCTACGCCGCGAAAGGATGACCGACGTGACAGCAGACCTCGCCGACAAGCAGGCGATCACCGAGCAGATCTATCGCTACTGCCGTTCGGTGGATCGGCTCGACGTGCCGCTAGGCCATGGAGTGTTCCACGAGGACGCGACCGCAGATTACGGCCCGACCGGCTACAAGGGTACGGGTCGCGGCGCGATCGACTGGATCTGCGAGGCGCATCTCAAGCTCCAGGCGCACTCGCACCAGGTCACCAACATCCTGATCGAGGTCGAGGGCGACCGTGCCGGCAGCGAGGCCTACGTGATGGCGGCGCTGCGTGGATTGCGCGAGGGCCAGCCGTTCCAGATGCAGGTCTGGGCCCGCTATTGCGACACCTGGTCGCGGCGTGAAGGCACTTGGCGCATCGACCACCGCAACACCGTGATCGACTTCGACGCGATGAGCGATGTCCGGCCGCTCCATGATCACCAATGGGCACGCCGCGACCGCCAAGACCCCTCTTACGCCAGCCTGAAAGCCTCCGCATGACCGCCAGCAAGATCACCGTCTCGTTCGACATGCGCAGCCCTGCCTGGGCGACGCCGACGCCGCAGCTCTACCGCGCCGCGATCGAGATGGCCGCCTTCGTCGACCGGATCGGCGCCGACCAGATCGGGCTGATGCAGCACCACGGCTCGGATGATGGCTACCTGCCGCAGCCGTTCACGCTGGCGGGCGGCATGGCCGCGGTGACCGAGCGCATCCGCTTCATCCTGGGCGCGGTGATCCTGCCGCTGCACGATCCGCTGGAGCTGGCCGAGCACATTGCGGTTCTCGACAACCTGTCGAACGGGCGCATCAACGTGATCTTCGGCGCCGGCTACGTGCCGCTGGAATTCGCCATGTTCCGCAAGTCCTTGCGCGATCGGGGCAAGCTGATGGATGCGGGGCTCGACCTGATCCTGCGTGCGTTGAAGGGAGAGCGCTTCGAGGCCGAGGGACGCCCCATCTTCGTCCGCCCGCTGCCGGTGCAGAGCCCTGAGGACATCGTGCTCGTCGGCGGGGGCGTGCCCGCATCGGCCAAGCGCGCCGCGCGCTTCGACGTGGGCTTCGGCCCGATCAACGGCACGGTGGTGGACCTCTACCTGGAGGAGTGCGCCAAGGCCGGTCGGCCGCCGCGCACGTATTTCCGTCCGATGCAGGGCATGCCGCTCGCGGTGCACTTGTGCGAGGACCCCGATGCCGGGTGGGACGCGATCGCGCCGCATGCCGTCCACGTCATCACCGAATATGCCAAGTGGGCCGAGCAGGAGGGTGAGCAGTCCAACTCGCCATTCAAGGGGCTGACCGACCCGGCCGTGCTGCGCCAGGCCGGCATGTTCGCGGCGATGACTCCCGACCAGCTGGTCGAGCGCGTTGCTGCCTTGCCCGATGGGCCGAACATCGGCTTCCAGCCGCTGCTCGGCGGCCTCTCGCCCGAGGAGGGCTGGAAATCGCTCCGCCTGCTCGAGGCGACGATGCCGCGCTTGCGCGAAGTGATGGCCGCGAAGGTGGCAGCATGAAGGCGGCTTTCATCGCCGACGGCAAGGTCGGCGTCGGCGGCCTGGCTGACCCGGTTCCCGGCAAGGGCCAGGCGCTGGTGCGCACGCATGTCTGCGGGTTGTGCGCTTCGGACCAGCACTTCCTCAGCGGCGGGCACAACCTGATCGAGCTTTCGCGCAAGATGGGCGGCCCTTATGCCGCGCTCGACTTCGCGCGCCCCTTCGTGCCGGGGCACGAGTATGTCGGCGAAGTGCTCGACTATGGGCCTGGAAGCCGGCGCAGCGTGCAGACGGGACGCCGCGTGGTGTCGGTGCCGATCATGCGGCAGGGCGGCAGCCATGCCGTCGTCGGCTACAGCCACCAGTGCCCCGGCGGCTTCGGCGAGCTGATGCTGCTCGACGAGGACTTCCTGATCGAAGTGCCCGATGCCTTGCCAGACGACTACGCCGCGCTTGTGGAGCCGTTGGCCGTCGGCCTGGAGCATGCTCGACGTGGCCGGCCGGACAAGGGCGATGCCGCTCTGGTGCTGGGCTGCGGGGCGATCGGCCTGGGCGTCATCGCGGGGCTCAAGCTGATGGGTGTGGGCCCGATCGTCGCCGCGGACTTCCATCCAGGTAGGCGCGAGCTGGCGATCGCGGCGGGCGCGCACATCGCCATCGACCCGCGTGAGAGCGACCCCTACGCGCCGCTGCCGCAGTTCGACGGCCGCCGCGTCAACCTGATCTACGAGTGCGTCGGCCAGCCGGGCATGCTGCAGCGGATCGTCGAGGCGGCGCCGTTCGATGGACGGATCGTGATGGGCGGCTACTGCATGGAGGCCGAGAGCCTTTACGTGTTCGCCGCGCAGAACAAGCGCCTCAACATCCAGTTCGCGGGTGGCGAGGAGCCGCAGGACATGGACCTCGCCTTGCGTGCGATCGCCGACGGGCGGATCGACGTGACGCCATGGCTGGGCGGCCGCATCGGGCTGGGCGAGGTGGCGGATGCCGTCGCCAACCTCTCGGGCCCGAGTGCCCCGGTGCGCACGCTGGTGGATCCGCGATTGGGTTAAGGTGCCCTTCGACCCTGGCTCACGCGGGATTAGGGGTCTTAGCTTCCCCGCTTCTTCAGCAGCACGGTGCGCAGCATCGACAGCGCCGTCTCGCCGTGCTGGTTGGTCAGCTCATGCTTGAACACGACGATTCCCTGGCCCGGCCGCGACTTGCTCTCGCGGATCTCCACCACTTCGCTGTGGCAAGTCAGCGTGTCGCCGATAAAGGTCGGCTTGGGCGTGACCACCTTGTCGAAGCCCAGGTTCGCCACCAGCGTGCCGACCGTCGTGTCGGCGATCGACAGCCCGACCGCGAGACTGAAAGTGAAGGTCGAGTTCACCAGGATCTGCCCGAACTCGCTCGCCTTGGCGGCCTCGGCGTCGAGGTGCAGCGGCTGCATGTTGTGCGTCATGGCACTGAACAACAGGTTGTCGGTCTCGGTGACGGTGCGGCTGGGCTGGTGTGTGATCCGTGTCCCCACCTGCCACTCGTCGAAGAACTTGCCCGGCATCAGGTATCCTTTTTCGGCTTTTTCTTGGCTGCTGCGCGACGTCCGGCGACGAGGCCCAGTTCGGCCCAGCGCATCATCTCTTCGGGGTAGTCGTAGACGTCGTCGGGCGCGAGGCGGTAGTTCATCGAGGCCGGCTTGCCGTCCCGGTCGTAGGTGAACTTCTCGCGTCCTGCCGAGTCCCACTCGTGGTCGGTCGCGGCATCGGCCTTGAACCACAGCTCGCCCCCAGCGACGATCGCGAAGACCACGCCGTCGCAGTAGAGCGTCTGCCCGCCCATCATCGCGCGCGCGGTCACGATGCCGAGCGGTTCCAGGCTCTCGCTCACCCAGTCGACGATCTCGGCGTGGCGCTCCTTCTGCTTGGCGGTGCTCATGCCTCGTCGCCGGCGGCTTCCTCGATGCGCGCCAGCAAGGCCTCGACCTGTACCTGCTGGCCGGCGCTGGCGTTCAGCTCCGCGACCACGCCGTCGAACGGCGCCGTGAGGGTATGCTCCATCTTCATCGCCTCGAGCGTCAGCAGCTTCTGCCCGGCGGTGACGGCCTGCCCCGTCTCGACCTCAACCGCGATGACCTTGCCCGGCATCGGCGCCAGGATCGCGCCTGAGCCTGCTGCCGCGCCGTGCACGCCTTCGCGGCGCCATGGGGTGAGCTGCCAGGCCTGGCCCTGCTCGGTCAGCAGCACCGCGTCGGTCGGCTCTTCGCTGCCTTCGCGTAGCGCCACCTCGATCTCTTGCCCGTCGAGCAAGAACCAGGCCTTGCGCACCGGAGCGGCGTTGAGGCGCAGGCCCGGCGTGGCGTAGGCGGGCACCAGCGCCGCCACCGCCGCTTCGAGGACTTCGGCAGAGGGTTGCGGCACTTCGGCCATCGCCTCGCCGTCGCGGCCGATCAGGCCGGTATCGACGGTGCCGGCGACGAAGTCGGGGTGCTCCAGTGCCTTGACCAGGAACGAGGCATTGGTCTTCACCGGCCACACCGCGCTGTCGCTCAGCATGTCGGAGAGGCGCTCGCGCGCCTCGTCGCGGTCCTCGCCCCAGGCGATGACCTTGGCGATCATCGGGTCGTAGAACGGCGAGACCTCGGCCCCTTCGTAGACGCCGGTATCGATCCGGCCTGCCTCCGCGTCGCCGAACTGCAGCAGCTCCAGCTTGCCGATCGAGGGCAGAAAACCCTTTGCCGGATCTTCGGCGTAGAGGCGCGCTTCCATCGCCCAGCCGTCGATGCCGAGCTCGTCCTGCGCCATCGGGATCGGCTCGCCGCTCGCGACGCGTAGCTGCCACTCGACTAGGTCGACGCCGGTGATCTCTTCGGTCACCGGGTGCTCGACCTGGAGGCGGGTGTTCATCTCCATGAACCAGATGCGGTCGGCGCGCAGACCTTCCGAGCCATCGGCGATGAACTCGATCGTGCCCGCACCGACGTAGTCGACGGCCTTGGCCGCGCGGACAGCCGAGGCGCACAGCTCGGCGCGGGTCGCCTCGTCCATGCCGGGCGCGGGCGCTTCCTCGATCACCTTCTGGTGGCGGCGCTGGAGCGAGCAGTCGCGCTCGAACAAGTGGACCACGTTGCCGTGCTTGTCGCCGAACACCTGCACTTCGATGTGGCGGGGCGAGAGGATGTACTTCTCGATCAGCACATGGTCGTTGCCGAACGAGGACGCCGCCTCGCGCTGGCAGGAGGCGAGCGCGTCCACAAAGGCGTCCGGGCTTTCGGCCAGGCGCATGCCCTTGCCGCCCCCGCCCGCGACGGCCTTGATGAGGACGGGGTAGCCGATCTTGGCGGCCTCGGCAGCGAGGAGCTCGGGGTTCTGGTCCTCGCCCATGTAGCCGGGCGTCACCGGCACGCCGGCCGCGGCCATCAGCTTCTTGGCCGCGTCCTTGAGGCCCATGGCGTCGATTGAAGCCGGGTTCGGCCCGACCCAGACGAGCCCGGCGTCAATGACGCTCTGCGCGAAGGCCGAGTTCTCGGACAGGAAGCCGTAGCCTGGGTGGATCGCCTCGGCTCCGGTCTGCTGGGCGGCTGCCAGGATGCGCTCGCCGACAAGGTAGCTTTCGCGCGCGGGCGAGGGGCCGATGTGCACGGCCTCGTCCGCCTCGCGAACGTGGAGAGCCTGGGCGTCGGCGTCGGAGTAGACCGCAATGGTGCGGATGCCGAGCTTCTTCGCGGTGCGGATCACCCGGCAGGCGATCTCGCCGCGATTGGCGATGAGGAGGGATCGGATCATGGTGCTGCCTCCAGTCATCACATCCGGAACACCCCGAAGCGGGGTGCCTCCGGGATCGGGGCTTCGAGGCAAGCGGCCAGCGCCAGGCCCAGCACGTCGCGGGTCTGGACGGGATCGATCACCCCGTCATCCCACAGGCGGGCGGTGGCGTAGTAGGGGTTGCCCTCGTCCTCGTACATCTGGCGGATCGGGGCTTTGAAGGCTTCGGCTTCCTCCGGCGTCCACTTGGCCGCGTCGCGGTGGACGGTCGCCAGCACCGAGGCGGCCTGCTCGCCGCCCATCACCGAAATGCGCGCGTTGGGCCAGGTGAACAGGAAGCGTGGGTCGTAAGCGCGGCCGCACATGCCGTAGTTGCCGGCGCCGAAGCTGCCGCCGATCAGCACCGTCAGCTTGGGCACTTGCGCGGTCGCCACCGCGGTGACCAGCTTGGCGCCGTGCTTGGCGATGCCCTCGGCTTCGTACTTGCCGCCGACCATGAAGCCCGAGATGTTCTGCAGGAACAGCAGCGGAATGCCGCGCTGGCAGGCGAGCTCGATAAAGTGCGCACCCTTTTGTGCGGATTCGGAGAACAGCACGCCGTTGTTGGCCAGGATTGCTACCGGCATGCCCCAGATATGCGCGAAGCCGCAGACGAGTGTGGTGCCGTAAAGCGCCTTGAACTCGTGGAACTCGCTGCCGTCGACGACGCGCGCGATCACCTCGTGCACGTCGTAAGGCGCGCGCACGTCCTCCGGGACAATCGCGTAGAGTTCCTGCGGATCGTACTTCGGCGGCCGCGGCTCGCGCAACTCCAGCTTGTGCTGGTACGCAAGGCCGAGGTGGCTGACGATGTCGCGCACGATGGTGAGAGCATGCTCGTCGCTGTCGGCGAGGTGGTCGGTCACGCCCGACTTGCGGCTGTGCAGATCGCCACCGCCAAGGTCCTCGGCGCTGATCACTTCGCCGGTCGCCGCCTGCACCAGCGGCGGGCCGGCGAGGAAGATCGTACCCTGCTCCTTCACGATCACGCTCTCGTCGCTCATCGCGGGCACATAGGCGCCGCCGGCGGTGCAGCTGCCCATGACGCTGGCGATCTGCGGGATGCCTTTCGCGCTCATCTGCGCCTGGTTGAAGAAGAACCGGCCGAAGTGGTCGCGGTCGGGGAAGACCTCGGCCTGGTTGGGCAAGTTGGCGCCGCCGCTGTCGACCAGGTAGACGCACGGCAGGCGGTTGGCCTCGGCGATCTCCTGCGCGCGGATGTGCTTCTTCACCGTCATCGGGAAGTAGGTGCCGCCCTTCACCGTGGCGTCGTTGGCAAAGACCATGCATTGCCGGCCCGAGACCCGGCCGATCCCGGCGATGATCCCGGCGCCCGGCACTTCGTCGTTGTAGAGACCGTTGGCGGCCAACTGCCCGATCTCCAGAAACGGCGAGCCGGGATCGAGCAGACGCTCCACCCGGTCGCGCGGCAGCAGCTTGCCACGGCTGACGTGGCGGGCACGCGAGCGTTCGTCGCCGCCGAGTGCGGCCTTGGCGACACGCTCGCGCAGCTCGGCCGCCAGTGCGCGGTTGTGCGCGGCACGGGCCTGCGCCTCCGGACTGGCGAGGTCGAGCTTGGTGGGGAGCACCGGCGCGCTCATCGTGGCAGCTCGTGCATGCTTATCATTCCCGTCCCAGTCCTTCTTTCCCATGCCTGTAGGCAGGCATCGCGGGCGAGGTAAAGCGAAGTCGCGCGCGCATCAGCCCGACATCCGCTCGCTTAGAGTGCGCGCGGCGGCAAGCAGTGCGGCTTTCAACGAAGGTAGCGCCTCGCCGCGCACCGCGCTGCCCAGGCCGATTGCGACCAGGGCGTGGCTTGGCCGGCCCGGCTGCTTCCAGACGGGTGCCGCAACGACAGTGACACCGGCGATGTAGTGTCCAGCGTCCACGGCGATGCCCTCCACGCGAGCGGCCTCCACCTGCGCCTTCCAGGTATCCCAGTCGGGAGCCTCGTCCCAGCGCAGCTTGTCGAACCTGGGGCGCAGCTGTGCATCGCTCCAGCCACCAAATGCGGCGATGCACCGACCAGTGGCGGACACCAGTGCCGGAAAGCGGCTGCCCACTTCGGTCGAGAGCTGGATCGCGGCACCGGCCTGCGACATGGCGGTGACGATGATGTGGTCGAGGCCGAACAACTGCGCCCCCAGCGTCGTCAGGCCGAACTCGCGCGCGATGCGATCGAGCACCGGCTGGGCCAGGTCGTGGAAGGCATCGTGGCGCAACCACTGGCGCGCCAAGGTGAGGACGCCGGCATCGAGCGCGTAGCGCTTGGTGTCCGGATCGAAGGCAACCAGCTCTTCCTCAGCGAGGGCGCGCAGCACGTAAAGGCACGTGCTCGGCACCAGCCCCAACTCGCGGGCGATCGCCTGCACGCCCATCGGCGCACCGCGCTTTCCCAACAGGCGCAGGATCGCGGCCGCGCGCGCGATCGCCGGTGCTTTGGACTTAGCGTCCGCAGGAGGAGCGAGGGGGTTCATTCGATATATTGAATAGCATTCGATATTTACAATAGCAACTACGATGTGCCATGAACCTGTCAACGGTGAAAACAACGTGCCGACTCCAGGTGCGACGGGATTGTTCGATGACCAGGCTGACCGACTACAGCAGCTATGCCGACGCTCAGGCGCACGCGAATTCGGCGGCGCTGTGGGAGCTGTTCGATGGCGATCGCGAACACCTGAACATCGCGCATGAATGCATCACGCGGCATGCCGATGGCTCGGGTCGGCCGGCGGTGCGGCTTGCCAACGCCGACGGTTCCGACGCGATCCTCAGCTTCGACCAGATCGCGGCCGGTGCCGCGCAGTTTGCGCACTGGCTCGACAAGGAAGGCGTGCAGCCCGGCGAGCGGATCGCTTTCATGCTCGAGCCTTCGCTACCCTTCTACGTCTGCCTGTTCGGCGCGATGCAGACCGGCGCGATCTCGGTGCCGCTGTTCACGCTGTTCGGGCCTGACGCGCTGCGGCTGCGGGTGGGTGACTGCAACCCTTCGATCCTGATCACCAATGCTGAGAAGGCCGAGTTGGCCCGCAGCATGGACGGCCCGCGCGTGATCGTTGCGGACGATGCCTTCCTCGCCTCGCTCTCGGACCTGCCGACCACTTATACGCCCAAGACCAGGGCAAACGACATGGCCGTGTTCCAGTACACCAGCGGCACCACGCGCGAGCTGCCCGAGGCGGTGAAGCATTCGCATCGCACGCTGGTGACGCTGATGTTCGCGGCGCTTTACGGCACCGGTATCCGCCCGGGTGACGAGTTCTTCTGCCCATCCTCACCTGCCTGGGGACACGGCTTGTGGCACGGCACGCTGGCGCCGTTGGCAATGGGTGTGACCACCGGCACTTTCGCCGGCCGCTTCGATCCGGTGCGGCTGATGAAGGCGCTGGACGACTTCGGCATCACCAACATGAGCGCGGCCGCCACCCACTACCGTATGATGAAGAACAGCGGGAAAGGGGGCGACTTCCAGTTCCACTTCCGGAAGCTGTCGTTCACCGGCGAGCCGATCGACCCGGCGACGCTGGAGTGGATCGACGAGACCTTCAAGGTGCCGGCCTGCTCGATGTACGGCACCACCGAGATCGGCGTGGTGCTGGTCAATTACCCGGGTGCCGAGGACTTCGAAGTGAAGCCCGGCTCGCTCGGCAAGGCCGTTCCCGGCCAGAAGCTCGAAGTTCACCGGCCCGACGGGTCGCAAACCGAACCCGGTGAAATCGGCGAATTGATGCTCTGGCGAGGCGGCGGGTGGATGACCACCAAGGACCGCGCCAGGACCGACGCGGACGGTTACTTCTACCACTGCGGCCGCGCCGACGACGTGATCATCTCGGCCGGGTGGACGATGTCCGCGGTCGAGATCGAGAACACCATGCTGCGCCACGACAACGTGATGGAATGCGGGGTGATCGGCGTGCCCGACGAGCAGCGCGGCCAAGTGGTGAAGGCCTTCGTGGTCGCCAACTGCGAAGGCACCAACGCACTGGTCAAGGAATTGCAGGACTTCACTCGCGAGCGCCTGGCGCAGCACGAATTCCCGCGCATCGTCGAGTTCGTCGACGAGCTACCCAAGAACCCCGCCGGCAAGGTTCACCGCAAAATGCTGCGCGATCGCGAGGCGGCGAAGGCTGCACAAGCCGCAGTCGCCTGATCCCCTCACACCCAATCTTACCTAGGAAGAGCAAGATGGCAGAAGCAGACGCCCCCAAGAACAAGTTTCCCAAGATCACCGAGCAAGGCCTCGACGATCTGCGCGCCCGCATGGGCGTCAAGATCGAGAACACGGTCGAGCCCTGGAACTACGAGGCGAGCCGCGACGCGATCCGCCACTACGCGCACGGCATCGGCGACGATAACCCGCTGTGGTGCGACCCCGAGTACGCCAAGAACACCAAGTACGGCACCATCGTCGCGCTGCCGTCGTTCCTGTTCAGCACTAGCCGCATCGTCTCGGGCTACTGCGGCGGCCTTGCCGGCGTGCACGCCATGTGGGCCGGCGCCGACTGGACCTGGCACCAGCCGGTCCTGCGCAACGACACGATCCGGACCGAGGCCTACCTGAAGGACCTCGTCGAGCACCAGACTAAGTTCGCCGGGCGCTCGTTCCAGCAGATCTACCACGTCGACTTCTACAATCAGAACGGCGACCACCTGGCGGGCGCCGACTCGTGGGTGTTCCGCACCGACCGCGACGAAGCGCGCGAGCGTGGCACCAAGTACACCGAAGCCCGCGGCCGCGTGGAGCCCTTCACCCAGGAACAGCTCGACGAGTTCTACGACATTTACGACCGCGAAGAGATCCGTGGCGCGGTGCCGCGCTATTTCGAGGACGTGAACGTCGGCGACAAGCTGCCGCCGATGATGAAGGGGCCGATGACCGTCACCGGCTTCATCGCCTACGCGCAAGGCTGGGGCGGCCTCTACATCCGCGCCAACCGCCTGGCGTACAAGATGCAGAAGGCGCACCCGGGCCTGGGCATCCGCAACCGCTTCAACGTGCCGGACTGCCCCGAGCGCGTGCACTGGGACGAGGACTTCGCCCTCGAGGTCGGCGCGCCGGGCGCCTACGACTACGGCCCAGAGCGCACCTCGTGGCTGACGCACCACATCACCGACTGGATCGGCGACGACGGCTTCCTCCACAAGTCGAGCTGCCAGATCCGCCGCCACAATCCCGACGGCGACGCCATCGTCATCACCGGCGAGGTGATCCGCAAGTTCGAGGAGAACGGCAAGAAGTACGTCGAGATCGAGCAGAAGGCGACCACCCACCGCAACGAGCTCTCGGCCTTCGGCACCGCCGTCGCCGAACTGCCGAGCAAGGGCTGATCGCCGCCCACATGCTCGCTTCCAAACCGGCATGACGACTTCGGCCCGGACCTTTCGCGAGGTTCGGGCCTTGTCGTTCAACAGACCGGTCGAAGCGCGAAAGGGAAGAGGACATGGATCAGGATCAGACCGTCACGCCGCAGTTCGAAGCGAATGGCGATGTGCGCGTGCCCGCATTTACGCTGCCGATCTCGCGTCTCGTCAGTGAGGAAGCGGCGGCGGCTCAGCGCCTCCGTGCCACTGTGCCGCCGGTCGACACGACGGGCATTGATGCTGCGCCGCTGCGCCGCCAGCAGATCAACGCCTACATGGCGCCATCAATCGCCAAGCTGCGCGAGACCTTCGCCGTCGAGATCGAAGCGAAGACCATCGGCGGCGTGCCGGTGCTCGACGTCACCCCGTCGGATGGCGGCCATGATCCGGATCGCGTGCTGATCAACCTGCACGGCGGCGCCTTCACCGTGGGTTGGGACGGTGTGGCGCTGGTCGAGACGATCCCAATGGCCGTGCTCGCCGGTATGCGCGTGGTCAGCGTCGACTACCGCATGGCGCCCGAGCACCGCCACCCGGCTGCGATCGAGGACGTGGCGGCGGTATATGCCGGGCTGTTGCAGGACTATGCGCCGGGCCGGATCGGTATCTATGGCGGCTCGGCGGGGGGCGTTCTAACCGCGCAGACCGCTGCATGGCTCGCCGCGCACGGCTTGCCCCAGGCGGGCGCCATCGGCGTGTTCGGCGCTGGCGGCGTGCCGTTCGAAGCGGGCGAGTCCGCTTACGTCACCGGTTACATCGACGGCGCGTTCCCGCCGCCGCCTGCCGATGGCAGCGCTCCGCCAGACATCACCAAGGGCTATTTCAACGGCATCGACGCCGATGACCCGAGCGCCTGGCCGGCCTACCACCTCGACGTGCTGGCCCGGTTCCCGCCGACGCTGATCATCACCGGCACTCGCTCGATCGACCTCAGCCCGGCCATCTACACCAACTCGCAGCTGATCAAAGCGGGCGTGCGCTCGACCCTGATCGTGGGCGAGAGCATGGGACATTGCTACTACTACAACCTGGCACTGCCCGAAGCCCGCGACGCCTATGACGCGATCGTCGCCTTCTTCCGTGAGAACCTGAACTGATGAGCGAATGGATGGGCCCTCTCGCCGGCGTGCGCGTGATCGACTTCACGCGTGTGCTGGCCGGCCCAGCGGCAAGCCTGGCGCTTGCCGATCTCGGCGCCGAGGTGTTCAAGATCGAACCACCCGGCACCGGCGATGAGACCCGCACCTTCCCGCCGACCCGCGATGGCGAGAGCCACTACTATCTGGCGATCAACCGCGGCAAGAAGTCGATCGTCGTGGACCTGAAAAGCCCTGAAGGCCTGACGCTGGTCAAGGATCTCGCCGCCAAGTGCGACGTCTTGGTCGAGAACTATCGCCCGGGGGTGATGGAGCGGCTGGGACTGGGCTACGAGGCGCTGAAGGCGATCAACCCGCGGCTGATTTACTGCTCGATCTCCGGCTACGGTCAGACCGGGCCGCTGAAGGATCGGCCCAGCTTCGACATCGTGCTGCAGGCGATGTCCGGCACGCTGTCGATGAACGGCGAGCGTGATGGCTTGCCGACCAAGCTGGGCATACCGCTTGGCGACCTGGTCGGCGGGATCAACGGCCCGATCGGCATCCTCTCCGCGCTCTACGAGCGGGAGCGGACCGGCGTCGGCCGCCACATCGACGTCAGCCTGATGGACGGCCTGACGGGCATGCTCGGCTACATCGCGCAGCTCGCCTTCTTCACCGGCCAGGACCCCCAGCGGGTCGGATCGCAGCACCCGAACCTGGTGCCTTACGGGATCTTCCCGGCCAAGGACGGCTCGATCGTCATCGCCTGCCTGACGCCGGGCTTCTGGAGCCGCGTCTGCCGCTCGATCGACTGCCCGGACCTGACTGACGACGCTCGCTACGACACCCTGGAGAAGCGCCGCGACGCGCGCGAGGAGGTCAACGCTATCGTTTCGGCCTTCACGCAAGAGCGCACGGTCGAGGAACTCGTCGCGATCTTTACCGAGCACGAAGTACCGCATGCTCCGATCCTCGGTGTCACCGAGGCGCTGAACCAGCCCCAGGCCGTGGCCCGCCAGATGGTGGTCGAGACCGAGCACGCGACCTTGGGCACGATCCCGATCGTCAACCGCTCGATCCGCTTCACCGGTGCCGAGCAGCCCGTTCCCGAAGCGCCACCCGTGCTCGGCCAGCATACCGAGGCGATCCTGGCCGACGTGCTCGACTTATCGCCCGAGCGGATCGCCGCGCTGAAGGCCGCCGGGGTCGTTGCCTGAGGCCGACGCCGCGCTAAGACGGGTCGGAACGAATGGGGAGAGAACCATGGCTGACTTGCGCTTCGACAACCGCGTCGCGGTCATCACCGGCGGCGGCCGCGGGCTCGGCCGGGCGCACGCGCTGCTGCTCGCGAGCCGCGGCTGCAAGGTGGTGATCAACGATCCCGGCGTGTCAATGGCGGGTGACCTCACCGAGGAAGGTCCGGCCGAAGCGCTCGCAGCCGAGATCCGCGCGAATGGCGGCGAGGCGATCGCCAACACTGATAGCGTGGCGACGCCCGAGGGCGGCAAGGCGATCATCCAGTCCGCGCTCGATGCGTTTGGCCGCGTCGACATCCTGATCCATTCGGCCGGCAACGTGCGCCGCGGATCGCTGTCCGAGCTTGCGTACGAGGACTTCACCGCCGTGCTCGACGTGCACCTCAAGGGCGCATACCACGTCGTGCGCGAGGCATTTCCGCTGATGATGGCGCAAGGCTATGGCCGCATCGTCCTGACCAGCTCGATCAATGGGCTCTACGGCAAGTCGGACAACGTCACCTACTCGATCTGCAAGGCCGGCTTCATGGGCCTGTCGAACACCGCCGCGATCGAAGGCCAGAACCATAACGTAAAGTCCAACCTGATCGTGCCGGCTGCTGTCACCCGCATGTCGGAGGGGATCGACACCAGCAAGTTCCCGCCGATGGAGCCCGAGCAAGTGGCGCCGATGGTCGGGTATCTCTGCCACGAGGACTGCACCGCCAGCGGCGAAATGTACGTCGCCATGGGTGGCCGGGTTGCGCGCGCCTGGATCGCCGAGAACGCCGGTGTCTACCAGCCCGAGTGGTCGCTGGAGGATGTCGCCGAGCAGATCGACCTGATCCGCACCGATGGTGACAGCCTGGCCTTCCCGCCGGTACCCGACGGACAGCTCGACCATCTGCTGTACGGCTTCAAGATGATCCGCGAAGGAGCGAACTGAACGCCGGCACACGCGTTACGGGCGGCAAAGGAGCAATTCCTCCGAAGGAGCCTTGGACATGCCCGAACGCGAAGTCGACACCACCGAACCCGATGCCCCGATCGAAACCGTCGGCAACCACGACCTGATCGCCTCTAACCGTGTCGAAGGTACCGCCGTCTACGGGCAAGACCGCCACAAGGTCGGCCACGTGCACAACTTCATGGTCAACAAGCGCACCGGCCAGGTCGCGCACGTGATCGTCTCCGACAGCGGCCTGTTTGGCCTCGGCGCCACGCGCTTCCTGCTCGTGCCCTGGCAGGACCTGACCTACGACCCGGACCTCGGCGGATACGTCTCGCACATCAGCAAGGACGTGATGAGCGAACACGGCCGCATCTCCGCAGAGGATGCCGAGATGCAGATCTGGTGAGAGCCGGCGCGATGGTGCTCAGCGCCGGACGCGCACCCCGAAGCCTTTGATCACGTTGACGGCGCAGTCTGCCTGGTAGGCGGTGATGCTGGGCGATACCTGGACGCGCACGACGCCATCCGCTCCGAGCTCTGCCGACACATAAGTCGAGGGTATGTTGCACTCGCTCGCCGCACGCGTGATCGCCGCAGTCGAATCCCACTGCGACGTGCTCTGCGCCAGCGCCGAAGAGGCAGCCATTCCAATCAGCGGCAGGACACCATAGCATAGCTTCATGCAGGTCACCTCAGGGTTGCGTATGCGTGCTGCCGGAACTGGAGCGGGTGAAGGGAATCGAACCCTCGTATTCAGCTTGGGAAGCTGCTGCTCTACCATTGAGCTACACCCGCGTCGGTGGGCCTAGTGCCATGGGCGAAGGCTGCGCGTCAACGCGTGTGTTCAGTCGAAGCTGACTTTGCCGCGGCCGGCCTTGACCGAGCCGCGCAGCTTCTTGCCTTTGATCCGCTGCTCCTTGCCGACGCGGTTGAGGCGGCTCTTCGCGCGCTGGGTGGGCAGTTTCTGTGCCTCGGTAAGCAGTTCGGCTAGTCGTTCGCGGGTGTCGGCGCGGTTGGCTTCCTGGGTGCGAAAGCGGCGGGCGGCAATGACCAGTTCGCCACGGCTGGTCATGCGGCTGCCGGCCAGTTCCTTCAGCCGCGCGAACACCGGAGGCGAGAGCCGCAGCGCATAGACGTCGAGGCGCAGCTGAACCGCTGTCGCCACCTTGTTGACGTTCTGCCCGCCCGGGCCGGAGGCGGCGATGAAGCTTTCGCTCGCCAGTGCCTGGGCTCGGTCGATCAGATCGTCAGGCATCGTCGCCCGGCGGCGGTGCGGAGTCTAGCGATGCAGAGTCTGGCGCTGTGACGCCCGGCGCTGCAAAGCCGAGCGCAGCAAAGTCGGCGGGAAATGGCGCGATGGCGGTCACCGACGGCTTGCCATCGCGCGGCACCGTCAGCGCGGCAGCGTGCAGCATGGTGCGTGCAGCATTGCCGGTCCCGTACACCGGATCGCCGAGCAGCGGCGCGCCGAGACCGCTGGCGGCATGGACGCGGATCTGGTGGGTGCGGCCGGTCTGGGGGCGGAACTCCACCAGGGTGCGGCCGTCATGCTCGGCCAGCTTGCGCCAGCGTGTAATCGCCGGCTTGCCCTTTCGCGCCGGGATCATGCGCCAGCCGTCCTTGGCGGTGCTGACTTTCGATAGCGCGAGATCGATCGTGCCCTCATCGCCTTCGACGCTGCCGTCGACCACGCCGAGGTAGACCTTCTCCACGGTACGCGCCTCGAACGCGGCGGCGAAGCGCTTCAGCGCCTTGGGATTGCGGGCAAGCAGCAGGCAACCTGATGTGTCGCGATCGAGGCGGTGGACCGGAGCGGGATCGCGCTGGAAGTTCAGGCGCAGATTGCCAAGATCGTCCTCCAGGCTGCGCCCGCCGGCGCGCGGTGTGTCGAGCGGCAGGCCGGCGGGCTTGTCGATGACGAGGGCTTCGCCGTCTTCGAACAGGATCGGGAACGGGCTCATGCGACGGCCTTTGCAATGCGGCGCACGGCTTCGGCGAGCTTCGCCTCGTCGGCGGCAAAGCTGATGCGGAAGCCGTGCTGGCCACCGAACGCGGAAGCCGGGACCACCGCAACGCCATGGTCCAGCAAGTGCAGCACGAGTGCAGCATCGTCGCCGAAGCGGGCCATCAAGGGTGCAGCATCGACCATGCAGTAGAACGCGCCCTGCGGCACCGGCGTGGACAGGCCGGGGATGGCGTTGATCGCGTCGACCACCATGTTACGGCGGGTGCGGAAGCGGTCGCGCCACTCAGCCAGGAACTCCTGCTGGCCCTCGAACGCGGCGACTGCGGCGGCCTGGCTGATCGACGAGGGATTGCCGGAGGAATGCGACTGCAGCGTCTCCATCGCGCGGATCAGCCACTCTGGCCCTGCGGCGACGCCGATGCGGAAGCCTGTCATCGCGTGACTCTTGGACACGCCTGAGACGGTCAGCACCCGATCGGTCAGGTCGGGGCACTCGGTGGCGAGCGTGACGTGGCTCTTGCCGGTGTAGTTGAGCGGTGCGTAGATGTCGTCGGATAGTACCAAGACCTGCGGATGACGGCGCAGCACGGCGCCAATGCTGCGCAGCATTTCGGGCGGGTACCAGGCCCCGGTCGGGTTGCCGGGGCTGTTGAGCAGCAGCCAGCGGGTGCGTGGACCGATCTGTGCTTCTAGGTCGGCGCCATCGAACAGGTAGTCGTGCGCCGCCGAAGTGATCAGCGGGACGACGCTGCCGCCGGCAAAGCGTACGATCTCGGGATAGCTGACCCACCAGGGTGCCGGTACGATCACTTCGTCGCCCTCGCTGACGGTGGCGAGCAGGGCGTGGAAGATCGCCTGCTTGCCCCCGGCGCTGACCGTGACCTGGCTGGTCGGGACTTCAAGACCCAGGTCGCGCGCGAAGTGCAGGGCGGCGGCTTGCTTGAGCCGGGTGGTGCCGCCGACGGGTGTGTAACGCGTCTCGCCGGCGTCGAGCGCGGCCTTGGCTGCGGCGATCACGTGCGGCGGCGTCGCGAAGTCGGGTTCGCCGACCGAGAGCGAGATGATGTCCACGCCTTGCTCGCGCAGGCGCGCGGCCCGGTCGCTCATGGCGGTGGTCTGCGAAGGCGCGATGCGCGCGAGGGCGGTGGAGGTATGCATCAGGTGAGCAGCCGCGCGGGCATGAGGCCGCGCAAGGCATTGCCGACCAGGAAACCGTCGGCGAGCTCGTCAAGCGTCAATTCGGCGTCGCGCGCGCGTCCGGCGTCGAGCAGCGAGCGGCGCAGCACGCCTGGCAGCAGTCCGAGCGAAGCGGGCGGCGTCAGCAGCACGCCGTCGCGCTCGACGAAGATGTTGGTGAAGGTGCCCTCGGTGACCAGGCCATCGTCGCGCAGGAACAGCGCTTCGTGCGCGCCGGCGCCGCGCGCGACCGCCAGGCCGCCTTCGTAGAAGCTGCGATCGGTGCTCTTGTGGCGCAGGCGCCAGTCGCTTTCGTCCACCGGAAGCGGGAGCACGGCGCAGGTCATCGGCACCGGCAAGGTGTCGGGCAGGTCGGCCAGTTCCAGGCTATAGGCGCCGCTGCGTGCGGCAACCAGCCGCAGTTTCGCGGGTCGCTCGGCATCGAAGCACAGCGCCTGGATGGCATTACGTAACGCATGCCTGTCGAACGCGAAGCCGAGGGCGTCGGCGCTGGTCCGCAGCCGCTCCAGGTGCAGCTCGAGCAGGGGAATGCCGTCCTCGGGCGTGAAGCGCATCGTCTCGATCAGGTCGAAGCGGGCGGCGCCTGCAGCACTTCCGCCTTGGGGGACATGTCCCGATTGTCGCACGAACCCCCCTTTGACCAGGCATTCCCGCCATTCGGGAAGTGCTTGCGAATCCGCGACGATCGCGGAGCCGACGCCCAGAACCGCCCGGCCGCCCTGGCCTGACTTGCCCGGTTCCAGGCGAAGGGTGCGGATTGCCACATTGAACGCGGCATCGCCAGAGGGATCGATCCGGCCGATGCTGCCGCAGTACGCCTGGCGCGGATCGCGCTCGACCCGGGCGATCCACTCCATCGCGCGGATCTTGGGCGCGCCGGTCACCGAACCGCAGGGAAACAGGGCGCGCAGCACGTCGACGGCATCGCGGCCGGCCGTCAGCCGCGCGCGCACGGTCGAGACCATCTGGTGGACGGTGGGATAAGTCTCCACAGCGAACGGCGCCTCCACGCACACGCTACCCGGCTCGGCGATGCGCGACAGGTCGTTGCGCATCAGGTCGACGATCATCAGGTTCTCGGCTCGGTCCTTGGCCGATGCGGCGAGGTCATCGCGCAGCCTGGCGTCCTCGGCCAACTCGCGGCCGCGCGGTCGCGTGCCCTTCATCGGCCGTACGGTAACCTCGCCCGCTTGCAGCGCGAAGAATAGCTCGGGCGAGAAGCTGAGCAGCCAGCCGCTCCCGTCGTGCACCACGCCGCCGTGTCCCGCCGCGGCGCCGGGCCGGAGCGCGGCGTAGAGGGCAAGCGCATCGCCTTGCCACGGTCCCGCGAGCGGAAAGGTGAGGTTGGCCTGGTAGATGTCCCCGGCAGCGATCGCCTCGCGCACAGTGGCGAAGGCCTGCGCGTAAGCACCTTGCGAAAGCTGCGGTTCGAGCGGGCCGATCGCGGGTGGCGCCGCCGGCTTAGCCTCGGCAGCGAGCCATGCCGGCACCGCGCTGGGTGCGATCGTCTCATATCCGGCAAAGGCGCCGAACCAGACGAGCGGCGCATCACCGACGCGCCCTTGCAGCAGAGGCGCCAGGCGTGGTTCGAGTGCCAGGCCTGCCTCGTAGGCGATGGAGCCGGCAAGGTAGGCTCCGTCGCGCGAAAGCCGCCGCAGCCGGTCGAGCGCGGGCAGCGCTTCATCGGCACGGCGGGCAATCACCAGCTCGTGCGGATCGCGATAGAGCCGCGCCGCCTTCGCACCGTCTGCACGCGCATCGTCGAGCAGCACGAACGGCGATCCGGCTGGCATGGGAGAGGTGGTGGGCGGCGGCACGACAGCGCCCTAGCGGTTCCGTCATGCGGTGGCAAAATGCCTCTCGCGTGAGCGAGCGGTGGGCACTATCGTCGCGGCAATAAGATCGGGAGCGCAGATGTCTGAGATCTACCTGGGACTGGGCAGCAATGGTGAGCGCCAGGTCCTGCGCCTCTCGCGCGCCAACCGCCACGGCCTGGTGGCGGGGGCGACCGGAACCGGCAAGACGGTGACGTTGCAAACGGTGGCCGAGCAGTTCTCCGCTGCGGGCGTGCCGGTGTTCCTGGCCGACGTGAAAGGCGATCTATCCGGCATCGCCATGGCCGGCAGCCCCACGTTCAAGAACGCCGCCGCCCTGGAAGCACGGGCCAAGGAGATCAGGCTGACGGATTATGCCTACTCCGACAATCCGGCGGTGTTCTGGGATCTCTACGGCGAGCAGGGTCACCCGATCCGCACCACGATCTCGGAAATGGGGCCGCTGCTGCTCGCGCGATTGCTGGATCTGAACGAGACCCAGGAAGGCGTGCTTAACGTCGCCTTCCGCTTCGCCGACGACCAGGGCCTGCTGCTGCTCGACCTGGAAGACCTGCAGGCCATGCTCGTCCACACCGCCGAGCATGCGAGCGAGCTTTCCACCAAGTACGGCAACGTCACCAAGGCCAGCGTCGGCACGATCCAGCGCCAGCTGCTGAGCCTGGAGAGCCAGGGCGGCGCCCAGTTCTTCGGCGAACCGGCGCTGGAGATCAACGACTTCATCCGCTGCGACGAGCAGGGGCGAGGCGTCATCAACGTGCTCGCCGCCGACAAGCTGATGCGCAGCCCCAAGCTCTACGCCACGTTCCTGCTGTGGCTGCTGGCAGAGCTGTTCGAGACGCTTCCCGAAGTGGGCGACCTCGATAAGCCGCGGCTGGTGTTCTTCTTCGACGAGGCGCACCTCCTGTTCGACGATGCGCCCAAGGCGCTGCAGGAGAAGGTCGAGCAGGTCGTGCGCCTGGTCCGCTCCAAAGGCGTCGGCGTCTACTTCGTCACCCAGAACCCGATCGACGTGCCCGAGGAAATCGCCGGGCAGCTGGGCAACCGCGTGCAGCATGCGCTGCGGGCGTTCACTCCGCGCGACAAGAAGGCGATCAAGGCCGCGGCCGAGACGTTTCGCATCAATCCCGATCTCGATGTCGAGCGCGCGATTACCGAGCTCAAGACCGGCGAGGCGCTGGTCTCGACGCTCGACGAGGAAGGCGCACCCGGTATCGTCCAACGCACCCTGATCGCGCCGCCGCGCTCGCGGCTGGGGCCGGTGACGGCAAAAGAGCGCGCGATCGTGCAGTCGATCAGCCCATTCTCCGGCAAGTACGACACCCGCGTCGATCGCGAGAGTGCCGAGGAGGTGCTTGCGGCCAAGGCTAGCGATGCGGCAGCGACGGCGCAGGAGGTCGCCGACAAGGGCGCCGAGGCGGTTGGGCGGCAGGAGCGCAAGAGCCCCAGCTTGTGGGATGGCCTGGGCGGCAAGGTCGCGCGCGCCGCCGCCGGAGCCGCCGCCGCCAGTGCCGGCTCGATCCTGGCAGGCAAGCTGCAGGGCAAGACCAGCCGGGCCAGCCCGCGCGCCAGCGCCGCAAGCGCGGCGGCGGGCACCATCGGCAGCACGCTGGAAAAGGCGATCGGCATCCCGGGCATCGGCCGCTTCGCGCGCAACCTCATCGGTGGGTTGATGCGCTGAGAGTGTCCGGGTGGCGGCTTCCGACCTGGTGCGCAGCGCTGTTCGTGCTGTGCGCCGTCGGCTGCCCCGCGCATGCCGCGGATGATGCTGGCGATACGCCCACGATCGAGGTGCAGGGACGCAGGGCGCCGCCGCCGCCTCACCCGCTGGGTCGGCTGGGCGACGCCGTGCGACCGACTGCGTACCGGCTCGACCTGACGGTCGATCCTGCGCAAGCCCGCTTCTCCGGCCATGCCGAGATCGCCGTCGTCCTGGCCGCGAGCGCAAAGGAGGTGTTCCTCCACGGGCGCGACCTCAACGTCGGGCGGGTGGTGGCGCAAGTCGGCTCCCGCACGATCCCGGGTGCCTGGTCGCAGCTCGACCGGTACGGCGCGGCCCGCATCGCGTTCCCTGAGCCGCTGCCCGCCGGGCCGGCGACGCTGGTGTTCGACTACGATGCCCCGTTCGGCGACACCGCCGCGGGCATGTTCCACGTCCGTGTCGATGGCGCGTGGTACAGCTGGACGCAATTCCAGTCGACCGACGCACGCGCGGCCTTTCCGGGCTTCGACGAGCCGGGATTCAAGACACCGTTCGAAGTGACGCTGCGCACCCCGGCAGGGCTGAAGGCGATCGCCAACGGCCCGGAGCTGCCGCTCACGCACGAGGGCACGCTCGACGTCCACCGCTTCGCGCCGATTGCGCCTCTGCCGACGTACCTCGTCGCGATGATGGTCGGGCCCTTCGTGACGCAGGAGGGCAGCGTGGAGCCCACCCGCCAGCGCGCTGATCCGCTGCCGTTGCGCATCGTCTCCACGCGCCAGAATGCCGGTCGGCTGGACTATGCGCGTGAAAACTCCGGCCAGATCGTGCGCTTGCTGGAGGATTACTTCGGTGAGCCGTTCCCCTATCCCAAGCTCGACCAGATCACGACGCCGATCCTGCCGGGAGCGATGGAGAACGCGGGCGCCGATCTCTACCGCGACGATCTGCTGGTCATGGACCGTAACGCGCCACTCGCCCAGCAGAAGGAGTTCGGACGGATCGTCGCGCACGAGCTGGCGCATCAGTGGTTCGGCGATCTCGTCACCCCGGCCTGGTGGGACGACCTGTGGCTCAACGAAAGCTTCGCGAACGCCATGGGCTATCTGATCGGGCAGGCCTGGCGCCCCGATCTCGACATCTGGTCGGGCACGCTGGACGAGGGCTTCGCAGCCATGGAGGTGGATTCGCTCCGAGCCGGGCGCGCGGTGCGCCAGCCGATCACCGCGACGGCGCAGATCGACAGTGCCTTCGATCCGATCACTTACGGCAAGGGCGGGCACGTGCTGGCGATGATGGGCGCCTACATGGGCGAGGCGCGCTTTCGCGATGGCGTGCGCCGCTACATCGCCGCCCACCGGCATGGCACGGCGACCAGCGCGGACTTCTTCGCCGCGCTGTCGCAAGCCGCCGACGACCCGCGGATCGTTTCCTCGTTGCGCAGCTTCGTCGAGCAGCAAGGCGTGCCGCTGCTGGTGTTCGGGCGCGACGGCGAGCGGTTCAACGCGACCCAGATCCGCTATGCGCCGCTCGGCCAGCCGACGCCGGCCACGCGCTGGATCATCCCGGTGTGCGTACGCCGCGGTGCCGTGCGCCAGTGCAAGATCATGGATGGGCGCAGCGCCAGCTTCGATGTGCCCGGGACCGAACCGCTGGTGCCCAATGCCTGGGGCACGGGCTACTACCGCTTCGACATGCCCCGGCGGATGTGGCAGGCGCTGATCGGCGCGGGGCGCAGCCTGACGGCAGGAGAAGCTCTATCCGTGGCAGACTCGCTCTCGGCATCGATCATGGCCGGGCGCGGGACGGTGGCCGAGCTGGCGCGCCTGTCATCGGAGCTGAGCCACCATACCGACAGTCGCGCTGCCTTTGCAGCCGATGGCGAGCTGAGCAAGCTTGTGAAGATGGGCCTGGTCGACGTGCCCGGACGCGTGGGCTGGGTGCGCCTGCGCCAGCGGCTCTACGGACCATTGCTCAAGCGCTATGGGTTCGATCCGCGGGCAGGCGTCTATGCTCGCGAGGCGCCCGCGCGCATGCGCTGGCGTACCGCGATGCTTGGCGCTCTGCTGGGCACGCCGCGCGGCGCGAAGCTTCGCCGGCAATTACAGGACGCGGCGGCGCGCTACCTCGCCGGCGACCGCTCGGCATTGGACGAAGCATGGATCGACCACGGCTTCGACCTGTACATCGTCGATGGCGGCGAAGATGCGGCGCGTGCTCTGGTCGAGTATGCACTGTCGTCCGAGGATCCGGTGGCGCGGCCGGCAGCGTTGGTCGCGGCGGCGCGCAGCAGCCGCACCGCGATCGCGTCCTGGATGCTGGGTCTTGCCGATCCGCGGCTGCGCGCCAGCGAACGGCTCGACATCCTCGACGGTGTGATGGCGCGCCGCGCGACCCGCTCTTTGGGCTACGACTGGATCGTGGCGAACCTCGACAGCTTGCTGAAGGGCAGCGAGGGGCCGTTCTACGCGTCCCGGATCGCCACGGCGCTGGGGCAATTCTGCTCAATAGGGCAATCCGAGCAGATGATCCGCGACTTGCGGCCACGGTTCGCCGGCACGGCGGCGGCATTGCAACTGGAGCGCTCGATCGAGCAGGTCCGCAACTGCGGCACTCTCGACAATGAGCTGGGCAGCGCGATCTCCGAGGAGTTCGCCGGGCTCAAGTGAGCGGCAGCGCCAGCTCCGCGGTCAAGCCTTCGACCGTGCCATCTGGTCGGCGCCGGTTGGCCAGGTGAAGCGCACCGCCGTGCTGCTCCGCAATCGCGCGGGCGAGCGCAAGGCCCAGCCCGGCGCCGCCGGTCTCGCTGTTGCGCGAGGGATCGCCGCGCATGAATGGCTGCGTCATCGCTTCCAGCGACGTCTCGGGGATGCCCGGGCCATCATCGTCGATGCGGATCACGGCGAACCCGTTCTGACGTTCCAGCGAGACACGCGCCCGCTCACCATAGCGCAGGGCGTTCCCAATGAGGTTGCGAAGCGCGCGCCGCAGCCATGTCGGGCGCACTTCCAGGACCAGGCGCTCAGTCTCGCCGAGTTCCACCGGCTCGGCCATGTCCTCGTATTCCTCGACGACAGACGCGACCAGTGCCGACAATTCATTGCGTTCCAGCGGATCGCTGGGCCGGCCGACACGGGCAAGCGAGAGGATGTCGTCCAACGTGCGCACGATGTCCTCGATCGTCGCGGCCATGCGCAGACGTTCGGTGTCGTCCTCGACCGATTCGATGCGTACCCGCAACGCGGCGAGCGGCGTCTTGAGGTCGTGGCCGATGGCGCCGAGCATGACGTCCTTCTCATCCAGCAGCGAGGAGATGCGCCACTCCATCGCGTTCAAGGCGACGATCAACTGGCGCACGTCCTGTGGGCCCATCGGCTCGACCTGGCCGGACGGATCCTGCGTCGCTGCAAAGCGGGCGACCTGGCGGGTGAGCGCGTTGAGCGGCCGCGTGATCCGCCGCAAGATCAGCGCGACCACGCCGACCAGCACCACGTAAAGCGCCAGCGTCTGCAGCGTGAGCGGGATCAGCAGCGCATTGGCCGATGGCGGTGCCCGTACCCGCGCGACCATCCAGCCCGCGCTCTGGGGCGAGCGAACGCCGGCGACGTAGAGGTCCGCGTCCATCGCCCTGTCGAGTGCGGCGGCTGGCAAGTCGATGCGGTCCGCCCTCTTGGCGAGCGCCGCTTCGGCGTAAGGGTCCGAGGCCAAGGGACGGCGCAGCACGACGACTTCGGTCGTGCCGAAATCCTGGCTCGCCAGGATCTCGCGCAGCTTCTGCTCGGCACCGGCATCGCGCCGCTCGCCGGCCTGCAGGGGCGAGGTGCCGCGCGCTTCCACGGCAAAGCGATGCAGGCGGTCACCGAAGAAGCCGCGCGGGCCCATCCGCAGCTTGCGCGGAGCGCGCTCGATGCCGCGCGTCTCGGCAATCAGCCGGAAAGCGAGCGCGCTCATCGTCTCGACCTGGAACCGCTCCCGCTGGGCGCGATAGACCAGCGCGGCGCCTAGGCCCTGCACGAGCAGCAGCGCCGCCGCGACGGCGAGCAGCATCTGGCCCATCAGGCTGGCCGGGCGCAGCGTCCTCATTCGTCGTCTTGGACGATGCGCTTGACGTCGGCGGCGAACATGTAGCCGCCGCCCCACACGGTCTGGATCAGCTGCGGATTGCGGCTGTCGACCTCGATCTTGCGGCGCAGGCGGCTGACCTGGTTGTCGACCGCGCGGTCGAACAGATGCGCCTCGCGCCCTTGCACCATGTCGAGCAGGCGGTCGCGGTCGAGCACCTGGCGGGGGTGTTCCAGGAACGCCATGAGCAGCCGGAACTCGACCGAAGAGATCGCGACGACGGCGCCCTCGCGGTCGCTCAGGCGGCGCTTCAGGGGATCGAGGCGCCAGCCTTCAAATTCGAAGATCTCGTTCTCGGTCGCAGGCACGGCGCTGCGCCCGGCTCGGCGCAGCACGCTGCGGATGCGGGCGACTAGTTCGCGCGGCTCGAAAGGTTTGACGACGTAGTCGTCGGCGCCGATCTCCAGCCCGACGATCCGGTCGGTGGCTTCGCCGCGCGCGGTCAGGAAGATCACCGGGATGTCACGGCTTTCCACCAGGTGACGGCACAGCGACAGCCCGTCCTCGCCCGGCATCATGATGTCGAGCAGGACGATATCCGGCTTGTCCTCGCGCAGGCGGCTGCGCGCTTCGGCTGCATTCGCGGCTGCCGTGATGAGGAACCCCTGGCGGGTGAGGTACTCCGCCAGGGGTTCGCGCAGGGCGGCCTCGTCATCGACGAGCAGCACCTTGGGGGCGGCCGGGAGTGACGCGGTATCGTTCATGCTCAATCCGGATCCCTGCGGCCGTCCAATCAGCCTTGTGCCTTCTGCTCGCGCATCTGCTGCCACTTGGCCTTCATCTGCTCGCGCGCGGCCTGGCGCTCTTCCTTGGTGACCTGGCCGTCCTTGTTGGCGTCGATCATGTCGAAGCGCTTGAGCGCCGCGGTCGAGAACTCGACCTGGGTGACGGCGCCGTCGCTGTTCGCGTCGGCCATCTTGCCCATCATCATGCCGCCGCCGCGGCCGCCCCAGTGGCCACCACGACTACCCCCGCGATGGCCCTTCGGACCCATGCCGGGACCCTTGTCGCCATCACCGCCGCGCATCGCCATGCGGTGGCCGCGGTCGCCTGGGCCGCGGTCAGCCATGAACTCGGCCTTGGTGATCTGGCCATCCTTGTTGGTATCGAGCCGCTCGAACATCTGTGTCTTCCGCGCCTCATGCGCAAGCTGGCGGTCGGCCTGGTCCAGCTTGCCGTCCTTGTTCTGGTCCAGCTTCGCGAAGCGAGTGGCCGCTTGCGCCTGAGCCTCGGCGCGGGTGAGCACGCCATTGCCGTCGGTGTCACCCCAGCGGGCGTTCTGCGCCTGCACCTGCGCGGCATAGGCACCGCCGCCCGCCAGCACCAGCGCAGCGGCGGAAAGGCCCATCGCGATTGTTTTCATGGTCGTCTCCAATCCTGGTGTCCTGAGGAATAAGGCGAAAGTCACAGGACGGAAGGGGAGGGAGGAGAACTCGCGCCCTGCGACTTTCTGATGCCCCTTCTAGAACGCGGTTGTCGCGCGAGTATGCCGGAGCCCCGCGAAAGTGTGATGATTTGTATCACCCGCGCGCTGCCGTTCATTTGCCTGCAATTTCAACGCGAACGGTGCTGCGTGTCCTGGCCGGCGGTGACGAACAGCGCCGTCGCTTGCTCGACGACGTCTGCGGTGTGCCAGGTGCCGGCCGGATTGATCGCGTATTGGCCAGCCTGCAGCGGCTCGGAGTGGAAGCGACCATCCGGCAATTCCTGGATCAGCGTGATCTCTCCGGCCAGGCACACGACCAGCTCGTCTCCCGCCGGGTGCATCTCCCAGCTGTCCCAGCTCTCGGCGAAGTCGTAGAGCGAGACCAGGCGCCCCTCGGCGCCATCCGCCGCGGTGCGTGCGGCATAGGCCTCGTACCACGGCATGCCGGCGAACTCGGGCTGGGGAATGACCTTGGCGCCGAGCCCCAGGTGCACCGGGTGGGTGCGCAGATCGTTGGATGCCTCGGTCATGACACCGCCGGCATGCAGAAGGCGTTGAGCTTGTTGCCGTCCGGATCGCGGTAATAGGCCGCGTAGAAACCGTTAGGCCGCAATCCGGGACGGCCTTCGCAGCTTCCGCCATTCGCCAGCGCTGCAGCATGCACGCGCCGGACCTGATCCTCGTCGCTCGCGAACAGCGCGAACATGGTGCCGTTGCCCTGCGTCGCGGGTTGGCCGTCATAAGGCAGGCAGATGCCGATGCTGGGTCCGCCTTCGGGGAACGCCCAGCCGATCGCGATGGGCGTCTCCATCGATCGCGCCCCGCCGAACGCATCCATCACGGCGTCGTAGAACCGGCCGCCGGCCGCTAAATCGGTAGTGCCGAACGTGACGTGGGCAACGGGCATCGCGTTTCTCCCCTCCTGCCTGGGCTGACTTTACCATGCCGGGCACGGACATGCCGGCATGGTGAAGGGGCAGGAGGCTTGCTGCAAGCCCTATGCTCTGCTGCCGTGGCCGCTCAGCTGGGCGGGCGGCAACGCTCCTCCAGCCAGGCGCGCTCTTCCTCGTCCAGCTGCGGCCCGATCACGTCCAGAACGCGAGCGTGGTAGGTGTCCCACCAGCCGATTTCGCTCGGCGTGAGCAGTGAGACGTCGACCAGCGCCGAGTCGATCGGCACCAGCGTCAGCGTCTCGAAGCCGAGGTAGGATCCTTCCGCACCCTGGATGTCGCGCGGCTCGACCAGCACCAGGTTCTCGATGCGAATGCCGTATGCGCCGGTCTTGTAGTAGCCCGGCTCGTTCGAGAGGAACATGCCGGCGATCAGCTCCTGATCGGTCCCGGCCTGGCCGCCCGCCGCCTTGGCGATCCGCTGCGGGCCCTCATGGACCGAGAGGAAGCTGCCGACGCCGTGACCGGTGCCGTGCGCATAGTCGAGCCCGGCAGCCCATAGGTACTGGCGCGCGAGCACGTCCAGCTGGTGCCCGGCAGTGCCTTGCGGAAACACCGCCTGCGCCAGCGCGATGTGGCCCTTGAGCACGCGGGTGAAGCGGTCCTTCACTTCGGCCGAGGGTTGCGCCCGGTCGCCGGGCGCGCCGATCCACACGGTGCGGGTGATGTCGGTGGTGCCATCGGGATACTGCCCGCCGGAGTCGACGAGGTAGACGCTGCCCGGCTCCAGCGTGCGGTTGGTCTCCTCGCTCACGCGGTAGTGCACCACCGCGCCGTTCGGCCCGGCGCCGGAGATCGTGTCGAACGACAGGTCGCGCAGGTCGCCGGACTGGCGGCGGAACTCCTGCAACGCGTCGGCCGCGGACATCTCGGTGACCTTGCCGGTGGGTCCCTCACGCTCCAGCCAGCGCAGGAACCGCGAGACGGCCGCGCCGTCGCGGGCCTGGGCATTGCGGTGGCCCTGCTGCTCGACCGGGTTCTTCACCGCCTTGGGGAGCACGGTGGGATCACGCGTTTCGAGGACCTGCGCGCCGGCCTGCTCCAGCGTGGCGAAGATCGCAGCGACCGCCCGCTCGGGGTCGACCGCCACGCGCTTGCCCTTCAGGCCCTCCAGTGCGGGCACGAACGCCTCGCGCGGCTCGATGCGGACGGCGTTGCCCAGGTGCCGCGTCAGTTCGGGCGTGACCTTCTCTGGCGCGATGAACAGCTCGGCGGTGCCATCGGCATGGGCGAGCACGTAGGACAGCGCCACCGGCGTGCGCTCCACGTCCTGGCCACGGATGTTGAGCAGCCAGGCAATCGAATCGAGCGCGGAGATCACCGCGGCATCCAGCTTCTGTTCCGCCAGCCAGCTCGAGATCGCCTCGCGCTTGGCCTGGCTGGTCTCGCCGGCCAGATCATCGCCATGGACCAGCGCAGCGGCGGGCGAGGGGGCAGGGCGGTCCTGCCACACCGCATCGATCGGATTGCGCTCGACCGCGACCAGCGCGCCGCCGCGAGCCTCCAGTGCCCGGGATACCGCAGTGGCCCAGCCCTTGCCGTGCAGCCAGGCGTCGTAGCCGATCCGGGCACCCTCGGGTGCGTGCTCGCCCAGCCACTTGGCGATGCTGGTCTGCGGCACGCTCTCGTAAGCATAGAAGCGCCCGTCCACCTGATCGCGTACCTGCAGCGTGTAGCGCCCATCGACGAACATCGCGGCGGCGGGCGATAGCGTGCTGTCGGTCAACACCACCGCGGTGCCAGCCGAGCCGCCGAAGCCGGTCAGCCAGGCGAGCCGCTGGGCATAGCCGCCGACGTATTCGCTCATGTGCTCGTCCGAGATCGGCACCACGAAGCCGTCGAGCCCCTGGCGAGCGAGTTCCTTGCGCAGAGCGTCCAGGCGGGCTTCGTGGGTGTTCATCAGCATGGCGAGTCTCGTACAGGCGGCGGGTTAAACGTCGAACATAAGCCTCGTGTCTAGGTGGCGAAAGTACCGCGACTGGGCTGCTGATGTCTCCGGCGCCTCTCTCCCCTCCCCGGCGGGGAGGGGAGAGAGNAGGGTGCAAAGCCGCCGTCGCGCACGGCCGCCACGAAGATATTGGCAGCCTCGCGCTGCCCAGGGTTCAGCTCCGGCTCGGCGAAGTCGGGCAGGGCGGGCGGGTAGGGCCGGTCGCAATCGACCACCACCGGCTCAAGGATGCCCGCACCGACCATGCCGCGCAGCACGCCTTCGGACACGCTCGCCAGTTCGGCCAGTTCGCGGATCGAGCCTTGCTCGCCCTGCAGGGCATCCAGCGCAGCGGCGCGCTGCGGCGTCATGCGCGCGGGCTCCTCGCCAGTAAGGCGATACTCGGTGGTGGTGCCGCCCCCGCGAAGCGCCGCGCTGCTGGCGAGCGCCATGCGCGCCACGCTTTGCATCGAGGCGCAGTAGTAGTCGGCAGTCCACTCGATCAGCCGGCGCAGCTGTGCCGGAATGGGAGGCACGGGCAGCACTTCGAGGATCGCGCGCAGCTTTGTGTCCGGCACTTCCGCGCCGTTCAGGCGTTCCGGCTCCCACACGATCCCCAGGATCTGACGGGGGCCGAGCGGCGCAACCACGACCGTGCCCGGCTCCACCGTCATTCCCGGCGGAACGCGGTAGTCGAGAACGTTGAGCACGGCATTGAAAACAAGCAGGCGAACGCGCTCTATCGCGGGCGTGGTAGTTTGGGGCATGGCGGCGGACATCGTCGCGCATATAGGCATTGTGACAGACTCACGTGAAGGACTTGGGGCATGAATGAGGTTGGTTCGCTATTCGACGCACGGTCGCCGCTCGGCCGGCGTGGGTTCCTGAGCGCGGGGGCGACGCTTGCCGGGCTGGTGCTGCTGTCGGGCTGCACCACGACTGCGGGCACCTCTGGCATGGCGCGCAGTGCGGGCGGTTCGGCGCCGTCCGCCGACGTGGTCCGTCGCTTGCTGGAGCTTTCAACCCGCAACGCTTTCGCGCGTCTCAGCGCCCCGGACGGGTTCTGGAACAGCCCGGTCGCCCGCATCAACATGCCCGTGCTGTTCGGCAGGAGCGCCAAGGGCATGCCCGGCGTGCTGCGCCAGCCCAAGTTCCGGGAGCAGCTTCTCCACCGGCTCAACGTCATCGCGGAGGACGGCGCCCGCGCCGCCGCGCCGCAGGTGGAAGAGGCGATCCGCACGCTAACCTTCGACAACCCGGACGCGCTGGTTGCCGGTCCCGCCACCGGTGCCACCAGCTACTTGCGCGCCAAGGTCGGCCCCACGCTGGTCAACGCGATGATCCCCGCCATGGACCGCCTGCTGCGCATGGCCGACGATCCGATCATCAGCCAGGCGGTCGCCGCGCTCAAGGACGTGGACATGGCCGATGCCGCTCACGCGCTGGCACTGGGCGCAGACAATGCGATCTGGTTCGAGATCGGCGGCGAGGAGTCGGCGATCCGGCGCGACCCGAACAAGGGAGGCGATCCGCTCCTGATGCGGGCACTTGCACGGTAACGGAGAGCTTGGGGGTGGGCATCGACCACCCCTAGCCCCCGTCAACCCGCTCCCTTATAGGCGCGCGCAGACCCGCGTCACAGGAAGCCCGACCATGAAGTTCTTCGTCGACACCGCCGACACCAAGGAAATCGCCGAGCTCGCCGAAACCGGCCTGCTCGACGGCGTCACCACCAACCCCTCGCTGATCGCCAAGTCGGGCCGCGACTTCATGGAAGTGACCAAGGAGATCTGCGGCCTAGTCGACGGTCCGGTCAGCGCCGAAGTGGTCGCGCTCGACCATGCCGGGATGATGCGCGAGGCCGAGATCCTGCGCAAGATCGCCGATAACGTCTGCATAAAGGTGCCGCTCACGGTCGATGGCCTCAAGACCTGCAAGAAGCTGACGAGCGACGGCACGCTGGTGAACGTGACCTTGTGCTTCTCGGCCAACCAGGCGCTGCTCGCCGCCAAGGCGGGTGCAAGCTTCATCTCGCCGTTTGTGGGCCGGCATGACGACAACGGCTTCGACGGCCTCGACCTGATCCGCGACATCCGCCTGATCTACGACAACTACGCGTTCGAGACCGAGATCCTCGCCGCCTCGATCCGCCACCCGATCCACGTGCTGGAGTGCGCCCGTATCGGCGCGGACGTGATGACCGCACCGCCGGCGGTCATCCATAGCCTGTTCAAGCACGTGCTGACGGACAAGGGGATCGAGGGGTTCCTGGCGGACTGGGCCAAAACCGGGCAATCGATCTAGGGATCGTTTCTCCACCGCCGCAGCAGACGGTGGTGGAGGGGCCTGGCCAAGCCCGATGCTTGCCGAACCACCTGTGCCCTTCTAGCGTTCCGCACACATGTCCGACGAATCCCCCGCAGATCGCTTCAAGTCCGTCCTCACTGGCGCCAGCCGTGCGATTGCGCATGACGCCGAGGTGGAGGTCAACTGGACTGCCGACGCGCCCAGCTCCACTGGCCAGACTTTCCGCGTGCCGATGCCCGGTCGCTCGCTCCCTCGCGCCGCCGCCATGCAGGCGCGTGGCTATGCCGACAGCTTCGCGCTGAAGTTGCGCCACCATGACGAGCGGCTGCACCAGCGCAATGCGCCGCTCGAGCCGGCAGCGCGCGCCTGTTACGATGCGGTGGAACTGGTCCGCTACGAGGCGCTGGGCTCCAACAAGTTCGCGGGCATGCGCGACAACCTCGATGCCGCGCTGAACCAGCGCATGGGTTCGGACCCGATCACCCGCGCCGGCAGCGCCGACGAGGTGCCGATGCAGGCCGCCCTTGCGCTGCTGCTGCGCGAGCGGCTGACCGGCCAGGAAGTGCCCACCAAGGCGCAGGCCGGCGTCGACATGGTCCGCCGCTGGATCGAGGAACGCGCGGGCAACGACTTCGAGGCGCTGGCCAGTTCGTTGGACGACCAGAAGGCGTTCCAGTCGCTCTCGCTCGACATGCTCCAGCATCTGGAGCTGACCCGCACCGAGCAGCTGCCCGAACAGCCCGACGACGCCGACGACATGGACGGCGACGAGGAGACCGAGGAAGACGAGAAGGGCGACGACAAGGGCGAGGAACAGCAGCCCAGCGAAGTCGCCGCCGAGCCAAGCCAAGGCGAGGACGACGGCGAGAGCGAAGCCGAAGGCGAGAGCTCCGACGACATGGAGGAAGGCCAGGAAGGCGAAGAGGGCGAGGAAGGCATGCTGCCCGTCCGTCCCAACCGCCCCTGGACCGACATCCCCGACACCTTCGACTACAAGGTCTTTACCGAGGCGTTCGACGAAGTCGTCGGCGCGCACGACCTGTGCGACGAAGAGGAGCTCACCCGCCTGCGCGCCTATCTCGACGCGCAGCTCAAGGGTCTGCAGGGTATCGTCACGCGCCTGGCGAATCGCCTGCAGCGCCGGCTGATGGCCCAGCAGAACCGCTCATGGGACTTCGACCAGGAAGAGGGCATGCTCGACGCCGCGCGGCTGGCGCGCGTGGTGGTCTCGCCGGGCCAGTCGCTGAGCTACAAGATCGAGCGCGACGTCGAGTTCAAGGACACGGTCGTCACCATGCTGATCGACAACTCGGGTTCCATGCGCGGACGCCCGATCAGCATCGCCGCCATCAGCGCGGACGTGCTCGCGCGCACCTTGGAGCGCTGCGGCGTCAAGGTCGAGATCCTGGGCTTCACCACCCGCGCCTGGAAGGGCGGGCAGAGCCGCGAGGCCTGGCTGGCGAACGGCAAGCCGCAGCACCCCGGCCGTCTCAACGACCTGCGCCACATCGTCTACAAGAAGGCCGACGAGCCCTGGCGCCGCGCGCGCAAGAACCTCGGTCTGATGATGCGCGAAGGCCTGCTGAAGGAGAACATCGACGGCGAGGCGCTGCTCTGGGCGCACAATCGCCTGCTCGCTCGCCAGGAGGACCGCCGCATCCTGATGGTCATCTCCGACGGCGCCCCGGTCGACGATTCGACGCTGAGCGTCAACAGCGCTGGCTACCTGGAGGCGCACCTGCGGCGCGTGATCGACTGGATCGAGCGCCAGTCGCCGGTCCAGCTCGTTGCCATCGGCATCGGCCATGACGTCACTCGCTACTACCGCCGCGCCGTGACGATCATGGATGTGGAGCAGCTGGGCGGCACCATGATCGAGCAGCTCGCGGGGCTGTTCGAGGAGGAATGATGAACGTCGCCGAAGCCGTTGCCACTCGCCGCTCGATCCGCGCCTTCCTCGACAAGCCGGTCGACTTCGAGACCATCCACCGCGTGCTGGATCGGGCGCGGATGGCGCCGTCCGGGTGCAATTACCAGCCGTGGGAAGGAATCGTGCTCACCGGCGCGCCGCTCAAGGCGCTGCAGGAGCGGCTACTCGCCGGCGCGCCCGACGATCCGTTGGAGTACGACTTTTCGGCACCGGGGCAGGTTCCGAAGTACAAGGAGCGGCTGAGCCGGCTCGGCGCGGCCATGTACGGCTCGATGCGGATTGGGCGCGAGGATGTGGAGCAGCGCGACCTGTTCTCGCAGGCCAACCTCACCAGCTTCGGCGCACCGGTCCTGCTGCTCGCGCACTTCCCCAAGTGGATGAAGGAACCGCAATGGTCCGACGTCGGCATGTGGCTACAGACGATCATGCTGCTGCTGCGCTACGAGGGTCTGGACAGCTGCCCGCAGGAGTGGATGGGCGTCTACGGACGCACGATCAAGGATCACCTGGGCCTTTCGGAGGACACTCTGCTGTTCTGCGGGATTGCCATCGGCTGGCGCGATAACGACCATCCGGCCAACGCCTTCGAGCGCGAGCGCGTGCCGCTCGAGGAGCAGGTGCGCTTTTTCGGCTGGTGATATGACCGCTTATTTGTGGGTGCCGTTCACCCTGCTGGCCGCAGGTGCGCAGGTCTTGCGCAACGCGCTGCAGTCCGGGCTCGTACGCGAGATCGGCACCCTTGGCGCGACGCAAGTGCGCTTCGTCTACGGGCTGCCCTTCGCGGCGCTGTTCCTGCTCGCTCACTGGGCGATCGCGGGCGAGCCGCTGCCGGGACTGAGCCAGGCCGCGCTCGCCTGGAACGCGCTGGGGGCCGTTGCCCAGATCGGCGCCACCGCGCTAATGCTGCATGTCATGGCGCGGCGCGAGTTCGGGGTCGCCTACGCCTACATCAAGACCGAGCCGGTCACCGCGGCGCTGCTTGGGTTGGTGCTGATCGGTGACCGGCTTGCGGTGCTCGGCTGGGTGGCGGTGCTGGTGGTGACGATCGGCGTCGTCCTGGCATCGCTCAAGCCCGGGCATGGCACCGCGCGGCTGGCGGACGGGCGCTCGGTGGTAGCCGGGGTGGCGAGCGGCGCGTTGTTCGGGCTTTCCGCAATCGCCTTTCGCGCGGGGATCGAAGCGGTACCAAACGGCTCGTTCATGATGCGCAGTCTGGCGATGCTGGTGCTCTCGCTGGCGCTGCAATCGGGCATGCTGCTGAGCTGGTTTGCCTTGCGTGGCGCCGCGCCGCTGCGCGCTTCCATGCGGCACTGGCGCATCAGCCTGGGCGCGGGATCGCTCGGCGCGCTGGCTTCGGCGGGCTGGTTTGTCGCTTTCTCGCTGACGCTCGCCGCCAACGTGCGCACGCTCGGCCTCATCGAGATGCCGATCGTCGCGCTGGTTACGCGGCGGGTCTCGGGCAAGTGGCTGAGCCCGCGCGAGAGCCTTGGCTTTGCGCTCATCACTGGCGGTGTCGCGCTGTTGCTGTGGGCGCACGCTTGACCGGGCAAGGCCCGCGCGGCAATCGGCCGCCATGCTGACGCTCTACAATAGCCTGACCCGCGCTCTCGAGCCGTTCGAGCCTGTCCACGCAAACGAGGCGCGCGTCTATTCCTGCGGTCCGACGGTCTACAACTACCCCCACATCGGCAACATGCGCGCATACGTCTTTGCCGACGTGCTGGGCCGGACGCTCAGCTTCAAGGGCTACAAGCTCACCCACGTCATCAACATCACCGACGTCGGGCACCTGACCGACGACGCCGATGCGGGTGAGGACAAGATGGAGAAGATGGCGCGCACCCGGGCGCAATCGATCTGGGACATCGCGCGCCACTACACCGAGGCGTACTGGGCCGACATCGCGGCGCTTAATGTGCGCCAGCCCGCCAAGTGGTCGATCGCCACGGACTACGTGCCGCAGATGATCGAGTTCGCCCGGAGCATCGCCGAGCGGCACTGCTACGAGCTGGAGAGCGGGCTCTACTTCGATGTCTCTACCGTCACCGACTATGGACGCCTGGCGCGGCTTGTCACCGACGAAGGCGAGAGCCGGATCGAGCCCGTCGAGGGTAAGCGCAACGCCGCCGACTTCGCGATCTGGCGCAAGACACCGCCCGGCGAGAGCCGGCAGATGGAGTGGGACTCGCCTTGGGGCCGCGGCGCGCCGGGCTGGCACCTGGAGTGCTCGGTCATGTCGGGCGACTTGCTCGGCTTCCCGTTCGACATCCACACCGGCGGTATCGACCACCGCGAGATCCACCACCCCAACGAGATCGCGCAGAACCAGGCGTTCTGCTGCACCAGTGGCCTGGACGTGCCGGCGAACTCGGGCGCGCGGGTGTGGATGCACAACAACTTCCTCGTCGAGCGATCGGGCAAGATGAGTAAGTCCTCGGGCGAGTTCCTGCGGCTGCAGCTGCTGATCGACCGCGGCTATCACCCGCTCGCCTATCGCCTGATGTGCCTCCAGGCGCATTACCGCAGCGAACTGGAGTTCTCCTGGGAGAACCTCGGCGCGGCGCTCACGCGCCTCAAGCGCATGCTGATCGTGGCCGAACGGCTGCGCGATGCCGAGGCCAGCGAGAGCGTGCATCCCAAGCTCGCGCCAATGTTGGAGACATTCGAGGCCGCGATCTCCGACGATCTCAACACCGCCATCGCGCTCACAGCGCTGGAGGACGTGCTCGCCGCCAAGAAGATCGACGCTGGCGCCAAGCGCGCGGTGGTCGAGCGGATGGAGGCGGTGCTGGGGCTGGACCTGCTCGGCAAGACGCGCGCCGACTTGCGGCTGCGTCCCACGTCTGCGCAGATCACAGAGAAGGAAATCGGAGCCACGCTCGAACGCCGCAAGGCTGCGCGTGCCGAGAAGGACTTCGCCGCGTCTGATGCCCTGCGCGATGAGCTTGCCGAAAAGGGCGTCGAAGTCATGGACGGTGACCCGCTAGGCTGGGAGTGGAAGCTGGGCTGAGGGGTGACGCTGAGGCTATCGCCTTGGCAACTTGAGATCGGATGAGTTGTTCATCCGCTATGAGACACTGCGCATGACCTTCGCCGTCTTCACTGAAACTGCCCGGCCGTTCCTCGAAGGGCGTCTGCCGGCGGGCGTGGAGCCGCACTGGTTCGATCGGTTCGAAGACCTGCCGCCGCTCATGGCACAAGCGGAGATCGCCTGGATCGACGTGTTCCGGGAAGGCAACGAAGTAGCGCGTGCCGTCAGCGAGGCGCCGCGGTTGCGTTGGCTGAACACGGTGGCAGCCGGGATCAACCACTTGCCGCTGGACCTCATGGCGCAGCGCGGCACCGTGCTGACCAACGGCGCGGGCCTGCACGCCGGCACCATCGCGGAGTACGCGCTGCTCGGCATGCTGACTATCGTGAAAGGCTATCGCGACGTCGTGCGCGCGCAGGACCGGCATGAGTGGCTGCACGAGCCGCCGGGCCGGCGCGAGCTTGCCGGAACCTCGGCGCTGATCGTGGGAGCCGGCGCGATCGGTGGGCGGATCGGCCACTTGCTGCGCGTGTTCGACGTAGGCGTCACCGAAGTGCGCCGCAGCGGCGCGCCGGGGACGCTCCGCCCGGAGGAATGGCGCACGCGGTTGGGCGATTTCGACTGGGTGATCGTTGCGGTGCCCTCGACGCCGGACACGCACGGTCTGTTCGGCAGGGTCGAGTTCGCTGCCATGAAGCCGGGCGCCGTAATTATGAACTTCGCTCGCGGCGAGGTGATCCAGACCGAGGCGCTGCTCGCAGCGTTGGACAGCGGCCGGCTCGGTGGTGCCTTTCTCGACGTCACCGATCCCGAGCCGCTGCCGCCAGAGCACCCGCTGTGGACGCGCGAGAACGTCCACATATCGATGCACCTCTCCGGCCGCTCGCAGGAAACGATCTTCCAGAAAGGCGCCGAGCGGTTCCTGGCGAATTGCAGCCGCTTCCTGGCGGGAGAGCCGCTGGAGCACGTAGTGGATCTTCAGGCCGGGTACTAATCACGCTTCATCGAGGACCAGCAACTCGATCTCCAGCGCGAGCGTCGGCCCATCGACAAGGCTGTGCTCGACGGCGGTGACTCCCGCGTCGGCGACTAGGCGGCCGCGCAGGCGAAACTCGTGATCGGGTAGGGTTACGATCAGGTGCTCGCCCGCCGCGACGGCCTCGGCTCCGTCGAACCTCAACGCAAACTCGTGCCGGGCACCGCTGAAGGTGCTGCTCGACCATGGCCGTTCGGCGTGGCGAAGCAGTTGCGCCGTGGGGCCTGCAAGAGTGAGCAGTTCGCTCAGCAGCATGAGCCAGGGCCCGCGCGCGCCTTCGCGGCGGAGCGTGTCGATCATCGGGCAGTGGCGGGTCGGTTTAACGAACATGGTTGTCCTCTTCGTACGTGTTCATGAAATGTTCCAGACGTTCTTCCATCGAGGGACGAGGGACCCGGCCGTTGCGCATGTCGGCGACAAGGCGCGGATCGCCCACGGCGAGCCGGCCGAACTTCGTCCACGGCATGCCCGTGGCGCGCAGGAAGCGCTCCACTCGGGACAGGATCATCTGCGGCCTCCACCAACTCGGACTCGAGAACAGTTCGCTCTTTGTTCCAAGCGAAATCCTACTTGTCTAGGAAATTTCTTGCACTAAGTTGTCCACATGGAACTGGACGCCACCCGCCGCCGCTTGTTGGCTCTGGCCGAGGAACGGCGTGTCAGTCTCTCGCAACTGTCTCGGTTGATCGGGAAGAATGCCAGCTATCTTCAGCAGTTCGTGCGTAAGGGCAGCCCGCGCAAGCTGGAGGTGAACGACCGCGCGGTGCTTGCTCAGTTCCTGGGCGTAGCCGAGGTAGAGCTGAGCGGGTCGCAAGAAATTTCCGTCGAGGGAGAGCCGTGGGTCGATATCCCGCGTTTTCCGCTCGAAGCCTCGGCTGGGCCGGGCAGCACCGTCGAAGGCGAGGACGCGGTCGGCAGCTTCCGCTTTTCGCCGCGATGGCTGCGCGATCAGGGCCTGCAGCCGCACCGGCTCTCGGCCATCGCGGTGCGCGGCGACTCGATGGAGCCGACCTTGCGCGACGGCGACGAGATCCTGGTGGAGGCGAGCCCCGGCACCTTACGCGAGGGCATCCATGTGGTGCGATTCGATGGCACACTGCTGGTCAAGCGCCTCGAAGTTCGCCATCGCGGCCAGATCGCGCTGCTCAGCGACAACACTGCTTATCGGCCGATCGAATGCGAGCTCGGCGATGTCGAAGTGATCGGTCGCGTCGTGTGGAAGAGCGGGCGGCTTTAGCTGTCCTCTGCGGACCGGGGAGGACCTGAGTGTTGCAATCGCCCTCCACTCCAGCCATTTCGCTGGCATGAGCGAGACCCAACCCCCGATGCGCGTGGCGATCCTGCCGGTCACTCCGTTGCAGCAGAATTGCAGCCTTATCTGGTGCACCGCTACGATGAAGGGCGCGTTGGTCGATCCGGGCGGCGACCTCGACAAGCTCAAAGCTGCTTTGGCGAAGACCGGCGTGACACTGGAGAAGGTGCTGGTGACGCACGGCCACCTCGATCACTGCGGCATGGCGGGCGAGCTCGCCAAGGAACTCGGCGTGCCGATCGAAGGACCGCACGAGGAGGACCGCTTCTGGATCGCGCAGCTCGACGACGACGGACCCCGCTGGAACATGGAGGCGCACAGCTTCGAACCCGACCGCTGGCTAGACAATGGCGACCAGGTGACCGTCGGCGATCTAACCCTCGACGTCTACCACTGTCCGGGACACACGCCCGGCCACGTCGTCTTCCACCACGCGCCCTCGCACTTTGCCATGGTCGGCGATGTGCTGTTTCAGGGCTCGATCGGCCGCACCGACTTCCCGCGTGGCGACTTGCAAACCTTGCTCGACTCCATCACCGGCCGACTTTGGCCTTTGGGCGCCGAGACCACGTTCGTTCCGGGGCATGGACCGATCAGCACGTTCGGCGACGAGCGGCGCTCCAACCCGTTTGTCGGAGACGCGGCGCTGGCGTGAGGCAGCGCCGGGTGGTGTTACATGCCGCCAAGCGCAATCGTCACGGCGACCGCCGACAGTCCCACCAACGTCAGCACCGTGATGATAAACCCGCCGGCACGCAGCGGATTCGAATCGTTGCGATCCATCCCGAACCCATGCGCCACCCGCGCCAGCATGTAGATCGAGCCGACCACCGCCAGCCACCGGCCGCCCTTGCCGGTCAGCTCGATCGCGGCGATCAGAATCAGTACGAAGGGCGTGTACTCGACGAAGTTTGCCTGTGCGCGCATGCGTTGTTGCAACAGCGGCTTGCCGCCGTCGCCGTGCAGCACCTTGCTGTCGAAGCGCAGCTTGCCGGTGCGGATCGCCAGCCAAAGGTTGATGATCGCGGCCGCCGCGGCCAGGCTGAGTGTGGTCTGCAAGATCAAGGCAAGCCTCCCCGGGTTCATCCCGTATGGCGCCGAACATGGGCCCGCCGAGTACGACTTGCAACTCGCGCGAAATCGGGTATAGGCGCGCCTTCGCAAAGCCGCCGGTCCATTCGGTCTCGGCGGCCTTTTTGACAGAAACACAGATTTCCAGGAACAGGTGCCGAAATGGCTGTCCCTAAAAGAAAGACTTCGCCCTCACGCCGTGGCATGCGCCGCAGCCATGACGCGCTCAAGGTCGATGCCTTTGCCGAGTGCACCAACTGCGGTGAGCTGAAGCGCCCGCATCACCTCTGCACTGCCTGTGGCCACTACAACGGTCGCGAAATCGTTGCGGTCGAAGCTTAAGACCTGACGCTTTTTAGGTCTGGAGAGGTGCGATGAGTCTGCCGCGTATCGCTGTTGACGCGATGGGCGGGGACGAGGGCGTGCGCGTGATGGTCGAAGGCGCGGCTCTCGCGCGTCGCCGTCACGATCGCTTCAAGTTCCTGTTGGTGGGCGACGAGCCGCGGATCAAGGCTGCGCTCGAAAGCCATCCGAACTTGCGCGCCTCCTCCGAAATCCTCCACACCGAAGGCGTGATCAGCGGTGAGGACAAGCCGAGCCAGGCGATCCGCCGTGCCAAGAGCACCTCGATGGGGCTCGCCATCAACGCAGTGAAAACCGGCGATGCCGGTGCCGCAGTCAGTGGCGGCAACACCGGCGCGCTGATGGCCATGTCCAAGCTCGCGCTGCGTACGATGCCCGGCATCGATCGCCCCGCGCTCGCCGCGCTACTGCCGACGCTGGGCGACAACGATGTCGTCATGCTTGACCTTGGCGCCAATACCGAGTGCGACACCCGCAACCTGGTCCAGTTCGCGATCATGGGCGCGGCCTATGCGCGCGTTGTCACCGAGCGCGAGGCGCCGCGCGTGCGCCTGCTGAACATCGGCACCGAAGAGACCAAGGGCACCGATGAGCTGCGTGACGCGGCCAGCGTGCTCAAGGCCGCGGCGGCCGATCTCTCGATCTCGTTCGATGGCTTCACCGAAGCGGACAAGGTCTGCCGCGGCGATGTCGACGTGGTGGTGACCGATGGGTTCTCAGGCAATATCGCGTTGAAAGCCATCGAGGGCACCGCACGTTTCGTGGGCGACCTGCTGCGACGCAGTTTCTCCAGTTCGCTACGCTCCAAAGTCGGATTCCTTGTGTCCAAGCCGGCGACCGAGCTGCTGAAGCACCATCTCGATCCGAACAATCACAATGGCGCGGTTTTCTTAGGCCTCAACGGTATCGTCGTGAAGAGCCATGGCAGCGCCAACGCGGCGGGTGTCGCCAACGCCGTCGCGGTCACCGCGCGGCTGCTGGAGGAAGACGTGACCCACCGCATCACCGCGGACCTTGCGCGCGTCGGCGCGGATTCGCTGCGCATGCGCGGCACTTTGGAGGAGCGCGCCTGATGCGCCGTTCGGTCGTGATCGGCACCGGCTCGGCGCTGCCGCGCACCGTGGTCAGCAACGCAGAGCTGGCGGCGCGGGTGGACACCACCGACGAGTGGATCGTCGAGCGCACCGGCATCCGCCAGCGCCATATCGCCGAAGCCGACGAGACCACCGCATCGCTTGCCACTGACGCGGCTCGCGCCGCGATCGCCGCGGCAGGGCTGGAGGCGAAGGACGTCGACCTGATCGTGCTCGCCACCGCGACACCGGACCAGACGTTCCCCGCAACCGCCACGATCGTCCAGCACAACCTGGGTTGCCACGGCGGCATCGCGTTCGACGTGGCCGCGGTGTGTTCGGGCTTCCTCTATGCTGTGGGCGTGGCCGACTCGATGCTGCGCACGGGCATGGCGCAGCGCGCGCTGGTGATCGGCGCGGAAACCTTCAGCCGCATTCTCGACTGGGAAGACCGAACCACATGCGTCCTCTTTGGGGACGGGGCCGGCGCAATCCTGCTGGAAGCGCGCGAGGAGAGTGGCGAATCGCCTCGGGGTGTGATCGCCACCAAGCTTCATGCGGACGGCAACCATAACGAATTGCTCTATGTCGATGGCGGCGTGTCCACCACCGGGACAGTCGGCAAGCTGCGTATGAAGGGCCGCGAAGTGTTTCGCCACGCGGTGGTCAACCTTGCCGACGTGCTGCGTGAGGTGATCGAAGAAGCTGGGCTTGAAACCTCCGATATCGACTGGCTGGTGCCGCACCAGGCCAATGCGCGTATCCTCGACGCAACCGCCCGTAAGCTCAGCATGTCGCCGGAAAAGGTCGTAGTTACAGTGGATCGCCACGCGAACACCTCGGCCGCTTCAGTGCCGCTCGCGCTCGACACGGCCGTGCGAGATGGCCGGATCAAGCCCGGTCAATTGGTCATGCTCGAAGCCATGGGCGGTGGCTTCACTTGGGGTGCCAGCCTCGTCCGCATGTGATGCAGACTCGTCTACGTACAATTGTGCACACAGCGTTGCACATTTGTTGATTTTCTCGCCAAAAAACATATGGTCCGCGCGGGGATTATTGCGGAACAAGGTAGGGTGACGATGCGCTCGACAGAGACGCTCACGCGCGCAGCCATTGCTGAGGCGATTCACAGCAAGCTCGGGCTATCCCGGGCCGAGTCGCTGGCGATGGTCGAATCCGTTCTGCGGCACATGTGCGAGGCGCTTTCCCAAGGGGAGAACGTCAAGATCTCGGGCTTCGGCACGTTCCTGTTGCGCGACAAGGGCGAGCGCGTCGGCCGCAATCCCAAGACCGGCGTTGAGGTGCCGATCACTCCGCGCCGGGTCATGACTTTCCGCGCCAGCCAAATGCTGAAGGACCGCATCGCCGGTTCCTGATAGAGCATCGACGGCAAGCGGGGGCACTAACGATGGTACCGGAATTCGACGACGGAAAGGCGCCCGGCGCGCTGCGCACGATTGGCGAGGTTACGCGTGCGCTGGGCGTGCGCCAACACGTGCTGCGTTATTGGGAAGAGCAGTTCCCCATGCTGCGCCCGCTGAAGCGCAGTGGTGGCCGACGCTACTATCGGCCTGAGGACATCGCGTTGATCGCACAGATCGATCGCCTGGTGCACCATGAGGGGTTCACCTTGCGCGGTGCACGCCAGTTCCTGGAAGCCGGCGGGACGAAGCCGGTACAGGCCGTGCTGCCTTTGCCAGCGGTGCCGATCTACGAGGACGCGGTTACACGATCGGAGGCACAGCCGCTCATCGCGGAGCTGAGTTCCATTCGGGATGATCTGGCGCAAGCGCTGGCAGACAGCTGAGTGAGCGCACCTCCTCTTTCCGTTGTGGAGAGGATATGCAGGCTTGGCTCCGCAGGAGCTTAGCCGGAGTTGGAGAGAGTTGAGCGCGCACTCTACCCTTTCCAAGCTGAGCTAGCTGCTGACGCAGCAAGCTTCGCTGTCCTCTCCCGGCGGGCGAGGATGCCACACTGCGCTCGTCAATCTTCCAGGCTGGGACCTAGCCGGGCATCGAGATCGCGCGGACGCATCAGGTGCACCAGCCGAGCGCAGCCGTCATCGATGTCGCGCCAGGTGTCGATGTCCAGTTCAAGCACCGCAAAGGCCGCGGTGGGGAATTTCTCTTCGATCTCGTCGCGCAAGGGGCTTGAGCCATCGTCAGGCACCAAGTCGAAGATTAGGTCTTCGAGGCCGGGATTGTGCCCGACCATCAGCACAGTTGGTGCATCGCCCTCCTGCTCGCGCAGCAGTTCGATCAGCGTGGGCGAACTGGCCAGATAGATGCGCCGGTCCCAATTGAGCGGCGGCACCTGGCCCGCTGCCTCCGCGGCCAGCTCGATCGTTTGCGTCACCCGCACTGCGGGCGAGGCGAGGATACGTCGCCAGAGCACCCCGTAGTCGCGGATGTGCACGCCCATCAGTGCGGCGCCGGCGCGTCCGCGCTTGTTTAGAGGGCGGTCGAAGTCGCGCAGGCGCGCGTCGTTCCAGTCCGACTTGGCATGGCGGAACAGGCCCAAGGTCTTCATCTCGTGGACGTCTTCATGCGTCGTGCTTGCTGTCGGTCTCGATCATGCTCGGCTCCTGACCATGAGCCGCGACGCGTTGCAAGGCCTCGTCCAGTGTGACGCGGTGGATCGGCGTGCCCGCAGGGAAGGCGGTGAGCAGCCGCGAGGGGAACGCGGAGGAGAGCACGATGAAGTGCCCGCGGTCATCCTTGCTGCGGATCAGTCGCCCGAACGCCTGCGCCAGTCGGGCGCGGATGATGCCATCGTCGTAGGATTGAGCTCCGCCTTTCGCACTCCCGGCAGCGAGGCGGCGGGCGCGGTGGAGAATGGTCGGGCGTGGCCAGGGGACTTGCTCCATCACCACCAGACGCAGCGAGCGGCCGGGCACGTCGACCCCGTCGCGCAGCGCATCGGTGCCGAGCAGCGAAGCCTTGGGGTCGTCGCGGAAGATGTCCACCAGGGTGCCGGTGTCGATCGGGTCGACGTGCTGCGCGTAAAGCGGCAGGCCGCCACGCGCGAGGCGATCAGCGATCCGGCCGTGGACCGCGCGCAGACGGCGGATGGCGGTGAACAGGCCGAGCACGCCGCCGCCAGAGGCTTCGATCAACCGCCCGTAAGCGCCAGCGAGCGCCGGGATGTCTCCGCGCGGCACGTCGGTGACGATCAGCACTTCGGACTGGCCAGCGTAATCGAACGGGCTCTGGTGTGCCGACATCTGCGGTGCCACGCCGATGTGCGGCGCGCCGCTGCGCGCCACGGCGACGGCCCAGTCCTCCTCCTCGCGTCCGGTGCGATCCGTGAGCGTCGCCGAGGTCATCACGACGCCGTGCGCAGGCTCGAGCACGGTGCGCGCAAACGGCTTCATCGGGTCGAGCCAGCGGCGATGTATCCCAATGTCGAATTCGCGCGCTTCGCTGCGTTCGATCGAGAGCCAGTCGACGAACTCGGGATCGGCGGCGCCGCCCAAACGCTCCAACAGCGCTTCCCACGCCGCGAGAAGATCGACGCGCCAGCCGAGCGAATGGCGTGCGCCTTCGATGCGCTGGCGGCCTTGACCATCGAGCCAGTCGGGCGGCTCCTCCAGCAGCGCTTCCAGCCGCGTGCCGATCCGGATCAGTGGCTGGCGCAGTTCGGATAGGGCCGCGCGTGCGGCCTGGGCCAGCTCCACAAACGGACCCTCAAGCCCCGCCGCTTCGGTTTCGAGACCATAGCCGGCCTCGGTGCCGCCGCTCTCGTCCCGGGCGTAGACGGTCGCGCGCACCGCTCCGAGCAAATCCTCCAGCGGGCCCGAGGGTGCGCCTTCGACCAGGCGCTGCAGCCAGCCGTCGGAGGGCAGCGCCTCGGCTGCCTCGCGCGCTGCGGCGATGGCGCGGCCGCCCGCCTCGTCGTAGCTCGCGACGTCGGCCAACCGTGCTGCCAAGCCCCGCCGCCGCCCGCGCGAGGCTTTCTCAGGCCCGATGACCCAGCGGCGCAGCTCGATCGCCTCGGCGCCGGTAAGCGCGGCGGCGAAGGTCGAATCGGCGGCGTCGAAAACATGGTGGCCCTCGTCGAAGACGATCCGGGTGGGCCGCGCGGCTGGGTCGCGCCCGCGGGCGGCGTTGACCATGACCAAGGCATGGTTGCCGATGACCAGGTCGGCCCGCGCACTGGCCCGCGCCGCACGCTCGATGAAGCATTTGCGGTAGTGCGGGCAGCCGGCATAGACGCATTCGCCACGTTGGTCGGTCAGCGCCGCGATGCCGCGCTTGCGGAACAGCGTACCGAGCCAACCAGGCAAGTCGCCGCCGATCATGTCGCCGTCCTGGGTATAGGCTGCCCAGCGCGCCACCAAGTGCGCCAGGATCGCCGCGCGCCCGGCGAAACCGCCCTGAAGCGCGTCTTCCAGGTTCAGCAAGCACAAGTAGTTCTCTCGCCCCTTGCGGACCACCACCGGCTGCGACCCGTCCGCGCGCCGTTCCGGCCAAGCGCGGCGGCTTTCCTGGCGCAACTGGCGCTGCAATGCCTTGGTGAAGGTCGAGACCCAGACGGTGCCGCCCGACTGCTCAGTCCACAGCGAGGCAGGGGCAAGATAGCCGAGCGTCTTGCCGATGCCGGTGCCCGCTTGCGCCAGCAACAGGTGCGGCTGCCCGGACTTGAGCCGCGGCGAGAATGCACCTGCCGCACGCGCCGCGTAGTCGCGCTGGCCACTGCGTTGCTCGGCTGCGGAGCCGGTCAGCTGTGCTAGGCGGGTGAGGGTGCCGGCCTCGTCGATCTGAACCTGGCGCGGCTGGGGCAACTCGCCGGCATCCTCCCACTCGGGCAGCTTGGCGAACAGCCAGCGCTCGGCGCGCTCGGGCCGGGCGATGCGCCGCGCCAGCGGTCCGGTCCAAGGCCAGCGAAGGCGGGTGAGCGACTGCAGCGCGCTCCATGCTCCTTCCCGCTCAAGCCAGGCCGGGTCTTCGCACGTGGCGAGCAGGACGCCGGCGGCTTCCTGCAGCAGGCGCGGCACTTGTGCGTCGTCGGCCGGCTCCTCCAGCGACAAGGCGTGGGCGAGGCCCTTGGGCGTGGGCACCACGAAGCGCGCGGGGTGGATGAACGCGTAGAGTTCGAGCAGGTCGAGGCCGGACAGGTCCGGATAGCCCAGCCGCGTCGCGACCAGCGGCGCGTTGAGGATCAGGTGCGGCGTGTCCGCCACTGCCATGACCGCCTCGCCCTTGCCGACCGTGCGCGTGGTGCCGGCCGCATCCCGCAACCAAGATCCGGCGTGGCTCGCATGGAGAGCGGGGAGGGCGAGCGGATCCATGCGTCAAACGATGGGGTTTGAGGAACGAAAAGTAAACAGGCGGCGGGCGGAGCTGCGCCGAAGCGAACTTCGGCCGGCGGCTCTCGACGAAGCACGCTGCAACTCGATCGTTCGCGACAAAGCGCGACACGTTCCCACTTGATCTAGCTCCATCAAGATATATCTTGGAGTCATCATGAAGCATCAAGGATACACGATGAGGCACTCACATCATCACCGCCACTTTGGCGAACAACGCGAGTTTGGGCGCGGTCCGTTTGGTAAGGGCGGCTTCGGCGCCGGCTTCGGGGCTGGCTTCCCCGGCCCGTTCGGACCCGGAGGTCCACGCCGAGGCGGTCGTCGGCGGCGCCTGTTCGATCAGGCAGAGCTGCAGACGCTACTGCTGGCGCTGCTCGCCGAACAGCCGCGCCATGGCTACGATCTGATAAAGGAGATCGAGACGCTTTCGGGCGGCGAATACGCGCCTAGCCCCGGGGTCGTGTACCCTGCGCTTACCTACATGGAAGAGCAGGGCGTGATCGCCGCTGGCGAAGCAGCAGGCAGCCGCAAGTCGTACGAGGCGACGGAGGAAGGGCGCCGTCAGCTTTCCGAACAAGCCGAGGCCGTTGCCGCGCTACGCGGTCGTCTCGAGGCGCTGGCTCAGACGCGCGAGAAGACCGACCCGGCACCCGTGCGGCGTGCCATGCACTCGATGAAGACGGCGCTGTTCGACCGTCTGTCGCACGAGAGCGCGGATCGCGAGACCGTGCTGGCAATCGCCGAGATCATCGACGAAGCGGCTCGCAAGATCGAAAGGATCGAACCATGACCCAGGTCGAAGCACGCGTGCCCACGGCGAGTGGCGGCAAGTACGTCCAGCAGCTGTGCAAGCATTGGGCGCACAAGCTGCCGGTGGAGCTGGAGGGCGACACAGGCGTCGTCACTTTCGTCGGTGCAGTGGCGACTATGAAGGCTGATGGCGAGGCGATCGACGTCACCGTGCGCGGCGAAGATCGCGAGCAGGTCGATCGGTTGAAGGATGTCGTGGCGCAGCACATCGATCGCTTTGCGTTTCGCGAGGCGCCGCTGACGTACGATTGGACGTGGGGGTGATCGCCTGTCGTCTCCCGCCGGGGAGAGGATAGCGAAGCTTGTCCTGTAAGGACTAGCGCAGCTTGGAGAGGGTTGGGCGCGCGCGCCGCCCTCTCCAACTCCGGCTAACTCGCTTCGCTCGCAAGCCTATTTATCCTCTCCCCGACGGGGAGAGGAGGGGGCTTGCGTCTCGGCTCGTGCCAGCTCCAGCGGCTCCTTGAAGGTGTTGGTGACATACGGGTACGGTATCTCGATCCCCGCCTCATCAAGCGCCTTCTTCACCGCCAAGACCACGCTGTGGCGGGTGAGGCGGATGTCGGTCTTGCCCGTCGGCGCCCACCACTGCACCAGCAGGTCGACAGAGCTGGCGCCAAAGGTGCGCGCAACCACCAGCACCGGCTTTTCATGCACGATGTCGTCCAGCGCCTCGACTGCGGACTGGATCAGCCGCTGCGCCTCTGCCAGGTCGCAATCGTAGCCGACGCCCACGGTGATCTCGTCGCGGCGCATTACGTCGTCGGTCAGGATCTTGACCGGGTTCTTGAACAGCTTGGAATTGGGCACGATCGTCAGCTCGTTGGAGAGCTGGCGCACGTGGGTTTCGCGCAAGGTGATGCGCTCGACTTTGCCGATGATGCCCTCGCACTCGATCAGGTCGCCGATCCGCATCTTCTCGCGTAGCATGATGAGGACGCCGGCCAGGAAGTTCTCGAAGATATCTTGGAACGCAAAGCCGATCGCCAGGGCGCCGACGCCGAGGCCGGCAAAGGCGCTAGCCGGAGTGAAGCTGGGGATGGCCACGGTCAGCGCAATCACGATGCCGACAATCCAGATCGCGAGGCGCACCAGCGTGTCGAGAAGTTGCTTCAGGTCTTCGCGGATATGCGTGCGCTTGGTCAGCCGGTCGGCGATGCGGACCGCGAACCTGGCCAGGAACCAGGCAATGAAGAGGATGACACAGGCGATCGCCAGCTGCGGCAGCATCTGCACGAAGCCGCGCGCCATGCGCTCGATCTGGTTGTGTAAGGTGGCGATATAGTTCACGAAAGCGACCGGCCTTGGCTGTTTCCAAGCTCTATGGAACCGCCCCCGGCCACCGTGGTTCCCCTGAGAGGCCCGCCAGCTTCGCGCTTGCAGCGCGCGCGCTTTCCCGCGAAAGGGCGGGCACCATGACTGAAACTCAGCAAAACCGGGGCCTGATCGACGCCGCCCTCAAGTCCAAGGCCTGGCCGTTCGAGGAGGCGCGCAAGCTCCTCAAGCGCTACCCGCAGGGCAAGCCGAATGGTGAGGCCGTGCTGTTCGAAACTGGCTATGGTCCCTCGGGCCTGCCGCATATCGGCACGTTCCAGGAAGTGCTGCGCACGACGCTGGTCCGCCGCGCCTACGAAGTGCTGACCGGTGGCGCGCCGACACGATTGGTGGCGTTTTCGGACGACATGGACGGCTTGCGCAAGGCGCCGGACAACGTCCCCAATGCCGAACTGCTGCGCGCCAACCTGGGCAAGCCGCTCAGCCGGATCCCCGATCCGTTCGGCACGCACGAGAGCTTCGGGCATCACAACAATGCCATGCTGCGCGACTTCCTTGATCGGTTCGGCTTCGATTACGAGTTCATCTCCGCCAGCGATCGGTATAACTCCGGCGGCTTCGACCAGGCGCTCAGCAATGTCCTGACGCACTTCGACGCGATCATGGGCGTGATGCTGCCGACGCTTCGTGAGGAGCGGCGCAAGACCTACTCGCCGGTGCTGCCGGTCTCGCCCACCAGCGGGGTGGTGCTGCAGGTGCCGGTCGAGGTGTTGGATGCCGCTACCGGCATGATCGCCTTCACCGACGAGGACGGCACCCGGATCGAACAATCGGTGTTCGGCGGCCACGCCAAGCTGCAGTGGAAGGTCGACTGGGCGATGCGTTGGGTGGACCTGGGCGTCGACTACGAGATGTGCGGCAAGGACCTGACCGACTCGGTCACCCAGTCGGGCAAGATCGCACAGATCCTGGGCGGCCGCCGACCCGAGGGCCTGATCTACGAGCTGTTTCTCGATGAGAACGGCGAGAAGATCTCCAAGTCCAAGGGCAACGGCCTGACCATCGAGCAGTGGCTGACCTACGGGACCGAGGAGTCGCTTGGCTTCTACCTGTTCCGCGAGCCCAAGAGCGCCAAGCAACTGCACATCGGCGTGATCCCGAAGGCTGTCGACGAGTACTGGCAGTTCCGCGGCAACCTCACCGCGCAAGAGCTCGACAAGCAGTTGGGCAATCCGGTGTGGCACCTGCTGCGTGCCAACGGTGAAGCAGAAGGTGCGGGCGATACGCTGCCGGTGACCTTCGGGCTGCTGCTCAACCTTGTCGGAGTGCTTGGGGCGGAAGCGACGGCGGATCAGGTCTGGTCCTACCTCGCCAACTATGTCGCCGATGCGACGCCTGAAGCGCATCCGGAGTTGGAAGCGCTGGTCGCCGCCGCGCTCGCCACCAACCGCGACTACATCGCGCCGACCCTTAAGCGCCGGGCTCCCACGGCAAACGAGGTGGCAGCGCTGCAAGCGTTGAACGACGAGCTGGCGAAGGCTGCACCCGATGCCACGGCGGAGACACTGCAGAACGCGGTCTATGAGATCGGCAAGCGCGAGGACTTCGCCTTCGAGAACCTGCGTGAGTGGTTCAAGGCGCTCTACGAGACGCTGCTAGGCTCTTCGCAGGGCCCGCGCATGGGCAGCTTCATTGCGCTTTACGGCATTCCCGAAACCCGCAAGCTCATCGCCGAGGCCCTTCAGCATGCGCAAAGCCCCCAGGACCGCTGACGAACTCTGCAAGGAGCTGCTCGGGCGGACGATCGACCAGGTCGACGCCGAGGAGCGGCGCGTGCTCGAACGCATCGCCTCGGGCCAGATCGAGGACCTCGACGCGCAGGAAGAGGCGGCGCTGCACGCCACCTGGGGGCAGCGGCTGGCCGACAAGGTCGCCGCGGTGGGCGGCAGCTGGGGCTTCATCATCGGCTTCGGCGTGGTGCTGGTCAGCTGGATGCTGGTCAATAGCCGCATCCTGGAAGACCTCGGCCTGCACCCCTTCGATGCCTACCCGTACATCTTCCTCAACCTGATGCTGTCCATGCTCGCGGCGATCCAGGCACCCGTCATCATGATGAGCCAGAACCGCCAATCGCAGAAGGACCGCATCGCCGCTCGGCACGACTACGAGGTGAACTTGCGCACCCAGCTGGAGATCATCCGCCTGCAGCGCCGGTTCGATCGGCTGCTCGACAAGTTGGATGAGCGGGACGGGGGGTGACCTCTGCCTTCCCTCAACTTGGGGAAGGGTGCGGACTATGCGCCCCACCTTCGCGTGCGAAACCACTTGGTGATCACATACTTCACGCCCTGCTCGACCGGCAGCGCGGCGTGCATGGTGTCCCAGTTCACCCGGCCATCCGCGCGGTTGTTGTTCCACACCAGCAGCGCACCGGCTTGCGGCGGGATGGTGACGCCGAGCCGCGTGAACTCGGTCACGCCGCCCGCCTCTACGGTGTTGAGGTAGACCATCGCCGTCCAGCTGCGCTGGCCGCCCAGCTTGCTCTCGGTGCGCCAGTAGTCTTGCGTGGTGTCGAACCAGTCGCAGTGGTCCTTGAACTGCTGCCCTGCCGTGTAGCGTTGGCCCTGGACGGTCTCGCCCCAGGTCGGGTCGATGCCGAGCAAGTCGTAGAGCCGCCGCTCGACCGCACGCACCACCAGGTCGGACTGCGGCACGTCGCCTGAGTAGCTTGTGCGAAAGTCTGGCTCGGCGTCGTGGGTGATGTCGGACGGGCGGGCGACCTCGTCGATGAGGCGCATCATGTGCTCGCATTCGCGTGCGTCGAGGAAGTCGCCGGCGGCGAAGATCTCCGCCCTTTCGACCGGCACGCGGTAAACGCTGGGGTCGGCCGCGAGGCGGGCGCGGACCCTGTCGCCTACGTCGGCAAGTGCCCGACGGTCGGGCGCGGGGCGCTGGCATTCGGTGGCTTCGTCGATCGGTTCGGGCAGGGCCATGACGCACCCGTGCTAGCCGTGGCGAATGCGATGACAAGCGTTTTGCGCAAGGCGTGAACCGGCAAGCCAGCTTGTTCTTGGCTGCGCCATCGTGCAGGTATTCACTTATGATAAGCCAGACCGCCCGCCGCTACAGCCGCGTCGCCATGATCCTGCACTGGCTCATCGCCCTGCTGATCGTGCTCAACTTCATCGCGATCTGGGTGGCCGAGGACATGCCCAAGCCGCAGCGCATGCAGATCATGGCCAATCACAAGGCGATCGGCATCACCGTGCTGATCCTGACGGTGGTGCGCATTTTCTGGCGGGTGACCCGCCGGCCGCCGCCATTCCAGCGCACCCAGCAGCCCTGGGAGCGGGCGCTGGCGCACGCGGTGCACGCGCTGTTCTACTTCGCGATGATCGGCATCCCGCTGACCGGCTGGTCGATGGTCTCGGGCGGAGGCCCGGTCAGCCTGTTCGGCCTGTTCTCTGTTCCTCCGCTGCCCGTGCCGACCAGCGAGGCGGCGTCCGGCACCTTTTTCTCCGTGCACGAGAAGCTGGCTTGGCTGATGATCGCACTGTTCGTGCTGCACGTGCTGGGAGCGCTGAAGCACCAGTTCGTGGATCGGGACCGGACGCTTGGGCGGATGATCCCGTTCCTGCGGGCGCCGCGGGGATGAATGGGTAGAGGGCTATATCGCACTGTCAGCTGGCGCACTTCGACAAGCTCAGCCCAGGCGGTGTTTGGGTTAGAGGAAGTGCAGACACATACCATCGTAGCGACCCAGATCCCACACCGACTGGACTGAGCTTGTCGAGAAGTCCCAGCGAACGGCGCGCCTCAGCTCTAAGCCTCCCGCTCGCAGATCTCCGCCAGTTGCGCCGCACAGGCACCCCAGCCTTGCTCAAAGCCCATTTCCGCATGCTGCTTCATCGTCTCCTCGGTCCAATGCCGCGCCCGCGCCGTGTAGCGGGTGCCTTCGCCCTCTGGCGCCACTTCCCAGATGCCGATCATAAACGGACCTGTCGGCTCGAAGTCACCGACCACGGCGTCGGTAGTGACGAAGCGCCGGCCTTCCTCGTAAGCGAGGTAGATGCCGTTCTGCGGCGCCACTTCGCCGTCCGGGCCATACATCGTCATGCGGCAGGCGCCGCCCGCGCGGCGGTCCTGGTAGTCAACCTCGGCACGCCAGGGCGTCGGGCACCACCATTCGTTCTGCCGCTCGGCCATGACTTCCCACACTTTGGCAGGCGGCGCGGCGATGAAGCGGGTGATCGTTAGTTCGTGGTGAGTGTCGGTCATCGCTGGCTCCTTCAATCGCGATCCGGAGCGCCGAGCGGGAACCCGGCGCGGAATGGGCGTGCCGCCTCGACGCAGCGGGCGACAGCAGGCAGCCGCAGCAGGTGCGCCCGCCAGGCGCGAAGGCGGCGGAACTCCGGCGCGATCGGCAGCACCCAGTCGGCGTAGAACAGCGAGGGTGCGGCGGCGCACTCGATCAGCGTCACTTGCTCACCGGGACCATAGTACCGCAGCCAGTCTTCGAGCCAGGCGTACGCCTTCTGCAGCTTGCCCCGCGCCTCGGCGACGCGTGTCGCATCCGGAGCACCAGGATAGCGCAAATACTCGTTCACGACATCCTGCATCGAGCCCATTACGTAGTTGTCGAATACGCGATCCAGCATGCGCATGGCGATCGCCGCGTCGGGATCGTTGGGGATCAGCGAACCGCTGGGCGCATAGTGGCGCGCCAGATATTCGATGATCGTCGTCGCTTCGAACAGCAGATTGTCGCCGTCCTGCAGCACCGGGAACTTGCCGAGTGGGCCGGCCGATTGGACCACCTCCGCATGCTCGGGGTGCTCGCCATCGAGCACGCGCAGTTCGTAGTCGAGGTCGTTGGCATGCAGCGCGATCTGCGCCTTCCAGGTATACGACGAGAACGGATGGCCGTAGAGCGCCAGCTGAGGAGCAGCGCTCACGCCGCAGTCCCAGCGCGCGCCGCTTCGATTGCAGCGATGTCGATCTTGCGCATCGTCATCATCGCCTCGAACCCGCGCTTGGTTGCGGCGGGATCGGGATCATCGTAGATCGCCATCAGCTGGCGCGGCGTGATCTGCCACGAGACACCCCACTTGTCCTTGCACCAGCCGCACTGGCTTTCCTGCCCGCCGTTGCCGACGATCGCGTTCCAGTAACGGTCGGTCTCTTCCTGATCCTCGGTCATGACCTGGAACGAGAAAGCCTCAGTGTGTTGAAACATCGGCCCGCCGTTCAGGCCGAGCGCAGGAATGCCCATGCACGTGAACTCGACGACCAGCACGTCGCCTTCCACACCAGCGGGATAGTCACCCGGTGCGCGGGTCACGCTGGTCACCTGCGTGTCGGGGAAGGTCGCCGCGTAGAACTCCGCTGCATCCAGCGCGGTGCCGTCGTACCAAAGGCATACCCGGTTCTTCTCGCTCATTTGCGCATCCTCTCGATCAATTCGTTGTCGACGGCCTTAGCGGCCTTGTAGGCCGGGCGCGCCTGGATGCGCTCCGCATACGCGACGAAGCTCTCCTTGGGCGGCAGGATGCCGAAGGTCATGCCCCAGTCGACTGAACTGCCCAGGTACACGTCGGCCATGGTGAAGCGTTCGCCACACACCCAGGCGCGCTCGGGCGTGCGAGTGGCGAGGAACTGGTCGAGCGCGGTCATTGTACGATCGAAGCTGCCCCACCCGGCCATCATCTCCTGCTCCGGGCTGGGGTCGAACTTCAGTGCGCGCGAGGTGATGCACTGTTCGATCGGCCCCGCCGCGAAGAAGGTCCACCGGTAATAGTCCGCCATCTCGGCATCGTTAGGTAGCAGGCTGGCCTCGGGGTGCATTTCGGCGAGGTAGAGGCAGATCGCCGCCGCTTCGGTAACGACGTGGTCGCCTTCAGCCGCGTGGTGGACGACCGTGGGGACCTTGCCCATCGGGTTGGCTGCCAGGAACGCCTCGGGCTTGTCCTTCCAGTCGACCAGCACTTGCTCGTAGTCTGCGCCGACTTCGTGGAGCGCCCAGCGAACGATCTGCCCGCGCGACATGGGGTTGGTGTAGAAGGTGTAGTCAGCCACGGCTCGTCTCCCCTCGGCCTGCGCGCAGCGCCCAGGCAATGCGCGGAACATTCATGGAACAAGTGGTCCGCGTCAAGCGCTGTGGCGCCTAGTCGCCTTGTGCTCCCACGAGGCCGAACGCCGCGCCTTGCGGATCGATGCCGACGACGATCCACTCGCCGCCGGGCACTTCCATCGGGCCCATCACGATCTGTCCGCCACGCGCCTCGACCGTACGCTTCGCCTCGGCGATCGAGGGCACGCCGAAGTAGAGCAGCCACGCGGCAGGCTGCTGCGCGTCCTGGCGCTGCATGATGGCACCGAGCGTGCGGCCATGGTGCCCGATGAAGCAGTAGTCGCCCATCGGCCCCATCGGCATACGCTCGTCGAAGGTGAAGCCGAAGTGCTTGCCATAGAACGTCAGCGACCCGGCAAGGTCGGAGCTGGCGAGTTCGTTCCAGCGGACCCGTTGCGCGGCTGCCTCGTCAAAGACGTCGCTTGTGGCATCCGGCCGATCGGCGGGCGGAGTCGGGTTCATCAGGTAGATCGGCACGCCTTGCGGGTCGGTCACCATGGCGATGCGACCTACCGGCAGGTCTGTTGCCGGCATCCGCACTTGGCCGCCCTCGGCTTCGATCGCGGCGACCTCCGCATCCACGTCAGGCGCGTAGAGGTAAGGCATCCACGTGGGTCGCGCGCCACCGGCCAACATCTCGGGCGTCAGCGTCAGCACGCCGCCGGCCATGCCGCCATCGTCGCGCACGATCATGCGGTAGTCGACGCCGCCTGCCGCCGGGTCGGAGTGGCCGGCGATCTTCCAACCGACGACCGAGCCATAGAAGGCGGCGGCCGCGTCGGCATCGGGTGTCATCAGTTCGTACCAGATGAAGCTGCCTGCCGGATTGCCCATCGTCACTCTCCCGTTTGTGCGTCGAGCACTACGACCGGCTCGAAGCCGCCCCACACCATGCGCATGCCATCGAACGGCATCTCGAAGTCCGCGGGCATCTCGGCCTCCTGCATCTTGCGCGCAGCGTCCTGGCAGACTTCCTTCGAGGGCCAGATCATGTAGGAGAACACCACGCTCTCCTCCTCGGTCGCCTTCACGCCGCGGTAGAAGTCCGTGACTTCGCCGTGCGGCACATCGTCACCCCAGGCCTCGAGCACGGCCTGCGCGCCATAGTCGGCGAACATGTCCCAAGCCTCAGCCGCCATCTTGGCGTAGACGTCGCGCTTGGCGGTCGGGACGGCGAGCATGAAGCCCTGGACGTAAGGCAGGGTCGCGTGATCGCCCTTGGTGACCATCGCCTCGAAGCCGCCGAAGATCATCCGCTTGCCGTCGAACGGCATCGGGTTCTGCACTGGATTCGAGCGGGGATCGGGATTGTCGGGGTTCATGGTGGCGGCCATGCCCTTGTTGCGCGTCGCGCGATCGGGCCACTCGATCCAGGAGAAGGCGATGGTCTCATCGTTCTTGGCATTCACGCCGCGGTAGAAGTCCGTCACCTTGCCGTGCTGGACATCGTCACCCCAGCACTCCACCACGCGGGTGGCGCCATTCTCGATGAAGATCGCGTCGATCGTGCGCGCGTGCGCGATGAACTTGTCCTTGTTCGCAGTCGGAACCGGGATCACGAAGCCGTCGTAGAAAGGCATGTCAGGCATCCTGCTTGCGAGTCGGCATGTCGTCGGAGAACGCGGCGAGTTGCGCGGCGAGCGCGGTCTGGAAGGCAGGACGCGCGATGCCGCGCTCCAGGTATGCGGCGAGGGCAGGGCGCGGCTCGAGCAAGCCCGAATCGCCCGCCGCGCGCAGCACCGTGACCATCGCGATGTCCGCCACCGAGAACGCCTCGCTCAGCCAGTCGCGACTGCCCAGAGCATCCTGCAACCGGTCGAGGCGGCCACCCAGATCCTCCAGGAGCGAGGGCTTGCGAAGGGCTGCCCAATCCTGCTTCTTGGCAAAGATGGAGACGTTCGCCCACTCGAACACGTAAGGCTCGACGCTGTTGAACGCCGCGAACAGCCAACTGAGCGCCGAGGCACGCGCCTGTCCTGCGGCCGGCAGCAGGCCGCCTTTCTCGCCCAGGTGGACCAGCGTGGCGCCGCTTTCGAACAGGGTGACCTCGCCATCGCGGAGCGTGGGCACTTGACCCCACGGCTGGTCGCGGAAGTACCATTCGGGTCGGTCGACGGCGCTGATCAGCCGTTCGCGATAGGTCAGCCCCATCTCCTCGCAAGCCCAGCGCGGACGCAAGTCTCGCACGTAGCCTTGCGCAAAGGGCGGCACCCAGTCGAACGCGGTGATCTCTATGGCGGCGGCGGGATCGATCGGCATCGTCTCTCTCCTTCTGGCCGGCTCAGGCGCTTGCTTCGGCCGGTTGCTCACCCGACGCCATGCCCGGGTCCATCCACGTGAGCTCCCAGACGTGGCCGTCCGGATCAAGCAGGCTGCGGGTCATCATGAACCCGTGCTCTTCGGGTGGGTTGACGTCGACCGTGGCGCCGGCGGCTCCGGCCGCCTCGACCAGAGCGTTCACCTCCTCGCGGCTGTCGAACGTGAGGCACAGTGCCACCTCGCTCGATCCCCGGTCGGGGATGGGGCGCGTCGTGAACGTGGCCCACTTCGCATGGGTGAGGATCATGACGTAGATCGCATCCGACCAGACCATGCAGGCGGCAGTCTCGTCGCTGAACTGCGGATTGTTGGTGAAGCCCAGGCTCTCGTAGAAGCGTCGTGCGCGGCCGAGATCCTCGACGGGCAGGTTTATGAAGATCATCCGGCTCATGGCATCTCTCCTGCATCTGCGGCGCTTCCGGTCGATCTCGGCGCCGACTCGCTCTTGCAGGAACCTGCCACGATAGTTACAAAAGGCCACCATGAGGTCGCAAAAAGAAACTGCCGTTGGTCGCAAACTGCACGGCAAGTGGTACGACGATGCATGCGGCGCGGTGTTCGCGATGGAGCTCATCGGAGAGCGCTGGTCGCTGCCGGTCATCCGCGAGCTTATGCTGGGTGGACGGCGCTTCAGTGACATGCGCGCCAGCTTGCCCGGGATCAGCGCGAAGGTGCTGACAGAACGGCTGGAGAGCCTGGAGGCAGCGGGCATCGTCACGCGCCTGACCCTCGGCGCGCCGGCTCCGGCGAAGCTCTATGCCTTGACGCCTTGGGGCTTGGCGCTCGAGCCGACGATGCAGGCGCTGGGCCGTTGGTCGGTCCAGTCGCCCGAGCACAACCCGCAGCTGCCATTGACGCCGGTCTCGCTGATGCTGTCGCTGCGCACCATGCTCGACCCGGCCGCGGCGCGCGATGTGGAAGCGACGATCCGGTTCGAAGTCGGCGCGGAGCACTTCGATGCGCAACTGACCGCCGGCGAGCTGCACATCGCGCGGGCCTCGCCCGAAAGGGCAGGGGCGGACCTTGTGTTCCGCGCAGCCGAGGCGAACGCCTATCTGTGGGTGTTCTATGGCAAGCAACGGCTTGGTGCGCCGGGCATGACGCTGGCCCTGGAAGGCGATCGCTTGCTGGCGGAGCGGTTCATCGGCTGCTTTCGACTGCCGGCCAAGCAGCCACCGCCGCCGCGATCCCAAGCGTAGGATTTCGCCCGCAATCGCTGTTGCAGCGCAGCGCCGCCTCGATTAGCGGTTGCAGGCGATGACAGACCTTCCCAACATCACGGCCGAAAACCGCGACGCCACCATCCTCTCCGCGCCCGACATCGAAGTCGATGTGCGCGCGACGTTCGGCGTCGATATCGACATGAAGGTGCCCGCCTTCTCCAAGGCGGACGAGCGCGTGCCCGACCTGGACGAGAGCTACGTCTTCGATCCGGACACGACGCTGGCGATCCTGGCGGGCTTTGCCTTTAACCGCCGCGTTATGGTGCAGGGTTACCACGGTACGGGTAAGTCGACTCACATCGAGCAGGTCGCCGCGCGACTCAAGTGGCCGTGCATCCGCATCAACCTCGACGCGCACATCAGCCGTATCGACCTGATCGGCCGCGATGCGATTGTGCTGCGCGATGGCTTGCAGGTCACCGAGTTCCGCGAAGGCCTGCTGCCCTGGGCGCTGCAGCATCCGGTCGCGCTGGTGTTCGACGAGTACGATGCCGGCCGTCCGGACGTCATGTTCGTGATCCAGCGCGTGCTGGAGACCGAGGGCAAGCTGACGCTGCTCGACCAGAACCGCGTCATCCGGCCGAACCCGAACTTCCGCCTGTTTGCCACCGCCAACACGGTGGGCCTGGGCGATACCTCGGGTCTCTACCACGGCACCCAGGCGATCAACCAGGGCCAGATGGACCGCTGGAACATCGTCGTTGGCCTCAACTACTTGCCAGAGAAGACCGAGACCGAGATCGTCGGCAAGAAGGTCAAGGGCGTCGACGCCAAGGTCATCGCCGACATGGTCAAGGTGGCGGAGCTTTCGCGTCAGGGCTTCATCAATGGCGACATCTCGACCGTGATGAGCCCGCGCACGGTGATCACCTGGGCGCAGAACACCGCCATCTTCAAGGACGCGGGCTTCGCGTTCCGCTTGTCGTTCCTGAACAAGTGCGACGAGACCGAGCGCATGCTGGTGGCGGAATACTACCAGCGCGTGTTCGGGACCGAGTTGCCGGAGAGTGTTGTCGCCAAGGCTTGATGCTCCGCTTAGAGGCTGAGCTAGAGTGCTCCCGTCGACCCGGGCTCGACCCAAGTCCGGTTTCGTCAAATCATGCCCTCTCAGCATAGCGGCTATCAGGCTCCGGCTTGTCGCGCTTCAGCGATGCCGTTCGCACGAAAGGTCGCTGCATGCCGGAACCGGTTCCGGGTCGAGCCCGGGGCGACGCTCGTCGGAACCGCTTTACGCCATTTGCAACCGCACCACGCGCCCGTCACCCTTGCGATGCGCCGCGGGGATTAGCTTTGGTGGCAAGGGCCGGTCGAACAGGAAGCCCTGAGCCTGGCTGCAGCCCATGGCGTTGAGCTTGGCCAATTGGGCCTCGGACTCGATCCCTTCTGCCGTGGTCTTCATGTCGAACTTGCGCGCGAGGTTCAGCACCGTCTCGACGATCGCGCGGCTTTCGCTCTCCTCGACGATGTCGCTGACGAACGAGCGATCGACCTTCAGCTTGTCGAACGGGAAGCGCCGCAAGTAGTTCAGCGAGGAATACCCCGTCCCGAAGTCGTCGAGGGCGATGCGCACGCCCAGCGCTCGCAGGCGGTGCAGGGTGCGCAGGTGCATCTCACAATCCTCCATCAGCAGCGTTTCGGTGATCTCCAGCTCCAGCCGATTGGGGGCGACGCCGCTGGCTGCCAGCGCACTCACGACCTGGCCGAGCAGCGCCTCGCCGCGCATCTGCGCCGGTGAGACGTTGACGGCGATGGTGAGGTCATCGTGCCAGGTCGAAGCCTCGCTCAGCGCCTCGCGCAAGGCCCACTCGCCGATGCTGGCGATCAGCCCGTTCTCCTCGGCGAGCGGGATGAACTGCGAGGGTTCGATTATGCCGCGCTTGGGATGGTTCCAGCGCAGCAGCGCCTCGTAGCCGACGGTGCGCCGCGTCGCGATGTCGAGCAGCGGCTGGTACCACACCTCGAACTCGCCGCGCTCCAGGGCGACGCGCAAGTCCATCTCCAGCGCGCGCCGCTCCTGCAGGTCGTGGAGCAGCTGCGAGTGGAACAGCACGCTGACGCCGCGCCCGCGCGACTTGGCCTCGTAAAGCGCAAGGTCTGCCGCGCGCAACAGAGTGACGCCGTCATCGCCATGTTCGGGCGCAAACGCCAGGCCGACGCTCGCCCCGCACGGCAGGATCACGTCCTCGCGCACGATCGGCTTCGACAGCTCGACGACGATCGCCTTGCCGAGTTCGACCAGCGCCATCGGGTCGGCGACGTTCCAGGCCAGCACCGCGAACTCGTCTCCGCCGAGGCGGGCGGCCAACATGTCGGAGCCGAGCAACCCCTCCAGCCGACGCGCGGCTTCGATCAGTACGGTGTCGCCGGCCGCGTGGCCGTAGGTGTCGTTCACCAGCTTGAACGAGTCGAGATCGAGGAACAGCACGCCGGCCTGTGCTTCGTGCGAGCAGCTGGCGAGGACTTGCGCCAGCCGATCGGTGAAGATCGCCCGGTTGACGAGCCCGGTCAGGTTGTCACGCATGGCCATGATGCGAATGCGCTCTTCATTGGCGCGCTGCTCGGTCACGTCCTGGGCGAAGCAGCGGAAGCCTTCTTCCTGGCCCTCGGCATCGAGCACCGCGCAGCCCGAAATCGACCACCAGTGCCGCTCGCCGCGGATGCGCAGCGGCACCAGCATGTTGCGGAACTGGTCCCGGCGGCTGATCGCGCCGAGCAGGGCGCTGCGATCGCGGCCCGCTTCGAACAGGTTCGCGATCGGCGTGCCCTCGATCTCGTCATCGTCGCGGCCCAGCAGTTCGCACAAGCGGGGGGAGGGGCGCACCAGCTGGCCGTCGCCATCGACCTCGACCAGGGCGTCGGCGCCGTGCTCGTCATACTGGCTGAGCAACGATCGGATCGTCTCGTTCGCCGTGCCAAGCCGCCGGGTGCCGAGCTGGCGCGTCGCGAACAGGTGGTACAGGTTGAACAGCGCATAGCGCAGCGCCGCCACGCTGGTGACGCTGACCAGCACGACGACCGCTAGGTTCACGCCCGGCAGGCCAGACAGCCCCGCCGCCATGCCCATCACTAGCATCGTTCCTGCCGCAAGGCCCGTCAGCGGCAGCGAGAGCATGAACAGCAAGTCGAACAGCAGCGCTCCCAGTGAGAACGCCACGACGATCCCGATGTTCGCCCCGGCATAGCGCACCATGGCGCTCGCGATCAGCGCCCACACCAGCCCGCGCAGCAGCAGCAGGAAACAGCGGATCTGCGTCAGCCGCCGTTCGGAGTCGGCGATGTGCGTCGCCAGCGCGCGGCGCAGGAACAGTTCGCCCAGCCAAACCACCACGAGGCTCGCCAGCGTCAGGACGATGATGGTATCGGGCGCGGGCATCAGCAGCCACAAGGCCATCAGCCCGCGCGTCGCGTCCCCCACCAGCCACGGGAATTTGGCGAATTGCTGAATGCGCGAGCGTGCGAACCAGTCCGCATCGCGAGGCGTGACCTCGTGCTGGATGAGATCCGGACGCAGCAGCGCCGAGGCGCGGAGCCGGGTCAGGAAAGGCCTTGCTGCAAGCATCGACGGGCCACTCGCGATTCCGGCTTGCACCGGACTTCAGGCGGAAGACGGGATTGTCACTCCGCTGTTAAGGTTTCGCTGATTTGAATGAGCAATTCGCTTCACGCGAGTTCCGTATGTTCCGGTCCGGAGGAATACGTGGCGCTGACGAAGGTCAGCCCGTCCGGCGGCGCGTTCAGCCCGAGCTGGTTGCGATCACGCGCGGTGAGAGCGGCGGCAAGGCGGGCCTCTTCCCAGCGCCCCATGCCGACCAGCGCCAGGCATCCCACCATCGAGCGAACCTGATGGTGAAGGAAACTGCGCGCGGACGTCTCTATCAGCACGCGCTCGCCCTCTCGGCGCACTGCCAGTCGGTCGAGCGTCTTGACCGGGCTGCGCGCCTGGCAATGCACCGAGCGAAAAGTCGTGAAATCGTGGCATCCCACCAGCGCCTGAGCGGCCCGGTGCATCGCCTCCGCATCGAGTGGTTGGGGCACGAGCCAGGCCTTGCCACGCTCCAGCGTCAGCGGTGCACGGCGATTGACGATGCGGTATTCGTAGGCGCGGCCGATGCAGGAGAAGCGCGCGTGCCAGTCGCCTGGCACCACCTCGCAGGCGAGCACCGCCACCGGCGCCGGCCGCATTAGCGCGTTCACCGCCTCCATCAGCCGGAACGGAGCGATCTCCTTGTCCACATCGACATGTGCCCGCATGCCGGTGGCGTGCACGCCCGCATCGGTGCGGCCAGCCGCGTGCATCACGACGCGCTCGCCGGTGACCCGCTGCACGGCCTCCTCCACCGTCTGCTGGACCGAAGGCCCATGCGCCTGACGCTGCAGGCCCATGAAGGGCGCGCCGTCGAACTCCAGGGTCAATGCGAAGCGGGTCATCGCCGCTGCCGTTACAGAAGCGTGGGAGCCCGCGCAAACCGGGGCTTGGCCGCGTGCCACGGCGGTGGCACCATGCCCGCCTTATACAAGAGGTCCCTGCCATGTCCGACGACCCAGATCAGCGCCCCCGCTTCGAGATCTTCCGCGGCAGCGCAGCGCCCTCGCTGGCCGAGTGCCAGTGCATGACGCCCGTGGGCGATACGCCGAACATGCTCGCGACCCTGGCGCAGTTCCCGCAAATGCTGGAGAGCGGCGGCGAGCAAGTCGACGTGCCCTATCGCCGCCCGGGCATGAGCCTGGCGCGGCTGTGGCTCAAGAGCGGGTTCCCGCTGCCGCTCCACAGCCACGACTGCGATTGCCTCTACTACGTCGTCGCCGGCAGCGTCCAGCTGGGCAATGAGACGCTGGTGGCAGGCGACGGCTTCTTCGTCGGCAGCCACGTGCCTTACGGCTACACCGCCGGGCCGGAGGGCGCGGAGGTCATCGAGTTCCGCACCACTGACAGCTTTGAGATTCGTCTGAAGGACAAGTCGGCAGCCGCTTGGGAGAAGATGGCGGGGCAGATGATCGATTCGCGCGAACGCTGGGCCGCCGAGCCGCCGCCGGTCCGCAGGATGCCCGAGAAGGTGTGAGGGGGAGGCACGTCGCATCCATGGCTGGCATGCATCACCAGCCTTCCCCACGCGATGACCTCAACAGTTACTGCAATCGTCATCCCCGCGAAGGCGGGGATCCATCTCCTGAGCTGGCGTAACCGGACGCACCTGGAGATGGATTCCAGCCTGCGCGGGAATGACGAAGAGAAAAGCAGCGCGGGTCGGCAGTCCAGTACGGAGCCATTGCGTTCCGAGGCTCAGCTTGCGCCCTGGAGCATTGTCCCTGTCGCGATCGGCCGCCCGCGTAGCAGGTCGCCAATAGCCATCGCAGGTCGCCCCGCGCGCTGCACCGTGACCGGCCGCACCGCGCCGGCACCGCAGGCGATCGTCAACGCATCGTCGATCACTGTCCCGGCCTCGCCCGAAGCCTCGACCACCTCGGCTGCGAGCACCTTGTAGCGCTCGCCCTCTAACTCGAAGAAGGCGCCGGGCGAGGGCGCAAAGGCGCGCACCTGGCGCTCGACCTGCTCGGCGCTCGTGGTAAAGTCGAGCCGCGCCTCGGCCTTGTCGATCTTCTTCGCGTAAGTGACGCCGTCCTCCGGCTGCTTTACCGCGCGATGGTACTTGAGATCGCGCAAAGTGCCGACCAGCAGTTGCGCGCCGCGCTCCGCCAGCTCCTGCGTCAGTTCGCCTGCGGTCTTGCGCTCGATGACCGTGCGCAGCGTCGCCAGCATCGGCCCGGTGTCGAGCCCCGCCTCCATCTGCATGATGGTGACGCCGGTGGTCGGATCGCCCGCCAGGATCGCCCGCTGGATCGGCGCCGCGCCGCGCCAGCGCGGCAGTATCGAGGCGTGGATGTTGAGGCAGCCGAGCCGCGGCGCATCCAGTACCGCCTGCGGCAGGATCAGACCGTAGGCGGCGACTACGGCGATGTCCGCGTCCAAAGCGGCGAGCGCGGCCTGCTCCTCGGCGCCCTTGAGCGAGGCGGGGTGCCGCACCACGATGCCGCGCGCCTCCGCCTCCCGCTGAACCGGGGACGGGGTCAGTTCGCGCCCGCGGCGTCCGCCGGGCCGCGGCGGCTGGGTGTAGGCGGCGACCACCTCGTGCCCCGCCTCCATCAGCGCCACCAGCGCCGGCACTGCGAAGTCGGGCGTTCCCATGAAGATGATGCGCATGTGTCCGGTTTGTTCTTGCCGCGGGAGGGGCGCAACCCCTATCTCCCACGCCATGGCATCGCAAGAGATCGAGACGCTGACCGCCGCGCTGTCGCGCCTACCCGGGCTTGGTCCCCGCTCGGCGCGCCGGGCGGTGCTATGGCTGATCAAGCGGCGCGAGACGGCGCTGCTGCAGCTGCTCGACGCGTTGGGCGCGGTGCAGGGCGCTCTGGTCGAGTGCCAGGTCTGCGGCAACATCGACACGCATGATCCCTGCGCGATCTGTGCCGACCCGCGCCGCGACGCGCGCTCGCTCTGCGTGGTGGAGGAGGTGGCGGACCTTTGGGCGTTGGACCGCGCACGCCTGTTCACCGGCAAGTACCATGTACTCGGCGGGCGCCTCTCGGCCCTCGATGGCATCCGCCCCGAAGACCTCACCATCGACCGCCTGCTGGGCCGGGTGGAGCAGGGGGGCATCGACGAAGTCGTACTGGCGATGAACGCCACGCTGGAGGGTCAGACCACCGCGCATTATGTGGCCGAGCGGCTGGAGGCGTTTCCGGTTCGCATCACCCAGCTGGCTCACGGGCTGCCTGTCGGTGGCGAACTCGACTACCTCGACGAGGGCACGCTGGCGCAGGCGATCCGGGCGCGTCGGCCGGTGGGCTGACCGGACCGGCTGTGCAGACACGTCGATGGCCTTGATCGCATTCGCCAAGTTGCGAAATCAAGCTTCGCGGATTATCTGCAGGTCATGGCTATCCGTGAGATCATCGAAATCCCCGACCCGCGCCTCAAGCAGGTCTCCACGCCCGTCGAGCGCTTCGACGACGAGCTGAAAACGCTTGTCGCCGACATGTTCGAGACGATGTACGACGCGCCCGGGATCGGCCTTGCCGCGATCCAGGTCGGCGTGCCGCTGCGCGTGCTGGTGATCGACCTCCAGCCGGATGATCCCGATGCCGAGCCGGAGGTGTGCCACTCGCACGGCGGCCATCACCACACGCACCAGCCGACCAAGCGCGAGCCGCACGTCTTCATCAATCCCGAGATTCTGAACCCGTCCGAGGAATTCATCGTCTACAACGAAGGCTGCCTCTCGGTGCCCGAGATCTACGCCGACGTGGAGCGTCCTGCGCGCATCCGCGCACGCTGGCAGGACCTCGACGGGAACACCCACGAAGAGGCGCTCGAAGGCATGATGGCGATCTGCCTGCAGCACGAGATGGATCATCTCGAAGGCATTCTCTTCATCGACCACCTCAGCCGCCTCAAGCGCCAGATGGCACTCAAGAAGCTGGAGAAGCTGCGCAAGGCGGCGTGATCGCTTCTGGCTCCTGGCGCGCTGTGGATGAAATCGACGCGGGCTTGACGTTCTCTCTTCGTTCCTGATACGCATGCGGGATGGATCCCGCTGCGTTAACGATTGTCGCTCTGCTCATCGGCCTCGCGGCCGGGGTGCTCGCCGGCTGGTTCTTCGGCTCGCGGCCGGCGGCGCAGTGGCGTGATCGGCACACGGCACGTGATGCCGAAGCGCGAGAGCTGGACGAGAAGTTTCGGCGTGCGATCACCGAGCTTGCCAGTGCCAGCGAACGGGCAAGCCGCGCGGATGCACTCGCTGATGCGCTTGAACAGGCGCGGCGCGACCATGCGGCAGTCCTGGAGCGCACACATGGTGAGCACGGCGCGCTGCTAGAGCGGATGCGCGGCGAACATGGGCAAGCTTTGGAAACGATGCGCGCGGAACTGACGGCTATCGTCGACCGGTTGCGCGCCGAGCATGCAACGGCGTCGCAAGCGGCACAGGCCGAGCAGCGCCGGCTCTCCACTGAGCTTGCCGCGCTGCGCGAGAAGACGGCCAACTTCGACGAGCAGAAGCGGCTGCTGATCGAAGCGCAGGAGCTGCTTCGGAAAGAGTTCGAGAACGCTGGCGCCAAGGTGCTGGCGGACGCGCAACAGGCGTTTCTCGCCCGTGCGGGTGCTCGCTTCGAGGAGAGCGAAAAGGCGAGCGCCGAACGCTTGTCGACGTTGCTGGCTCCGGTGAATGCGCGCCTCAAGTCTTACGAGGAGCAGGTCGGTCAACTCGAAGCCAAGCGCGTCGACTCGTTTGGGCAGCTGGCCGGGCTTATCCAGTCGATGCGTGAGGGGCAGGAGCAAGTGCGTGCCGAGGCGGCGCGGCTCGGCAACTCTTTGCGCAATGCTCCCAAGGCGCGCGGTCGCTGGGGTGAGCAGCAGTTGCGCAACCTGCTCGAGCAATGTGGCCTCAGCGAACACACGGACTTCGTCACCGAGCATTCGATCGATACCGAGGACGGTCGCCTGCGTCCCGATGCGATCGTCAACATTCCGGGCCAGAAGCGCCTGGTGATCGACGCTAAGGTGTCGCTGAACGCCTATCAGGAAGCGTTTGAGGCGCAGGACGATGCGACCCGGGACGCCGCCCTGCGCGCACATGTCGCCTCGATGCGCAATCACGTGCAAACGCTCGGCGCGAAGAGCTATCAGAGTCAGTTCGAGGATGCGCCCGACTACGTGGTGATGTTCGTGCCCGGCGAGCACTTCGTCGCCGCGGCGCTCGAACACGATCCCGAGCTGTGGGACTACGCTTTCCGCAACAAGGTGCTGCTGGCAACGCCGACCAACCTGGTCGCGATCGCACGCACGGTCGCGCAAGTCTGGAGGCAGGACGGGCTCGCCCGTGAGGCGCGCGAGATCGGGCGGATGGGCGGCGAACTCTACGACCGCCTGGCCGTGGCGGCCAACCACATGAAGCGGGTTGGCGCCGGCTTGGAAACCGCCGTTACCAACTACAACAAGTTCGTCGGCAGCTTCGAGCGCAACGTCCTCTCCTCCGGCCGGCGTCTGCGGGACAAGCACATCGAAATCGGCAAGAACGAGATCGAGGAAGTGCCGCCGATCGAGTCCGCCCCTCGCTACGGAGCAGAGGCACTCGCCGCACCAGACAACGATGACGCGATGGAAGCGGCAGAGTAGACTGGATCGATCCTCTCCCCGCCGGGGAGAGGATACGAAGGCTTGGCTCGTAGAGCCTAGCCGTAGTTGGAGAGGGTTGAACGCGCACGCCGCCCTCTCCAAGCTGCGCTAGCTGCTCGCGTAGTAAGCTTCGCTATCCTCTCCCCGCCGGGGAGAGGAGGGCTAGCTGTCGAGCTTGGCCAAAGCCTCATAGGCCAGCACGGCACCAGCGACCGCCGCGTTGAGGCTATCGGCCCGGCCGCGCATTGGGATGGTGACGCGAAGGTCGCACTCGGCCTCGTATGCCGCTGGCAGACCTTGTGATTCGTTGCCCACCAGCAGGAAGCACGGCGCCTGGTACGCCGCCGCGCGATAATCAGTAGGATCGCGCAAGGACGCCGCGACCAACTGGCCCGGCCCGCTGCGCAGCCACGGCAGGAACTCGTCCCAGCGGGCGATGGCGAGGTGCTGGGTGAAGATGGCACCCATGCTCGCACGCACCGCCTCTACCGAGAACGGATCCGCACAGTCGTCGATAAGGATGAGGCCACCTGCGCCCACGGCATCGCCGGTGCGCAGCATGGTGCCGAGGTTGCCGGGATCGCGCAGCGCCTGTGCCACCAGCCAGATCGGCGCGGCCGCGCGATTTAGCCGCGCGAGGCTGGTGTCGAATTCAGCGAACACCCCGGCGACGGCCTGCGGGTTCTCCTTGCCGGTCACTTTGGCAAGGATCTCCTCGTCCATCTCGATGATGTCGCCTCCAGCGGCATTCACCGATGCCTCAAGCTCGTTGAGCAGCGGGTGCGATGGCCGTCCGCTCGCCATGACGAGGATCTCGGGTAGCAGGCCGCACTCTCGCGCATCGGTCAGAAGGCGCAGGCCTTCGGCGAGGAACTTGCCCTCACGCCGCCGGTGCTTCTTCTCGCGCAAGGAGCGCAGGAACTTGACGGTCGGGTTGGAGAAACCGGTGATCGTGCGGCGCAAGGGGCTAGTCCTCGCCGAAGCCGTCCTTGACGAGCCCGGCCAGCTGCTCGAGTGCTTCCTCGGCACCGTCCCCGGCGACCGCGATCTCAATCGTATCGCCCTTGGCCGCACCCAGCATCATCAGCCCCAGGATCGAGCCACCGGCCGCTTCGACACCGTCCTTGCTGACGGTAACGGCACACGTGGAAGGCAGTTCGCTGACCATGTTGACGAACTTGGCGCTCGCCCGCGCGTGGAGGCCGCGCTGGTTGATGATCAGCACCGATTCGCGACAGGCGATCATGCGTCCTGCCCCAAGTATTCGGACGCGATGGTGATGTAGTTGCGGCCGGCATCGCGTGCGGCAGACGCCGCTTCGCGCACCGACATGCAGCGGCGCGCCTTGGCCAGGCGGATCAGCATCGGTAGGTTGATGCCGGCGATCACTTCGACCTTGCCTGCTTCCATCAGCGAAATGGCGAGATTGGACGGAGTGCCGCCGAACAGGTCGGTCAGCACGACGACGCCTTCGCCGGAGTCCACATCACGGATCTTGCCGGCGATCTCGCGGCGGCGCTGCTCCATGTCGTCGTTGGGACCGATGCACACGGTCCCCACCGCCGTCTGCGCGCCGACCACGTGCTCCATGGCCCTGACGAATTCGACAGCCAGATCGCCATGGGTGACGAGGATCATGCCGATCATGAAAAGCAAACGCTCCGGAAATGCTGCGACCGCACGATGATCTCGGTTCTATTCTTCACGCCGCGGGCTTCCTTCCAGAAGATCGGCGGCACGTGCGCCCAGGTTGCGATGCAGCAATGTGGGCGAAAAACCATGGTCGCGCAAGGCCGCCGCAAGCTCTCTGGCGGTGAAGACCGACCGATGTCTCCCGCCGGTACAGCCAAACGCGATGTGTACGTAGGCTTTTCCCTGCGCCCTGTAGCGCGGGAGCAACAGCAGCAGCAGGTCACGGATGCGCGCGAACGCCTCGTTAAACGCAGGGTCCTTGCGGATGTGCTCGCCCACTGCCGCATCTTCGCCGGTGAGCGGGCGCAGTTCGGGGTCCCAGTGCGGATTGTCGAGGAAACGCATGTCAAACACCAGGTCTGCCACCGGCGGCATACCGCGTGAGAAGCCGAAGCTGGAGACGGTGATCGTCAGTTCCTGCGCATCGGCATCGCCGAACCGCTCGCGCATGGCGCGCTGCAGGTCGTTGCTGGTGAACTCGCTGGTGTCGATCAGAACGTCGGCCCAGCGGCGCAAGGGGGCAAGCAGCTCGCGCTCGGCGCGGATGCCGGCGTCGACAGGGGTGTCGGCGGCTAGCGGATGGCGCCGGCGTGTCTCGTTGTAGCGCCGCTCTAGCTCCTTGCTCGAGCAATCGAGGAACAGCGTCGTGATCTCCAGGTCAGCGCGCGCGCCCAGTTCCTTGACCTTGCGGATTATGCCTTGCGGATCGAAGCCGCGGGTCCGCGAATCGAAGCCAATGGCGATCGGACCGCGAACGTCGCTGCGTCCCGCCTGGGGCGTCTCGATCAGCCGGTCGAGCAGGCGAACCGGAAAGTTGTCGACCGTCTCCCAGCCCAGATCCTCCAGCACCCGCAGGGCGGTGGTCTTTCCGGCACCCAGCATCCCGGTCACGAGCATCAGGCGCTGGCGGGGGAGATCGGGAACGGGTGTCGCTGACTCGTCGGACATGGAACCATCGCTTTGCGCTTCGCTTGCGCGAATGAAAAGGCCGATTACGTCCAATATCCCGCGGCAGGGCGGCCATAAAGCCGCAGCGCATGTTCGACCTTTAGCGCGGGCGGAGAGGGCTCCGGCCAGAGCGCCACGGCAGGAAGAACCACGCCGGCGCGTTCCACCAGCGCGGGCGCGTCGATGAAGCGCGGCGCATCGGGCTCCAACAGGATCACCAGGGCGACTTCGGCGTGCTCGCACACTGGGAACGTGAGCAGGCCAAGGTTGCGAACCTCGAGCAACCCACGCGTGCGAGGATGCGGGTGCGCGATCACCGCTCCAGCGGCGGCGTCCAGAAGCACGCTGTCATCGCCCACCAGCACTGCGCCGCGATCGATGAGGGCGAGGGCGAGCGCGGACTTGCCGGTTCCCGGCGCGCCTTCGATCATCACGCCGCGGCCGCCGATCGCGATGGTCGTGGCGACATGGGCGATCACGACCGCTCACGCCATGGCGGCAGGACCAGCTCCAGCCGCGCGCCCGGGCGCTCGTCCGCGCGAGAGGTCGCGACCAGCTGCCCGAAGTGCGCTTCGACCACGGTTCGCGCGATGGCGAGGCCAAGGCCGCTGTGCCGGCCGAACTCCTCGCCTGAAGGCCGCAGCGAGTGGAATCGCTCGAACACCTTTTCGCGCGCGGCGCTTGGGATACCAGGGCCGTGGTCGGACACCGAGACGACCACCCGATCGCCCGCTTGCGCCAACTCGATCTCGATCGCGCCGTTCGGTTGGGAGAACGAAACTGCGTTGTCGAGCAGGTTGTGGAGCACGCGTTCGAGCCGCGCGGGATCGCCGGGGACCACCATCTCAGCATCGCCCACGCGCGAGACGATGACGCGGCAGGTGCCGTTGGCGCCGCGCGTATCGCGCTCTGCCACGATCGCGAGCACCAGGCGCAGCATGTCCACCGGCTCGAAGGTGGTGCGGCTCAGCTCCGCGTCGATGCGGCTGGCATCGGCGATCTCGGTGATCAGGAAGTCGACCCTGCGCACACCGTCACTGGCCACGGCGAGCAATTGGCGGCGAAGGTCAGGATCGGTGACACGCTCGAGGTTCTCGATGGAGCTGCGCAGCGAGGCGAGGGGGTTCTTCAATTCGTGGGCGACATCCGCGGCGAAGCTTTCCACCGCGTCGATACGCTGCCGCAGCGCGGTGGTCATGTCGGAGATCGCGCGGGCGAGCAGGCCGATCTCGTCGCGCCGGTCCGGCAGGCGGGGCACGATGACCTTGCGGTCGCGGCCGAGCCGCACGCGGATCGCCGCACGCACCAGCACGCGCAAGGGGTCGACGATCGTGCGAGCCAAGAACAGCGATAGCAGCACCGAGATCGCCAGGGCCGCGCCTACGACGATCGCGAGCGTCTGTCGGGCCTCGCGCACGTATTCGGTAATATCGCGTGCATTGCGGGTGACCAGCAGTGCCTCGCCCCTGGCGCCGACGGGAGTGGCGGCGGTGATCACGGGCGTGCGATCCGGCGCGGCCCGGCGGTTGGAGACGGTGCTGCTGCTGGACAGCGCCTGGCCGATTTCGGGCCAACCCGCGGCATCGGTATCCTCGCGATCGCGATAGGCCGGGATAGGCGGCGCGCCGAGCACGAAGTCCATGCCGCGGTCGAGCATGCGCGCGGCCTTTTGCAGCGGCGGGTCCTTCGCGGGATCGACGAAGGCGAACGAGGGCGGGGCGAGCGCGAAGCTGTCGGCCACCAGCTCGCCTTCGCTATCGTAGAGCCGCAGCCGCAGGTGCTGCATGGTGCCGATCCGCGCTAGGAGCTTGCGCTGCTCCGCGCGGGAGCGGCCGGATAGGGCTGCGGCGGTGACCTCCGCCTCAATCCGGGCCAGGCGGAAGCGTTCGGCGAACAGCTCGCGGCGGTAGCTGTCGATGTAGAACAGGCTGCCGGCGAGCAGGGCAAAGGCGATCACGTTCACCGCCAGAATGCGGGCGGTCAGCGAAATACGCCAGGGCCAGCGCGGTGCCGGCCCGGCTTGACCGCGGCGGGTTTCAGCCATCGGCAAACGAGTAGCCGGCGCCGTAGAGCGTCTCGATGGCGGCGAACTCCGGATCGACGGCGCGGAACTTGCGGCGCAGCCGCTTGATGTGGCTGTCGATAGTGCGATCGTCGACGAACACGTCATCGTTGTAGGCTGCGTCCATCAGCTGGTTGCGGCTCTTCACGACGCCGGGGCGCATCGCCAGTGCCTCCAGGATCAGGAACTCGGTTACCGTCAACGACACGGCGCGGTCGCTCCAGGTGACCTGGTGGCGAGCGGGATCGAGCCGCAGGCGGCCGCGCTCGATGGTGCCGGCATGCTCATCGCCAGGCGTGTCGCTCGGCGGATTGCGGACCAGATCGCTACGACGCAGGATCGCGCGAATGCGGGCGACCAGCAGGCGCTGGCTGAACGGCTTGGTGATGTAATCGTCCGCGCCGAGCGCCAGACCCAGCGCCTCATCCGGCTCCTCGTCCTTGGACGTGAGGAAAATGACGGGAAGGCCGGACTGCGCGCGCAACGACTGCAGCAGTTGCAAGCCATCCATGCGCGGCATCTTGATATCGAAGATCGCCAGGTCGGGCGGGTTGTCCAGCAACGCCTTCAACGCCGTCTCGCCGTCGGCATAGACGCGGGTGGCGAAGCCTTCCGCCTGGAGGCCGATCGACACCGCCGTCAGGATGTTGCGGTCATCGTCCACCAGCGCCACAGTCTGTTGGCGAGCCGTCGCAGCACCGGCCGCAGCACCCGTCGCAGAGGCTGGCGCTGCTCCGTTCTGGATGTCGTTCTCGTGTGAAGGCTGGGCGTTCATGGTAGCCTGCAAGTGGCGTGCACGGATCCTCGGGGTGGGACAGCCACGACCGGTAGACGCTCCGCGAGGTACTGACAACGTGCGGAAACTGATGCGGTATGAAACCGGACGTGCTACAATGCTCGCAGTTCACGGCGATTTGACGGGATGGGGCGGGCCGATTATCGCGGCCTGAAGATTCTCTGAACATCGCCGCTCTGGCGTTTTTCCCCAAGCGCCAACATCATGGAGACGACCTTGACCGCATCGCTCAGCTATCCTCTCGACCGCCAGGGCATTATCACCGACGCCACGATCCATGCCAACCTGGGCACCGCGCCGCTGGTCGAGCATGCCGTGGCGAATGGAGAGGGGATGCTGGCCGCGGACGGTCCGTTCGTGGTCCAGACCGGCAAGCACACCGGCCGCTCGGCGAAGGACAAGTTCATCGTCCGTGATGCCGAGACGGAGAACACCGTGTGGTGGGGCAAGACCAACGTCTCCATGACCCCCGAGCACTTCGCGAACCTGAAGGAAGATTTCTTCGCCGCGCTGGGCAGCAAGGACAAGCTCTACGTCGCCGACCTGTTCGGTGGCTCGCAGCCCGAGCACCGCGTGAACGTGCGCGTGATCAACGAGTTCGCGTGGCACAACCTGTTCATCCGCACGCTGCTGGTGCGCCCCAAGGCTGACGAGCTGACCAGCTTCGCGCCCGAGTACACCATCATCGACCTGCCGAGCTTCCGCGCCGATCCCGAGCGCCACGGCAGCCGCACCGAAACCGTAATCGCCGTCAACTTCTCCGAGAAGCTGATCTTGATCGGCGGCACGTCCTACGCGGGTGAGATGAAGAAGAGCGTCTTCGGCATCCTCAACTACCTGCTGCCGACCAAGGGCGTGATGCCGATGCACTGCTCGGCCAACATTGGCGCCGACGGCAAGACTGCGGTGTTCTTCGGCCTGTCCGGCACTGGCAAGACCACGCTGTCGGCCGACGCCAGCCGCACGCTGATCGGTGATGACGAGCATGGCTGGTCCGATACCGCCGTGTTCAACTTCGAGGGCGGCTGCTACGCCAAGATGATCCGTCTGTCGGAAGAGGCCGAGCCCGAGATCTTCGCCACTACCAAGCGCTTCGGCACGGTGCTGGAAAACGTGGTGATCGATCCCGAGACCCGGAAGATCGACCTCGACGACAACTCGCTGGCCGAGAACAGCCGCGGATCCTACCCGATCGACTTCATCCCGAATGCGTCGGAGAAGAACCTCGGTCCGGTGCCGGCAAACCTCATCTTCCTGACGGCCGACGCCTACGGCGTCCTGCCTCCGATCGCGCGTCTGACGCCCGACCAGGCGATGTACCACTTCCTCTCGGGCTACACCGCACGGGTCGCGGGTACCGAGATCGGCGTGACCGAACCGGAAGCGACCTTCTCGACCTGCTTCGGCGCGCCGTTCATGCCGCGTCACCCTTCGATCTACGGCAACCTCCTCAAGGAGCGCATCGCCAAGGGCGGCGTGAAGTGCTGGCTGGTGAACACCGGCTGGTCGGGCGGCATGGCTACCATGGACGGCATCAAGCGCATGCCGATCAAGGCGACGCGCGCCCTGCTCAACGCAGCACTGGACGGCAGCCTGAACGAGGCCGAGTTCAAGGAAGATCCGAACTTCGGCTTCGAGGTTCCGGTCGCGGTTCCGGGCGTCGACAGCAAGCTGCTCGACCCGCGTGGCGCCTGGGCCGATCCGGCCGCCTACGACAAGACCGCGCAGACGTTGGTCAAGCAGTTCATCGAGAACTTCGAGCAGTTCGAAGAGCATGTCGACGAGGGCGTCCGCAAGGCGGCCCCGGTCGCGGCCTGATCTCTCGAGTTTGCTGATCCTCCCGACGGGGAGGTGACGACGCCGCAGCGTGAAAGCGCTGCGGCGTTTGTCGTTCTGGGATCAAGGTCGGGGAGGGTTTAGACAAGCTCAGCCTAGGCGAGTGTAAACCGTCAAAGCGACGAGCCTTTTGCCCCTGGCCTCGTGCGTCCTCGGCAGCCGCTTACCCCAACATCGCAAAGGCTGAGCTTGTCGAAGCCCGCGAGCCAACCTGCCGGTTTACGCGCGAGCCACCCGAGCAACCTACCGATCCACACGCCGGCGAACTCAGCGAGCCGCACGTTGTCATCTTACACCAGCGCCTGCTCGAACGACATAGCGGCGCGTGGGTGGTATCGGGCATCTCCGCACCGTGCGAAGCGCACTCGCTCGAATCCATGCAGCCTCTCGCATCGGCGCGCCGCTGCGGCTAACGGGTGGCATGGACATCGCACTCTCGCTCCTGGTCTTAGGCAGCATCGCGCTCGTCATCGGCGCCTGGTTCATGTTTCGCCGCGGCAGCCGCAAGCAGGGCTGGCTCATGCTGATCCTGGCCGTCATCATGGCGCTCAACGTGGCGATCTGGACGGTGCCGATGCAAAGTGGAACCGTGCCGAGCCAGGCGGTTGCGACGGATGCCGCCGACGCGCAGGTCAAGTAAGTCTCCACCGTTTTCGTCGCACGCGGTGGACAGCCGGGCGCGCCGCGCCTATCTCCCGCGGCAATGGCGAACCGCCTGCTCCTGACCTTGCTGGCCCTGCTGACAGGGCTTGCCGCGCAGCTTGCGCCGGCGCAGGCGCGCGGCTGTGCGCCGCAAACCGCCGCGGTGGCGATCGTCGCGCCGGTTGCCGCAAGGGCGCCTGCCGCTCCCGTCGAACTGGCACGTCTGCCCGAACCCGGACGTCGCCACGCTCGCATGGTCGCCGATGACGAGGGTGCGGGGCATGCGCCTGCGCTCGGGTTCGTGGGCGTGCGCGTCGGGATAGACCGCGCGCGCGAGTAAGCGCAGCCGCTTGCCATAGACCGATCCGGCGCCGCGATAACGTGGGCGCCTTTTGCGCGTTCGTGCGCCTGCACTCTTGAAATTACAGGAATCCCGCCATGCTTGGGGCCATCGTCAAGTCCATCTTCGGCTCGTCCAACGAGCGCTACGTCAAGTCGCTCGACAAGGTCGTGCGCCAGATCGCCGACTTCGAGCCTACCATCGCCGCGATGAGCGACGACGAACTCGCCGCGCAGACGCAGAAGTTCCGCCACCAGCTCTCGGCGGGCAGCACGCTCGACGACATCCTGCCCGAAGCTTTCGCAACGGTACGCGAGGCGGCCAAGCGCGTGCTCGGCATGCGGCACTTCGACGTGCAGATGATCGGCGGCATCGTGCTTCACCGCGGCGAGATCGCCGAGATGCGTACGGGCGAGGGCAAGACGCTGGTGGCGACGCTGGCAACCTACCTCAACGCCCTAGAAGGCAAGGGCGTACACATCGTCACCGTCAACGATTACCTCGCCCGCCGCGACGCGGAGCAGATGGGCCAGGTCCACGGCTTCCTCGGCCTGACGGTCGGCGTGATCGTGCCCAACCTCAACGAGTACGAGCGCCGCGAAGCTTATGGCGCCGACATTACATACGGCACCAACAACGAGTTCGGCTTCGACTACCTGCGCGACAACATGAAGCATGACCGTAGCCAGATGGTGCAGCGGCCCTTCAACTTCGCGATCGTCGACGAGGTGGACTCGATCCTGATCGACGAGGCGCGCACGCCGCTGATCATCTCGGGCCCGACCGACGACAAGTCCGACCTCTACATGCAGGTCGATGCGATCGTGAAGACGCTCGACCCTGAGGACTACGAGACCGACGAGAAGAGCAAGAGCGTCACCCTGACCGAGGACGGCGTCGAGAAGACCGAGCGCATCCTGGAGAGCGCGGGCCTGCTCGAAGGCTCAAACCTCTACGACGTCGAGAACACGCAGGTGGTGCACCACCTCGACCAGGCGCTGAAGGCCGTGGTCATGTTCAAGCGGGACATCGACTACATCGTCAAGGACGGCAAGGTCGTCATAATCGACGAGTTCACCGGGCGCATGATGGATGGCCGGCGCTGGTCTAACGGCTTGCACCAGGCGGTCGAGGCCAAGGAGGGCGTCCAGATCGAGCCCGAGAATCAGACCATGGCCTCGATCACCTTCCAGAACTACTTCCGCATGTACCCCAAGCTTTCCGGCATGACCGGCACCGCGGCTACCGAAGCGGCCGAGTTCTTCGACATCTACAAGATCAACGTCGTCACCATCCCCACCAACGTGCCGGTGCGGCGCGTCGACGAGGAGGACGAGTTCTACAAGAACACGCTCGACAAGTTCGCTGCCATCGCCAAGCTGATCCGCGAACGCTACGAGAGCGGGCAGCCGGTGCTGGTCGGCACCGTGTCGATCGAAAAGTCGGAACTGCTGTCGGACTTCCTGACCAAGGAAGGCGTGCAGCATAACGTGCTCAACGCCCGCTTCCACGAGATGGAGGCGCACATCGTGGCGCAGGCGGGCCGGCTGAATGCGGTGACGATCGCCACCAACATGGCCGGCCGTGGTACTGACATCCAGCTGGGCGGCAACGTCGAGTTCCGCGTCGAGGACGAGCTACGCGACATGCCGGAGGGGCCGGAGCGCGACGAGGCGCTGGCCAAGATCAAGGCCGAAGTCGCCGCCGAGAAGGCGCAGGTTCTCGCCGCCGGCGGTCTCTGCGTGATCGGCACTGAACGGCACGAAAGCCGCCGCATCGACAACCAGCTGCGCGGCCGCTCGGGGCGTCAGGGCGATCCGGGCCTGTCCAAGTTCTACCTCTGCCTCGAAGACGATCTGCTGCGCATCTTCGGTCCCGACACGCTGTTCTCGCGCATGATGAACAGCAACCTGGCCGACGGCGAGGCGATCGGCTCGAAGTGGCTGAGCAAGGCGATCGAGACCGCGCAGAAGAAGGTCGAAGCGCGCAATTACGAAGTGCGCAAGCAGGTCGTCGAATACGATGACGTGATGAACGACCAGCGCAAGGTCATCTACGAGCAGCGTTCCGACATCATGGATGCCGAGACGGTCGACGATGTCGTTGTCGAGATGCGCCAGGACACGGTGAACGCGATCGTCGCCGATGCCTGCCCGCCCAACTCCTACCCGGAGAACTGGAACGTCGAGCAGCTGAAGGCGCGTGCGCTGGACGTCCTGGGGATCGATATCCCGATCGAGGCCTGGATCGAGGAGGACGGCGTCGATCCGGAGGTGGTCGAGGAACGCGTCGCAGCCCTCGCGGACCAGCACATGGCTGCCAAGATGGCACAGGACGAACCCTCGATCTGGCGCCAGGTTGAGAAGAGCATCCTGCTCGACCGGCTTGACCACTACTGGAAGGAGCACCTCGCAACCCTCGATGCGCTGCGTCAGGTGGTGTTCCTGCGTGCCTATGCGCAGAAGACGCCGATCAACGAGTACAAGCAGGAGGCCTTCAGCCTCTTCGAGCGCATGCTGGAAACTATCCGCGAGGACGTGACGCGCATCCTCTCGGTCAGCGAGCTGCGCATGCCCGAGCCGATGGACCTGCCCGAGTTGCCCGACTTCCTGACCGGGCACATCGACCCGCTGACCGGCTTCGACGATTCGGCGGATGGCGATGGCTCGGCACGGCAGGCGGCGCTGTTCGGTGCCCTCGCCAGCGCTCCGCAGGCTGCAGTGGGACCGGGCGCCTCGGGTGAGAACCCCTATGCCGACCTGACAATCAGCCGCAACGCGCCGTGTCCGTGTGGTTCGGGCAACAAGTACAAGCACTGCCACGGGGCTTTGGCTTGAGGCTGTTTGAAGTAAGCCTGAGCACCCCTCCGAGCCGGGCTTGACCGGGATCCGGTTCGGCCTCTCGCGGCTCGGCTGGCAGCACCATCACGCAAGCTTGCGTGGTGGTGAACCGGTTTCGGGTCTCGCCGAGGCCGACGCTAGCCGGCTCGACAATGGCTAGATCGGCGCTGGCCGGACTAAAGCTTGATGTCGTCGGCGCGCGGCACCGTCTGGCCCTTCATGTTTTGGATGCGGCCCTCCTTGGCGTAGAAGCGCTAAGAAAAGCCGCATCGCCATCGATGCGCGCTGTGCGCCAGGCATCTTCCGCCTCGACGATCTCGCGCTTGTCGGTCTCGGCCGTCCTTGCCTGCGTCCGGCCGCTGCGGAGCAGGAGATCGCCGAGCATAACGCCGTCACCGTGGCGCGCAACGGCTTGCTCTTGGACTGGTCTTAGTGGCCTGCTTCGACTGCAATCCGGATCGCATCAGCGCTGGTCTTCACTCCCAACGCTCGGAACAGGGCGGCCCGGTGCATCTTTACGGTTCGCTCGCTCAGGCCCAGGTCGAAAGCGATTTGTTTGTTGAGCTTGCCATCGGCCATCTGGATCAGGATTTCGCGCTGGCGCCCCGTCAGCGTCTCGACCTTGCCCTTGGACGAGGACAGCCCCTCGCCACTGCCGTTGAGGTAGCCGTCACCCTTGGGCACCTCGACTTGCGAGCCGAGGTAGTACTGCAACTCGCCATCCTCATCGAACAGCGGCACGACCATGACCGCGTTGCGGAACGACGTGCCGTTCTTGCGGTAGTTCAGAATCTCTACCAGCACCGGCTTTTGCGCTTGGATCGATTCGCGCATCTTGTCGCTCAGCCAGGGCTCGGTCTCCGGCCCTGCGAGAAAGCGGCAGTTGCGCCCGATCACTTCGCCGCGGCCGTAGCCCGTGAGCTCCAGGAACGGCTCGTTGCATTCGATAATGGGGTTGTCGGGGAGGCGGGGGTTGCTGACGACAGCCGCGAGCGGGCTGTTTTCGATCATGACACGCGGAGACATGCTTTAATGTTAAGCAAGTTTATCATCGCTGTGAAGTTCGACGCGTCGATCATCGACATCGTATTTTTTGATTCTGCCCTGCCTTCGGGTGTGCTGCCGCAAAAAGGCGCAGCATTCTAACGAGCAAAAACGCCGGCCACTCGCGAGAGCGGCCGGCGCAGCGGGCATCAGCCGCAGGTGTTGTTCTGCTCCACCACGTCCTTGGCATTGTAGAGCGCCAGGCAGGCCGTGTTCGGCGCGACGAACTTGTTGCCGTCGATCTTCAGCGGACCATTGTGGAAGTTGGTCGGGATCTTGGCCGAGACCACTTCACCCAGCGAAGTGATGATGCCCGTCACGTAGTTGAACCCCAGTTCGGCGCGCCCGCCTTCGATGGTGTTGTTGGTAATGCGCACGTTGATTGCGCCGGCGCCCTCCAGCCACGGATCGTAGCTCGTCAGCAGCCGGATGGCGGTGCGGGGCAGGTTGCGCAAGGTGTTACCCTGGATCAGCCCGTTCGCCACCTGGATCAGCATGCCGCGGCCGACGGTCTCGGCGATGGTGTTGTTGACCACGGCGAAGCGGCGCGGTGTCATGTTGATGTCGCGGACGTAGGCGGCCTCGGTGTTGGGCTCGCCGGCCGCCAGCCCGAAGGTCACCGTGTCGCTATTGCCGATCGCCGGTGCGCTGGTGACGACCCGACGGCCCAGATAATCGCCATCCTTGTTGAAGAACGCCAGTTCGTCGCCCAGGCGGACCAAGCGTGCGTCGTTGTTGATGGTGACGCTGTTCTTGTCGAGCGCGGTCACCTTGTGGATGATCGATCGCAAGTTGATCGGGTCGTCACCGGTGTGCAGGATCGAATTGCCGCGGATCAGGATGTCCCCAGCCGCAGCGATGACGTGGATGCCGTCGAAGTTGGTGCCGAACGGGCGGCCTGCATCCGCCGAGAACGAGGAGTTCTGGATCGCGAAGCCGCGGCCGCGCGACTTGATCAGCACGCCGATGCCCCCGATCGAGCCGATGCGGACACCATCAAGCACGATGTCTTCGCTGGTGCCGGTATAGCTGTCCCGCACGTAGACGGCGCGGTTGCCATAGTACGTGTACTTGACGACGACGGCTTGCCCATCGGGGAAAGGCGCGAAGTCCGTGGCCGAAAACGTGACGTTGTCGGTCGTGGTCGCCTGCTTGCCGCCAGGGAAGAATACCGCGCGCAAGCGGTTCTGGAAGAAGTTGTGAATGCCCTCGTTCACCGGGCCGACGCCGACTACGCTCAGGCCTCCCGGCAGCGGCTGGTCGAGCACCAGGCGCTTCTCTCCGTTGATCAGCTTGATGTGGCCGCTACCCGACAGCACGCGCGAATCGCGTATCTTGGCGCCGTGGATGCGGATGCGCTGGCTATCCTGGATGAAGATGCCATCGGCATCGTTCTGGAACACGAAATGCGCATTGTCGGCCTGAATGTCGACATCCGCCATCTTGATAATCGGAAAGTGCGAGCCGCCGCTGAGCGAGCGGAACACGTATTCGCCTGGCGCCACCTTCAGCGTACCACCGCCTTGCTTCTTCAGCTGCGTCAGCGCGGCCTGAAACAACGGCGTCGCGTCGGCTCCGGCGGCCGGCACGGCAATCTGAACCGTTGCCTTGTCCGCCACGCGTGGTGCGCGCACGACGACGTTGGCGGCGCGGCTGTCCGCTCCGATCCAGCCGATCGAGAAGTCGCCAGCGGCTGCGACAATCGGGCTCATCCGGTCAGCCATCAAGCGCTTTGCCCACACGTCGAAGTCGCTCAGCGGCTTGACCGCGGCAGCCGGCTGGGTGACGCCCTGCGACGCGACGGCGGTGTCGAGCTGCGGCGTCGAGGCCGCGAGCGTGTCGCCGTCAGAGCCCGAGCAGGCCGCCAGCAAAGGCAGCAACATCATCATCGACTTCGACTTTACACCGTATTTCATCATTGCGCCCCGAAAAGAACTCGCGAGCGCGCCTGACCGCCGCAGTTCGCCTGCACGCGGGCCACTCTCGAGATTGAAGTTCCGCCGCGGCGTGTCAGCTGCCCGGCAAGGCCGCTATGCAGGGGCTTTGGCTAAGGCAGCGCTTGGCGCGGGGTAGGGACAACGGCGCAAGAAACCTGAAGCGATTAACCATGTTGTGTAATCGCCGTGACGGGGTAACCAGTCAGAATCGGCGTTTACCGCGGGTTTGCTGCTGGCAATCGGTCGCCCCGCTGAGCGCAACGAAGCTCACGATCCGCCAAGGGGTTAACGCAACAGGTCGGACGAATAATCGCGAGGGGCTAAGCCGCGCTTCGGCTTGGCGCCATCAAGGCTGGAGCCGGATCAGCGCCATCGGCGCTGCCGCCGTGCGCGCGTTGATCGTCCAGGCGAGTTCCTGTCCGCCTCCCAACCCCTTACGAGGACCTTCGTCGGTGTTGTTGGCGAGGATCGGCGCATCGGTGCGGATCGTCAGCGTGCCGTCCACGGGCGTGATCGCCGGAGCATCCGAAGTCGCGTCCGCACCCTTCAGGAAAGTGCCCTGCATCATGCTCGCCGCGGCTCCCCCGCTCGCAGACGAGACGAAGCCCGGCGCATCGATCCGCACCGTGCCGTCCTGCCGCGCCACGATCTGGACGAAGGCGTTCGCCACTGGAAAGCGCTCGATGGTCGGAAAGACGAAATCGCGGTCGAGGCGGCCGTTCATCACGAACTCCACGTCGAAGAGGCCATTGCCCGTGTAGTCGACGCGCTTCCAGCCCTTCTGCCGCCGCAGACGCTCGGCGATCTCCTCTGCCGCGCGCGGATCGTTCGGGTCGATCCCGCCGAAGAACAGCTGCGCGGCCTGGGCGTCTTCCTTTGCCTTCGCCACCTGCTGCGCCTCAAAATCCGACTTCTGCTTGGCTAGCTCCTCGCTCGTGCAGGCGCGTTCGGTCTCGCCGTCGTCGTCCTTGCAAGCTTCAGGCACGAAGGTCGCCTTTGTGCCGGTCATGGCCAAGGAGAGGAGGGTGATGCCGCCAGCGTACCGGAACGAGAAGGTGCCGTTGCGCCGCACATCGAGGTCGGCGGTGAACTTGCCGGGGATCAGCAGGCAGGCCGCGAGCAAGAGCGAACCCACCGTGGCGACCACTGCGGCTCTCAGCCGGCGTCGATCCAAGCCCATCATCATCCCCTCAGTCCCCCGCCGGCCTGATTACACTATCGCGTCGCCACGGCGTAGAGCGCAATCGCGCCGGCATTGCTGACGTTCAGGCTCTCCATCGACTCGTGGATCGGCAGCCGGGCCAGCGCATCGCAGTGCTGGGTGATGTTGTGGCGCATGCCTTCGCCCTCTGCGCCGAGCACCAGCGCGACCGGCCCGGCGGGCAGCGCTTCGGCCAGGGTCGTCTCCGCCTCGCCGGCAAGGCCGATACGCCAGTAGCCCGCCTCGGCGATCTCCTCCAGTGCCCGGGCGAGGTTCACCACGCGCACCCAGGGCACGATCTCCAGCGCGCCGGAGGCCGACTTGGCGAGCGTGCCCGATTCGGGCGGAGCGTGGCGATCCTGCGTGACCACCGCGACCGCATCGAACGCCGCAGCGGTTCGCATCAGGGCGCCGACGTTATGCGGGTCGGTAACCTGATCGAGCACCAGGATCGCGCGCTGCGCCTCGCCTTCGAGCACGTCCGACAGGAACACGTCCTCCAGGGGCTCGCATTCCAGCACCAATCCCTGGTGCGGCGCGTCGCGTGCAACCAGCCGGGCGAGGTCGGCCGCCTGCGCCCACTCGACGGGAAAGTCGGGCGGAAGGTCACCGTTCAGCGACTCGACACCCTCGCGCGTGGCCCAGAGCTTGCGGTGCACGCGGTCGGGGTTGAGCAGGGCGGCCTCCACGGCGTGGCGCCCCCAGAGGCGAACCGCGCCGGACGAGGCGCGGCCAGAGCCGCGGCCGTTCTTCATCCGGCCCGCGCGACCGCGCAGGGCCCTGCCGCCAGCCGAGCTGCCCGCTTCCCCTCCTGCTCCCCTGGAGCCGCCGCCCTTAGCCATGTCATCGTCCTTCCAACCCGGCGCCGATCTTCGCGCCAATCACTCGATTGCGGCGCTCCCTGCCAGTCACCCCATTGACAGGCAAGGCTCGCTTCGGCATTGGCGCCACCTCTCGGCGACGCGGAGCCTTCGGGCACCGTACGGCGGGTCTCCCGCCAACCGCGGAAACGGTGTGGACAGGTGGCCGAGTGGTTAAAGGCAGCAGACTGTAAATCTGCCCGTGCAAGCGTACGCTGGTTCGAATCCAGCCCTGTCCACCACCCCTTCCTTTCCGCGACCAGCAGAAACAACCCAGCATCCCAGGCATTTATCCTCGCGTCATTGCCGTGGGAGGGCGCAGAGCTTAGATGGATCGAATGCCCGGCGAAATTCTAGACAATCAGGGACGCGGCGAAGCGTCATGGCGCTGGCCGCCGATCCATCCCGAAGGCCGCAAGTTCGGCGCGATCGTGGCGGCGCTCTGCCTGCTCACGATTATCCTGGGCTGGTCCTGGCTGGCCTGGCCCCTCGCGATCCTGACAGTCTGTGTGCTCGCCTTCTTCCGCGATCCGCAGCGCGTGGTGCCGCAGGACGATCGCAGCATCGTCTCGCCAGCCGATGGCCTGATCACGCTGATCGGCAAGGTGCCACCGCCACGCGAACTGACGATGGACGATGGCAGCGGCACGCGTCCGCTCAGCGCCGAGCCGGTGACGCGCGTCTCCATCTTCATGAGCGTGTTCGATGTCCACATCAATCGCGCGCCGATCGGCGGCACCGTGCGCCGGGTGGTCTACATCCCGGGCAAGTTCGTGAACGCCGACCTCGACAAGGCGAGTGAGGAGAACGAGCGCCAGCACGTCATGATCGAGCGTGGCGACGGTCTGACCTTGTGCTTCACGCAGATCGCCGGCCTGGTCGCGCGTCGCATCGTGCCCTTCATCAAGCCCGGCGACATGATCGCGGGCGGCCAGCGCGTAGGACTGATCCGCTTCGGCAGCCGCGTCGACGTCTACCTGCCGGCTGGCACCGAGCCGCGCGTGCTGCTGGGCCAGAAGGTCATCGCCGGCGAGACTGTGCTGGCCGAAGTCGGTGATGCGCGCGTGATCGAAGGCATTGCCCAGTGATCGCAGCCACGTCGATCCGCCCGGACGTTCGATGACGATCGACGTGGACGACGCACGCGCGGACCGGCGCCTGGCTCGCAGCCTCAGCTTGCGCGCTTTGGTCCCCAATGCAATCACGGCCGCCGCGCTGTGCTCGGGGCTGACTGGCATTCGCTTCGCCATCGCCGGGGATTTCGAGAAATCGGTTCAGGCAGTGATCCTGGCCGGACTACTCGACGGGATTGACGGGCGCGCTGCACGCCTGCTGAAGGCGCAGTCGCGCTTCGGCGCAGAGCTCGACAGCCTGGCGGATTCTATCTCGTTCGGCGTGGCGCCGGCGCTGATCGTCTATTTGTGGTCCTTGCGCGAGTTGCCCAGCTTCGGTTGGATCGCCGCGCTCGCCTTTGCGATCTGCTGCGTGCTGCGGCTGGCGCGCTTCAATTCCCGGCTCGACACCCTGGACCAGCCGCACAAGCAGGCAGGATTTCTCACCGGGGTACCTGCTCCGGTTGGGGCGGGGCTCGCGTTCCTGCCGATCTACATCTGGCTGGCGAGCGGCCGCGAGGAGTTCGCCAATCCGGTCGGTGTCGGGATCTGGATGCTGCTTGTCGCCTTCTTGCTGATCTCCAACATGCCGACGTTCAGCTGGTCACGCGTGCGTCCGCCCAACCATTTGCGTATCGGCTTGCTGGCTCTGATCGGCATCCTGATGGCAGCGCTGCTCACGGAGCCTTGGCTGACCCTGGCAGGGATCACGCTAGCCTACCTCGCGCTCATCCCGCTTGGCGTTGCGCGTTATCTGCGGATCAGGCGGCGTGCCTCAGCGAGCCAAGCTCCGGAAGGCGTCCTCCAAAATCCGCCCGTAGGGCTGACACCCTGATCGCCAATGCCGGCGCTGAAGCAGCCGGCATTCCCGTGATCTGCCAATTCACCAGCAGGGGCTGCGCGCCAACCCGCCGGCGTACCCGTAGGCATGCCACGTCCGGCGCATAGTCACGCAGTGTGACTATGATAGTGGCAAGAGCTGTGATCGCGCCGAGCGCGAAAAGAACGACGCACGCACTGGTCAGCATGGCATTGTCTCCTCGACGGTTGTGGCTCGTGCCTCTGACAAGCTGTGGATAGCTTGTGGATGAGCCAAATTCGTTCTATCAATGTTCTGAGGAGACAATGTTCACGTTTTGTTCGTACCGTCAACCGATTCGTGATTGTCGGCTTCTTCGGGGTGGCAAGATCACCTGATCCCGACCGTCCAAGATGGGGAGCCGGTTCGCTCACATCCGTCATGGGCAGAGGATTGAATGAAGCTTCGCCCTCATTGAGGGCGAGGCTCTTGCATAAGCTTGAGTAGCTTTCGCCCATCAAGCCGCCGAGCGCGGCTTGATGAACTGGTGCAGACGGTGCGTGATCGGCTTGGCTAGGGCATGCCGCGACTGGCGAGGGCGACGCACGCTCGACACGGCATCGAGATCCAGTGCGGGCTCGCGGAAGTTCACCACGATCTCGCTACCATAGGCTGGCATCGCGACCCGACGCTTGAGTTCGAGAACCGCGTCGAGGTTCGAAGCAACGCTGCGCCAGATCACCAGCAGCGAGAGCAGACCGACAAAGGCGAACAGGACGGGTGCAACGATGCTCATACGGCGTCTCCGGGCAGGGCTTGCGCCTGCAACTTCATCCGACCTGTCGACCCTCCGCGATGGTCTTCGTGTCGCGGCCTGATCGTCGTCAGATATTCACCAAATACGGATTAACCATGATAAGTTCCTGTACCTGCGCGATAATCATCCACTTTGAGGCGAGTTGAAGGCGGCGTGCGGTGAAATGCCGGTAGATTTCGCCGAGTGAAGGCTGTAGAGGCAGCGCGCCGCAGCGTTTCCTCCCGATTCACGGGTGGCAAGGGCAACGGCGAATCCACATGGGACGCACCACATACCGGTGCCGCAGCGGGGTCTCCGCACGGTTCCAGCGTCCCAGAGGCAGGTCTTCAGGTGAAGACCTTCAACCGGAAAGGAATTATCTATGGCGGCTCCTGTCGTCACCATGCAGCAATTGATCGAGGCCGGCTCGCACTTCGGCCACCAGACCCATCGCTGGAACCCGCGGATGAAGCCGTACATCTTCGGCGCCCGCAACGGCATCCACATCATCGACCTGTCGCAGACCGTGCCGCTGTTTGCGCGCGCGCTCGACTTCATCCAGTCGACGGTTCAGGCCGGCGGCAAGGTGCTGTTCGTTGGCACCAAGCGTCAGGCGCAAGAGCCTATCGCTCAGGCGGCTCGCGCCTGCGGCCAGCACTTCGTCAACCACCGCTGGCTGGGCGGCATGCTCACCAACTGGAAGACGATCTCGGGCTCGATCAAGCGCCTTAAGAGCCTGGAAGAGCAGCTCTCGGGCGATACCCACGGCCTGACCAAGAAGGAAATCCTTCAGCTCACCCGTGAGCGCGACAAGCTGGAGCTTTCGCTCGGCGGCATTCGCGACATGGGCGGCATCCCGGACGTGATGTTCGTGATCGACGCCAACAAGGAAGATCTGGCGATCAAGGAAGCCAACGTGCTCGGCATTCCCGTCGTGGCGATCCTCGACACCAACGTGAACCCGCAGGGCATCGCGTTCCCGATCCCGGCGAACGACGACGCCAGCCGCGCCGTGCGCCTGTACTGCGACGCCGTGGCCCAGGCCGCGACCAAGGGTCACCGCGAAGGCGTGGTGGACTCAGGGATCGACATCGGCGCCCTGGACGTTCCGGTCGAGGAAACCGTCGAGGCCTGAGCCCGACGTTCCACGGCACTTTCGTCATCGAAATGTCGCGCGCCGGGCCCAATGGGTCCGGCGCGTCTGTCCATTCAAGCAAGAGGAATTTGAGCGATGGCTTACACCGCCGCTGACGTGAAGAACCTGCGCGAGCGCACCGGCGCCGGCATGATGGACTGCAAGAAGGCGCTGACCGAGACGGACGGCGACTTCGAGGCAGCCGTCGACGCGCTGCGCTCCAAGGGCCTGGCCGCCGCCGCCAAGAAGTCCAGCCGCACCGCGGCCGAGGGCCTGGTCGGCGTGGCCGTGACCGGCACCAAGGGCGTCGCCGTCGAGGTGAACTCCGAGACCGACTTCGTGGCCAAGAACGAGCAGTTCCAGGATTTCGTGCGCAACGCCACCCAGGCCGCGCTCGAGGTTTCGGGCGACGACGTCGAGGCGCTCAAGGCCGCGGCCTACCCGACCGGCGGCACCGTCGGCGATGCGCTGACCAACAACGTCGCCACCATCGGTGAAAACCAGCAGATCCGCCGCATCAAGACGGTCAAAGTCTCGCAGGGTCTGATCGTGCCTTACATGCACAACGCCGCCGCGCCGAACCTCGGCAAGATCGGCGTGCTTGTGGCGCTCGAGTCCGAAGCTTCGGCCGAAGTGCTCGAGGCGCTGGGCAAGCAGATCGCCATGCACATCGCCGCGGCCTTCCCGCTGGCGCTGAACGCCGACGATCTCGACGCCGACCTGATCGAGCGCGAGCGCAAGGTCGCGGCCGAGAAGGCTGCCGAGAGCGGCAAGCCCGAGGCGGTCCAGGCCAAGATGGTCGACGGTGCGATCGCCAAGTACGCCAAGGAGAACGCTCTCCTCAGCCAGCTGTTCGTGATCGACAACAAGACGCCGATCCAGCAGGTCGTCGACCAGGCTGGCAAGGAAGCCGGCACCAAGATCGTCCTCAAGGACTTCGTGCGCTTCCAGCTGGGTGAGGGCATCGAAAAGCAGGTCAGCGACTTCGCAGCCGAGGTTGCGGCGCTGCAGGGCTGATCTTCGGTCCTCTGTCGCGAAAGTCACAAGCGGGTCGGAAGCGCGAGCTTCCGGCCCGTTTTGCGTCGGGGTGACGGGGAAGATGATCCTCTCTCCGCCGGGCAGAGGATACGCAGGCTTAGGAGCGAAGCGACTTAGCTGGAGTTGGAGAGGGCAGAACGCGCACGCAGCCCTCTCCAAGCTGCGCTAGGCCCTTGCGGGCCAAGCTTCGCTAACCTCTCCCCGGCGGGGAGGGGAGTGATCCGCGCACTCTTACAGTCCGCCCATGAAGCGGAACGCGAAGCGGTAGTCGGCCGGCGCGATCGTCAGGCCTTTTTCGCCTGCGACGCGGTCGGGTTGCACTTCCACCAGTTCAAGCGTGCCGTCCGCCACGGGCCTCGGCTGTCCTTGTGTCAGTTCCAGCACCTGGCTGCCGCGGCCCAGATCGACGCGGACACTGAGGCGTACGCGCCCGGCCCAGACGCAGCGCGCGTTCATGGGACAGCGGCTGTCTTCCAGCACCCCAAGCGGCGTGACCTTGGGCCCGCCGACGCCGACCGTCTGCCCGAGGGCGGCGCGGGCCAGTCCGTCCGCTTGCTCGACGGAGGTGGGTGGCGGCGCGGTGGCGGTGCAGCCGGTGAGAGCCATCGCCAAGGCGGCAAGGAGGATCGTTCTCATTGATCCTAGATCCAGGCTGCCGGCTGAATGCATGCGGAACGCTTGGCGGGCCCGAACACTACAGCTAGAGCGCGGTGATGTTCGACAAAGACGATCCACCACCCGAGTGCCACCTCTACCTGATATCGCCGCTGGATGTCGGCGGTCAGTTTCCCGATCGACTCGCCCGGGCGCTCGACGCCGGGCCAGTCACCGCGTTCCAGTTCCGGGTCAAGAACGTCGACCAGCATGAGGCTGCGCGCCTAGCAGAGCCGCTGCAGGCGATCTGTGAGGCGCGAGACGTGACCTTCATCGTCAATGACTCGATCGGCCTTGCTAAGCGCCTGGGCGCCGATGGCGTGCACCTGGGCCAGGATGACGGCGACCCGACCGAGGCGCGCCAGGAACTCGGCCGCGATGCCCAGATCGGGGTGACGTGCCACGACAGCCGCCACATGGCGATGGAAGCTGGCGAACTCGGCGCGGACTACGTCGCATTCGGCGCCTTCTACCCGACTACGACCAAGGAGGTGAAGCACACCGCCGGCCTGGACCTGCTCGAGTGGTGGCAAGCCGTGTTCGAGCTGCCATGCGTGGCGATTGGCGGCATCACGCCCGCCAACTGCGCACCGCTAGTGAGGGCCGGGGCAGACTTCCTAGCCGTCAGCGGCGCCGTCTGGAACGGAGACGAAGCCGCCGCGGTTCGGGCCTTCCATGAGGCGATCGCGGCGGCTCGCGCCTGATCAGGCGAACTCGTCCTCGGGGTTCCGGAACACGGGGTAGGAGCCCAGACCGACGAACATGAAGGCGGCGAGGAGCATCACGGGGGCGGCGATCGATTCCAGCATGTCGTAGCTGCCGGTCGCGTCGTGGATCATACCGGCAAACAGTGGCCCGAAAGCGGCGCCTGCCATCATCGCCGAGCTGATCGTCCCGAAGATCGCGCCGAAGTTGCGCATGCCGGCATAGCGGCTGGCGAGGTAGGTGGAGATCTGGAGCCCTGCGCCGCTCGCGAAGCCGACGCACATAACGCCGACGATCTTGGGAGTCGTTCCTCCGAACAAGCCGATGAGAAGGAAGTGGCCGAGCGCTCCGATGGCGAAGCCGGAGAACGGCAGCAGGCTGCCCTGGACCTTGTCGAGCAGCCAGCCGACCGCCAGCTTGCCGACCAGCCCGGCGACGCCCGCAAGCGCGGCGATTTCGACCGCTCGGTTCATCGGGATGCCGGTTTCCGAGACGATCCGGACGAGGTGGACGGTCACGCCCGACCCCACGACCGAGGAGAGCAGCGCCGCCAAGCCGATGCGGATGACACGGCTGTCGCGGCTCGCCTCGCGGACCGTCAGGCCGGGAAGGATGATCTTGTCAGGGAGCGGGCTGTTGGGAACCGCGGTGCGCGCCACCCGCGCCTTGGCGTCGAAGTAGAGCGGAACGACCAGCAGCAGCGACACGCCTGCCCAGCCAAGGCCGATGGCGATGTAGGCGACGCGCCAGCCGAACGCATTGATCAGCGCATTCGCGGCGATCGGTGCGAACGTCTGCCCGATCGCCGCGCCGCTCAGCATGACTGCGAGCGCGAGGCTGCGGCCATGGGTGAACACGCTGGAGATGCCCGCGCTCCATACGGTCGACTTGAACAGCAGCGCGAACAGGCCATAGCTCACATAAAGAGCGATCCACTGCCAGAGCGCACCGTTGAGCGTGCTGAAGGCAGCGAAGATGCAGCCGCAGATGGCCAAGCCGGCGATTGCTATCTTGCGGGTGCCGACGCGATCGAGCAGCACGCCCACGAACGGTCCACCCAGCATGGAGATGCCGGCGAAGATCGTCAGCCCGGAGGAGAGCGCGGTGCGGCTCCAGCCGAACTCGCGCTCCAGCGGGCCGATGAACGTGCCCAGCGAGTAGGTGATGACCGAATAGAACGACATCCCGATCATGGCCGCCAGCACGGTCGGCCACGATCGTCTCCATTCGGCGCGAGCCGTCAGCGCTTCTTCCATGCCGAACCTCTTCCGTCGCGCCGATTTTCTATCCTCTCCTGAGGTTCAGGAGAGTGGCGCTTTAGGGTAGACACATGTCGAGTTAGAAGTCGATCTTGGCGATCACGTCCTCACCGAACTTCAGCGCCTGTTCGCAATATTCGGTGCGGCTATCGGTGTAGATGCTGGCGCCCGAGCCATCGACGCCCATGGACTTCAGGTGCGCGTAGTGGTCGATCGCCTCCTGCGCGCTCCAGTTGCCCTGCAGCGAGAAGGTGGAGGAGGCGATGACCTTTGGCGGCGTCTCGCGACCGATCTTCTGCGCGTGCTCAGCCATGTAGGCGATGGCGTCGAGGATGTCCTGGTCCTCGGACAGGTTCGCGGTACGCGCGGTGTCGGTCACCTGCTTGGGCACGAAGAACGGGTGCCAGGCATCGCCCAGTTCCACCGCACGGCGCAGCGCGCGCTTCGAGTTGCCGCCGACCAGCAGCGGCGGGTGCGGCGTCTGCACCGGGGTCGGCAGCATGCGGTTGCCGAGCGCCTTGTAGCCGGTGCCTTCGAACTCGAAATCCTCGCCGGTCCAGGCCAGCTTCATGGCCTTCATGTACTCGTCCATCAGGTCGTTGCGGTTGTCGAACTCGACACCCAGCGCTTTGTATTCGGCCTTGAGGTAACCGGCGCCCAGACCCAGGATCACCCGCCCGTTGGTGAACCGATCGAGCGAGGAGACCATGCGCGCGGTGATGAACGGGTTGCGATAGGGCAGCACCAGGATGTTGGTCTGCAGCCGCAGCGTGGTGGTGACCGCACCCACCATCGAGAGCATGACGAAGGGGTCCTGCGCATAGTGGCCGCCGCTGTCGAGCCAGCGGGCGCTCGGCACCGGGTGGTCGGTTACGGTGCCGGCATAAAAGCCTGCCTGCTCGATCGCCTTGGCGCATTGGTGCACGGCATCCATCGAGACGAATTCGTCCGGATGCTGGATGTGGTCGAAGGGGAGGGTGGTGCTCAAGGTGAAGGTCATGTCTTTGCGTCCTGATGATGGCGTGAGGTTCAGCGCGCGATTTCCGGCGGCAGGACCCAGTCTTCGTTGGCGTTGCGCACCCAGCCGCTCGATGCCCAGGAGCCGCCGTCGACCGGAATGATCGTGCCGGTCACGTAGCTGGCAAGCGGCGAGGCGAGGAACACGACGACCTTGCCGCACTCCTCCTCCAGCCCGGCGCGACCGAGGGGGATACGGCGGCGGATCGAGTCGAGCGCGGCATCGCTGAGCGGGGGCCATTGGCTCTCGTCGATGGGGCCGGTGAACTGGCCGTTCGTGCCCGAGGTGCGGGTATAGTCGGGCGCGATCGTGTTCACGCGCACGCCTTGCTCGGCGAACTCAAGCGCCAGCGTGCGAGTGAGGTTGTTGATGCCAGCCTTGCACGCCGCGTAGACGGCATAGCCTGGCGCCGCGCGCGATCCCTCGATGCTGCTGACGTTGATCACCGAACCGCCGCGCCCGCCTTCGATCATCACCGGCACGGCCGCTTGCGTGGCGGCCAGGTTGCTGATCAGATTGAGGTCAATGTGGCGGCGCCAGTTCTTCTCCTGCAAGTCGAGGAATGGGCGGCGAGTGACGCCGCCGGCATTGTTCACCAGCACGTCCATGCGCCCGAAGGTGTCCGCAGCGCGCTTGACCGCATCCTGGAGAGGGCCGACTTCCATGACGTTGACCGGCAGGCCCAGCGCCTTGCCACCGCGTCGCTCGATCTCGGCCACCATCTGCTCGCAACGCTCGGGGATGACGTCGACCACCGCAACATCGGCACCCATGTCGGCAAGGCACAGCGCCGAGGCCCGGCCGATGCCTCCGCCACCGCCCGTAACGAAGGCGGCCGAGCCGGTCAGGCTGATGTCGTTTGTATCCATTCTCTCCCTCGGCGCTTGGCTACGCTTCCTGCATGCAGCCTGTTGCATCCGCCAAATCGGCAGGTTCGTCTATATCTTTCTCCAGCCCGGCGCTGAGGAGCACCTCGATCTTGTATCCGAGTCGCTCCGCTTCGGCGCGGTGTGCGGCAAAGCTGGCAGTGCCGTAGGCGAAAGTGAACTGGTCGGTGCAAGCCGACGGCAAAGATAGCGCGTTGGTGCCGGTGCCATGGCGGTCAGGGGCAATGCCGATCGCATCGCCAGGGACGCCGGCAAGCATGTCGAAGTCGTTCGCGTCGATCCGGGGCAGGTCGGCCGGGGCGATGATGATGCGGTTGGGTTCCGCCTCCCAGGACGATGCTATTCCTTCGCTCAGCTGCCGGACTGTCGAAAAAAGGACTTGGTTGAGGCCATCTCCATGCTCGTCCAGCAGCGTGATACCCAGCCCGTGGTCCGACGGCCCCACCAGGCACACCCGTCTCACCGCCTTGCACCCTCTTGCAGCGTCGATGACCCGCTCCAGCATGGCGGATACGAGCGCCTGCCGCTGACGTCCATCCAGCACTTCGGCAAGGCGCGTCTTGCCCTCGCCAGGCGCTTTGACTGGGATCACCACCCAGCACACCGGCGGCAAGCGGGGAGGCGTGCCGCCGTTCACGGGATCGCCGGGGCGTCCGTCAGGTTGGTGAAGCGGATGCCCGCGCCGTCGGCCTTGTAGGTCTTGTTCATGTAGATCAGGATCGAGGTCAGCGCCTCGGCTGCGGCCGAGTTCGCCAGTGCGCCGCCGGCGAGGCCACGGAGGCCCATGCCCGGGCACAAGTCGACGATCGTCTTGCGCGCTTCGATGTCGTCGGAGAACACCAGCACGTCGCACTCGATCGCGTGATCGCTGTCGAGGTGGTGAGCCGAGACGTTGTGGAACGCTGTGACCAGCCGCACGTCGGGCCCGAGGTGCGCCTGCGCTTGCAACGCCGCGCTGCCTTCGGCCGGCAGCTGCACGCGCATGACCTTGGGCGGCACCAACGGCACGGTGGTGTCGACGACGATGGCGTTGCCGACCTTGTCCTTTATCTGCACCAGGGTGTCTCCCTGTGAGGCGTGAGGGACGGTGACGATGACGATATCCTTGCCCCCTGCGGCGTCGGCGTTTGCCGCATAGCCCGCAGCCCCGAGCTCCTCAGCGGTGCCTTGCGCCTTTTCGGCAGAGCGCGACCCGATCGTTACTTCGTGGCCTGCCTTGACGAGCCTGCGGGCGATACCCTTGCCGAGTGCGCCAGTCCCTCCGATCACCGCGATGGATGCCATGTCTCGTCCGTCTCCCGTCGAATTGCCTGTTGCGTGGCCATGGGCATTGCCGATAGCGGCTTGGCGATGCCAACGAAAAGTCCACGTTTGGGAGCATCGATGCAAGTGCCAGCATCCTCGCCAGAGCACGCCCGGTGACCGCGATCCGGGCTATCCCGCTGCATGGTATGCCGCTTTTCGAGACCGGTATGGCGCTGGCGCGTGAGATCTGCGCGGCGATTGATCGCGCAGGCGAAGTGCTGGGCGGGGACGACGTCATCGTCGTCGCACAGAAGATCGTCTCCAAGGCTGAGGGCAGAACAATCGACCTCTCGTCGGTGACACCGGGTGACGAGGCGCACCGCATCGCGGTCGAGACCGCGCGCGAGCCGCAGATGGTGCAACTCATCCTGGACGAAAGCGAGGAGCTGCTGCGCACCACGCCTGCCGCCATCATCGCACGCCATCGCACCGGGCACGTGCTGGCCAACGCGGGGATCGACGCGTCGAACGTCGAGGGCGGGGAGAGCGGCACCGTCCTGCTCTGGCCGCGCGACCCGGATGCGTCCGCGCGCGCGATTCGGGCCGACATCGTGGCGCTGACCGGCCTCAACCCCGCAGTAGTGATCGCCGACAGTATGGGGCGCGCCTGGCGCGTCGGCACTGTCGGCACCGCGATCGGCTGCGCGGGCCTGACCGTGGTCGACGACAAGCGAGGCACCGGCGTCGACTTGTTTGGCCGCACGCTGCAGGCGACGCAGATCGCCGTCGCGGACTCGGTCGCCGCACTCGCATCGCTGGCCATGGGCGAGAGCGACGAGGGCACTCCGGCAGCGCTGGTGCGCGGCGTGGGTGCATGGGTCCGCGACGACGATGGCCCTGGAGCCGCCAGCGGCCTGCGCCCGATCGCGCAGGACATGTTCCGGTGAGCGGACACGTTCTCGCGCTCTCTGGCGGCGTCGGCGGGGCGAAGCTGGCGGCTGGGCTGGCGGCGGTGCTCGCGCCTGAGGACCTCACCATCGCCGTCAACACCGGCGACGACTTCGAGCATCTGGGGCTGACGATCTGCCCCGACATCGACTCGGTGACCTACGCGATGGCCGGGCTCAATGACACCGATCGGGGCTGGGGCGTGGTCGGCGAGACTTGGCAGGCGATGGCGATGCTGCGCGGGCTTGGTGAAGAGGACTGGTTCAATCTGGGTGACCGCGACTTGGGCATGCATCTGGCGCGCTCATGGCGGCTGCGCGCGGGCGAGACCCTGTCCGAGGTCACTGCGCGCTTGACCCGCAATTTGGGAATCGCACACGCGATCGTGCCGATGAGCGACGATCCGGTGCGTACGCAGATCGTTACGGCGCAAGGTACGCTCGACTTCCAACACTACTTCGTGCGCGAGCAATGCCGGCCGGTTGCGCGTGCGATCCGCTTCCAAGGCGTGCCCGGCGCGCGGCCCTCGCCCGGTTTGACGGCAGCGTTGGCACGACCGGACCTTGCCGCGGTGATCGTGTGTCCCTCGAATCCCTACCTCAGCGTAGACCCCATCCTCGCGGTCGATGGCGTGCGTACGGCGCTGCAGAACCGTTCGGTGCCGCTGGTGGTTGTCTCGCCACTCGTCGGAGGCAAGGCCTTGAAAGGCCCGCTCGGCAAGCTCCTGGACGAACTCAACGCCGAGGCGAACAACCTGGCGATTGCCAGCCATTACCGTGGCTTGGCCGATCACCTGATCATCGACGAGGCGGATGTGGGCGATGCAGAGGGGTTGCGCGGGCTCGGGGTTTCGGTCACCATTACCGGAACAGTCATGTGCGATGCCGGTGATCGGGAAAGGCTTGCGCGCGTAGCACTGTCAGCTGCCCGCATCGAACTGGAAGACCATGGCACCCGCTGACCGTGCACTGACGGACCGACTGCTTTTTGCTCCCCTGGCCGAGCTCCAGGCCGAGGCTCGCGCGCGTCGCGATGCGTCTCGGCCAGCGCGGATGACCTACTCGCGCAAGGTCTTCATCCCGCTCACCCGCCTGTGCGCCGATGTGTGCCACTACTGCACTTTCGCGACTACGCCCTCGCGCGTGAAAGCACCCTACCTGACGCCCGAGCAAGTGCTGGAGATCGCGCGCGAGGGTGCCGCCGCCGGGTGCAAGGAGGCGCTGTTCACCCTCGGCGATGCGCCCGAGCGCCGCTACGCGGTCGCCCGCGAGTGGCTGGCCGAACATGGGTTCGAGCGCACGATCGACTATGTGCGCCATTGCGCCGGCCTCGTACTGAAGGAGACGGGGCTTCTCCCGCATATCAATGCCGGAGTGCTCGACGAGGAGGACTGGCGCATGCTGCGGCCGGTCATGGCCTCTGGCGGGCTGATGCTGGAGAGCACGTCGGAGCGCCTGCTGGAGAAGGGCGCCTGCCACCACGGCTCGCCGGACAAGGTGCCGGCCGTTCGCCTCGCATCACTGGCGGCAGCCGGACGGGCTCTCGTGCCTGTGACCAGCGGCATCCTGATCGGCATCGGCGAGACCGCGGCGGAGCGTATCGAAGCCTTGCTCGCGCTGCGCGATCTGCAGGCCGAACACGGCCACTTGCAGGAAGTGATCGTCCAGAACTTCTGCCCCAAGCCGGGTACGAAGATGGCCGAAGCGCCGGAGGCGACGGAGGCTGATTTCCTGCGGGTGATCGCCGCGGCGCGCATCGTCCTGCCCGACGAGGTGTCCGTGCAGGCGCCGCCCAACCTCAACGACGAGCGCCTGTCCGAACTGATCGACTGCGGCATCGACGATTGGGGCGGCATCTCGCCCGTTACGCAGGACCACGTGAACCCCGAAGCGCCGTGGCCCGAGGTGGATCGCCTAGCCGCCATCTGCGCGCGAGCCGGGCTGCCGCTGGTCGAGCGTCTGACGGTCTACCCGCGGTTCGTCGCTACCGACGACCGCTCCTGGATTGATCCGACGCTGCGGCCGGCCGTGCTCAAGCTCTCCGACAGTGACGGTCTGGGCCGTGACAGCCGCTGGAGCCCCGGAGTTGCCGAGTCGGCCCCGGGGACGCCTCGTCAACCGCTGGGCGCGCATCACGAGGGGCCTGTCGCCAGCCAACTGCACCGCATCCTCGATCGCGCCGCGGCCGGTGAGGGGCTGGCCGAAGACCAGATCGTTGCCCTGTTCGCCACCCGCGGCGCTGCGGCGCAGGCAGTCGTGGAGACGGCGGACGCCCTGCGTGCGCAAGTGAGCGGCGAGGCGGTGACTTACGTCATCAACCGCAACATCAATTACACCAACATCTGCACGCATGCCTGCTCGTTCTGCGCGTTCTCCAAGACCAGCAGCAAGGGCGGATTTCGCGACAAGCCCTATGACCTCGATCTGTCCGAGATCGCGGGCCGCGCGCGCGAAGCGGTGGAGCGGGGCGCGACCGAGGTCTGCCTGCAGGGCGGTATCCACCCGCGCTACACGGGCGAGACGTACCTTTCTATCCTGCGCGCGGTGAAGGCCGAGTGTCCCGACCTTCACGTCCATGCCTTCTCGCCGCTCGAGGTGAGCCAGGGTGCGCGCACGCTGAGCATGACGGTGCCCGATTACTTGCGCATGCTGAAGGATGCCGGCCTCGGCTCGCTTCCGGGTACCGCGGCGGAGATCCTGTGCGACGACATTCGCGCTCAGATCTGCCCGGACAAGGTGACGACGCAGGAATGGCTCGACGTTGTCGGTGCTGCGCACGAGGTCGGCTTGCCGACGACGTCGACAATCATGTTCGGCCACCTCGAACGTCCCGAGCACTGGGCACGGCACCTGCTCGAGCTACGTCGCCAGCAGGACCGCACGGGTGGTTTCACCGAGTTCGTGCCGCTGCCGCTGGTCCACATGGAAGCACCGTTCTACCGCCGGGGGCAGAGCCGCAAGGGTCCGACCTGGCGCGAGGCGGTGATGATGCACGCCGTGGCGCGACTGGCGCTGCATGGCTCGATCTCCTCGATCCAGTGCTCCTGGGTGAAGCTGGGTGTCGAAGGTGCGGCGGCGGTGCTGGCAGCTGGAGCCAACGACCTGGGCGGCGTGCTGATGAACGAGAGCATCAGCCGTGCGGCTGGAGCCAGCCATGGCCAGGACGTCAGCGTGGATGACTTGCACGCCGCTGCGGCTGCGGCAGGACGACCGCTGAAGCGGCGCACAACGCTCTACGGAGATCCCGAGCGCAGGGCAGTCCCCCAGCTCGCCTGAGGCGTCAACGCGATCGAGGCGCGCGCCACTCATCTCGCCAATGTATATATTGCCGTTGCGCATGCGGCAGCGCGATGCGATGGGTCCTGCCTCGACAAATCGTCCAAGTCACGCGGAGAGTGCCATGCGTCCCGTCAAATCCGTCGTCTACAAGCAGATCCCCCGGTCCGACGCCGGCCTGATCGAGCGCGCGCGCAAGTTCGGCATTGCCGACCTGCATGAAGGCCTTGGCGCAGTTGCCGGTCGCATGTGCCTGATGAGCCCGCGCATGCAGTCGCGTCAGGATGGGCAGGGCACCGTGGTCGGGCCGGCGATTACCGCATGGAACTATCCAGGCGACAATCTGGCGATCCACTGCGCGCTGGAGGTGGCACAGGCAGGTGACGTGCTTGTCCTCACCAACGGCGGGGGCCATCAGGGCGCACTATGGGGTGACGTTGCTTGTGGCTTCGCGAAAAAGCAGGGGCTCGCGGGCGCAGTGATCGAGGGCGCCGCGCGAGACATCGACGCGATCCGCGAACTGGAGTTTCCGATCTGGTCGACCGCGGTCTCGGTCGAACATCCTGAAAAGCGCGGTCCCGCGGCGGTGAACGTCCCCCTGACGGTCGATGGCGTGCTGGTGGAGCCCGGCGACCTTGTATGCGCCGATACCGATGGTGTGCTGGTCGTACCGCGCGCACTCTTGCAGCACGCCGTCGAAGGTGCGGAGAAGCGCGCCCAGACCGAAGTTACCATTCGCGCGCGTATCGCCGCGGGCGAACGTCCGTTCGACATCTTCGGTTTCCGCAACACGGTCGCGGATTTGGGAGTGGAGATCAAGGACTGCAGCTGGCAGGAGGATGCGTGAGGCAGCGACGGCACGTCATATCGACCAGGGCCCGCGACCCGGGTGCAATGCAGAGGCGCACGACAGAGTAAAAAGCGTATTTACGATGAGCCGTTAGCATCAGCCCCACGCTATCGGAAATTGACCTTGACGCCTCTGCCCCTTTGTAAACTATACACTTATGGGGGCAGCGGGGCGCTGCCGCGCGCAATGGGGAGCGCCGGCCAGATATGATGGATGCAATCGCCGAAGACGATACGTCGGCTGAGCACTTGTACAATGATGTCTACTGCGAAGTGTTCGCAGGAATGACTGCCAAACAACATGAAGTGTTCGCATGCCTTGCAGAAAATAGGACAAGCAAGGAGATTGCTGGTCGCTTACAGGTGTCCGAAAGCGCGATCGTGCAGCGGATCGAGGCCGTGCGCAGCCGGACTGGTTTCCCTCCTCGTGCCGAGCTTGCACGGGCATATCGGCGTTATCTCGAAAGCGGCTTCTTCGACTGTAAGCCGGTCTCTCAAGGGACAGAACCGGCACGCAACGATGCCGATCTTGCGGCGTGGCAGCGGCAGGCCGCAGACTGGATCCTGCCGGGAGCCATGGTGGGGCCAAACGCCGGGTTGAACCGCATTGCCGCGATGGTGGTCATCGCCGGAGGATTGTTGGTGGTGGCGCTGGCGAGTCTGGGCGTGGTGAACGCGCTGCCTGCGATGGCCGAGCGCATGGCGGACGCGCACAAGGCACTGCCCGCGCTTCCATGACCTTTCAGGATGTGCTGCTGCTCGTCGCGGCGATGACCTGCGGTGCGGCTGTGCGATATGGATCGGCGCCCGAACGGGTGCTCTCGTCGGCGTTCCTGGCTTCGCTGCTGCTCGAGGAGGCTTTCGCGGCGCTTGTGGGACGCGAGTTCGCAACTCAGTACGACGCGATCTACCTGGCGCTGGAGCTTGTGCTCCTGCTGGTAGTATGTGCCGTCGCCCTCAGGGCCAACCGGGTCTATCCGCTATGGCTTGGCGGGGCGCAGATCATCGCCGTAGCGGCTCATGCGCTGCCGCGTACCCTGGGTGAGGGCAGCCTTCTTGCTTGCGAGTTGATCGATACGGGAGGCGTCGCTGTCGGCTTGTTCGTCCTGATCGTGGGCCTGCGCTGCCATGCCCGGCGGCAACAGAGGCTGGGTCGTACCTATCCAGACTGGACGGTCGCTGCCGAGCGGGTCTGATTGGATACATTGCGCACGATTTTGCTTGCCGCTCGGTGCATGAGCGCACATGACGCGGACGAGAGGATCCACAAGCAGATCGGCACCCCGCATGAGCAAGCACATCCACCTCGTCAGCTTCCTGATCAACTCGCCGATCAACCACACGGTGCTCAGCTGGGCGGCGCCGGGCGACAATCGGCTCGATGCGCTGGGTGAGCTCAAGCTGTGGCAGGACCTTGCCCGCACGCTGGAGCGCGGCAAATTCGATGGCATATTCTTCGCCGACACCCCCGGCGTGTTCGACCGATATCGCGAGAGCCACGAGGACGCGGTGAAGTATGGCGTGTGCTGGCCCTGCTTCGATCCCGTAGTGCTGCTCAGCGCTTTGGCCGCGGCTACCACGCACCTGGGTCTGGCGGCGACGATGTCGACCAGCTCGTACCAACCCTGGACCATCGTGCGCCAGCTCGGCACGCTGGACTACTTGTCGGGCGGGCGCGTCGGCTGGAACATCGTCACCGGCCACTTGCGCGGTGAGCATCGGGCGCTCGGCCTCCACCAGCTCGATCATGATCGCCGCTACGACCGTGCGGACGAATACATGGAGGTCTGCTACAAGCTGTGGAATTCGGTGAAGCCGGGCGCCGTACTGGCCGATCGCGAAGCCGGCATCTACGCCGACCCCGACAAAGTCGAGTTCATCGACCACCAGGGCGAGTTCTTCTCCTGCCAGACAGTGTCGCCGGTGCTGCCTTCGCCGCAGGGCCATCCGGTGCTGTTCCAGGCAGGCAGCTCCGGCCGCGGCCAGCAGTTCGCGGTCAGCCATGCCGACGTGGTGTTCTCGATCCAGCCCAACGTCGCGGGCATGAAGCGCTTCATGACCAACCTCGAGGAGGCCGCGCAGGGCGCGGGCAAGAAGACGCCGGGCGTCAGCTTCGGCGTCCAGCCGATCGTTGGCGGCACGGAGGAGGAAGCCAAGCGCAAGCTGCAGGACCTGGTCGAGCGGTTGCCGATCGACGGCTGCCTGGCGCGTCTGTCGGGCACCATGGGCGTCGACTTCGCCGGCATGGACCTCGACCAGCCACTCGTCGAGATGAAGACGCAAGGCTCGCAGGGGCTGATGAAGGCCTTCTCGAACATCGAGGGCGACAAGCCGCTCACCTTGCGCGAGGTGGCGATCCGCTGGGGCCTGGCCGTCGGCAAGCCACAGATCATCGGCGCGCCGGAGCAAGTGGCCGACCGTCTCGAGCAGATCTGGCGCGAGACCGGGTGCTACGGCTACAACATGACGCCCACCGTGATGGCCTCTTCGGTTGAGGACTTCGTCGACCAGGTCGTACCGATCCTGCAGAAGAAGGGCGTGTATCGTACCGAGTACGAAGGCACGACCTTCCGCGCCAATCTCGGCCTGGATTGATCCGCGCATGAGTATCGCCGGCAAGGCGCACAACATCGCGCAGCTTCGCGAACTGGCGCGGCGGCGCCTGCCGCGCGCGATCTTCGAGTTCATCGAGCGCGGCACCGAAGACGACCTGCTGATCAACCGCAACGTCGCGGCGCTCCAGGCGATCAACCTGGTGCCGCGCACGCTGCGCAATGTCGATCACCGCGATCCCTCGATCGAGCTGTTCGGCCGCAAGCAGCCGCTGCCCTTCGTCATCGCGCCGACCGGCGTGTCCGACCTGCTGGCCTATCGCGGCGAGCGCGCCATCGCGACCGCGGCGGCGAAGGCGGGCATCCCGTTCACGCAGACCACCAGTTCGACCACCAGCTTCGCCGAGATCGCCAAGTGCGCCACCTCCGGCCACTGGATGCAGATGTACTTGTGGGAGCGCCGCGACCTGTCATGGCGGGTCGTCGATGCGGCGGGCGAAAACGGCGCCGACGTGCTGGTGCTGACGGTCGATACGCCGATGTGGCCGCTGCGCGAGTTCAACAAGCGCGCGGGCATGTCCAATCCGATCCGGCCCAATGCCGTGCTGGTCAGCGACTTCCTCAAGCGGCCGAGCTGGCTCGCCTCCGTGATCGCGCGGTACTACCTGAACGGTGGGCTGCCGCAGTTCGCCAACTATCCGCCTGAAGTCGGCGGCAAGCTGACCGGCGTCGTCAGCCGCGTCGCCAACTCGGCCTCGGTGTGCTGGGACGACGTCGCCGAGCTGCGGCGGCGTTGGCCGGGCAAGCTGGTCCTGAAGGGCATCCTCAGCGTCGACGATGCGAAGCTGGCGGTGGAGCACGGCGTCGATGGCATCGCCGTGTCGAACCACGGCGGCCGCAACTTCGACAGCTCTCCGCCGGCGATCAGCGTGTTGCCCGGCATCGTCGACGCCGTGGGCAAGGACCTGACCGTGCTGTTCGACAGCGGCGTTCGGCGCGGGGCGGACATCGTGAAGGCGCTGGCCATCGGGGCCAAGGCGGTGCTGGTGGGTCGCGCCACGCTCTACGGCTGTGCGGCGGGCGGAGAGCAGGGGGCGAGCCATGCCATCGCGCTGCTGGCGAACGAGATCGACGTCGCCATGGCGATGGTTGGCGTGAACCGGCTGGCCGAACTGGATCGGACTTACCTGGCCTAATGTCGTCTCGCTTCAGCCTGGCACGACAATGTTCGCCTCTGGGGACTTGCCACGCGCGCGCCAACGTTGAACGGTAGTTCAAACGCTATCGGGAGAGGTCCGTGCAGAAGATCGACGTCAACGGGATCAACATCGCCTATGAGTTGCTGGGCAAGGAAGGCGACCCTGCCGTCGCGCTGACCCCGGGCGGCCGCTTTACCATGGACGTGCCCGGCTTGCGCGAGATGGCCGAGGCTTTCGTCGCTGCCGGCAAGCGCGTGCTGATCTACGACCGCCCCAACTGCGGCTATTCCGACGCGACGCTGCTCGGCGCCAGCGAGTCCGAGACGCAGGCCGAGGCGCTGAGCGGCCTCATCCGCAAGCTCGACCTTGGGCCAACGGTAATCGCCGGTGGCTCTGGCGGGTCGCGTGTGTCGATGCTGGCCGCGGCACGTGATCCGGAGATATGCTCGCACCTGGCGTTGTGGTGGATCTCGGGCGACCCGATCGGCCTGATGCAACTGGCGACCTACTACTGCGGCGAGGCCGGCACACTGGCGAGCGTCGGCGGCATGGAGGCTGTGATGAAGGCGACCTCCTGGGCCGAGAACTTCAGCAAGAGCGAGCAATCGCGCGAGTTCATCCGGTCCCAGGATCCGGACAAGTTCATCGAGGTGATGCAGCGCTGGGCCGCAGCCTACGTGCCGTCCGAAGTCTCGCCGGTGCCGGGCATGACGCCGCGCGACTTCGCGCGCCTGACGATGCCGGTGCTGGTCTTCCGCAGCGGCAAGAGCGACTTGTCGCACACGCGCGCCACCAGCGAGTGGGTGCACCGCCTCGTCCCCCACTCATTCATGCAGGATCCGCCGTGGAACGACGACGAGTGGAACTACCGCTCGGGCCAGACGATGGCGGGCACCGAGGGTCATACGCTGTTCCGCAGCTGGCCCAAGCTGGTCCCGCAAATCCTGGAGTTTATTGGGGGTTAGTCGCGGCGTAACTCCTCTCCCCGCCGGGGAGAGGACAGCGGAGCTTGTTCCGCCAGGGACTAGCGCAGCTTGGAGAGGGATGCGTGCGCACTCTGCCCCCTCCAACTTCGGCTAAGTCGCTCCGCGACCAAGCCTGCGTATCCTCTCCCCGGCGGGGAGAGGAGAGGATCTTGCGTCTGCTGACCCTCGCTCGTCCGAACCGGCGTTCTCAGACAGCGGACACTCTCATCGCTTGACACGTGTCCAATTTCGGCGAAATGTCGAGGCCAATCACCAGCGCAGCAAGCGCTGGCGCGGATCGACATGTGGAAGCTGTCAGGTAAGGTCGAGAGGCCGCCGATGACCCTCATGTCGCTCCAATCGACACGGGAGGGAACGAGGATGCACTACCACTTCAGCAAGCGCGCCCTGCTTGCGGCGACGGCCCTGGGTACGATCCTGGGAGCGGGCACGATCCTGGCGGCGCCAGCCCATGCGCAGGACGCCTCTGGTGGTGCCGAGGACGCCGATGCGATCGTGGTTACCGCCCGCCGGGTCGAGGAAAACGTCCAGGACGTGCCGATCTCGATCACGGTGTTCAACCAGCAGCAGCTGCTCGATCGCAACATCACCAGCACCACCGACCTCGCCACCTACACGCCCGGCCTGGCGCTGAACGGCCGCTACGGCCCGGACAAGGCGAGCTTCATCATCCGCGGCTTCTCGCAGGAGCTCAACACGCAGCCGACGGTCGGCGTCTACTTCGCCGATGCGGTGGCGCCGCGCCTGCAGTCCAACATCGGCGGCGGCAACGGCGCGGGACCGGGCTCCATGTTCGATCTTCAGAACGTCCAGGTGTTGAAAGGTCCGCAGGGCACGCTGTTTGGCCGCAACACCACCGGCGGCGCGATCCTGCTGGTGCCGCAGAAGCCCACGGACCGCGTCGAGGGCTATGTGGAGGGCACTTACGGCAACCACGACCAGAAGCGCGTGCAAGCCGTGCTGAACCTGCCGCTTGGCAATGCCTTCAAGGTGCGCTTCGGCGTGGACCGCAACAAGCGCGACGGCTGGCAGAACAACCGCTCCGGGATTGGACCGGACAAGTTCACCGACATCAACTACACCGCGCTGCGGCTTTCGATCCTGGCCGAGCTGACGCCCGAGCTCGAGAACACCACCGTCGCCAGCTACGTGCGGTCCTCGACCAACGGCACCGTGCCCAAGATGGTCTATTCCAACGGCTACTTCGACAATCCGGTGGCGACCAATCCCTTGCGTGGGTCGGTGGGATCGACCGGGCTGGCTGCCCTGCTGGGCCCCAGCATCCGCAACCAGATCCTGCGCCAGAATGCCGCCGGCTATGGCTACTACGATGTCGAGAACAACGCGCCGAACCCTTACGTCAAGAGCACGACCTGGCAGATCGTCAACACGACGACCTGGAACGCCACCGATATGCTGACGATCAAGAACATCGCCAGCTATGCCGAAGCGCGGGAGCGGTATTCGTTCTCGCTCGATGGCGACAATGTCGCGTTTCCCTTCGTCATCACCTACCCGGGGCCGACCGGGCGCACGCAAGGCTCGCAGTCGACCTTCTCCGAGGAGTTCCAGCTGCAGGGCCGCAGCGCCAGCGACAGGTTCACCTGGCAGGCCGGTTACTACATGGAGATCAGCGAGCCGATCGGCAGCCAGGAGCAGTACACGCAAGTCGCGGCGAATTGCACGGACGTCTATACTTTCCGCTGCACTACCTTGTCTCCCGCGGTCAGCAGCGTCTCGGTTGCGCGCAACAATTACACCTTCCACAACTACGGGCTCTATGCGCAGGGCACCTTCAAGTTCACCGACCAACTCAGCCTGACACTGGGCGGGCGCAACACCTGGGACTGGGAGAAGGAGACCGCGGACAACGTGCGCGTGGTGCCTTCGGCTGCGGGTGCGATCGCGGTGTCGTGCTCGCGCGCGCGCACGCCGGTGCCGAACCCCGGCCTCAACGCACTGCTGACCAGCGGCGCCTGCACCCGCGAGTTTACGGTGAAGTCGAACAAGCCGACCTGGCTGATCGACCTCGACTACAAGCCCAACGACGACCTGCTGTTCTACGCCAAGTACGCGCGCGGCTATCGGGCGGGCGGCATCAACGAGGCGAACCTGGGCGCGGAAACCTGGGCTCCCGAAAAGGTCGACGACTACGAAGTGGGCTTCAAGGGCAGCTTCCGCGGGCCGGTCTCGGGCAACGTCAGTCTCGGTGGTTACTGGAATGAGTTCAGCAACCAGCAGACCACCGTCAGCATTCCGCAGTGCGCGCCGCTGGGCAATCCGGCTTGCACCAATCCCGCCCCCACCGGCATCAACGGCATCCAGAACATCGGCAAGTCGCGCATGCGCGGCATCGAGGCGGACGGCAGCGTCGGCTATGGCCCGGTGCGGCTGGACTTCGGCTATTCGTACTTGCAGGCCAAGGTCCGCAGTGCACGCGCGCCGATCTGCTCGAACGCCAGCTTCGTCTGTTCGCAAGCCTCGTTCCTGGGGGCAGGGGCGACCTTGCCGTTTTCGCCCAAGAACCGGGTGACGCTGACCGGCACCTTCACTGTGCCGATGGACGAGGCGATGGGTCGCCTGGCGCTTTCCGCAACCTATGTCCATACGGACAAGCAGATATCGAGCTATTCCAACGCGGTGGCCTTTGCGCAAGGTGCGTTGCCTTACGACGCCGGGATCAGCCCGCCGACGGACTTGCTGAACCTCAACCTGAATTGGCGCGGTGTGGCCGGCTCACCTGTGGACCTGGCGTTGTTCGCGACCAACGTCACCAAGGAAAAGTACTGGGTCGCGATCGTGAACGGCCTCTCGTCGCTGGGCGGCGAGGCGGTAGTTCCGGGCGAGCCGCGGATGTACGGCATGCGGGTGCGCTACACCTTCGGCCGCTGAAGTCGCCCGATCAGGCCACGAACGGCGCGATTTGATCCCACTTACGCAATCGAGCCCCGGGTCGCACCGGCACGAGTTGCAGCATGGTCAGCACCAGCAGCACTGCTGCAGCAAGAGCGTAGCGCTCGCGGAACGGCACGTTTAGCAGCGGGCGATCGGCGATGAAGCCGGGCGGGTCGGTCCAGCCCGGCACTATCAGCGCTAGCCAGCAGCCGAGCACCAGCGGCAGCGCCCAGCTCGGCCGCGCGAACTCGCGGGCGAGGGCGGTGACGATCGCGGGCAGGACCATCGCGTAGTGATAGCCCCAGGCATTGGGCGCGGCGATCAGCGAGGCGCACAGCAGCACGTTGAGGCTTTCGAGCGGGCGGGTGTCCTGCGTCAGCCGCTGGTGCGCCATGGCCGCTAGGATGCCTGCCGCAAGCATGGCTTTCGACAGCCACTGCACGGCTTGCGGAATGGCCACGAAGTGCTGCACCGGCGCGCCGCCGCCCGCTGCAACATGCGCCGCGGCTCCGGCGATCGAGTAGGCGACGCCCGGCATCGTGTAGCCTTGTGCGTGGGGCAGCAGTTGCAGGAAGTACTGCCGGTAAAGCTCCGGCGCCGCCCACAGCAGGCCGACGAGCCCCAGCGCCAGCGTCCACAGCACCGCCGCCACCGCCGCAGGCAGCTTGGCGCGGGTGAGGAACAGCGCCGGTACGAGCGCCGGGTAGATCTTGAGCCAGAACCCTAGCGCGATCGCGAGACCTGCCCGTCCCGGCGCTCCGCGGGAGGCGAACCACACGCCGGCAACCGCGCTCACCATCAGCAGCACATTGACTTGGCCGGCCGCAAGGCAAGTGCCGATGGGCGCGATCGCCAGGCCCATGATGACGGCGGTCCACGCGTGCCGGCGCGCGATCGGCAACAGCGCGACGATCATCGCGCAGGCCAGGGCAAGCCCGGCGATGACCACCCCGGAGTGGATCAAGAACGCCGTCTGGATCGGTACCTGCGACAAGGCATGGAAGTAGAGGATCGAGGGCGGCGGATAGACGAAGCCGCTGACGAACTCGTCGTTGTGGCAGATGTCGTAGGGCCGGATCAGGTCGGCGCTGCCGCACATGTAGGTGCGAAAGTCGAGCGTCAGCGCGGCATGTCCAGCGCCCTCGCGCAGCACTTGCGCGAATTCGACCAAGTGATGGAGCACCAGCAAGAGGCCGAACGCACCCAGGAGCAAGGGCCAGGCCCGGAGCCACCTGGCGAGATGATCCGGCCTTGATCTGTCCACCCGCAAGCCCTTCGCCGTGCCGCTTCCTCGCATACGTCTAAGTACAGAGCGTTGAATCTTGGTGAAGGTGGCCTCAGTTGACTTGGCCTGCGGTCTCCCGCAACGCTGAACGGGAAGGGAAGCCGAATGTCCGTCGCAGTGCGCAGGGTTGGAGCAGAGACGTCGGCGACGCGGGCGCTGATCGTCAAGGCCGCCGAGGACCTCATTCGTGACGAGGGCTACGCCTCGGTTAGTACGCGCCGCATCGCCGCTCGGGCCGGGCTCAAGCCTTCGCTGGTACACTACTACTTCCCGACCACCGACGACCTGCTGATCGAAGTCTCGCGCCGCGGCGCTGCGGAGAGCGACCGCATGATCGAGGAGGCGCTTGCCTCCGACGATCCGCTGGGCGCGCTATGGAGCTTTTTCGTCGATACCAGCCGCACTGCGATGGCGCTGGAGTTCATGGCCATGGCTAACCACCGCGACGCCTTGCGTGCGACTATGGCCGAACACAGCGAAGCGATGCGCCGGCGCCAGGTCGAGATCCTGGAGCATGTGCTGGGCGAGCGGCTGCTCGGTCCGGACGGCTGCCCACCTGCGGGGCTCAGCGTGGTCCTTGCCGGCATCGGCCGCGCGATCGTCATGGAGGAAAACCTGGGCGTGAAGTCCGGCCATGAAGAGGCACTGGCGTTCGTGCGCGACTGGCTGGGCCGGCTCACCGCGCGAAGCGTCGCCCAAGTCCCTGACTGAGGGGCCTGCATCCGGTTGATCAGAGTGATCGCCGGCGCGCTCTGGACGTAAGCCGCAGTGGCGGCTTATAGCGGCAAGAACAGTGTTCCCGCCGCACTTTCCGGAGAGAAGTTTCGATGTCCGTCGCCACCAAGACCGTCCTGCAAGCCGAAGACATCAAGCCGCAGATCGGCGCCCGCGTGCTCAACACCAAGGAAGAGCTGCTGTCGGGCGAGATCGCCGGCGAGATCCGCGAACTGCTCGAAGCGCGCGGCGTGCTGGTATTCCCCAAGATCGGCTTCACCAGCGACGAGCAGGTCGCCTTCACCAAGACGCTGGGCACCTTCGCGCCCGAGCGCGGTGACGGCGAGGGCATCACCAAGATCACGCTCGACGCCAAGGAGAACCCGTCCAGCGCCGAGTACCTGAAGGGCTCGCTCTATTGGCACATCGACGGCACCCGCAATGACGTGCCGATCCTCGCCTCGCTGCTATCTTGCATCAAGCCCTCGCCCAAGGGCACCGGCAACACCGGCTTTGCCAACACCTACAGCGCCTTCGAGGCGCTGCCCGAAGACAAGAAGGCCGAGTACGAGCAGTACAAGGTCATTCACGGCCCGTGGGAGTCGCTGTTCTACTACGAGCCCGAGCCGAGCCTCGCCAAGCTGCAGGGCTACATGGCCATCGGCGAGCAGGTGCTGCCCCTGGTGTGGAAGCACAAGTCCGGCCGCAAGAGCCTGGTGATCGGCTGCACTTCGGTGGCAGTCGAGGGCAAGACTCCTATGGAAAGCGCGCTGATCATCCATGGCTTGCGTGATTGGGCGACCGGCCCCGACTTCACCTACAGCCACGAGTGGGAGATCGGCGATCTGGTGATGTGGGACAACACCGGCACCATGCACCGCGCCGAAGCCTACGACCCGACCTGTGGCCGCATGATGCACCGCACCAAGCTGGAAGGCGAAGAGGCGTTCGCCTACGCTTAAGTTCCGATCCTCTCCCCGGCGGGGAGAGGATGCTGGCCACCCGCCATCGCTTGACCCTCTCCCGCCGCGCTGTACACTCGTTCAGCACAACGATGCGGCGCGAATGCCGGCACGGGAAGGGACGAGACATGGCAACGGTCACCAGCACCTGGGACGTCAGCGACGCAGCCGAGAAGATCGGCACCGTCATCCGCACCGACAAGGACACGCTGCTGAGCGGCGCGCGTGCATCCGACATCCGCGAGCTGATGGAAGCGCGGGGCGTGATCGTCTTTCCGCAGATCAACCTCTCCGACGAGGAGCAGATCGCCTTCACCCACACGCTAGGCACGTTCGCGCACGAAGACGGCGAGGGATCGAAAGAGGGCAAGGACGCCGTCTATCCGATCACGATGGACGAAAGCGTCAACCCGATCGCAAGCTACCTTAAAGGCGCGTTCTTCTGGCACATCGACGGCACCATGTCGGACAAGCCGATCCTCGCCTCCATCATGAGCGCGCGGGCGCTGGCGCAGGAGGGTGGCGAAACCGACTTCTGCAACACCTATGCGTCCTACGATGCGCTGCCCGAAGACGAGAAGGCGGCGATCGCGGACCTGCAGGTCGTCCACGCCATGTGGCGCTCGCAGCTCTACTGGAAGCCAGAGCCCAGCTTCGGCGAACTCGACGCCTGGATGGCACGCGGCAGCAACACCCTGCCGCTCGTGTGGAAGCATCGCTCCGGCCGCAAGTCGCTGGTGCTGGGCGCCACCGCGCTGCAAGTCGAAGGGCTCGACATCGTCGAGAGCGAGAAGCTGCTGGTGCGCTTGCGCACCTGGGCGACGCAGCCGCAGTTCTGCTATCGCCACACCTGGTCGCTGGGCGACATGGTGATCTGGGACAACACCGGCACCATGCACCGCGCGCTGCCCTACGATCACAAGTCCGGCCGCCTGATGATGCGCACCAAGCTGGAGGGTGAGGAGGCTTTTGGTTGAGCTGACGCGCGAGCCGAGCTCGGCACGAACTGGGATGTGGGACGCATTAAACGGTCGCTCTACCTGTGCAAACGCCCCCAGCCTTTCACTTGGCGTTCAGCCCCAGCGTAGCTATAGACCCGCCATGCTCGACCAATCGCGATTGAAGCCCGTCCTGTTTGCCGCCGCTGCAGGAGCGATGATCCTGACTGCGGGTTGCGCCGGTCGGGGTGGCGGCAAGAAGGACACAGCGTACGTCGCGCGCGATGTCGACACGCTCTACACGGCCGCGCAGGATCGGCTGGATCACGGCCAGACCAAGCAGGCCGCCGCGCTGTTCGACGAGGTCGAGCGCCAGCATCCGTACTCGCCCTGGGCGCGCCGTGCTCAGCTGATGAGCGCGTTCAGCTATTATGTCGCACGCGACTACAACAAGGCGGTGCAGTCGGCCGAGCGGTTCCTCTCGATCCACCCGGGCAACAAGGACGCGCCTTACGCCTACTACCTAATCGCCGTCTGTTACTACGAGCAGATCAGCGACGTGACGCGTGATCAGAAAATCACTCAGCAGGCCAAGCAGGCGCTGACCGACGTGGTCCGCCGCTATCCGACTACCAGCTTCGCGTCAGACGCCAAGATCAAGCTGGACCTCGTCAACGATCACCTTGCCGGCAAGGAAATGACGATCGGGCGCAATTACGAGCGCAGCGGCAAGTGGCTGGCGGCGACGCTGCGCTTCCGCAACGTGGTCGACAATTACCAGACGACCAGCCACGCCCCCGAAGCGCTCTACCGACTGGTCGAGGGCTACATGTCGCTGGGCGTGCCGGACGAGGCACAGAAGGCCGCCGCCGTGCTCCAGCGCAACTATCCGGGCAGCGTCTGGTACGAGCGCGCCTACAAGCTGCTTGGCCGTCATGCACCTGAGACGGTCGCGGCCTAGGAGCGGGTGAGGTTCCACTTTGCGGCAGCGCTGAGCTACCGTCTCACGACGAAGTGAGCGTGCCGAAAGCCTGATCCATCTAGCTACAAAGTTGACATTTGTGCGCGGCAGGCGTTGAGTCTGCCGGCATGCTTTCGCAGAAGACCCGCTACACCATCCGCGCGCTCCAGCACCTGGCGGATCGCTACAAGCAAGGGCCGGTCAGGCTCGACGAAGTGGCGACTGCGCAGAATATCCCGCGCAAGTTCCTGACTGTGATCCTGTCCGAACTGGTGCGCGAGGGCATCGTCATTTCGCACCGCGGCCGGTCGGGCGGCTACGAACTCGCGCTGCCGCCGGTCGACATCCGCTATGGCGACATCATCCGCATCACCCGCGGCAGCCTCGCGCTCGTTCCCTGCGCCAGCCGCAATGCGCACGAGACCTGCGCCAACTGCCTGCCCGAAGCCGACTGCCGCCTGCGCGGGCTGATGCTGCTGCTGCGCGATGAGATGGCGACCATGCTCGATCGCATGTCGCTCGCCGACCCGATCGTGCCCGAGCCGCCGTTCGTGGGCGAGCCGGAAGCCTGAGGGCTCCGTCGTTCCGGGCTCGACCGCGATCGGTTCCGACAGTGACGAACCTATCGCCTCCAGCATGATAGCACGCGAGATGCCGATACCGGTCGCGGGTCTGGCGCGGAACGACGACAAACGAAACTCTACCATTCAAGTTGGCTCAACAAAGTTTCGCTTGGGCGCATGCAACATGAACTTACGTTGTCTATCTACAAAGTAGAGTTAGACGGGTCGCCGAAGGGAGCGACTCATGGGACTGCCGAACACCACTGAACCGACCAGGATCGATCGCGGCAACGGGGTCGTTCGTGGTGACGGCACGCGAGGCGAGGGCGCCAACCACGCCACTCTGGCCGCGGTTGCCGATGCCTTGTCACGCCTTCGCTATGGCGCGGTCCACCTCACCGTACACGACGGAAAGGTGGTCCAGCTCGACGTCACGGAGCGCCAGCGCTTCACCTGAAGGGAGGACGAGGGGGCTCGTCCGACAACACGCAACATCAATGAACGGTGGGGGCCGGAGAGAAACCGGGGCTGCCAATTTCCTACGAAGGATTTGGAACATGAATGCGTTCGTCCGTCTAAGCTTGATTGCATCGACCGCGCTGATCGCGCCGGCTCAGGCCTTTGCCGCAGACGCGGGTGCAGCGGATGCTGCCGCCCCGGCGGAGCAGCCGGCAGACCAGGAAGGCGGCTCTGCCCGCACCGCGACATCAAGCGACGTCATCATCGTCACCGCGCGTCGCCGCCAGGAAACCGCGCAGGAAGTGCCGCTGGCGATCTCGGTCATCCGGGGTGACAGCATCGAGGCGACCGGCAACTTCAACGTCGTCAAGCTGCAGCAGCTGGCGCCGACGCTGCAGGTCTACACTTCGAACCCCCGCAACACCTCGGTCAACATCCGCGGCCTGGGCGTGCCGTTCGGCCTTACTTCCGACGGCTTCGAGCAGGGCGTCGGTATCTACGTCGACGACGTCTACAACAGCCGCGTCGCCGCCGCGACCTTCGACTTCCTCGATGTCGCGCAAGTGGAAGTGCTGCGAGGGCCTCAGGGCACGCTCTACGGCAAGAACACCACCGCGGGCGCGATCAACATTACCACCAACCAGCCGACCTTCGACTTCGAAGGCCGCGCCGAAGTCAGCGCCGGCAACCTCAACTTCAAGCAGGGCAAGGCCGCCGTGTCCGGCCCGCTAAGCGACAAGGTCGCCGCGCGCATCGCGGTCGCCACCACCAGCCGCCGGGGTGTGTACTACAACACACGCACGCAGCGTTACATCAACGAACAGGACAACCTGGGCCTGCGCGGCCAGCTGCTGTTCCGCCCCAACGATGATCTCGATATCACGCTCTCGGGCGACTACAGCAAGCAGGACCCCGAGGGCGTCGGCACCGTGTTCGTCCGTGTCGGCACCACCCAGCGCCCGCTCAATCGCCAGTATGACGCACTGGTCGCTCGCATCAACGCGGCGCGCGCTGCGCAGGGGCTGCCAGCCTATGCCGTGCCGAGCCGCAATCCCTACGACCGCCTGACGGACCTCGACAGCAACCTCAACGCCGGCAACAAGATCGGCGGCGCCTCGCTACGCGTGAAGTGGGACGTGGGCGGCGGCACGCTGACCTCCGTCACCGCCTGGCGCTTCTGGGATTGGAAGCCCGAGAACGACCGCGACTTCACTGGCCTGTCCATCGTCTCGCGCTCGCAGAACCCATCGCAGCAGGACCAGTACAGCCAGGAACTGCGCTACAACTACACCAGCGACCAGTTCGACTTCGTGGTCGGCGCCTTCGCCTTCAAGCAGCGCATCGACACGCAGGGCACCGAGCAGCAGGGCAGCGACGCTGCGCTGTGGAGCCTGGCGCCGTCGACCGATCCCAACAACGTCGCCAATCGTCCGGGCACGCTGGCCGGGCTGACCGCCAGCAACACGCAGTACCTCAAGAGCACCAGCGCCGCGTTGTTCGGCCAGCTCGCGTGGAAGGTCACGCCGGAGCTGACCATCCAGCCCGGCCTGCGCCTGAACTACGACAAGAAGTCCGGCTTCTACCAGCGCATCGTGACGAATGGCGCCGGCCAGGTGATCACCAGCTGCGCACCCTCAGCCACGACCGGCAATGCCGTGCTCATCGCGCAGTGCGGCGTGTATCAGCCGCAGATCAGCGCGCCATCGGATAGCGACTGGAACTTCACCTACGATCTCAACGTCAACTACAAGATCGCGCGCGACGTCCTTGCCTATGCGACATACGCCAAGAGCTTCAAGACGCTGGGCATCAACCAGAATGGCCTGCCGCTGAACGCCGACAACACCGTCAACTACGATGCGGCCACGGTGAAGCCGGAATCGGTCAACCACTTCGAAGTGGGTCTCAAGACCCAGTTCTGGGACCGCCGCGCCACCTTCAACCTCACGGCCTTCCGCACCGAGATCAAGAACTTCCAGGCGACCGTGAACGGTGGCCAGTTCGGCACCGTGCGCGGCTATCTCGCCAATGCCGAGAAGGTGCGCTCCCAGGGTATCGAGGCGGACTTCAAGGTGCGCACCAGCGAGCGCTTCACGGCGTACCTCAACGGCGCCTACACCGACGCGAAGTACAAGAAGTTCACCAATGCGCCGTGCCCGCCCGAGCTTGCCGGCGGCACGCTGCAGGCCGCGAACGCCACGCCCGACTACTCGCGCCCAGGCGTGCCCGGTGCGCTCAGCCCGCGCCAGTGCGACATCTCGGGCCAGGACCTGCCCGGCGTATCCAAGTGGGCGTTCTCCTACGGTGCCGAGGTCAACGCGCCGGTCGAGCTGCTGAGCAACGAAGGCCAGGTCTACTTCGGCGTCGATGGCAACTACCGGTCGCACTGGAACTCCAACGCATCGCCCTCGATCTACACCAACGTGAAGGGCTACGCGCTGACCAACTTGCGCGCGGGCTTCCGGGCCGAGGGCTTCGACGTGTTCGGCTGGGTGCGAAACGCCTTCGACGTCCACTACGAGGACCTGCTGCAAGTGGCTCCCGGCAACGTCGGCCTGATCGCCGGCCAGCCGGGCGACCCACGCACCTGGGGCGGCACGATCAAGTACAACTTCTGATCGTAAGAACCCCGATGCCAAATTTTCCCCTGCGTTCACCGCGACTTCGTAAAAGGTGGGTGCCGGGGGCAACTGGTACGCTCGACTTTGCGCATCTTATGCTAAGTTGAGACGTTATTGTTAAGTGTTCCGGCCGTGCATCCCCTTGCCGCGAGCCGGATACAAGCCGGGTGACGCATCGCGCGCAGCGCGCTAGAACGCGAAGCGAACATGCTCACCCGGCTTTCCATCCGCAACATCGTCCTGATTGAGGCGCTTGACCTTGAATTTGCAGGCGGACTTGGCGTCCTCACCGGTGAGACCGGTGCGGGCAAGTCGATCCTGCTCGACGCGCTCGGCCTCGTCCTCGGCAACCGTGCCGATAGCGGCCTGGTCCGCAGCGGCGAGGATCGGGCCAGCGTCACCGCCAGCTTCGAATTTGCAGCGCTGCCCGACTCGGTGCGCCAGGCGCTCGACACCGCCGAGATCGAGATCGAGCCGGGCGAGCCGCTGATCCTCAAGCGGCAACTGCGTGCGGACGGCGGAAGCAAGGGCTTCGTCAACGACCAACCTGTCGGCGTCGCGCTGTTGCGCGAACTCGCGCCCGCGCTCGTCGAGATCCACGGCCAGCACGACGATCGCGGCCTCGTCAACGCGCGCGGCCACCGCCAACTGCTCGACCGCTTCGCCGGCGGCGAGGAGACCACGGTCGCCGCCGCCTGGCGCGAATGGCGCGATGCGCGCGACGTGCTGGACGCCGCGCAGGCTCGCGTCGCCCAGGCGGCCGAGGACCGCGATCTGCTCGTCGCCTACGTCGAGGAGCTGACTGTGCTCGCACCCGAAGCGGGCGAGGAGGAAGAACTCGCGCTCGCCCGCGCGACGATGCAGAAGGGCGAGAAGCTGTCCGAGGACATGGCCGATCTGGAGCACCTGTTCCAAGGCTCCGATTCGGCCCTCGCCTCCTTGCGTACGGCGGCACGCAAGCTCGACCGCATTGCGTCGGAGCACCCGTTGCTGGAAGAGGCGCTGGCCGCGCTCGACCGCGCCGTGATCGAGGCGGACGATGCCGAGGACAAAGTGCGGGCCGCCGCCGAAGCGCTCTCGTTCGATGCCGCCGAGCTCGACCGGATCGAAACGCGCCTGTTCGAACTGCGCGCCGCCGCTCGCAAGCACGGCTGCCAGGCGGACGACCTGCCGGCCAAGCTAGCCGAGATGCGCATGGCGCTCGACGCGATCGAAGGCGGCAGCGAGGAACTGGTGCGTTTCGAAGCCGCCGCTGCGGCTGCCGGCCAGACCTATCGCGCCCAGGCCGAGGCGCTGCACGCCACCCGGGTCGCCGCCGCGCTGCGCCTGGACGACGCGGTGGCAAACGAACTCGCCCCGCTCAAGCTCGACGCTGCGCGCTTCCGCACTGCGGTGGCCGACTTGCCCGAAGAGCGCTGGGGCGCGCATGGCATGGATCAGGTCGAGTTCCTGATCAGCACCAACCCCGGCGCGCCGTTCGCCGCGCTCGCCAAGATCGCCAGCGGCGGCGAACTCTCGCGCTTCATCCTCGCTTTAAAGGTCGCACTCGCCGAAGAGGGCGGCGCCGCGACGGTGATCTTCGACGAGATCGACCGCGGCGTCGGCGGCGCGGTGGCGAGCGCCATTGGCGAACGCCTCGCCCGGCTGGCCAGCGCCGGCCAGCTGCTCGCCGTCACCCACAGCCCGCAGGTCGCCGCGCGGGGCACCCGCCACTACATGATCGCCAAGTCTAGCGAGGGCACCGTCACCCGCACTTCGGTGGTGCTACTGAGCGAAGCCCAGCGCAAGGAGGAGATCGCCCGCATGCTCTCCGGCGCCGAAGTCACCGACGAAGCCCGAGCACAGGCGGATCGGTTGCTCGAACGAGCTTGAGCCGCAACTGACCTCTGGCATTCGCGTGGCTGCGCGTTAGGAAATCGGCATGAGCGAAATGCCCTCCGAAGCCGAAGCCGCCAACGAACTCATGCGCCTCGCCAAGGCGATCGCGCGGGCGAACCGGCTCTACCATGCCGAGGACGCGCCGGAGATCTCCGACGCCGAGTACGACGCGCTGGTTCGCCGCAATGCCGAGCTGGAGGCGGCCTATCCGCACCTGATCCGGCCCGATAGCCCGACCAACAAGGTGGGTCACGAAGTCGCTGCCTCGCCCTTGTCGAAGGTGCGGCACGAGGTGCGGATGATGAGCCTCGACAATGCCTTTTCGCCTGACGAGGTGGCAGAGTTCCTGGCGCGGGTGCGCCGCTTCCTGGCCTTGCCCGAGGACGCGCCGGTGGCGGTCACGGCGGAGGACAAGATCGACGGCCTGTCCTGCTCGCTGCGCTACGAGCATGGCAAGTTGGTGCGCGCGGCGACACGTGGCGACGGTCAGGTGGGTGAGGATGTGACGCCCAACGTGGCGCACATCGCCGACATTCCGCAGCAACTCACCGGCGAGGTGCCCGAGATCTTCGAGGTGCGTGGCGAAGTCTACATGGAGAAAGCAGCGTTCCTCTCGCTGAACAGCACGCTGATGGACGATGCGCGCGCTTTGGCAGAGGCGCGAGGCGAGGCATTCGACGACAGCAAGGTCCGCCAGTTCGCCAACCCCCGCAACGCGGCCGCCGGCTCGCTTCGTCAGAAAGATGCGAGCGTCACGGCCAAGCGACCTTTGCGGTTCTGGGCGCACGGCTGGGGCGCAGCAAGCTCGGTACCCGGCGACACACAGAAAGAGGTCATTCGCAAGATCGCAGGATGGGGGCTGCCGGTTTCGCCCGACTTCCGGCTCTGCCAGACGCTGGACGAAATGCTTGCCGCGTACGAGGCGATCCGCGCGCGCCGTTCGGGGCTGGGATACGAGATCGACGGGGTCGTCTACAAGGTCGACCGGCTCGACTGGCAGGGGCGGCTGGGCTTTGTCGCCAAGGCGCCGCGCTGGGGACTTGCGCACAAGTTCCCAGCCGAGCGCGCCGAGACGGTGCTGGAAGCCATAGACATCCAGGTCGGCCGCACCGGCAAGCTGACGCCGGTCGGGCGGCTGCGACCGGTGCTGGTTGGCGGCGTCACGGTCACCAACGTCACTCTGCACAACCGTGACGAGATTGCGCGGCTGGGGGTGCGCCCCGGAGACCGCGTGGTGCTCCAGCGCGCCGGCGACGTGATCCCGCAAGTGGTCGACAATCTCACCCGCGAAGACGACCGCCCCGCATATGCGTTCCCTGACCACTGCCCCCAGTGCGGCTCGGAAGCTGTGGCGGAGGAGGGCGAAGTCGACGTGCGCTGCACCGCCGGGCTCATCTGCGCGGCGCAGCGCACCGAACGCTTGAAGCACTTCGTCAGCCGCGCCGCGCTCGACATCGAAGGCCTGGGCGAGAAAACGATCGACGAGTTCTTCGCACTCGGCTGGCTGGAGAGCCCGGCCGACATCTTCCGTCTACGCCGGCGCCGCTCCGAGCTGCTCGGCCGTGAAGGATGGAAGGAGAAGTCTGTGGACAACCTGTTGGCAGCAGTGGAAAACAAGCGTGCGCCCGATGCCGCGCGGCTGCTGTTCGGGCTGGGCATCCGCCATGTCGGTGCCGTTACCGCGCGCGATCTGCTCAAGCGGTTCGTCTCTTTGCCGGTGTTGAGGGACGCGGCGGAGAAGGCCTTCATTCCCGCGGGCGAGCTGCCCTCCGACGATGCGGCAGAGGCGCGGACTGAACTGCTTTCGATCGAGGGTGTCGGGCCAGTGGTCGTCGAAGCACTCGGCGAGTTCTTCCATGAGGAGCACAACCGCCAGGTCTGGGACGACCTGCTGAGCGAGGTCTCGCCGCCCGACTATGTCGTGGAGACCAAGGACAGCGAAGTGGCCGGCATGACCGTGGTCTTCACCGGCAAGCTCGAGACCATGAGCCGCGACGAGGCGAAATCCCAGGCCGAGAAGCTGGGCGCCAAGGCCGCGGGCACGGTCTCGGCCAAAACCGATCTCGTGGTGGCAGGGCCGGGCGCCGGCTCCAAGCTCAAGAAGGCCGCGGAGCTCGGTATCCGCGTTATCGATGAGGCCGAGTGGGCACAGATCGTCGCCGCCGCGGGGTGAGGCCGACATGGCCTCTCAAGGCTAGCCAACCTCACGACTTACTCACCCGGCCGCATGGCCCCTCTCAGACCCAGCCCAGGGTCTGCACCAGCAGCCACACGCCGATGATCAGGAACAGCCCCGCTGCCACCCAGCGCACGACGTGGAGCGGCACGCGGCGGATCAGTTCATGACCGAAGAACACTGCCGGCACGTTGGCAATCATCATGCCCAGCGTCGTGCCCGCCATGACCGGCAGCACCGAGTGGAAGCGGGCGCCCAGTGCGATGGTAGCGATTTGGGTCTTGTCGCCCATTTCGACGAGGAAGAACGCGACCAGCGTGGTCAGGAACGCCCCGAAGCGCGCAGGCTTCTGCTCGTCCTCGTCCAGCTTGTCGGGGATCAGCGTCCACAAGGCCATGGCGATGAACGAGCCCGCGATGACGTAGCGGAACCACAATCCATCGAGGAACGAGGCGGCTTGTTCGCCCACCAGCGCGGCGAGGAAGTGGTTCGCAAGGGTCGCGCACAGGATGCCGAGCACGATCGGCAGCGGGCGCTTGAACCGGGCGGCGAGGACGATGGCGAGCAGCTGGGTCTTGTCGCCGATCTCGGCGAGCGCAACCACCAGGGTCGATGTAAGCAGGGCTTCCATGATGTGTAATTCCGGGCCGGGCGCGAGGTACAATGGCATCGCACCTCCCGCCCGGCCGGCAGAAGGCACCATGCCATTGGTCTCGCCCGAACGGCGCCGACCGCTTCCGCGATCTTCGCGCCACCCTCCGCACGCCATAGCCTCTCGACCAAGTATGTTGACGTGCGGCCCGCTCGAACCCGAGCGGTCGGCTACTCCCCAATGACGGGAATGATGAGAGTCCTAAGCCTTTGCGGCGGCGCGGGCAAGCCTTGTGGCCTACCTGCACCGCACGCCGCGGGAAACGACAGGAGCGGGGCTCAGGCCCGGCGGCTCTCGCGCTCGTGCAGTTGGCGGTAGTGCTGCACGCGCGTGGCGCGTAAGCCCGGCATGCCCTCGCGGTCGATCGCGCGCTGCCACGATGCGAGTTCCTCGAGCGTGAGGCCGTAGCGCTCACAAGCCTCGCGCATGGTCAGCAGTCCGCCGTTAACCGCCGCTACCACTTGCGCCTTGCGCCTGACCACCCACCGCGACGTTTCCGGCGGCGGCAGATCGTCCTTCTTCAGTTCTTCGCCCAGTGGTCCAATGACGGAGACGGGCTTTTCGATTGCGCCATCAAGCATTGCCGTGCCTCTTCAGATGCTGATCCAGCCCCCTGGAGTTCACGGAGAGAATCGGCTGAAAAGGTTAACGCGAGCTTCTGTTGGACGGTTAATGGGCGTTAACGCGTTTTCCTGTTTTCGGCAGAATTCTGCGCACGGCGATTACTGTGGAGAACCGCCAATTTGTAAACGATGCGTTTACCTGTCCTAATTACCGGTTTTTTGGAGCCAAGGAACCTGAGCCGATGAATGCGCCCGTGAACCTCACCGGATCTCTCGCCGCGTCTGCGCACGCCACGGGCAAGCGCGCGGTGCTGCTCGGGGTCGCGCGCCACGTGACGGCGGATGGCTGCCAGTTCGCGCTGGTGGGCAGCAGGCCGAGCGCAGGGACTCGCCTGGCTTGCAAGCTGAGCGGCAATGCGCCGGTGATCGGCACTGTCCGCTGGATCGTGGAGGATCGCGTCGGCTTTGCCTTCGATCAGCCGCTGGATGCCGCAAGCCTGGCGGACCTCGGCAGCCACTGCCTCCAGGTCAAAGCGATCGAGCTGGTTGCGGCGGGCGGCCTGACGGTTCCGAGATAAGCGCGAGGGGCGATGCTGGCAGCTGCGCCCACTTCATCACCCCGCTCTGCAGCGGCGTCCAGCGGCCGATCCCCACCCCCGCGTCGGCGAGCCGGTTGCCGGTCCACTGGTTGCAAGTGTTAACGGCCGTGTACCGTCCGCCCACCTCGTAGAACACGTCCGACGCACCGTAGCCGGGATGCCGGCGCATGGGTCGCTCGCGGGGCAACTGCGCCTCGATCGAGGCAACGAGGGCGGCATACTGGTTAGCGGACAGCCGAATCGGGCGAAGGTCCCGCGATGTGGCAGGCCGCGCGTAGAAGGCGATATGGGCAAGGCCGTCGCCGCCTCGTGTCAGCACGCGTAGCACGGTGCTGGCCTTGAGATCCCACCAGGTCGGGGTGTCGAGGAACACCTCGCGCTCACCCCAGCTGATCGAGATGTGGGTGTAGGGTCGGCTGGGCCGCGTCACGTCCGAGAGCGGGAAGTCGCGCCGCCAGTCCTTCGCGGACGTCACCAGCGGCAGCACCAGCGCGGTATGGACGCCGTTGGTCTCGACCCCGATCAGGACACCGCCGGCGGTCGGCTCCTGCCAGTCGCCATTGCGCGGGATCGACGAGCCGAGCCAAGCCGCCAGCAGGTAGAGCACTACCGCCAGCAAGAGGGCGGCGATTGTCCAGCCCAGCCAGCGCAGAGCCCGGCCGCTCAGGCGCGCGACCGACGCCGCAACCACAGGATCGACCAGTCGCCAGAAACGATGCGCGCTGCCAGGCGCAGTCCCGCACGGCGGCAGGCGGCGCGCACCGCGTCCTCTTGCGTCGTCAGCAGTCCGGCGAGCAGCAGATGGCCACCGGGCACCAGCGCCGCGCCGAAGCCGGGCGCGAGTTCGACGAGCGGTCCGGCGAGGATGTTCGCCATGACAAGGTCGTAGGGTCCGCGCGCTGCGATCAGCGGGTGATCGAGGCCCTCGGCAATCGTCATCACCAACTCGCCGGGCTTTGCGCCGAGCGGAATGGCGTTCGCCGCGGCGTTCTCGTCCACCACATCGGCGCAGACGGCATCAATGTCGCTCGCCGTCGCGCTCGCCCGCGGCCACAGCGCCATGGCGGCAAAGGCGAGCAGGCCAGTGCCGGTGCCGACATCGAGATGATTGCGCACCACCACGCCGCGCTGCTTCATCGCGTCGAGCATGGCGAGGCAGCCCGCGGTGGTCTCATGGTGACCCGTGCCGAATGCCTGGCTTGCGGGGATGACGAACTCGACGGTGCCCGGCACCTCTTGCGTGGGGTGTTCGGGCGTCCGGACGACGAAGCGGCCGGCGTGGATCGGTTCGAGGTCTGCCTGGCTGACGGCGACCCAGTCCTCGTCCTCCAGCGGCTCGATCGTCAGCTCGGGATTGTCGTTGCCGAACAAGCCAAGCACCGCGGCGCGATCCTGCGCAGAAGGCTCGCGCGGCAGCCAGGCTTCCAGCTTCCACTCCTCGGGACGGTCTTCGGCGATCTCGGTTCCAGCGAGGACGATCTCGGCGTCCCAATCGACCTGGTCCTCGTGCGCGACCAGCGCCGCCTCGACCGCCTGGCGGCCTGCGAGCAGGGTCATCTTGTGGGTGCGACTCACGTGTCTTCTTTATCGTTGTCTTCGGGGGCTGTAGCTGCCCTTAAGGCCGCATGCCCACGATAGCCAGAGCAGGGGCTATGTCGACGACTGGCCCGCTCCGATCGCCCCTGCGCAAGCCTTGCGCGGTGCAGCAATTCGGCTAAGGGGAGGGGCGAAGGGGCCGTTGAAGGCCCAAGCATGACCCTAATTCATGACACAGGGGACTCGATCAAGCATGGCTCAGCAAGCCGGGACCAGGAACCGTCCGCTTTCACCGCACCTGCAGATCTGGCGCTGGGGCCCGGGGATGCTGTCCTCGATCCTGCACCGCGCCACCGGTATCGGTGCCAGCGTGGGCATTCTTGTCCTGGCGTGGTGGCTGGGCGCCTTGGTCGCAGGACCGGCTGCCTACGCGCGGTTCGCCGACCTGGCGGACTCGCCGATCGGCATCCTGGTTCTGATCGGCATCAGCTATTCGGTCATCGCGCATGCCGTCACCGGCATCCGCCACTTCGTGCTCGATACCGGCGCCGGTTACGAGCTGCAGCAGAACAAGCTGTGGGCCAACATCAGCACAGCGCTGGGCGTGATCCTGACCGCGGTGTTCTGGGCCGCGCTGCTGCTGCGCTGAGGAGCTAAGACACATGGGCAACGGAACTTCCATCGGCCGCGTGCGCGGCAAGGGCTCGGCACACAACGGCGCTCACCACTGGCTGCTGTTTCGCTACACCTCGGTCGGCAGCCTGCTGCTGACGATCTGGTTCGGCGCCTCGCTGCTGATGCTGCCGAACTTCGGTTACGCCGCGGTGCGCGAATGGCTCGCCTCGCCGGTGGCCGCGACAGCGCTCGCACTCTTCATCGTGGTCAACGTCTGGCATGCGCAGCTCGGTCTGCGCGTCGTCATCGAAGACTACGTGCACGAGGAGGGCAACAAGTTTGCCTCGCTCCTCGCGCTCAACCTCGTCTGCTTCGCAGCCGCCGCATTCGGCCTGTTCTGCGTCATCCGCCTCGCGCTGGGAGGCGCATAAGATGGCTACCGCTTCTACGACACAGCCTGCCTACAAGATCATCGACCACACCTACGACACCGTCGTCGTCGGCGCCGGCGGTTCGGGTCTGCGCGCCACGATGGGCTCGGCCGAGGCCGGCCTGAAGACCGCGTGCATCACCAAGGTGTTTCCCACCCGCTCGCACACCGTGGCGGCGCAGGGCGGCATCGCAGCCAGCCTCAAGAACAACACGCCGGACCACTGGACCTGGCACATGTACGACACCGTCAAGGGGTCGGACTGGCTGGGCGACCAGGACGCGATCGAGTACATGGTGCGCGAGGCGCCCGCCGCGGTTTACGAGCTGGAGCACGCCGGCGTGCCCTTCAGCCGTAACGCCGACGGCACGATCTACCAGCGCCCGTTCGGCGGCCACATGCAGAACATGGGCGAAGGCCCGCCGGTGCAGCGCACCTGCGCCGCCGCTGACCGTACCGGCCACGCGATGCTCCACGCGCTTTACCAGCAGAGCCTGAAGTACGCGGCGGACTTCTTCATCGAATACTTCGCCATCGACTTGATCATGGACAACGGCAAGTGCGTCGGCGTGATCGCGCTGTGCATGGACGACGGCACGATTCATCGCTTCCGTGCCAAGGCGGTGGTGCTGGCGACCGGCGGTTACGGCCGCTCGTACTTTACCGCGACCTCGGCCCACACCTGCACCGGCGATGGCGGCGGCATGGTGCTGCGTGCCGGCCTGCCGCTGCAGGACATGGAGTTCGTGCAATTCCACCCGACCGGCATCTACGGCGCCGGCGTGCTGATCACCGAGGGTGCGCGTGGTGAGGGCGGGTACCTGACCAACTCCGAGGGCGAGCGCTTTATGGAGCGCTATGCTCCCTCGGCCAAGGACCTCGCCAGCCGCGACGTCGTCAGCCGCTCGATGGCGCTGGAAATCCGCGAAGGGCGCGGCGTGGGTCCGAACAAGGACCACATCTACCTTCACCTCGATCACATCGCCCCCGAGGTGCTGGCAGAGCGCCTGCCCGGCATCACGGAAAGCGGCAAGATCTTCGCTGGCGTCGACCTGACGCGCCAGCCGCTGCCTGTCGTGCCGACCGTGCACTACAACATGGGCGGAATCCCGTGCGACTTTAACGGCCGCGTGATGACGATCGGCCCGGATGGCAATCCCGAGACCGCGGTTGAGGGTCTGTTCGCCGTTGGTGAGGCAGCCTGCGTCTCGGTGCACGGCGCCAACCGCCTGGGCTCGAACTCGCTGATCGACCTCGTGGTATTCGGCCGTGCGACCGGCCTGTACCTCAAGGACAACATCAAGCCTGGCGAGGCGTTCAACGAACTGCCCAAGGACTCGGCCGACCTGGCGCTGACGCGTCTCGATCACTTCCGCAACGCCAAGGGCGGCTCGCCGACCGCACAGATCCGCTCGGACATGCAGCGCACGATGTCGCAGCACGCGGCCGTGTTCCGCAACGACGAGCTGATGGCCGAGGGCAAGGAAAAGCTAGCGGCCACCTACAAGCGGATGGAAGACGTCCACGTCTCCGATCGCGGCCTGATCTGGAACTCGGATCTGGTCGAGACCATGGAGCTCGACAACCTGATCAGCCAGGCGACGGTCACGCTCCACGGCGCGCACAACCGCAAGGAAAGCCGCGGCGCCCACGCGCACGAGGATTTCCCGAACCGCGACGATGCCAACTGGATGAAGCACACCGCCACCTGGTTCGACGGCTGGGGCGGCAAGGGCGGCGCAGTCAGGATCGACTACCGCCCGGTGCACGAATACACGCTGACCGACGACGTCGAGTACATCAAGCCCAAGGCGCGCGTGTACTGATGCACCTTCGGCTCGCCGCGCTGGCGCTGGGGCTATGTGCCTCCGCCGGCGCGGCCGAGCCGCCCAAGCCGCCGCCCGTGCGCATTGCCGGTATCGAAGCGCGGCTGTTCTACCAGACCAGCGGCAAGCTCTCCGACGACCTCCTTGCGCGCAAGGAGCCGTTTGTCGGTTGGAATACCGTAATCGGCGAGGGCCCGGTCAGCGATGCGGCGACGGACCTGCTGGTCGATGTGAAGGTGCTCGGCAACGGCATCGACGAGCAGTCGGTCGACGATCCGCTGGAGATCTGGGTCACGGACAAGGCCGGCAAGACGCTGGCGAGGCGGTCAATTGCGAACCTGCTGGTCCCGTACCGGGGCGCGTTGCACAACGCGCTGTGGCTACGCGATGTCGGCTGCGCGGGAAAGCTGACGTTGCAGGCGCGCTTTCGCAAGCAGGTGAAGATCGCCAGCCTTGCCCTGGATTGCGGGGAATAGGCCCACGTCGTCCTGGGCTTGACGCGAGATCGGTGTCGGCAGCGATGGACCTCTCGCGCTGCCGCCCTGACGAGAGAGCGCGACAGGGCGAAATCGGTCCCGGCCAAGCCCGGGACGACGCCGGTCACCGTCCCTTGAAGCTCGGCTTCCGCTTCTCCACGAACGCATTGACGCCCTCGAGGAAGTCTTCGGTTCGCCCCGCATCGCGCTGGCCGCGGCGTTCGGCATTCAGCGCCGTCTCGTAGTCGCAGTCGAGCGCGTCCCAAGCCATGCGCTTGATCAGCCCGAGCGACTTGGGTCCGTTCGCCAGCTGCCAGGCCAGCCTCATCGCTTCGGCATCGAGTTCCTCGTCAGGCACGACCTTGGTGGCGAGGCCCCAATCGAGCGCGGTCTTCGCATCGATCTTCTCGCCGAGAAGCATCATGCGCATCGCGCGGACCCGGCCGACCGCCTTGGCCAGCAGCCAGGTCGCGCCGCCGTCCGGCACCAAGCCGACGTGCGCGAAGGCGCAGAAGAAGAAGGCTTTGTCGCTCATCAGCACGACGTCGCCGGCCGCTGCCAGGCCGACGCCATAACCCGCGGCGGGGCCACGGATCGCGGTGATCACTGGCTGTTCCATGCGCTTGATCGCCAGCTGCACCGGGTTGAACACGCGGTCGAGCTGCCCGCCGATGTCGCGCCGCGGATCCGCCAGCATGTCCTGCGCCGCCGAAAGGTTCGCGCCCGAGCAGAAGCCCTTGCCCTCGCCCGTGATCAGCACCGCACGGGCTTCGGCAGCGGCGATGTCCAACGCGTCGACCATCTCGGCACCCATGGCCTCGGTGACACCGTTCATCGTCTTGGGATCGTTCAGCGACAGCCGCGCGACGCCGTCCTCTATGGTGAACAGGATATGCTGGTAGGTCATTTCGGCTCCACTTCCGCAGCCAGGCTTTACGTCTCTACCTCCGTTCGTGTCGAGCAGAGTCGCGACGCGTATGCGCAAGGCCAGCGTGTCTCGACTTCGCTCGGTGCGGACGGGAAGGGGAGTGCGGGTTCCTGCTAGGCCAGCATCGCCCCGATACGATCCCGCGCGATCGCCTCTGCGCCGCCGATGATGCTGTCGATCAGTTCCTGGCACGTCGGGATATCGTGGATCAGGCCCTGCACCATGCCGGCCCAAAAGATGCCCTTGTCGAGATCGCCTGTCTGCAGCAGCTCGCGGCCCACGGCGCCAGCGACGTAGGGGCGGATATCCTCGAAGGTGGCATCGGGCCGAGCCGAGATCTCGACCACCTTGTCCGACACCGAGTTCTTGCCAACGCGCGCGGTGTTCTTGAATTTGCGGAAGATGAGGTTGGTGCCGCGCTCGTCGTTCTCGACGTACTTGGCTTTCACATTGGGGTGGATCGGCGCTTCCTGCGTGGCGCAGAAGCGGGTGCCCATGTTGATGCCCTCGGCGCCGAGCGCCAGCGCCGCCAGGAAGCCGCGCGCATCACCAATGCCGCCGCTGGCGAGCAGCGGGATCTTCACCTTGTCGGCCGCAGCCGGGATCAGGATCAGGCCCGGAATGTCGTCCTCACCCGGATGGCCGGCGCATTCGAAGCCGTCGATCGAGATCACGTCGCACCCGCCGCGCTCGGCCGAGAGTGCGTGGCGCACGGCGGTGCACTTGTGCAGCACCTTGATGCCGTGCGGCTTCACCATCTCCCAGATCTCGCGCACCTGCTGGGTGCCGGCGGTCTCGATCACCTTGACTCCGGCGTCGATCACGGCGCGGGCATAGCCGGCATAGTCGGGCGGCAGGATCGTGGGCAGCACCGTGATGTTCACCGCGAATGGCTTGTCGGTCATGGAACGGCAGCGCTCGATCTCCTCGCGCAGCGCCTCGGGCGAGGGCTGGGTGAGGGCGGTGAGCGTACCCAGGCCACCGGCGTTCGAGACTGCGCTCGCCAGCTCGGCGTAGCCGACGCCCTGCATGCCGCCCTGGACGATCGGATGCTCGATCTCGAGCAGTTCGGTGATGCGGGTCTTGAACGCCATTGTGCCTTGCCTCCCGTGCGGCACTTGAGTGCCGGCCCACGCTGCCTTTGTCGCGAGGTCTCGCCCCCTGCAAGCCCGATCTCTCGCCAGGGCACCGTGGGACAAGTGCCAACGCGCAGGCGATAGAGGGAGCTTGCCGTCATTGCTTCCGCTGGCCTGTGCTATACAGTCGTTCAGCAAAACATGACTCGCAAACAAATGAGGTCCGGGAGTGCTCAAGACACCTGAAGGCGGGCTGCGGTCCGTACCGTTTCCGATCGAGGATCCCGAGCGGATCCCGGCGCCGCGTTACTACGACCAGGCGTTCTACGATGCCGAGGTCGAGCACTTGTGGCCGCACGTGTGGCAGATGGCCTGCCGCGAAGAGCAGCTGCAGGACATCGGCGACTGGATCGAGTACGAGAACGTCGGCAAGTCGGTGATCGTGGTGCGCACAACCACCGGGATCAAGGCCTTTCACAACGCCTGCCGCCACCGCGGCGTGCCGATTGCGGGCGGCACCACCATCGGCTCCTCGCACGCAGTCGCGCATGGTAACTGCGCCAAGAGCGGGTTTGTTTGCCCGTTCCACGGTTGGCGTTGGAACATGGATGGCGAGAACACGCTGGTCTATGGCAAGCACTTGTTCTCCGACAAGCAGCTCGACGCTGACGACATCAACCTCGTGCCGTGCCGCGCCGAAGTGTTCGGCGGCAGTGTCTGGATCAACCACGACGACGACGCCCCCTCGTTCCGCGAAACGCTGGGTCCGCTCGCCGACCGGCTGGAGGCGCATCATCTGCAGCACCTCAAGGCGGAATGGTGTTACGGCACGGTGCTGCCGGCCAACTGGAAGGTCGCGATGGAGGCCTTCATGGAAGGCTATCACGTCATGCAGACGCACCCGCAGCTGCAGCATGCCGCGCCGATGATGTACGATTCGATGTACAAGACAGAGCGCGGACCGTTCCCGCAGATGGCCGATCCGTCGCTCAGCCACGTCGATAACCAGAAGCTCCAGATCAAGTCGATGGAGCTGCTGAGTGAAGGCATGGCGGGCATGCTCCACGAGAAGGAAGTCGAGATCGCCCGCCAGATGGTGGGCATCGAGGAAGGCCTGCCCGAAGATCGCAACCAGGCGGTGTTCATGTGGCTGGGCATGGTGATGCACCAGATCAGCGAGCAGTTGAAGGCCAAGGGCGAGCCGATCCCGGACTTGTGCGCGGTCACCCAGTCGGACCCGATCAACGCGGTCGAGTTCCTGTTCCCGCACTACTTCCTGCTGCCCTATTTCAGCTCGATGTCGGCCTACCGCATCCGCCCCCTGGGTCCGGAAAGCTGCTTCTTCGAGCTATGGTCGCTCACCTTCTTCCCCGAAGGCCAGGAACCCGACCCGGTGATGGAGCCGATCGTGCTGCCGTACGACAGCCCGGACTTCCCGCCGATCCCCCGGCAGGACTATGCGAATATCCCGATTCAGCAGAAGGGCATGCACGCCAAGGGCTTCGAGTTCATGCGCCTGTCCAAGGACATCGAGGGTCTGATCAGCAACTACCAGCGCATCATCGACGGCTATCTCGCCGGTGTGCCGCAGGAGAACCTCGCCAAGGCCAGCCATCTGCTGGGCGGCAACTTCGACGGCAAGATCGAGGATCTTGGCTTCTGAGCCGGGCCCGTCCAAGCCGGCGGGCGAACTGATCGACGAACGCATCGCCGCGCTAGGAGACTGGCGCGGCGAAGTTCTGACGCGGGTGCGCGCGATCATCCATGCTGCTGAGCCGGAGATCACCGAGGCTTGGAAGTGGCGCGGCGTGCCGACCTGGGAACGCGGCGGCGTCGTCTGCACGGGCGAGACTTACAAGGACAAGGTCAAGCTGACGTTTGCAAACGGTGCGGCGCTGGCGGACCCAAACGGGCTATTCAACGCAAGCCTCGACGGGAACGTGCGACGGGCGATCGACATCTGCGAAGGCGACGCGCTGGACGAGGCAGCACTTGCCGACCTGATCAGGCGCGCGGTCGAACTGAACGTCACGAAGAAGAGACGCTAGGGACCGGCCTCAGGCCGTCAGCGCTGCCACCAATTCGCGCACCTTCTTCTGGCGCCACTGTGGAGCAGGTGCGACCAACCAGTAGCCGCGCCTGGCGGGTTCCGGCGCGCCGAGTCCGCCGATGCGTCCGGCGTCCTGCATCTCGCGCGCCAGCAGGAGCGGGACGCGAGCGCGGCCAAGGCCGGAGATTGCTGCAGACATCGCCTGCCCGGCATCTCCTACGACGATGGCTGGTCCTTCTTCGCCATCACCTGCAGGGCTGGGATCGCCCGGCCAACCGATCCAGTCGCCGGCCCCAATGGTGACCTGCTCGGCGACACCAAGGGATACGCCCTCCAGGTCGCCCGGGCCCTCGGTCCACCGCACCGCCAAGTCGAGATTTGCTTCGGTGAAGTCGGTCATTTCGCCATCGACGATCACGTAGCGCACCTGCGGATTGTCCTTGCGGAAGGCGGCAAGGCGTGGCGCCAGCCATGCCGCGAAGAACTCCCGCGGGGCCGCGATGGTGTAGACGTGGCTGGATTGGCCCGCCTGCATCGCCTGCACGGCGTCCTCGAAGTGCAAGAAGCCAGAGCGTAGCGCTTCCAGGCCGGCGCCGGCTTCCTCAGTCAGCTCCAGGCCCTTGCTGGTGCGGCGGAAGAGCACGACGCCGAGCACATCCTCAAGCGCGCGGATCTGCTGGCCGACGGCGGCCGGGGTGACGGCAAGCTCGTCGGCTGCGCGGGTGAAGGAGAGGTGGCGCGCCGCGGCATCGAACACGCGCAGGGCGTTCAGGGGCAGGTGGGTGCGCTTCATGGCGCTGTCCTAATGAGCGGTGCCGTCGTCGGCAAGTTCCCCTTCCTTCGGGGTCGGGGAAGGATGGCGAAGCTTGGCTCTGCAGGAGACTAGCGCAGCTTGTATGGGGAGCTGGAGCTGTCCGGCAAGCGTTGGAACCCCCATCCAACTTCGGCGAGTCAGCAAGCTGACAAGCCTGCGTATCCTTCCCCCGACCCGGGAGAAGGGCGCGCTCTTTAGACCACCTTGGAGTCCTTCAAGGCTGCAATCGCAGCGTCATCGTAGCCCAGTTCGGCCAGGATCTCGTCGCTGTGCTCGCCGAGCATCGGCGGGGCCATGCGGATCGTTGCCGGGCTCTCCGACATCTGCGCGAGCGGGCTCTGGATCAGGTCCACCGTGCCGCTTTCGGCAAAGGCGTGCGGGGTGGTCGCGCGCAAGTTGCGATGCTGGACCTGCGGGTCCTTCCACACGTCGCCCAGTTCGTTGTAGCGCGCGGCCGGGATGCCTGCCTCGTCCAGCTTGGCTTGGACCTCGTCGGCGGTGAACTGGCGGCTCCAGGTGTTGATGATGTTCATCAGCTCGGCCCGGTTGGTCTTGCCGCGCTTGAAGTTGGTGTCGAAGCGCGGATCGGTGTTGAGCTCGGGCTGCTCCATCAGCACGGTCAAACGCCGGTAGTGCTCGTCGGTGCCGGCGGTAAGATAGATGATGCCGTCGCTGCAATAGATAAGGTCGGCCGGGCCGCCGCCATTGCCGCCATTGCCCAGCCGCGGCGGTGCGTTGCCGCTGATCAGGTAGTCCTGCATGATGTGGCTGACCATCGCCACCGAGCTGTCGAGCAGGGCGATGTCGATGAACTGGCCCTCGCCGGTGCGCTCACGGTACATCAGCGCGCCCATGATCGCGAGGGCGGTGTTGTGGCCGGTGACGAAGTCGACGAGGCTCGGGCCGGTCTTCAGCGGTCCGGCGCCAGGCTGGCCCTCGGGAATGCCGGTCACCGCCATCATGCCGCCAATCGCCTGGAACAGCCCATCATAGCCCGGCAGTGCCGCCATCGGCCCGCTCTGGCCATAGCCCGTCACCGAGCAGTAGATCAGCCGCGGATTGACCGCCTTCAGGCTCTCGTAATCGAGCCCGAAGCGCTTCAGGTCACCGACCTTGTAGTTCTCGATCAGCACGTCCGCGGTCTCGACCAGTTTGCGGATCACCTCCTGCCCCTCGGGCTTGGAGTGGTTCAGCGTCAGCGAGCGCTTGTTGCGGTTGGACACGGTGAAGAAGCTGGAGTGCCGGGTTTCTATGCCGTCCTTGCCGGGCACCCAGCTGAAGCCATAGCCGCGGCCGTCATCGCCCACGCCCGGACGCTCGATCTTGATCACGTCGGCCCCGAGATCGCCAAGGATCTGCGCCCCGACCGGTGCCGCGAAGACGCGGCTCATGTCGATCACGCGGATGCCCGCCAATGCGCTCTTGTCAGTCATGATCCCGCCGCTCCCGTGGTTTCGGATTCGCCCATCCCCTAACCCCGCACCGCACCCGGGTGAAGGGGGTAGCCACTCAACGCTGTTGTTCACTGGCATCTCGACGGGCCGGAGCACTGCGGTTATCGAGGCGTCAACGACTGGGAAGGGAATGCACATGAAAGTGGCCATCATCACCGGCGCGGGCAGCGGCATCGGGCTTGCCACCGCGAAGATCCTGCACGGCGAGGGCTGGGCGATCGTCGGCGTGGGCCGCAGCAAGGACAAGCTGGCGACGTTGGAGGCCGAGATCGGCAATCCCGATCACGTGCTGGCGATCAGTGCAGACCTGACCGATCCCGCAGCGCCTGGCGACGTGGTCCGCCAGACGATCGAACGCTTCGGCCGCATCGACGCCTTGGTCAACAACGCCGGTGTCGGTAGCCCCAAGCCGCTCGACGAGACGGACGATGCCACGCTCGACGACTTTCTGGACATCATGCTGGTTGCGCCGTTCCGCTTGTGCCGGGACGTGATCCCGCACTTGGAGCAGGGCGCCAGCGTTGTGAACGTCACCAGCACTTTCGCGCACATCGGTGGGCGCCGCGGCGGCGCCTACTCCGCGGCCAAGGGTGGCCTCAAGTCGCTGACCGAGCACATGGCGTGCGAATACGGTCCGCGCGGCATCCGGTCCAACTGCGTTGCCCCCGGCGTGACGATGACCGACATGGTCGCACACCGCTTCGAGGACGAGGGGTTCAAGCGGGCCAATGTCGAGACCACCCCTTATCCGCGGCTGGCCCAGCCCGACGACATCGCCAGCGTGATCGCGTTCCTATGCTTGCCGGGGAGCGAGATGATCAACGGCCAGTCGATCGTCGTCGACGGTGGATGGACGGCTACGAAGTACCTCTCGCCGCGGGTGACCCGGACCAAGTGGGTGGAGCCCGATCAGGACTGATTGCCGATCCAGCCCGCTCAGGGCTGAACGGGGAGGATCAACTCCGTTCAGCCGAGTGAAAGACGGGGTCGAACCGTTGCTTGTACCCGATGAGTGCATGAACTTAGAGAGCTGCCGGACGCTTTACTCTCCGCAGTCGCCAACGAAGGCGGCTCTGATCGCCAAGGATAAGGCGGCGTAACTTTGGAGAGTATCATGCGTAAGCTTCTTATTGTTTCGGCAGCGGCCCTGGGTCTCGCTGCGGTTCCTGCAATGGCGCAGGACACGACTGGCACGGCAACCGGCAGCGCGAGCGCGTCCACCCCGGACGGTTCGGTTGCAGGCGGCGCTTCGGCAGGTGCGCAGACCCGCGGCAAGCATCGCAACCACTCAATGCGCGGCTCGCAGGGCGGTGCGGCTTCGGACGCAGCAAACTCGGCCAGCACGCATGGTTCGGGCACGATCTACACCGACCGTAACCGCGCAACCGGCGGCGTGAATGCAGGCGGATCGGCCACCGGCACTGGTGACCAGTCGACCTCTACCTCGATCGATGCCTATGGCTCGACCGACAAGAACGGCTCGACCGGTGAGGTCTATGGGGACGCGACCGCCAACTCGACCACCCCGACGGCACCCACGGCGCCGACCGGCACGACCACGCCGCGCTAACGGCGAGGTGAAGGGCAGGGGACGGGGTCTACCCGTCCCCAAGCTCTGGGAGAGCGGTCATGCCGACCTTCTTGCTCATACTCGCGGCCGCTGCGTCCACGAGCGGGCAGTGCCACAAGATCCAGTATTGGGCCGATGGCACACGGCAGGAAAGCTGGGTCGCAGACGACGGCGCGGTGCAGGCGGGCACCGCATCGGCAACCGTGCATAGCTCGGGCCTCGGCACATCGCATAGCTCGGTGTCGGCCTCTTCGCACAGCAGCGGTGAATCGAGTTCGAGCAGCGCCACGTCTTCGGACGGACATCGCTCCGTCACCGTGACCCGGGATGACAAAGGCTGCACGATCGTGATCGACGAACGACCCGCAACCGGCCGCTGATTTTACAATAACAAGTCGATGGGAGACATCGCCATGAACAGACTGATCCTTTCTGCCTCCGCGCTTGCATTAGGCCTTTCCGGCACCGCAATGGCGCAGCAGGCGCCGACCACTAGCACTTCGGCTTCCACCCCGACAACCGGTGACGTGTCCGCCTCGACTAGCGGCAGCGCGACCGGCACACCCGACAGCGTCGGCGTCTCCGGCACGGGCGATGCACGCGCTGCGAACGGCGGCACGGCGACGACCGAGGGCACGGCTACCCTCAACCAGAACTCGGCCAATCAGCGCACCACGGCAACCGCGCGCGATGCCGACGAGCGTGCGCGGTCCATGTCTCGCAGCCATGCCAGCAAGAACGGCGCGGACGTCTCGCACTCGATGTCGATCTACAAGCAGCAGGGCGAGAAGCCGGTGATCTCAAAGGATCATGAGGTGACGACGCCGAAGGAAAAGGCCGCTGCGACGCAACCCTGACCTAAGCTGCCGATTCATCCTCACAACCGGGCGGAGCTGCACGATGCAGCTCCGCCCGTCTTCGTAGTGCGACTATTTGGCAGTCGCACAAATCCCGGGTAAGCCTTTGCGCGCGCCGACTAGAGCGCGGGTAACAAGGAGCGGGATTTGGCGGTCTGGAACGAGGGTGCGCGGCGCGAATTCGGCAAGCACTGGCGCATGATGCTGGCGGCGGCGATCGGGTTTTCGTTCACGTCCGTGATCACCTCCTCGACCGGCCTGTTCATCGAGCCGCTGAGCCGCGAATTCGGATGGAGCCGCACGCTTGTCTCCTCGGGTGTATCGATCACGGCAGTGCTGACTTTCCTGGGTTCGCCGCTGTTCGGCGTGTTCATCGACAAGTGGGGCACGCGCCGGATGGCGATCCCGGGGCTCATCCTGATGGCGGGCGTGATCGCCTCGCTCAGCCTGCTCACCGGATCGCGGATCCAATGGTTCGCGATCTGGACGCTCTATGCCCTGGCCGCGCTCGCCACCAAGTCGACGGTCTGGACCGCGGCCGTGAACAGCACCTTCGATGCGGGACGTGGGCTGGCGTTGGGGCTGGTCCTGTCCGGGGCAGCGCTGGCGCAGGGGATTGCGCCGCCGCTGACCAACTACCTGATCGACGCTTTCGGCTGGCGCGGCGCCTACGTGTGGCTGGGGCTGGGCTGGGGCGCCTTGGCCGTGCTGCTTTGCGGGGCGTGGCTGCGCGACGGCTATGACATCAGCCGGCGCAAGCGTCTGGCCGAGCCGGTCACCAGCGCGAAAGCACCGCTGCTGAACGTTCCCGGCCTGAGCGTGGCCGAGGCATGGCGCAACCCTGACTTGTGGCGGATCGCGATATCGACCTTTGTGATCATGACGGTGACGATCGCGCTCGTCGTCCACCAGATCCCGATACTCGAGGAGGTCGGCGTCGATCGGACTACCGCTGCACTTTACGCCGGTATTGCCGGGTTCGTCGGCATTGCCGGCAAGCTGGTGACGGGCGTGCTGCTGGACCGATATCCCGCACGCTGGGTCGGCGGGATCACGATCGCCGCAACGTCGCTGACGTTCGTGTTGCTGCTGTGGCCGGGAGCACCGACGGCGGTGATCGTCATCGCCATGATGATCAACGGCTATGCCGGCGGCACCAAGCTGCAGCTGGTCGGCTACCTGACCGCCGCCTACACCGGAATGCGCAAGTTCGGCACGATCTTCGGTGCCATGGCCAGCCTGATCGCCGCCGGCTCCGGCCTTGGCCCCGTCCTGGGCGGATGGATCCACGACACCTGGGGCAGCTACGAGGTGCTGCTGTGGGCTGGCTTTGTCGTCACGCTGTTCAGCGCTGCCCTGCTATTCGGACTGCGGGCATACCCGAGTTGGGGCGTGGATACAGAGCATAAGCTCGCGGTCTGAAGAGGCGGCCGCCACACCGGTTAAGGTTTAGCTGCAGGCATGGCGCATTCCACACGCTTGGCCGGAAACGCTATTCCAGCGCCGGACGGTCGCTGCTAGCAGCCCCGTTCCAGCATCGGAGCGGCCCGTCGTCGGCGCAGCCCAGCAGCGGAGCCGCGATTGTCAGCCCATTATGCCACGCCTGCCGGCCCACTCTCGTCCCGGCACTATGGAATGGACTGGCTGCGCATCGGTGCCTTTGCGCTGCTGATCCTGTACCATGTCGGGCTGGTCTTCTCGACCTGGCCATACGAGTTGAAGTCGGCGCGAAGCTACGAGTGGGTGGCATACCCGCTCCTGGCGCTCAATGCCTGGCGATTGTCGCTGCTGTTCGCGATATCGGGGTATGCCAGCGCCGCGGTGCTTGCGCGCGCAAGCGGCACCGCGGCCTTCCTGCGCGGCCGGCTGGCCCGGCTCGGTATCCCATTGCTGTTCGGGATGGCGGTCGTCGTGCCGCCACAGCCGTGGGTCTGGCTGACCATGGCCAAGGGTTACGACCACTCGTACTTGTGGTTCCTGGCGCACGACTACTTCACCTTCCGCAACCTCGACGGCGTCATGGTGCCGAGCTGGATGCACTTGTGGTTCGTGGTCTACTTGCTGGCCTACACGCTGGTCCTCGTCGCTCTCAAGCTGCTGCCGGCCAGGGTGAGGACATGGCTGCACGATACGGGCGAGCGGGCGCTGGAGGGATGGCTGCTCCTGCCGCTGGGAATCGGCTGGATCTACCTGGCGCGGCGGTTGCCCGGCGGCTGGACCGACAACCACGACCTCGTCAACGACCTTCACGCGCATGCGGCGTACCTGCCGATGTTCCTGTTCGGGGTGCTGCTGCGTAAGTCCGAAGGGGTGCGGTTGGCGATCGCGCGCCAATGGAAGCTGGCAGCGGCGCTGGCCGTCCTCGGCTACCTCGGCGTGTCGGCATACGAGTGGCACTTCCTCGCCGATGTCCGCATCCATGAGGCTTGGCAGGACCCATTTCGGGTAGCGCGTGCGACCCAGTCGTGGTGCGCGATCATCGCGCTGTTCGGCATCGCCGACCGGTACTGGAACCGCGAAGGGCGCTGGCGCACGACGCTGGCCGAGGCAGTGTTCCCGTTCTACATCATCCACCAGACTCTGATCTTGGTGATCGGATACTGGCTGCGTCCGCTCCACCCGGACCCGCTCGTCGAGTTTGCGGTGCTGGTAGCCGGCACTGCCGTCGGCTCGCTGGCCTTTTACTTCGGAGGTCGCGCGATCGGGCCGCTGCGCCCGCTGATCGGCTTGAAGCGCACCGCCAAGCGGGCCCAGGCGCCCATCGAAACCCCGCCCGGAGAGGACTCGGAAGGGGCTCCGGCCTAAGGCCCGGTCACAGCTCCCGCTGCGAGATCCTCCCCTGCAAGGGGAGGTGGCGCGCGCATCGCGCGTGACGGAGGGGTGTCACCGTCAGCGGATTGCCTGCCTTAAGGGGTTAAACCCCTCCACCACCACCTGCGGCGGCGGTCCCCGTTCCCTTGCAGGGGAGGATCTCGCCTGCTCGTTCGCCTCAATCCCTCGCCAGCAACAGCGCCGCCGCGAGCGGCCCGCCGCCCGAGGTCGCGACCGCCACCTTCGGATCGCCCGGGATCTGCCGCTCTCCGCCCACGCCGCGCAACTGCGTCACCGCCTCGTGCGCGAAGCCGAAGCCGTGCAGGCGCCCGGCTCCAAGCTGGCCGCCCGCCGTGTTCATCGGCAACTCGCCGTCGCGGGCGATACGTTGCCCGCCCTCGATGAACTTGCCGCCTTCGCCCTTGCCGACAAAGCCAAGGCCTTCCAACCATGTGATCGGCAGGAACGCGAAGCCATCATAGAACTGCACCGTGTCGACATCGTCGACGGTATAGTCGGTGCGGGTCCAAAGGTCCGCGCCGGTTTCGTAGGCGGCGGGCCATTCGACCTGGTCCCAGGAGTAGCGGTTCACCGAGCCTGCGCTCGCGGCGATGCGGATCGGCGTCGCCTTGATCTCGTCCAGCGCGTCGCCGGCCGATACGATGATCACCGTCGATGCGTCGGAGAAGCGGTCGCAGTCATAGAGGCACAGCGGGGTCGAGATCAGCCGCGCGTCCATGTACTTGTCCAGCGTCAGCTCTTCCTTGGTGATCGCCCGCGCGCGGGGGTTGAGCATCGCGTTCTTCGAGCCGTTGATCGCGATCTGCCCAAGCTGCTCGCGCGTCATCCCGTAGCGGTGGACGTGGCGGTTGGCATACTGCGCGGTCCAGCACGCCGCAGAAGTCGCCCAGAATGGCGAGGTCCACTGCGACGCGCCCGAGACGGTGTCCTGCTTCATGCCGGCCATGTAGGTGCCGGGATCGGCCATGCCGCCCGCTTCGTAGACGGTGCGGAAGCACAGCACGTGGCGGCAGATGCCTTCCTTCACCGCCCAGGCGGCCATTGCGATCGCGGCGAGCTGCGCGGGCTGCTCCATGGCGCCCATCTGCCACTTGGACTTAATCCCGAGCGCTTCGATCAGGTCGTCGGTGCCTACCGGCGAAAAGGCGAGGTAGCCCGCCGCCTTGCCGGGGAATGAAAATACGCCGTCGATCTGGTCGAAGGTCAGGCCTGCATCGGCGATTGCCTCTCGCGCGGCGTCGAGCGTCAGCAGCAGCGGATGGCGCGGCAGGCGCACGCCCACTTCGGACTGGCCGATGCCGGTGATGTAAGCTTCGCGTGCCATGGTCAGGCGACCCCCTCGGCGGTGTTCGGGACATGCTTTTCGAACAGAGGATAGAAGATCCCGTCCTGTTCTTCGAACACGACACGGACTTTGTCGTCGAAGTGAACGTCCTCGACCGGAGAGCCGACGATGTTGGTGGTGAGGTACACGCCGGGCACGCCGTCGAGCCGGACGCGTGCGATCACGTAAGGGACTTCCAGGTCCTTGGCCCAGGGCTGGTGATTGACGGTCAGAGTGTCGATCTCGCCCGTGCCCGCGACGGCTTCGGGTGCGATGTTCTCGGACTGGCAGTGGCGACACAGGATGCGGGGCGGGTGCGTCCATTGCCCGCAGTCGTGGCAGTGCACGATCAGCAGCTTGCCCTCTGCACCACCGGTCCAGAACGCACGGTTCTCCTGGTCGAGCTTGGGCCTGGGCCGGGGTGGGTTCATGGCGATCGTCTCTCCCTTATCTTGCCCCGACAGTCGGGGCAGGGCGGGTGGCGCGTCAAGGTCGCGCTGCTCGCCGGGGGAAAATGATCGTCCGTGCGGAACACGCTGGAACCGCGGCGGCCCGGCGCAGTTTAGCGCTGCGCTGCTGGAACGATTGCCGGACGCGCCGACCGGATGATTGTGCCAATGCGATTGCCGAGAGGTGCGAGCGGGCTTAACGCGATCGCGAGCACAAGGCACACAGCGGGGTAGCGTGACGGACGGCATCGCGAAGGCGCGGACGGGAATTGACGGGTTCGACGATCTGACACTCGGCGGCTTGCCGCGCGGGCGCCCAACACTCGTGTGCGGCTCGGCCGGTTGCGGCAAGACGTTGTTCGCCTCGACGTTCCTGGTCAACGGCGCGCGCGAGGAGAACGAGCCCGGCGTATTCGTCACCTTCGAGGAGCGGCCCGGCGACATCGTCGACAACGTGGCCTCGCTCGGCTTCGAGCTCGACGATCTGATCGCGCGCAAGATGGTCCACATCGAGCACATCGCCATCGATCCGTCCGAGCTGGCCGAAGTCGGCGACTACGATCTCGAAGGGCTGTTCCTGCGCCTGGAACTCGCGGTGGCGGAAATTGGGGCCAAGCGGATCGTGCTCGACACAATCGAGAGCCTGTTCTCGGCTTTCCAGAACCCGGCGATCCTGCGCGCCGAGATCCGCCGGCTGTTCGATTGGCTGAAGGAGAAGGGCCTCACCGCCGTCATCACCGGCGAGCGCGGCGACGGCACGCTGACCCGGCAGGGGCTGGAGGAGTACGTCTCCGACTGCGTGATCCTGCTCGATCACCGCGTCCACAACCAGGTTTCCACGCGGCGGCTTCGGATCGTCAAGTATCGCGGTACTGCGCACGGCACCAACGAATACCCGTTCCTGATCGGCGAGGACGGCTTCAGCGTGCTGCCGGTCAGCTCGCTGGGCCTGGGCCACCAGGTCCATGACGAGCGGGTGAGCACCGGTATTGCAGATCTCGACGCGATGCTCAGCGGCGGCGGCTTCCACCGCGGCAGCTCGATCCTGCTGAGCGGTGTCGCCGGGTCGGGCAAGAGCTCGATCGCGGCCGCATTCGTATCGTCGACGTGTGCACGAGGCGAGCGGGCGCTGTACTTTTCGTTCGAGGAATCCGAAGCGCAGACGGTGCGCAACATGCGCTCGATCGGCATCGACCTGCAGCCCTGTATCGATGCGGGCCTGCTGCGCACCGTCGCTGCGCGTCCGACGTTCTACAGTCTGGAGATGCACCTGGCCGTCATGCTGCGCGAGGTGCAGAAGTACCGCCCGTCGCTTGTGGTGCTCGATCCGATCTCGGCATTCCTCGACAGCGGCGAGCAGCTCGAAGTGCAGTCCATGCTGCTGCGCATGATCGATTATCTGAAGGGCCATGGCATCACCGGCGTGTTCACGCACCTGGCACACGACCAGCGTGTCAGCGAAACCGACGCCGGCCTGTCCTCGCTGATGGACGCCTGGGTGCTGCTGCTCAACCGCGAAGTGAATGGCGAGTTCAACCGCGAGCTCTACTTGCTCAAGGCCCGCGGCATCGCGCATTCCAACCAGGTGCGCGAGTTCGTGATGAGCGGCGACGGGATATCGCTGGTAGAACCTTACCTTGGAGAAGACGGCGCGCTGACCGGCTCTGCGCGGCGCGCGGCGGAAGCCAGGTTGCGGCGCGAAGAGGCGATCAGGCGAGGCGAGTTCGCGCGTCTGCAGGACAAGATAGACCAGCGCCGCCGCCGCGCGCAGGCTCAGATCGAGGCCCTTCGCGCAGAGCTGGAAGCCGACGAGATCGAGCTGCGCAGCCTGGGAGCGCACGAAGCGGAACTGCTCTCACAAGCGCAGACCGATCGTGACGAAATGGCGGCGCAACGCGGAGGTAGCAGCTCGTGAGCCTCGAAACGGGCAGGGGGCCTGCTAGCAAGCCGATGAAGCTGACACTCTACGTCGCTGGCCAGACACCCAAGTCGGTGGCGGCGATCCGCAATCTCGAACGCATCGTCACCGAGCATCTGGAGGAGCACTACGAGGTCGAGGTGATCGACTTGCGCGAGCATCCCCAGCTTGCCCGCGAGCACAACATCGTCGCCATCCCCACGCTGGTCCGCTCGCTGCCGGTGCCGGTGCAGAAGATCATCGGCGACTTGTCGGACGAGGAGAAGGTCCTGGTCCATCTCAAGGTTGAGAGCTGAGGTGGCCACGCCCGAAGACGCGGGAGCACCCGAACGCGAAGCGGATCTACGCCGTCGCCTCGACGAAGCCGAAGACACCCTGCGCGCCATCCGCGAGGGCGAGGTGGACGCGCTCGTGGTTCGCGGCGCCGAGCAGGACGAGGTTTTCGCCCTCGGCGGCCAGGACAGCTACCGTGCCTTCATGGAGGCCATGGACCTCGGCGCAGCGGCGCTCGATGGTCAAGGCAGGCTGATCTACGCCAACGCCGCCCTGTGCATGCTGTTCGGCCGTAGCGCCAAGGACTTGCAGAAGGGCGGCCTGCTCGCCGCTCTGGGCGAGAGCGCGGCGGTCACCGTCCGCCAGCTGCTGCAGGATGCGGACCATGCGCGGCGCAGCGGCCAGATCGCGCTACCTTCCGTCGGAGGCTACCGCCACGTCGAAGTAACTGTCGCTCCGCTCGCGCTGGGCTTCGGGCACGGTCATGCGCTGACGTTTAGCGATGTAACCGAACGGATCGAGGCGGCTGCGGCGCACGAAAGCGACCGCATCGGCCGCGCGATCATGGCCTCCTCGAACGAGGCGGTGCTGGTGTGCAACCAGGAGGGGCGCATCACCCACGCCAACGCGGGCGTGCGCCATTTCCATGAGGGCAGCGCCGTCGGCCGGCTGTTCGATGAAGCTTTCGCGCTCGGCTTCGCACTCAGCTCGGGCCTGATGGCCGGCGGCGATCTCGTAGGCGTCGCCCTGGCCGGTTCTGCCGTCCGCGGGGTAGAGGCGATCCTCACCATCGATGGCCGCGCACGCGACGTCCTGTTGAGCGCGGCGCCTTTGCGCCAGTCCGGCGACACCATCTTCGGCTGCATAGTCACCATCGCCGACGTGACCGAACGACGCGCGACCGAAAAGCGCCAGGCGCTGCTGATGGGCGAATTGACTCATCGCGTGAAGAATACGCTTACGCTGGTCATGGCAATCGCGCATCGCACGATAGCGGGCTCGAAGGACATGGGCGAGTTCCGCACCGCCTTCGGCCGCCGCCTGGAAGCGCTGGCGGCCACGCACACGCTGCTCGCCAGCGACGTGTGGAACGGCCTCACGCTGGAGGAACTGATCAATGCCGAGCTGGCGCCGTTCGTCACCGTCGGCAGCGAGCGGGTGCAACTCGACGGCGTCGGCGTGCGGGTGGTGCCCGATGCGGCGGTGGCGCTGGGCCTGATCTTCCACGAGCTGGTGACCAACGCCGTCAAGTATGGCGCGCTTTCGGGGGAGAGCGGTCGCATTTCGATCAGCGCCGCGCAGCAAGGCGAGCGTATCGAGATCGTCTGGAAGGAAGATGGCGGCCCGCCGGTCGTCCCGCCCGAGAAGACGGGCTTCGGCCAGACCCTGATTGCGCGCGGCCTTGGCCAGCATGGCGAACAGGCGACCAAGGTCGAGTTCAGGCCCGAGGGCCTGATCTGCCGCATGTACATCGCCGCAGACCAGACCGCCGCCGTGTGAGCTCAAGCCGGGGCGCCGTTATCGCACCGCCGGCATGATCTCCTCCGCGATCCACTGCGTGTAGTCGTAATACCCCTCGATGCTCGACAGCGCGGGGATCGGCACCGAGCTCCATGTCACCCCTTGAGCCTTGAGCCAGCCGAGCCGGTCGATGATCGCCTGCTTGGTCTGGCCGGGCCGGGCGGTGGGATCGTCGATCACCGCATGACCCTCGCCGACGCGGCTGGTCGACATCCCGTAGTACACGTCGGCCAACTGGCCGTTGTAGTCGGGTTGCGAGCGGATGAAGTCGATACGCTGGGCGATCAGCTCGGGCTTGGTGAGGAATGGCCACCAGCCTTGCGCATAGCGGGCGACCCGGCTCAGCACCGGATCGGCATCCCCACCGAACCAGACCGGCAGGTGCGGCTTCTGCACCGGCTTTGGTTCGAACGCGACATCGTGGAACGACACGTACTTGCCCTCGAACTCGGGCTTCTCCTGCGTCCAGAGCGCAAGGATGGCTTGGATGTACTCCTCGGCCATCGCCCCGCGTTTGTGGAAGGGGATGCCGAGGAGGGCGAACTCCTCCTCCAGCCAGCCCACTGCGAAGGTGATCGTCACCCGTCCGTCGGAAAGCCAGTCCATCGTCGACAGCGCCTTGGCCGTGACGATCGGATGCTGCGCCGGCAGGATGGCGATGCACGAATTGACGCGGATCGTCTCGGTCGCGCCGGCGAAGTGAGCCATGGCCGTGTAGGCGTTGAAGTAGAACGGGCCTGACAAGTCGATGTGGCTGCGCGGGATCACATGATGTTCGGGCACCGCGATCATCTCGTAGCCGAGCTTCTCCGCCCACTTGGCAAGCCGGGTCTGGTCGGCTCCGGTCACCTTGGCCTCCCAAGGCTGCATCGTAGCCTTCAGCCGCAACATGTGCGGCATCGCGAAACCCAGTTTCATCGTGTTCTCTCCCGTACCTCGATTTGCGTGCGATGGTTCGATGCCCCTCGCCGCCCGTCAAGCACTGGGACCACTTGGCGCTTTGCAAATCGTCCCGGCGTGCGGCATTGGGGAACAGCTATTCACGTGGGCGAATAGTGGGAAGAATACTAGTGAGGGCGAGTAGATGCGTAATCTCAGGGTCACGATGACCGACGTCGACAGCGTCGTGCACAGGTTCGACGATGTCGAGGATGGCACCAGCCTCATGGAGCTTGGACGGCAGAACGGCGTCGCCGGGATCCTGGGCGATTGCGGCGGCGGCTGCGCCTGCGCGACGTGCCATGTCTATGTTGCACAGGACTGGTATGGCCGGACCGGAGAGCCCGACGAGATCGAGTACGCCATGCTCGACATGGTCGCCGACGTCATGGGGCCGACGAGCCGCCTGGGATGTCAGGTGAAGATGCGCCCCGAACTCGACGGGCTGGAAGTGACCGTCGCGCCTGCAGCCAGTTACTGGCCTGCAGCCAGTTACTGAAGCACGCGGGCTGCGACGCCTTCAAACGGCGAAGCAGCCCGCTTTCGCAAGGATCAGGCCGAGCCCATGTAGCGGCCGCCGTTGACGCTCATCGTCTGGCCGGTGAAATAGCTCGCCTCTTCGGACGCGAGGAACGCACACGCCGCGGCGATATCCTCGACTTTGCCCAGGCGCCCCACGGGGAGGGTAGCGCCATAGGCATCGCCGTCGATCGGCGCGCCGCGGAGCATCGGAGTGTCGATCGAACCCGGCGGGATCAGGTTCACGGTGATCCCGGTCTTGCCCAGTTCCAGCGCAAGCGCCTTGGTCAGGCCGAACAGGCCGCCCTTCGAGGCGACGTAGTGGCTCTGCATCGGCGAGCCGGTCTGCGTCGAGGATGAGGTAATGTTGATGATCCGGCCCCACTTCGCCGCGAGCATGTCGCCGACCAGTTCCTTGGTCACGAGCCAGGGACCGCGCAAGTTGATGCGGATCACCTTGTCGAACTCGTCATCCTCGATGTCGGTGAAGGCGGTGAAGGGCGCGATGCCGGCATTGTTCACCAGGATCGACACCGGGCCGAGCTTCGCACGGGTCTCGTCCGCTGCCGCCTTGATTGCGGCCTTGTCGGCGCAGTCTGCGGTGATAGCGATGGCCTTGCCGCCTTCGCTCTCGATCAGCGAGACGGTTTCGGCCGCGCCGTCCGGGTTGAGGTCCCACACCGCGATCGCGGCCTTGTCCTCGGCGAGCCGACGCGCGCAACCGCGGCCGATCCCCGATCCCGCGCCGGTGATGACGGCGACTTTGCCTTCCAACGAACGTGTCATGCCTTACTCTCCCATCGAATTGCTGAACACCTGAACAGCATCGTTGGCGGGAGAGTCAAGCCGGTGAACGGCGAAGGCCGGTCACAGCACTTCGGCAAAGCCGCCGTACTTGCCGCGATGGAACAGCATCGGATCCTCGTCGCGAGTCGATTCCATGCGCAGGACCTCGCCCATGACGAACCAGTGATCGCCCGCCTCGGTGACGGAGTAGAGCCGGCACTCGATGCAGGCGAGCGAGTTGGCGATGATCGGCAGGTTGTGCTCGGATAGCGTGTACTCGACCCCGACAAACTTCTCGTCACCCTTGGCGCCGACGGCGCGGCACACGTCCTGCTGGTCGCTGCCCATCACGTTGACGCAGAAATGCCCGGCGTTCTCGATCAGCGGCCATGAGGTGGATTTCTTATCCGGAAAGAAGCCGACGAGCGGCGGGTCTAGCGAAACCGAGGTGAAGCTGCCCACCACCATCCCGGCCGGTTTGTTGTCGCCGTCCAGGGCCGTAACGACGCAGACTCCGGTCGGGTAACTGCCGAGGACCTTGCGGAAGTCCGCTGCGTCGATGGTTGTCTGCGTCACGTCTGTCTCCACCCGCGATGTTAGTTCGCCAAAGCGACGGGGTATTCGTCATGTCGACCCGGCTTCGTCGCGCGCACGATGGCAGGTCGGCGCCGTCTTGCCAACGGGCGCAAGGACCGATCCTGTACTGCCCGACGCCGCAGGTCGACACGGGAGACGCGTGCTCCAGATGAAACTAACCTAGCGTTTTTTGCACATGCAGCAGTTTAAGCGCGCGGTTAAGAAGAGAGTTGCGACCGGCTGCCGAAAGGTGCAGTGGACGGCGTGAAGGTGTATCGGGAGCAGGACCAGGCAGTTCGGTCTGCCGTGACGTGGCGCCTGCCGCGGCTCTCAGCCTTGAAGGGATGACGAACATGGCCACCGTTGAAAAGATCGCCGAAACTACTGGACCGTCCGTCGCCGACGAGGTCGCGGAACTGATCGCCCGCTCGCGCGCAGCACAGCAGCAGATCGAGAATGCCACGCAGGAGCAGGTCGACACCTGGATCCGCGGCATGGTCTACGCTGTCGCCAAGCCGGGCATGGACGAGGAGATCGCCCGCGAGACCGTCGAGGAAACCCAGCTCGGCAACTACGAGGGCAAGTTCAAGAAGATCTCGGTCAAGACCCGCGCCGCGCTGATGGACATCATCGACGACAAGTCGGTGGGCGTGATCGAGGAAGATCACGAGCGTAATCTCTACAAGATCGCCAAGCCGGTCGGCGTGATCGGTGCGCTCTCGCCCTCGACCAACCCCGAGGCAACTCCGGTTATCAAGGCGATCAACGCGGTCAAGGGCCGCAACTCGATCATCGTCTGCCCGCACCCGCGCGCCAAGTTCATCAACGCCAAGATCTGCGGCCTCATGCGCGACGCGCTGGTGAAGCTGGGCGCTCCGGCCGACCTGGTGATCGCGATCGAGCAGCCTTCGGTCGAGCGCACCAACGAAGTCATGAAGCAGTGCGACCGCATTCTCGCCACGGGTGGCACGCCGATGGTGAAGGCGGCCTACTCGTCGGGCACCCCGGCACTCGGCGTCGGCGCCGGCAATGCGGTGGTCACCGTCGACGACACCGCCGACCTTGATGATGCGGCAGCCAAGATCCTGCTGTCCAAGACGCTGGACTATGCGGCCTCGTGCTCATCGGACAACGCGGTGATCCTGCTCGACGCGATCTACGACGAGATGCTGGGCAAGCTGAAGGAGAAGGGCGGTCTGGTGCTCGACAGCGAGCAGAAGACCAAGTTGCAGAACGCGATCTGGGAAGATGGCGAGCACATCAACGCCAAGGTCGTCGCGCAATCGCCGCAGTTCATCGCCGACTATGCGGGCTTCACCATTCCGGAGAATACCGCGTTCTTCATCGTGCCCGAGACCGGCTTCGGCCCCGACTTCAAGTTCTCCGGCGAGAAGATGACTGTCACCATGGCGCTGTACCGCGCCAAGGACATCGACGAGGCGATCGCGCTCACCAACAACATCCAGGCCTATCAGGGCCAGGGCCACTCTTGCGGCATCTACTCGAACAGCGATGAGAACATCCGCAAGCTGGCCGAGGGCACCAAGACCAGCCGCGTGATGGTGAACCAGCCGCAGTCGGCCTCGAACTCGGGTAACCTGTGGAACGGCATGCGCCAGACCTTCTCGCTGGGCTGCGGCTCGTGGGGCGGCAACGCAACCAACAACAACATCACCTGGCGCGACCTGATCAACGAGACCTGGGTGTCCAAGCCGCTCGCCACGCCCAAGTCGCTTCCGAGCGACGAAGCGCTGTTCGGCAAGGACATCATCGAAGCCGTCGGCTGAAGCTGGCTACCTTCAACCGTACCTTCGTCATTCTCGCGAAAGCGGGAGTCCATCTCCAGGTGGTTCCTTTTACGAGACGTCAGGAGACGGACCCCCGCTTTGGCGGGGGTGGCGAGAGAGGGAGGAAAGGTCGATGAAAGCAGCATTGCCGATGATCGCCTTGGCAGCTGTACTCACCTTGTCCGCTTGCTCGAAGAGCCCCGAGCAGCCTGCAACACAGCCGAGCAGCAGCGACGATCTGCAGCCTGTTCGGACATCGCCGATACCTCCGTCCGAGGCTAGCGACGTACCGCCGGCGGCGAGTGGTTCTCCTGTGGCTTCTCCGACGCCGAGCACCACGCCAAGCGCAACACAGAGCGTCGCCGCGAACGAGATCCCCGCAGCCATCCGCGGTCGCTGGGGCCTCGTACCTAAGGACTGCACCAGCAAGCTCGGCGATGCGAAGGGGCTGCTCACCGTCTCGGCTACACAGCTCAAGTTCTACGAGGCCGTCGCCAAGCTCGCCAAGGTCAAGGATGCCGGCGATGACAGCCTGCGCGGCACTTTCGGCTTCTCGGGCGAGGGCCAGGCCTGGACGCTGGATGTCGCGCTCGATGTCCAGAACGGCGGCAAGACGCTGATCCGGCGCGACACCGGCAAGGATGCCTTGCCTGGACCGCTCAAGTATACCCGCTGCGCCTGATAGCAGCACCCTGATACCAACAAGAGGGGGGGATGAATGACTGACCAGTTTGCTTTGACCGAAGACCAGCTCGCGATCCAGGATACCGCTCGCAAGTTCACCGAGGACCGAATTACGCCGTTCGCGGCCGAGTGGGATGAAAAGCATCACTATCCGGTGGACGTGTGGAAGGCCGCGGGCGAGCTCGGCTTTGGTGCGATCTACGTCTCGGAAGAAAGCGGCGGCATCGGCCTGGGGCGGCTCGAGGCGGCGCTGATCATGGAGGCGATGAGCTACGGCTGCCCGGCTACCAGCGCCTACATCTCGATCCACAACATGGCCGCATGGATGATCGACACGTACGGCAGCCAGGACCTCAAGGATCGCTACCTGCCCGAGCTGGTCACGATGGAGAAGATCGCCAGCTACTGCCTCACAGAACCTGGTTCGGGTTCGGACGCCGCGGCGCTCAAGGCGACGGCGCGGCTGGATGGCGACCACTACGTGCTGAACGGCACCAAGCAGTTCATCTCGGGCGGCGGCTACAACGACGTCTATGTCGTAATGGTCCGCACCGGCGAGCACAAGTCCAAGGGCATCACTTGCCTCGTCGTCGACAAGGACACGCCCGGCGTCAGCTTCGGCGCGCCCGAGAAAAAGCTCGGCTGGAACGCCTCGCCTACCGCGCAAGTCATCTTCGAGGACGCGCGGGTGCCCGTCGCCAATCTCGTCGGCAAGGAAGGCGAGGGCTTCCGCTTCGCCATGGCCGGCCTTGATGGCGGCCGGATCAACATCGGCGCGTGCTCGCTCGGCGGTGCGCAGCGCTGCCTCGACGAGGCAATCCAGTATGTGAAGGATCGCAAGCAGTTCGACCAGCCGATCGCTGATTTCCAGAACACCCAGTTTATGCTGGCCGACATGGCGACCGACCTGGAGGCCGCGCGCGCGCTGCTCTACATGGCGGCTGCCAAGATCACGGCGAACGCGCCCGACAAGTCGCGCTTCTCGGCGATGGCCAAGCGGCTGGCGACCGATAGTGGCTCGGCGATCGTCAACGACGCGCTGCAGCTGTTCGGCGGATACGGCTACCTGAAGGACTACCCGATCGAGCGCTTCTGGCGTGACCTGCGCGTGCACTCGATCCTGGAAGGTACCAACCAGGTCATGCGCATGATCGTCGGGCGCGATCTGCTGCGCCAGTAAGCACAAAGGTGAGCTAGGAACGCGATGGCAAACCCGCTTCTGGTGAATGCGGCGCGCTCCGCTCCGGTCGTACTGGCCGGAGTGGCGGCGGTTCCGGCGGTAGCGGGCCTTGCCGCAGTGGCGACGATCTGCCTGTGCAGCATCATGGTGGTTCGCCATCGCACGCAATCTCACGTCAGCTTGCGATATAAAAGAGGGCAGGGCCTCGTGTTCGATCTGATGAAGGAAGCCGAGGGTACAACCTCGCTGGTCACGGTTCATGAAAGCAATGGTGTTCGCAATGTCTGACGAACTGCTCACTCGGCGCGAGGGCGTCGCGGGGTTTCTCTCGCTTAACCGCCCCAAGGCCATTCACGCGCTGACGCTCGACATGTGCCTGGCCATGACCGAGGCGCTGCTCGCCTGGCGCGACAATGCCGAGATCAAGGCCGTGATCGTCGAGCACAGCGAGGGCCGCGGGTTCTGCTCAGGCGGCGACATCAACCTGCTGCGCCAGTCGGCACTGACCGACGAGGGTGTGGCGGGCCGCGCGTTCTTCTTCGACGAGTACCGCCTCAACCACCTGCTGTTCACCTACGAGAAGCCCGTGGTCGCCTTCATGGACGGCATCACCATGGGCGGGGGCGTCGGCATCTCGCAGCCGGCGAAGTATCGCGTCGCGACCGAGAACACCCGCTTCGCCATGCCCGAGACCGGCATCGGCCTGTTCCCCGACGTTGGCGGCGGCTGGTATCTCTCGCGCCTCGATGGTCGGCTCGGCCAGTTCCTGGCGCTTACGGGCGCGCGCCTCGATGGTGCCGAGTGCCTGTGGACGGGTCTCGCCACGCACTATCTGCCGGCCAGCGCACTCCCCGAGGCGAAGCAGCGCATCGGGGCGGGTCACGAGATCGGCGGCGTGCTTGCGTCGCTGGCGATCACGCCTCCGGAGCCGAAGATCGAGAACCAGGCGGCGCTCATCCGCAAGCACTTCGCGTCCGACAGGCTGGAGGACATCCTCGCCAGCCTGGAAGCCGATGATGGCGAGTGGGCGGCAAAGGAACTCGCCACCTTGCGCGCCAAGAGCCCGCAGGCCTGCAAGGTCTCCCTGCGCCAGCTTGCCGAGTCTGCGAAGCTGACCGACTTTGCTGACAACATGGCCATGGAATACCGCCTCGGCGCCCGCGTGCTGGTGTTGCCCGATTTCGCAGAGGGCGTGCGCGCCGTGATCGTCGACAAGGACCAAGCGCCCAAATGGAACCCGCCGACGCCCGAGGGCGTCACCCCCGCGCAGCTGGACGCGATCTTTGCGCCGCTGCCCGCAAACGAGGAATGGAAAGCCCTATGAGCACCTACGAGACGATCTTGGTCGAGCAGAAGGGCGCGGTCACGCTGATCACGCTGAACCGGCCCAAGGCGCTCAACGCGTTGAACTCGACGGTGTTGGGCGAACTCATCGACGCCTTCGGGAAGTTTGAAGCGGATAAGTCTCAGGGTTGTGCGGTGCTCACCGGGTCGGGCGAGAAGGCCTTCGCCGCCGGCGCCGACATCAAGGAGATGGTCGAGAAGTCGAGCGCGGAGTTCTTCTCCGAAGACTTCTTTGCGGGGTGGACGAGCCAGCTGGTCAAGGCAGTGCGCAAGCCGTGGATCGCGGCCGTCAACGGCTTCGCGCTCGGCGGCGGCTGCGAGCTGGCGATGATGGCGGATTTCATCATCGCGTCCGACACGGCCAAGTTCGGCCAGCCCGAGATCAAGCTGGCGGTCGCGCCCGGCATGGGGGGCTCGCAGCGCCTGACCCGCGCTGTCGGCAAGTCCAAGGCGATGGACATGTGCCTGACAGGCCGCAACATGAATGCGGAAGAGGCTGAGCGCTCCGGTCTCGTCAGCCGCGTGGTCCCACTCGATCAGCTGCTAGACACCGCCCTCAAGGCTGCAGCGGATATCGCGGCGATGCCGCCCCTGGCCGCGATGATCAACAAGGAGATGGTCAACATCGCCTTCGAGACCACGCTCGACACCGGCTTGCTGATGGAACGTCGTATGTTCCAGATCCTCACCGCAACCGAGGACAAGACCGAAGGCATGACTGCCTTCGTCGAAAAGCGCGCCGGAGTTTGGCAGGGGCGCTGATTACCTGAGCTCACACACTTGCCCCGTTCGTGTCGAGCGAAGTCGAGACACGTCAGCGCGGCGCCAGCGTGTCTCGACTTTGCTCGACACGAACGGGGCAGGGTGGCCTGTCTCCTTGGAGATTGCACATGAAGATCGCATTCATCGGCTTGGGTAACATGGGCGGCGGCATGGCCGCGAACCTGGTCAAGGCCGGCCACGAAGTTGCCGCGTTCGACTTGTCGGAAGAGGCACTCGCGCGAGCAAAGGAGAACGGCTGCGCCACGTTCAACGCGGTGCCCGATGCCGTCGCGAATGCCGAAGCGGTGGTCACGATGCTGCCGAACGGCGGCATCGTGAAAGCGGTCTACACTGCGGATGTGATCGGGAAAGCACCCGCCGGCGCGCTGTTCCTCGATTGCTCGACAATCGATCTCGCCACGACCCGTGAAGTCGCCGAGTTGGCGCAGCAAGCCGGATACGAAATGGCCGACGCGCCGGTTTCGGGCGGGATCGCGGCGGCGAACGGCGGCACGCTGACCTTCATGGTCGGCGGCAGCGATGCGGCGTTCGCAAAGGCGCAGGCCGTGCTCGATCCGATGGCAAAGGCTGTGATCCATGCGGGTGCGATCGGCAGCGGCCAGGTTGCCAAGATGTGCAACAACATGCTGCTGGCCATCCACATGATCGGCACGTGCGAAGCGCTCGCGCTGGCTGAGAAGGCGGGGCTCGATCCGCAGAAGTTTTACGAGATCAGCTCTAAGTCGACGGGCTATAACTGGTCCTTGAACGACTATACGCCGGCGCCCGGCATCGGTGCCAAGAGCCCAGCCGATAACGATTACCAGGGCGGTTTCGCTTCGGTGCTGATGCTTAAGGACTTGCGTCTCGCCATGGCTGGTGCGGGCACTGCCGGAGCCGCCGTGCCTCTCGGCGAACACGCGACGAAGATCTACGAGGCGTTCGTCGACGCCGGCAACGGCGGCAAGGACTTTGGCGCGATCTTCACGACGCTGTGACCTCATCCTCTCCCCGCCGGGAGAGGATACGAAGGCTTGGGAGCGAAGCGACTTAGCCGAAGTTGGAGGGGGCAGTTGGCGCACGCAGCCCTCTCCAAGCTGCGCTAGCTCCTGGCGGAGCAAGCTTCGCTAACCTCACCCCGGCGGGGAAAGGATAGAGCGCGGCGCTTTCGTTCGAAATCGGGCAGCCGCATGCCTTTGGTGCGGCTGGTCAGGTGATACTGGCGGCACAGCTCGCAGCAGTACGGCCGCAAGCTGACCGCTGCCTTCGCCGCAACGTTAAGCGCTTCTGCTTCGGTGGCATAACGCCGCTTACGCGCGCAGATGCTAGGCGAGGTCCTCAGCCGAGGATACCCGGGCCGAGCAGCGTCAGCATCTTCACGTCGATGGCGAACCCCTCGGCGCGCCAATGCGCGACAGCCTTGCCGATCTCGGTCAAAGGTACGCGGTGTACGGTGATGTCCTCGCTCTCGACCCCTCCGCCATCGCCGACTTTCACCAAGTCGTGCGCGCGCAGCAAGGTGAAGCTTTCGCTGACCATGCCGGGCGAGGAGAAGAACTCGCCGATCACTTCCATGCGACCCGGCCGATACCCGGTTTCCTCTTCCAACTCGCGCGCGGCGGCGACGGTGGTTTCCTCGCCTTCATCGTGATCGCCGACGAGGCCGGCCGGCAGTTCGACGCAGCGACGGCCCAGCGGAACACGGTACTGGTCGACGAGGATCACGTGGTCCTCGTCGTCGACCGCTAGGATCACCGCAGCGCGGATGCCGCGCGCGCGACCGACGTATTCCCAGCGTCCACGGCGCCGGGTGGTGATGAACTTGCCCTGCCAGACAACCTCTTCAGCGGCGTCGGCGTCGTCGATGCTCATACTTCGATCAGCCTGTCCGGGAGTTCGTTGACGTCGTCGGGGAGCCGCGGCAGGTGTACGGCCAGCACTGCGCCGACCTTCTCGACCGCGGCGCACAGCCCGCCCGCGATCTCGCCTCGCCGCACTTGCGCAAGCAGGGCCTCCAACGCGTCAGCCCAGACCTCCGCATCGACTTTGGAGGCGATCGCGGCGTCGGCGAGCACTTCGGCGCGATGTTCGCGCATCGAGAGGTAGATCAGGATGCCCGTGCGTCCGGACGTGCGCTGCTCTGCGCCGACGCGGAAGGCGCGCAGGGCACGCTCGTGCACGCGCTTTGCCTTGATTGGTCCGGGGATGAGGAAGAAGCGCAAGGCGGGAATCATTAGGAGCAGCACCATGCCGGCGAACTTGAGTGTCGCCACGATGGCGGCCAGCGTGAACAGCTCGCGCGGCGTCCACTCGTGCACCCAGCCACCCAGGAACCACTCGGCCACGCCCATGTAGAACCCGGGTGCGATGGCGAGGGCAACGAGCGAGATCAAGGCGATCAGCGCCGCCCACGCAAGCGCGACATCGGAATAGCCGTCGGAGCGATCGGCCAGCACGGTCACGACCTCGCCCGCGGTGCCGCCTTCTGCGCGCGCGACCGCTTGGCTGATGCGCTGGTGATCGGCCTCCGAGAGGTAAGACGCCTGCTTCATGTCACCAGCCCCCGCTCGCGCCGCCACCGCCGAAGCTGCCGCCGCCGCCCGAGAAGCCGCCTCCACCGCCGCCGCCGCCCCAGCCGCCACCGCCGCCTCCGAAGCCGCCGGGCATCCAGATGATCGGTGCACCGAACCCGCCGCGACGTCGCCCGCCATGGCCGAACATGGCACGCAGGATCGGCAGGATGAAGAAGAACAGGATAAAGAGGCCGAAGATGATCGTGCCCAGGGGCACGCCCTGGTTGCGCTGCCGGCTCTGCTGCACGGACTGCGCCGCGATCTGCTGCGCCTGCTCGGGCGGCAGGGAGAGCTGCTTGATGATGGCGTCTGCACCGGCCTCGACACCGCCAGGCATGTCACCTGCCTTGAACCGCGGGACGATGTCGTTGTTGATGATCAGGAAACCCATGCCATCGGGCAGCACTCCCTCGAGACCATAGCCGACTTCGATGCGCAGCTTGCGCTCGTTCGGCGCGACGATGAGCAGCACGCCGTCGTTGTTGGCCTTGCTGCCAATCCCCCAGGCACGGCCAAGCTGGTACCCGTAGTCGGAGATCTCATAGCCTTGGAGGCTTGGCAGGGTGGCGATCACGAACTGCCGGCGCGACTGCTGCTCCAAGCCTTCCAGCTTCTGCGTCAGCCGTTGCTCCACATCGGGCGGGAGGATGTTGGCATCATCGACCACCCGGCCGGTCAATTTGGGGAACTGCGGCTCCGCCCAAGCTGAAGGAGACAGCAGCGCGCCGATGCACAGCAGCAGTGCGCCAAAGAAAGCTTTCACGACCGCAGACCCTGCCGAGCCGCCTTACAGCTTGCCTTCAAGGCTCGGCGCCACTTCAGCGCCAGGCGTAACCGCTTGGTAAGGCACCAGCGGCGAGGCGCCGCGCAGCTTCGCGCCGATCATTGACGGGAAGGTGCGCACCTCCGTGTTGTAGTCCTGGACCGCGCCATTGTAGTCGCGCACGGCGACGCGGATGCGGTTCTCCTGGCCTTCGATCTGCGTCTGCAGCATCTGGTAGTTGGTGATCGACTTCAGGTCCGGATACTTCTCGACGCTGACGAGCAGGCGCCCGAGGCTCTGGCCGAACTGCTCCTGCGCCTGCTGATACTGCTGCATCTTGGCGGGGTCGGTGAGATCGTTTGCATTCACCTGTACGCTGGTCGCCTTGGCGCGCGCCTCGACAACGCCGGTGAGGATCGCCTTCTCCTGCTCGGCCGCGCCCTTGGCCACCGCCGCAAGGTTCGGGACGAGGTTCGCGCGTTCCTGAAAAGCGGCCTGCACATCGGCCCACTTGGCCTTCGCGGCTTCCTGCTTGGTCGGTACCGAGTTGAAGCCGCAAGCGGCCAGGCTCAGAGCCGCAGCGGCGACGAAGAGAGTGCGAAGCGAACGGATCGTGGAAGCACGGGAAACGAACTGCGACATCGGGCAAGCATCCCTTGGCTAAAGGCTCGCGTGATGCGTGCCCCTCCTGGTGCGACTAGATAGCGAGCATGGCCCTTCGTGCAAGCGGCACGCCGAACCCGAACCCGGCTTGCCACATGAACGATCGTGCGGCAGCTTGGCTGCACAGCGACATGGTGGACGTGCAATGACATTGCTGGACGAGTTCAAGAAGTTCATCGCGCGTGGCAACGTGCTTGATCTTGCGGTCGGCGTGATCATCGGTGCCGCGTTCGGGAAGATCGTCACCGCGTTAACCGAGAACATCATCATGCCGGTGATCGGCTGGGCATTCGGCGATATTGATTTTTCGAACTACTTCATCCGCTTGGGCGCGATACCTGACACGTACAAGGGCAGCCTCACCGACTACGCCGCGCTGAAGACGGCGGGCGTGGCGATGATCGGCTACGGTGCTTTTGTCACCCAGATCATCAACTTCCTGATCATCGCCGCGGTGCTGTTCATGCTGCTGCGATCGGTGAACCGCGTCGTCGATACGATGGAGCGCGAGAAGAAGGTGGCAGCAGCCACTTCGGTGACGGAAGAGGTGGCGACCGATCCGCAGCTCGACACTCTGAAGGAAATCCTGGCCGAGCTGAAGCGGCGCGAGGCCTGAAGATCAACGTTCGGCACGACGGCCATCCGCAGCCTCTTCACATTCCCGACCGACCGCTTATATCAGCTCTTGCCGGTTTCGACCGGCTATGGTGATAAATTGCGGCGTGCAATAGGCACAGCGGACCCGGGGGCGGTACCCGGCGGCTCCACCACTCCTCTCGTTTCGACGGGAGAAATGACGGGGCCGAACTAGGATCGACGTGTGTTCAAAAGCGCTGTTTTTGCCCGGGCTGAGTAACCCGTTCAAGGCTCAAAACCCAATAAGTGCCAACGACAACGAAGCACTTGCTCTCGCGGCGTAATTCTAGGGGCTAACGCCCTGAAGTTACAAAGTTAGAACACGGTCGGACCCACCGGGTAACAGAAGGGATTCCAGCGGTTCGGAGCGCACCGGGCAACAGAAGCGCTCCACTTGCCAAGAGAAGAAATGTCTCTTGGATAGTACTGCTCGGGCTGAGCTAGTCGATGCTCGCCCTCTGCCCTCTCACCGAAGAACCACATCGCCGTCGGCTGGCTTCGATAACCTCAGTCCAGGCGGTCGAGAGTGAGCAGCGCCTTTGCCTTACGCCTGCTTGCGCTCGTCCACAGGCGCTGCAACCACGGCGCCGTTGTCGTTCACCGCCGGACCGATGGCCGCCGCCAGCGTCTGCTCATGACGCAGGCAGTCGAGGATCTTGCCCCCGGCCATGAACACCGCGCCGGTGCAAGCCAGGAACAGCAACTGGCCTCCAAATCCCGGAAAACGCGTGAGATAGACGCTGCCGCGCTCCACCGCGCCGAGCGCGAGCGCATAGATGATCAGGAACGCCTCCCACCGGGTCTTGATGACGAAAAGGCGTCCGATCTTGTTGAGCATTGCGGTCCTCATGTTCGGCCTCAACATAGCAACGAGCGTGCCAGGCGGCCGTTCCCGCGACTTACGTCGGTTAAGGCCAGCTTACATGTAACGGTTTCCGACAAGTTACGAAAGCTTGTCGTCCCGGTCTCCGCGCTCTCGGCGCTGTGGCAGTTGCCAAGCAAGGGGGCATGCGTCATAGCCCTCTCGTTCCTTCCCCAGGATAGCATTGGTGTTCCACAAGGCTGGCGCCCATCGGCGCGCGGCGAGAATGGTTGCGAGGACGAATGACGGACAGGATTGAGCGTAGCGGACTGCAGGTCGATGCCAAGCTGGCGCAGTTCATCGACACCGAAGTGCTGGCGCCGATCGGCAAGGATCCGCAGTCATTCTGGTCTGGCTTTACAGCGCTCGTGTCCGAGTTCGCGCCGCGTAACCGCGCGCTCCTCGCCAAGCGTGACGAGCTGCAGGCGCAGATCGATGCCTGGCATGGCGAGCGTGCCGGCAAGCCGCTGGACCAGGGTGAGTACCAGGCGTTCCTCAAGCAGATTGGTTATCTCGTTCCTGAGCCGGAAAGCTTCATTGTCACGACCGAAAAGGTCGATCCTGAGATCGCCGAGATGGCCGGACCGCAGCTGGTGGTTCCCGTGCTCAATGCACGCTTCCTCCTCAACGCCGCGAACGCGCGCTGGGGCAGCCTCTATGACGCCTACTACGGCACCGACGCGCTCGACGCCGAGCCCGCGCAGGGCAAGGGCTACGACCCGGTGCGCGGGGCTGCAGTGATCGCCGCCGGACGCGCCTTCCTGGACAAGGCGGTCCCGCTTGCGAGTGGATCGTGGGCCGATATCGATGACGTGGCCGTCGTCGAACTCGCCACGCCGGCGCAGTACCGCGGCACCACGCAGAAGGGCCGCCTGTATCGCAGCAATGGCCTGGCGATCGAGGTCGTGATCGATCCCTCGCACCCGGTCGGCAGCACCGACAAGGCCGGCATCGCCGATATCGTCCTTGAAGCCGCGCTGACGACAATCGTAGACCTCGAGGATTCGATTGCCGCGGTCGACGCGGAGGACAAGCTGCTTGCCTATGCGAACTGGCTCGGCGTGATCCGTGGCGATCTGACCGACACGTTCGAAAAGGGCGGCCAGACGCTCACCCGAGCGCTGGCCGAAGACAAGGCCTTGACGACGAGTGAGGGCGAGACGGTATCGCTGCCCGGGCGCAGCTTGCTGTTCGTGCGCAACGTTGGTCACTTGATGACCAATCCGGCAATCCTGCTGCCGGACGGCTCGGAGATCCCCGAGGGCGTCATGGATGCGGTGATCACCAGCGCCATCTCGGCACAGGACGTGAAGAAGCTCAGCCGCTTCGCCAACAGCCGGCAGGGTAGCATCTACATCGTCAAGCCGAAGATGCACGGTCCGGAAGAGTGCGCTTTCACCAATGACTTGTTCGATGCAGTCGAGGACTTGCTCGAACTGCAGCGTCACACCGTCAAGGTCGGCGTGATGGACGAGGAGCGCCGGACATCGGCCAACCTCGCCGCCTGCATCCACGCAGTGAAGGACCGCATCGTCTTCATCAACACCGGCTTCCTCGACCGCACCGGCGACGAGATCCACACCTCGATGCGTGCCGGACCGATGATCCGCAAGGGCGCCATCAAGGCGAGCGGCTGGATCCAGGCTTACGAGAAGCGCAACGTTGCGATTGGCCTCAAGCATGGTCTGTCGGGCAGGGCGCAGATCGGCAAGGGCATGTGGGCCGCGCCCGATCGCATGGCAGCGATGATGGTCGAGAAGATTGGTCACCCCAAGACTGGCGCGAACACCGCCTGGGTACCGTCGCCAACGGCCGCGACCCTGCACGCGATGCACTACCATGAGGTCGATGTTTTCGGCGTGCAGGAGGAGAAGGCGGCCGAGGCCATTCCTGGCCTCGACGAGCTGCTGGCGATCCCGCTCGCGGACGGCACCAACTGGTCGGAAGACGAAGTGCGCGAGGAGCTCGACAACAACGCGCAAGGGTTGCTCGGCTACGTGGTGCGCTGGATCGACCAGGGCGTCGGCTGCTCCAAGGTGCCCGACATCAACGACATCGGCCTGATGGAAGATCGCGCCACGCTGCGCATCTCGAGCCAGCACATGGCGAATTGGCTGCTCCACGGGGTGTGCAGCGAGGAGCAGGTCCTGGATTCGCTCAAGCGCATGGCTGCCAAGGTCGATGCGCAGAACGCGAGCGATACGCTCTACGAACCGATGGCTGGCAACTGGGAGCGCTCGCTGGCATTTCAGGCCGCGTGCGACCTGGTGTTCAAGGGCGTCGAGCAGCCCAACGGCTACACCGAGCCGCTGCTCCATGCGTGGCGCCTAAAGAAGAAATCGGCGCTGGTCGACGCGTGAGGCGTTAACCGGACACTAACCTCCTTCGCCCCATGCTGCAGACGGGTTGTAGCATGGGGTGAGCTGCCGTGATCTTCCATAGGCAAAGGGGCGAGGAACGCACACGCATCGCCGTCGAGGCGCGGATGCGCATCGGTGAGTTCGAAGGCGAGGCGATGTTGCTGAACGCCTCGTCACGCGGCGTGCTGGCTGCTCTTGCCCAGCCGCCGGTCCGGGGCACGCGGGTGACACTGATCGTGGGCGAAATGGAACTCGTCGGCCAGGTTCGCTGGCGCGGTACCGATTGCTGCGGCATCGCTTTGCGCGATCCCATCAGCGTGGCGGATCTGCTGGAGGGCCATGCCGTGCCTGTCGCGTTCATCCCCGAGCCGCGCGCTCTGCGCGGGATCGGAGGCATGCTGCGGGCGCTGGTCGGCGAGCGTAGCGCGCTGCGGTTCCAGTAAACTCAGGATAGGCTACACCTTCTCTGATCCTCTCCTTGCTGAGGAGAAATCAGAAGAAATGATGCTCAGCTCAGCAGCCGTGCGATGGCTACGAACTCGGCAACGGTGAGAGTTTCCGCGCGGCGTTGCGGGTCTATGCCGAGTGTTTCCAGCGCCGCAATGGCTCCACTCACGCCCTTGAGGCTCTGCCGCAGCATCTTGCGCCGTTGGCCGAAGGCAGCTTCCGTCACGCGTTCGAGCACGCGCATCGACACACCCTCGGGCGCGCCTGCGGGTTCTACATGGACGATGGCGGACATCACCTTGGGTGGCGGCGTAAAGGCGCTGCGGTGCACCTTCATCGCCAGCTTCGCCTGCGAGCGCCACTGCGCCAGCACAGCCAGCCGTCCATATGCACTGGTGTCCGGCTCGGCAACGATGCGGCGGGCGACTTCCTCCTGGAACATCAGCGTCAGTGACGACCATTGCGGAGGCCAGCTCTCGCCGGTGAGCCAGCCGGTGAACAGCGCCGTGCCCACGTTGTACGGCAGGTTCGCGACGATCGCATAAGGGCCGTCGAACAAGGTGGCGGGATCGATCTTGAGCGCGTCGCCCTGGATGACCTTGAGCTTGCCCGGGAACGCCGCTTCCACTTCGGCCAGGGCAGGAAGGCAGCGCCGGTCCATCTCGATCGCGGTAACTTGCGCGCCGGCACGCAGGAGTGCGCGGGTGAGGCCGCCCGGCCCGGGACCGACCTCCAACACCTGGTGCCCATCGAGCGTTCCGGGCACGGCGGCAATGCGGTCCAACAACTGCTCGTCAAAGAGGAAGTTCTGGCCGAGCGCCTTGCTGGCCGACAGGCCATGGCGCGCGATCACGTCACGCAAGGGTGGGAGGTCGGGGTTCACCCGTCCCCCCTAAGCCGCAGTGCCTTGCAGAGTCGAGGGGATCGCTGGATCAGCCGGCGATGCGTTGCGAGCGCCGAGCAGCACATTCGCCCGCCATCCGGATCGCCGCGATCGTTGCGCCGGCGCTCGCAACTCCAGTGCCGGCGATCGCGAAGGCCGTGCCATGATCGGGCGAAGTGCGCACGATAGGCAAGCCGAGCGTCACGTTCACGCCTTGGTCGAAGTCGAGCGTTTTGATCGGGATCAATGCTTGGTCGTGGTACATGCACACCGCGACGTCGTAGCGCCCCCGCTCGTGTGCGGCGAACAAGGCGTCGGCGGGGTGCGGGCCGGTCACGGCAAGCCCGGCTGCGCGCAGGAGTTCGAGCGCAGGGGCGATGACGTCGCGCTCCTCGGTGCCCATGCGCCCGTCTTCGCCGGCATGCGGGTTGAGGCCCGTCACGGCGATGCGCGGCTTCGCGAGGCCGAAGTCGCGCGCAAGCGAAGCGGCGACCACCTGCACGCGGCGAACGATCAGGTCGACGCTCAACAAGGAGGGAACTTGGGCGAGCGCGGTGTGGACTGTCAGCGGGACCGTGCGTAGCGACGGGCCAGCGAGCATCATCACGGCGACCTCGCGCGCAGTACCGCTGGCGTCGGCGACGAACTCGGTCTGGCCCGGTTGTGTGAAACCGTGGCGCGCGAGGTGCGACTTGGCGATGGGACCAGTGACGATCGCGCCGGCCTTGCCGCTCACGGCGAACGCCGTGGCCTGCGCCAGCGAAGCGATCGCGAGGAGGGCGCCTTGCTCGTCGGGCAGGCCGGGCCGGTATTCAGCTTCATGCTCGCCAAGGACGGGCACGCCATGCCCGAACGCCGCCGGAGCCTCAACGCTATCCGTAATGCGGACGAGCGGCACGGCAAGACCGCGTTGCTGCGCGGCAGCCTGGAGCACCGCGGCGCCCCCGGAGACGAAGAACGGGCTCAATTGCTCGGCATCGCGACGCACCCATGCTTCCGCGATCAATTCCGGGCCGACGCCCGCGGGATCGCCCAGCGAGATCGCAAGCGGCGCGGGCCCGGTCATCCCACGCGTCAGTTGTACTCGATCACCGCATCGCGGCGGAGATCGCGCAAGTACATCTGCGCGCGTTTGTTGATGCGGTCGTCTTCCATCTGGTTCATCAGCTGATCGAAATCAGGGCCGGCAGCGTTAGGTGCATCGTCGCGACCGCAAAGCATGAGCACGCGGACGCCTTCGCGGATCGAGCCGAACGGCGGCGAGGTCTCACCGACGTTGAGCGACAGCACGGCGTTCTGCAGCGGCCCGGGCAAGTCGCGCGCGCGGACCTGGTCGTTGGCGACCACTTGCGCGCCGAGCTTGGACGCCACCTCATCCACAGCGCCGCAACCCTTGGCGCTCTGCATGGCGCTGGCGAACGTCTTTGCGCGCGCGGTCGCCTGCGCCTCGGTGGTGCCGGCCGGGAAGTTGATCGAGACCTGCTTGAGCGCCAGCACCGCGTCACGCGGATCGGCGGTGAGGACCTGCCGCTTGTCGATCAGGTATATGATCGAATAACCGCCCGGCACCTTGATCGGACCGACCAGCTGGCCGGGCTGCACTTCGCTCGCAGCGGTGGCGAGTTCGGTAGGCAGCTGCGCGAGCTTGATCCAGCCCAGATCGCCACCGACCGCCGCCGTCGAGGCTTGCGAGTACTGGCGTGCATAGGCGACGAAGCTGCCGCCTTGCTTCAGCTGCTCGACGATCTTGCGTGCGTTCTCACCGACTTGCGCGTCGTCCTCGTCGGTGGAAGCCAGATAGATCTCGCCGATGCGGTACTCGTCGGTGCCCTTTGCGGCCTGCAGGCGGTTCATGACCTCCTTCACCTCATCGTCCGACACGTTGACGAAGGGGGCCACGTTGCGGCTCAGCAGCCGCTGCCATGACAGCTCGCCACGGATCTGGCGCTTGAGCGATGCCGGCGAGGAGCCCACGCGCGCAAGGTACGCGTCCATCGCGCCGGGGTTCTGACCGAAGTTCTGGCCCGCAACCCGTGCGTAGGTCTGGTTGACCTCCTCGTCCTTGATCGTGATGTCGGCCGCCTTGGCCGCCTGGATCTGCAGCGTCTCGTCGATCAGGTTGCGCAGCACCTGCAAGCGCAGGCGGCTCTTTTCGTCGTCGCTCGGCTTGTTCTCGTTCGCCGCGAGGATCAGCGCCAGGCGCTGGTCCACATCGGTGCCGGTGACGACATCGCCGTTCACCACAGCGGTGGCGCGGCGCAGGTTGGGATTGTTCTGGGCGAAGATCTTTACGTTATCAGGGATCGTGATGTTGCCCTGGGCATCGGCCGGCTGGCCGGCCTCCTGTTGGGCCGGCTCCTGCTGGGCAGACGCCAGCGGGGTCACGAGCGCGCTCGCGAGCCCGGCCATCGCAAGCGAACCGGTCCTCAAGCCATTACGAATGCTGGTTTTCACCGTGTCTTCTATCCCGTCCTGGGCCGGATGGTTCGGCCTGATCCGCGTGCTTCGCTCATGCCGAAACGGCCCCTGCACGCTTGTCTCGTGCCTTGCAGGGGCGCGGCTTAACTGAAAATGAGCACCACCGATAGCGCGATTGCACAAGGCTCACAACGGTGAGGCAAGGGCAGCCCAGCGCCGGCGCCGGCTTACTTGAAGCCGATGTTCTTGAGCGCGAAGCCAAGCTGGAACGAGTTGCCCTTCCGAGCGTCGCCGGTCGCCTGGTAGTCGCGGCGCCAGGTCAGCGAGACCTGGAGGCAGTCGTCCTCATACGCGGCGCCGATGCGGGTGCGCAGCGGCTGGAAACCGTCCGAGCCATAGGTCGGGTCCTCGCTACGGTCTGTCAGGTTGACCACGGCCGAGCCGAACAGCGACCAGTAATTCAGGAAAGCCGCACGCCCGGCAAAGCGCAGTTCCTCACGGTCGCGCAGGTCCTCCACCTCGTCGATGTCGCGGTTCAGCTTGGTATAGCCGATCTCGGCATACGTGCGGCTGTTGCCTACGGTCGCGTCGATCTCGTTGCGGCGGACGGCAAAGCTGTCCTTGTCGACGCGGTAGCGGTGCGTGACCGTGATCCAGTCGCGATAGCGAACTTCCGTCCGACCGACGATGTCCGATGTCTTGTTGGAGAGCCCGGTGCCATCCGGCAGGATGGACTCGCGGTTGCTAAGCCGCACCGACTGCCCAACGTTCGCCTTCACGCGCCAGCGGGGCCGCTCGAACTGCCAGTCGACGCCATAGGTGAAGCGCACTCCGTCTTCGATCCGGTCGTAGCCGGGGAAGCGGTTCAGCGCGAAGAGGTTGCTGTCCTCCAGGTCGATCGCGCGTGCGTCTTCGTTGGGGATCGAGAGGTTGGCGGTCTTGGGCGTCGCCACCAGCTGCACCCGCGGTGTCAGCACTTGCGTTCCCCCGAACACCGATCCGACCAGCGGCCAGCGGACGTCGACGGCCGCCGTCGCGATGCCGCGGGTCTTCCAGCCGGCTTGGCCACGGTACAGGTCGGTCAGGGTAAGGTCGTTATCGCTCGAGTGGTAGACATCCCCGCGCGCCAGGCCGGTGAGGGTTACCTCCTGGCCCATGCCCGTCAGCTTGCGCAGCGACCACTGCGCCTTGGCAAAGGCGCGCTGCGTGTCCTGACCGTCGCTGCGGCTGATCGCGAGCGTGTTGACCTGCGTCTCGAACTTGCCGCCGAGCACGGGATCGTCGAAGCGGCGGCGGTAGTCGAGCAAGGGCAGGGCGAGAGGCACCTGGCCCTGATCCACCCCGCGCCGCAGCGTCTGGGTCGCCCAGCCGGAGATCGAGAGATAGCTGTTCGGGTCAATCCGCTCGACATCCACCATCGAGCGGAGCCGGTCGTCGCGGCTGATGTCGTAGCGCCGCAGGAAGGTGCGGTCGCTGGCGCGGCGGATCGAAGTCGTCACGCTCCAGTTCGGGTCGAGCTGGAAGCGCCCGTTGGCAAAGACGTAGCCGCGAAAGCTGCGATCCGATGCGCCGGTCCCGCCACTGATCGGGATGCGGCTGCTGGAAGTCGCATAGCCGGTGATCTGGTACGCACCCTTCGACGTTAGCGCGCGATACTGCCCGCTGACCATCGGCGCGACCTTGGAATAGGCATAGAGCGTGCCGGTAAGATCGCGGTTCTTCGCGATCTGCCAGTAGTAGGAGTCGCTCACCTCGATGCCGTTCGACGGCGACACGCGGAAATCGGGGACGAGAAATCCGCCGACGGAGCCGCCGCTTGTGGAGATCCGAAGGCCGGGCAGGGGTAGCTTGACGAGGTCGAACAGTTCGAGCCGGGCGTTCTTGAATGTGATCCGCTCCGCCGCCTCATCGTAGACGACTTGGTTCGCGGTGACGCGCCAGCTTGGCGTCTTGGGACAGCCGTCGTTATCCTCGACCGCGCAGCCGGTGTAGGCGGCCTTGTTGAGGATGACCTTGCCGTTCTCGATCCTGCGGCCCTGCACGGCGGCGAGGCGGCCGCCCTGGCGCAAGGCGATCAGCAGGTTTTCCATGGCGCCCGTCTTGAGTTCGTCGGTGAGCTCCACCCGGTCGGTGAAGAGCTGGTTGCCGTTCTCGTCGACCAGGCGGACATTGCCGGTCGCCACGATCTGGCCGCTCTGCTGGTTCCAGGTCACCGTATCCGCACGCACCGACTGGTCGTCGCGCCGCAGGACGACGTTGCCGGTGGCGGTGACGTCTTGCGAGTTCTGCGCGTACTCGACCTTGTCGGCGGCGAAGGCGACCGGAACTTCGTTGGCGTTGGTCGCCGGTGGCGGGGCAGGCGGCACTGACATCGGCTGATCGGGCAGCGGCCGGGTAAGATCCTGAGCCCAGGCCGATCCGGGGATCGCCAGCGCGACCAGGCTCGCAGCCAAGGCACTCAGCGAAAGCGAGCGCAAGCAGCGGGGCCGCAAGAGACAGTTATGGGCTTGCAGCGAGTGCGGCTGGGCGGGGGGCATGGCTTGCCTATCGCATCGCCCGCGCTTAACTGCAATCCGCCGGTGAGGCGCAGGTACGTCCTTTGCGACAGCCCGCCGCCGCGGGTACGATCCCGCTCGCCAGACAAGATGAAGTCCGTGAGGAGAATGCATGCAGATTCAATTCCTTGATGCCGGTGCGAAGTCGAGCGCAGGCATCCTCGTGCATCTCGTCAACCAGGATGCCGTGCCTGCGCAATTCGAAGCGGTGCTGGTCGAGGCGGCACGCCAGTCGCGCTTCGCCGGCAAGGCCGGGCAAGTCTTCGAGGGCTTCGCCGAGCGGGATGGCCGTGTGCGCCGGGTCGTGCTGGCCGGCCTGGGCGAAGCTGGTGCCGAGGACCGCGTCACTGCCGCCGAGAAGGCCGGTGTCGCGCTGGTCGGCAAGTACCTGACCTCGGGCGAAAGCTCGCTGGCGATCGACCTGGATGGTGCAGGCCTGTCGCAGGATGAAACCGTCGCGCTGCTGCTGGGTGCGCGCCTGCGGGCCTGGCGCTTCGATGCGTACCGCACCAAGCAGAGCGACGACAGCAAGCCGAGCCTGCAGCAGATCGACGTGATCGGCGCGCCTGCTGGGATCGATGCGCGCTGGGCTGATGAAGAAGCGCTGGCGAAGGGCGTGGAGTTCACCCGCGAACTGGTGACCGAGCCTGCGAACGTGATCTATCCCGAGAGCTTCGTCGAGCGCGCGCGTGCGCGGTACGAAGGCACGGGCCTGGACGTGCGCGTCCTCGACGAGGACGAGATGGCGCACCTCGGCATGGGCTCGCTGCTCGGCGTGGCGCAAGGCTCTGCCCGGCCGGCGCGTCTGCTCGTGATCGAGTGGAAGGGCGGCGTGGCCGGCGAGAAGCCGATCGCGTTTGTCGGCAAGGGTGTGACTTTCGACACCGGCGGCATCAGCATCAAGCCGGCCGCGGGCATGGAAGACATGAAGTGGGACATGGGCGGCGCCGGTGCAGTCGCCGGGACCATGCTGGCCCTGGCGCTGCGCAAGGCCAAGGCGAACGTCGTCGGTGTGTGCGGCCTGGTCGAGAACATGCCCGACGGCAAGGCACAGCGTCCCGGTGACGTCGTGACCTCGATGTCCGGCCAGACGATCGAGGTAATCAACACCGACGCGGAAGGCCGCCTGGTTCTCTGCGACGCGCTGACCTGGGTTCAGCGCGAATTCGCGCCCACGCGCATCGTCGATCTGGCGACGCTGACCGGCGCCATCATCGCCTCGTTGGCGCATGAGTACGCCGGCCTGTTCTCGAACAACGATGCACTGGCAGCGGACCTGACCGCAGCAGGCGCTGCGACGGGCGAGCCGCTGTGGCGCTTCCCGATGGGCCCCGCCTACGACAAGATGATCGACAGCCCGATCGCCGACATGAAGAACGTCGGTAGCCGCTTCGGTGGCTCGATAACCGCCGCGCAGTTCCTGAAGCGCTTCATCGAGAACGACACGCCTTGGGCGCACCTCGACATTGCCGGCACCGTCTGGGCCGACAAGCCCGGCGCCACTTGGGACAAAGGCGCGACCGGCTTTGGCGTGCGCCTGCTCGATCGCTTAGTGCGCAACACGATCGAGGGTTGATCGTCAGGGCGGCCGTCCCGATGCGCGTCGACTTCTACCAGCTCTCGCGCGATCCGGTGGAGGTCGCCCTGCCGCTGCTCGCCCGCGCGACGTTAAAAGCGGGCGAGCGGATGCTGGTGGTCTCAAGCGACGATGCGCAACTCGGACGGATCGGTGTGGGGCTCTGGGCCGTGTCGGACAGCTTCCTCGCTAACGGTCGCGCCGGCGGGGCGCACGATGAGCGCCAGCCCGTGCTCCTCTCCGACCGGCTCGAGCCGGCGAACGGCGCGCGTTTTCTCGCTCTAGCCGATGGCACCTGGCGCGAGGAGGCGACGAACTTCGCGCGCACCTTCCTGCTGTTCGACGACCGCACGGTGGAAGGCGCCCGCGGCGTCTGGCGCCAGCTGCGCGGGCGTGAAGGAACCGAGCGCCACTTCTGGAAGCAGGACGGCGGCCGCTGGATCGAGGCGGCGTAAGCCTGCGCCTTGCTTCGCTGCGCCGACCCGGCTAGGGGCGCGCGCAACCTGACAAAAGCCTCTCTGCAAGGAACTCCCATGGCCGTGACCCGCACCTTCTCGATCATCAAGCCCGACGCCACGCGCCGCAACCTGACCGGCGCCGTCACCAAGATGCTGGAGGAAGCCGGCCTGCGCGTGGTCGCGTCCAAGCGCATCCAGATGAGCCAGGAGCAGGCTGAGGGCTTCTACGCGGTTCACAAAGAGCGTCCGTTCTTCAGCGACCTGGTCAGCTTCATGATCTCGGGCCCGGTCGTCGTGCAGGTGCTCGAGGGCGAGGACGCCGTGAAGCGCAACCGCGACATCATGGGCGCCACCAACCCCGAGAACGCGGACGCGGGCACCATCCGCAAGGAACTGGCCGAGAGCATCGAAGCCAACTCGGTCCACGGTTCGGACTCCGAAGAGAACGCCAAGATCGAGATCGACTACTTCTTCAAGCCCGAAGAGATCGTCGGCTAAGCGCAACGCCTCAGTGCCGACATGCCGAAGGCCGCTCCGATCGGGGCGGCCTTTTGCGTTTGATCCAGTGCGGCTCGGTGCGGTAGTCTGGCGGGCAAAGGAGAGTTGCGATGCAAGGCATGGGTGAGACGGGCGAGGCCTGCCCCTTCGAGTTCAACTTCGATCCGGCGACGTTCAAGGCCGGCGACACCGTCAGCTATCGTGTCACCGGGAGCCTCGATGGGTTCCCGTTCGTCGGCACGCTGCTGGAAGTCCATGACGACCACGTCGTGATCGCCGGTGACGCCAACGATCCGGACGCGCGCTACAAGGGCACGCGTGAGAGCCGGCCGGTGGTGGAGTTCTCCGAAGTCTAGATCCTCCTCTGCAAGGGGAGGGGGACCGCCAGCGCAGCTGGTGGTAGAGGGGTGCAACCTTCTCCGTCGAGCACTCCGCCAGCGGTGACTCCCCCTTTGTCAGCGGCTACGCGTCTGCCGCCTCCCCTTGCAGCGAAGGATCTTAATCGCCCCGCTGCGTCTTCGCCGCCAGTTCCGCGACTGCAGCATCGTACTGCGCTGCCATTCGCTCGACCCGCGCTGCCACCGGCTCCACCGCCTCGATAGCGCCGATACCCTGGCCAGAGCCCCAGATGTCACGCCAGGCCTTGGCTGCCGAAGTCCCGCCCGATCCGAAGTTCATGGTGCTGACATCGCCCTCGGGCAGGTTGTCGGGGTCCATGCCGGCGGCCGTGATCGATGTGCGCAGATAGTTGCCGTGCACGCCGGTGAACAGGTTCGAGTTGACGATGTCGGCGGCATGCCCATCGACGATGGCCTGCTTGTATCCCTCTACCGCATTCGCCTCGGGCGTCGCGATCCACGGCGTGCCGATATAGGCGAAGTCCGCGCCCAGCGCCTGCGCCGCCAGGATCGAGCGACCGTTGGCGATCGCACCGGACAGCGCGACCGGTCCCTCGAACCAGCTGCGGATCTCCTGCATCAGCGCGAAGGGTGACTGTGATCCGGCATGCCCACCGGCGCCGGCCGCCACGGCGATCAGTCCGTCCGCACCCTTGGCGATCGCCTTGCGTGCGAAAGCGTCGTCGATGACATCGTGCAGCACCATGCCGCCCCAGTCATGCACCGCCGCGTTCACATCTTCGCGCGCGCCGAGCGAGGTGATCACCAGCGGCACCCGCCACTTGGCGCAGATCGCCAAGTCTTCCTCCAGGCGGTTGTTGGTCTTGTGCACGATCAGGTTGACCGCAAAGGGTGCGGCGCATCCCACAGTCGCCTCGGTGATCTCGTGCAGCCATTCGTCGAGCTGGCTTGCTGGCCGGGCATTCAGGGCGGGGAAGCTGCCGACGATGCCGGCGCGTACTTGCGCGATGACCAGTGCAGGGTTCGACACGATGAACATCGGCGCGGCAATCACCGGCAGGCGCAGCTGCGAGAAGGGCGCGGGCAGAGGCATCGACGGCTCCGTTTAATCGTGCGGTTAAATCGTCGCATAGTGCGCGCGCGCAGCCCTGTCGAGAGACGCACGCGCGATGCCGGGCAGACGTGACGGTTAGCACGTGACCTCGCCTACGCACCATGTAATAGGCAGCACTGTCGATTACACAGGCGGCCGGAAGAGAGGGAGAACACCATGGCGACGCAGACGCTCGATACCTCGGATATCGACAACTACCTGGGCAAGGTTATGGACACCTCGACCTTGCGCGAGCCGATCGGCAACAACGACATTCGCCGCTGGGTGCACGCCATGCACTATCCCAACCTGCTGCACTACGATCCGAAGTTCGCCGCCGAGAGCCGCTACGGCAAGATCGTGGCGCCGCAAAGCTTCGCTATCGCGACCGACGATGGCCACGGCGCCGCCCCGGCCTGCGTCGGCTGCCTGCCCAACTCGCACCTGCTGTTCGGCGGCGACGAGTGGTGGTTCTACGACGCGAAGGTGTCTGCCGGCGACACGATCACCAATACGCGCATTCCGTTCGACTACACCGTGAAGGACACGGGCTTTGGTCCGACCGTGTTCCAGCGCGGCGACAACAACTATGCCAACCAGCACGGCGACCCCATCGCCAAGCAGCGCTCCACCTCGATCCGCTACTCGGCGGCGGCCGGCGGCGACAAGGTCAACCAGGACGATTTCGACGAGCCGGAGTGGGGCGACGAGGAGCTCGACGCGCTGATGGACCGTAAGTTCGCTTGGGTGCAGATGCTGCACGACCTCGGCCACAAGGAGCGCTGGTGGGACGACGTCCAGGTCGGCGACGACTTGCCCGAGCGCGTGTTCGGCCCGCACTCGATCGCCAGCTTCACCACCGAGTGGCGCGCCTTCATCGTCAACACCTGGGGTTCGATGAACCTGCGCAAGCAGGACCTCCTCGCGATGGGCTTCACGCCCGAAATGGCGGGTCACGAGAACGATCCGGACATGATGCTGGTCAACCCGTGGCTTACCGATGGCGCCTACTTCGGCCCCTCGCGCGGGCACCTGTTCCCCAAGTTCGCCCGCAAGATCGGCATGCCGCGCGGCTATGGCTACGGCGCCTCGATGGGCAGCTGGGTGACGGATTACCTGTCGGGATGGGCCGGCGAGCACGGCGGCGTGGTGCACTCGACCGCCAACTATCGCGGGCCGGCACTGACGGGCGATGTGACCATCCAGACCGCCGAAGTGATCGACAAGACGGTGGATGAGGAAGGTCGCAACCTGATCCACGTCAAGCACAAGATGGTCAACCAGCGCGGCGTCACGATGTGCACCGGAACGGCCGAGATCAAGCTGCCGAAGAAGGGCTGAGCCACCCGTATCCTCTCCCCGGCGGGGAGAGGAGATCGGTTCAAGCTGCGTTGGCCGCGCTCAGCACAGCGCGCACGCTGGCTGTGGCGACATCCTCGTCGATGCCCACACCCCATACTGTCCGCCCATCGGGCAGCACGCACTCGACGTAAGCCGCCGCGCGTGCGTCCGAGCTCTGGCCCATTGAGTGCTCGGCGTAATCCTTGACCTCGAGCTCGACGCCGAAGCTGTCCTTCAGCGTCGCGGTGACCGACGAGATCAACCCATTGCCGCGGCCCGATACCGACTGCTCGCGCCCCTCGACGCCGATCTTGCCCGAGAACAGGCGCGTGCCATCGGACGTGCGACCCTCATCCCAGTCAATCAGCTGGTAGCGCTGTTCCCCATCCAGCCGGTAGGCGCGCCGGAACACGTCCCAGATGTCGCTCGCCTGCAGTTCACGGCCGAGCTCGTCGGCCAGTTCCTGCACATGGCGCGAGAAGTGCGCCTGCATGCGTTTGGGCAGCTTCAGGCCCTGATCCTGCTCGATCACCCAGGCGAAGCCGCCCTTGCCGCTCTGCGAATTGACGCGGATCACCGCCTCGTAGCTGCGGCCAAGGTCCGCCGGGTCGATCGGCAGATAGGGTACCGCCCAGAGCTGGTCATTGCGCGTTTCCTGCGCCGCAAAGCCCTTCTTGATCGCGTCCTGATGGCTGCCGGAGAATGCAGTGAACACCAGTTCGCCGCCGTAGGGATGACGCTCCGCTACCTTGAGCTGGTTGCAGTACTCGACCGTCTGGATCACCTCGTCGATGTCCGAGAAGTCGAGGCCGGGGTCGACGCCCTGCGTGTAGAGGTTGAGGCCAACCGTCACGAGGCAGCAGTTACCGGTGCGCTCACCGTTGCCGAACAGGCAACCCTCGACGCGATCAGCGCCCGCCATCAGGCCCAATTCGGCCGCCGCCACGCCGGTGCCGCGGTCGTTGTGGGTGTGCAAGCTGATCACCGCGCTCTCGCGGTTGGGCAGGTTGCGGCAGAAGTATTCGATCTGGTCGGCGTAGATATTGGGCGTCGCCGCCTCGACCGTCGCCGGCAGGTTCAGGATGATCGGGTGCTCGGGGCTGGGCTGGAGGATGTCCATCACCGCCTCGCAGCACTCCAGCGAGAAGTCGAGTTCGGCGGTGGAGAACGTCTCCGGGCTGTACTCGAAGTGCCACTTGGTCTGCGGATACTTGGCCGCCTGGTCGCGCAGGACCTTGGCGCCGTTCTCGGCAATGGCGCGGATCTCGTGCCGCTCCATGCCGAACACCACCTGGCGCCACAGCGGCGAGACCGCGTTGTAGAGGTGGACGATGGCCGCGTGCACGCCTGCCAGGCTCGCGAACGAGGTCTCGATCAGGTCCTGGCGGCTCTGGGTGAGCACCTGGACCAGCACGTCCTCAGGGATGCGGCCGGTGTCGACCAGCCCGCGGATGAAGTCGAACTCGGTGGAGCCGGCGGCGGGGAAGCCGACTTCGATCTCCTTCAGGCCGACTTTTACCAGCAGGTCGAAGAAGCGCGTCTTCTTCTCCGCGCCCATCGGGTCGATCAGCGCCTGGTTGCCGTCGCGCAAGTCGGTGGAGAGCCAGCGCGGGGCGTGCGTGATCGTGCGGGTGGGCCATTGGCGATCGGGCAGATCGACTTGCGGGAACGGTCGGTACTTGACCGAGGGGTTTTTCAGCATGGTCATGGGAGTGTCTCGCTCGGGTATTCTGCGGCCTTGGTCTGGCGGGTGCGTGTGGCTTCGATCCCCTGGGCGCCGAGCGCGCCGATCAGCCGACGCGCGGTCTCACGCCCAAGGGCGGGTAAGTCGCAGAAGGAGGCCGAGCTGGAGAGACATGGTGCTGCCTATGGCGAGCGGAGCCGCGAAAGTAAAGGGTGGAGTTGGCCAGCGCCGAACCGGGCTTGACCCGGTTCGACGGACATTCAGACGCAGCGCAGTGTCTTGATGCGGCCGGCCTCGTCGGTAGTCACCGTCAGACGATCCTCGCGGAAGTCCATCGTCATGGCATCGTGCGGACCGACCACCCGGAGCGCCTGCGCGCCCGACGCGGATTTGATCTTGGCGATCACTTCATCGGTTCGCTGCACACCGATGTAACTTGCCACCTTGGACGCGCCGCACGCATCGCTTCCGACCGGCGCAGGAGGAGGGGGCGGCGGTGGAGGAGCGCCGGGCAGGGGCGGCCGTGGCGAAGTGGAGGCGGGCTCGGGGCGAGCCTCACCTTGCGCCGCGCAGCCTGCGAGCGTGGCTAATGCCGCCATGCTCGCAGCGAGGCCAAGCCGGCTCACTTCTTGGTGAACGCCGCAGCGATCTTCAGCTTCACTTCGTCCGACAGCATCGGCACCATGTTGCTGAAGCCGAAGTCGCTACGCTTGATGGTGCTGGTCGCCTCGAAGCCGACGTTCTCCGAGCCGCCCATCTGCGCAGGCATCTTGCCGGCCCCGTAGAAGGTGGTCGCCAGGGTCACCGGCTTGGTCACGCCGTTGAACGTCAGGTTACCGGTCACATTGGCCTTGCCCGTGCCGGTGGGCTTAACCGACGTCGAGACGAAGGTCGCGTCGGCGGGCGAGGGGCCGAAGAAGTCGGGCTTGCCGGCTGCGTCCTTGGGCGCGCGCAGCAAGTGCGCGGTGAGTGCCGAGTTGGCGGTGGTCACCTTGCTGATCGGGATCGTCACCGAAACCTTGGCGTTCTGCGGATCCTTGGGATCGATCGTCAGTGTGCCGGTGACATCTCCGAAGATGCCGAAGTATGGCGAGAATCCGAGGTGGCTCAGCTCCCACTCGACCAGGGTGTGGGCCGGATCGGCCTGATAGGTGCCGCCGGTGATCAGCGCGGCGTTCTTCTGGCCCGGAGCGGATGGCGCACCCTGAGCCCACAATGGCGCGGTGCCGATGATGGCGAGAGCGGCAACGGAAGCGAGAATGCGGCGCATGGAGTTCCTCCGGGGAAGCAAAGTTGCTCGCGCAACCTGCTGCCCCGGAGGAGGTTCCATGTCAAAGCGTTTCGGGTGGTGTCACCCGTGGCTTGGCGATCAGTTCTTGGCCTTGTCGACCAGCGCGTTGGCCTTGATCCAGGGCATCATCGCGCGCAGCTTCGAGCCGGTTTCCTCGATCGGGTGGCGCTGGGCAGCCTTGCGGGCGGCCTTGAGCTCAGGCTGACCGGCGCGGTTGTCAGACACGAAAGCCTTCACGAAACGGCCGGACTGGATGTCCTCCAGCACGCGCTTCATTTCCTTCTTGGTCTCTTCGGTGATGATGCGCGGGCCGATGGTGATGTCACCGTACTCGGCGGTGTTCGAGATCGAGTAGCGCATGTTGGCGATGCCGCCTTCGTACATCAGGTCGACGATCAGCTTCAGCTCGTGGAGGCATTCGAAGTAGGCCATCTCAGGGGCGTAGCCCGCCTCGACAAGCGTCTCGAAGCCGGCCTGAACTAGCGCCGTGGCGCCGCCGCAGAGCACGGCCTGCTCGCCGAACAGGTCGGTCTCGCACTCTTCACGGAAGTTGGTCTCGATGATGCCCGAGCGGCCGCCGCCCACGCCCGACGCATAGGCGAGGGCAACGTCATGCGCGTTGCCGGTCGCATCCTGGGCAATGGCGATCAGGCAGGGCACGCCACCGCCGCGCTGGAACTCGGAGCGCACGGTGTGGCCCGGGCCCTTGGGCGCGATCATGATCACGTCGATGTCGGCGCGCGGCTCGATCAGGCCGAAGTGGATGTTGAGGCCATGCGCGAAGGCGAGCGCAGCGCCCGGCTTCATGTTGGCGTGCAGGTCATCGGCGTAGATCGCCGCCTGGTGCTCGTCGGGCGCCAGGATCATGAGGATGTCGGCCCACTTGGCGGCTTCGGCGTTGGACAGCACCTTAAAGCCGGCGTCCTCAGCCTTCTTGGCGGTCGCCGATCCGGCACGCAGGGCAATGGCGACTTCCTTGACGCCGCTGTCACGCAGGTTCTGCGCGTGGGCGTGGCCCTGGCTGCCGTAGCCGAGCACCGCGATCTTCTTGTCGGTGATCAGATTCAGGTCGGCGTCGGCGTCGTAGTAGACTTTCATCTCGGTGGTTCCTTGCGTGAATTCGTCATGCTGAACTTGTTTCAGCATCCATCCCGCCTTCTGGCCCAGGGCTATCCGGAGAGATGGACCCTGAAACAAGTTCAGGGTGACGAGGGGATTGGGACTAGGTTCGAGTTACGGGTTCAGGCTTCGGTGGCGCCGCGGATCATGCCGACGATGCCGGTCCGGCCGACTTCGACCAGGCCGAGATCGCGCATGAGTGCCACGAAGCTGTCGATCTTGTCGGGCGCGCCGGTCAGTTCGAACACGAAGCTCTCGGTGGTGGTGTCGACTGGCCGGGCGCGGAAGATCTCCGCCACGCGCAGCGCCTCCACCCGCTTCTCGCCGGTGCCGGCGACCTTGATCAGCGCCAGCTCGCGCTCGACGTAAGGGCCGTTCTCGGTGAGATCGACCACCTTGTGCACCGGCACCAGGCGCTCGAGCTGGTGGCGAATCTGGTCGACCACGTTCTGCGGCCCGTGCGTGACGATGGTGATCCGGCTGACCGAGTGGTTGTCCGTGATGTCGGCCACGGTCAGGCTGTCGATGTTATAACCGCGCGCGGTGAACATGCCGGCGATGCGGGCCAGGATGCCCGCCTCGTTGTCGACGGTCACAGTGAGGACGTGCCGCTCCTCCGCGGCCTTGTGGATCTTCATGGTATCAGTGTCCTCAGACCAGCGCCTTGGCTTCGTCGCTCACGGTGCCGACCACTTCGTCGCCGTGGAGCAGCATCTCGGTGTGCGCCGCGCCGCTGGGGATCATCGGGAAGCAGTTGGTGTCCTTGGCGACGAGGCAGTCAACGATGACGGGGCCGTCATGGTCGATCATCGCCTGGATGCCGGCGTCCAGCTGGCTCTCGTCCTCGATGCGGATGCCCTTCCAGCCGTAGGCCTCGGCCAGTTTCACGAAGTCGGGAAGGCTGTCCGAGTACGAGTTCGAGTAGCGGCTCTCGTACGTAAGTTCCTGCCACTGGCGCACCATGCCCATCCACTCGTTGTTGAGGATGAACACCTTGACCGGCAGGCGGTACTGCGTGGCGGTGCCCATCTCCTGGATGTTCATCTGGATTGAGGCGTCGCCAGCGATGTCGATCACCAGCTTGTCGGGCGCGCCGCACTGCGCGCCGATGGCTGCGGGCAGACCGTAGCCCATGGTGCCGAGGCCGCCCGAAGTCAGCCAGCGGTTCGGCGCGAAGAAGTGGAAGTGCTGCGCCGCCCACATCTGGTGCTGTCCGACCTCGGTCGAGATGATCGGATCGCGATCACGCGTCAGCTCGAAGAGGCGTTGCACCGCGTACTGGGGGGCGATCGCCTCGGCCGAGCGCGGGTAGGATAGGCTGTTGCGGCTGCGCCACTGATCGACGCAGGCGTGCCAGGCCGTAAGGTCCTGGCCGTTGCGGCCGCCCCATTCGGCCAGGATCTGCTCCAGCACCAGTGCGCAGTCGCCGACCAGGGGCAGGTCGACCTCGACCGTCTTGTTGATGGAGGAGCGATCGATGTCGATGTGGATCTTCTTGCTGTCAGGCGAGAACGCGTCGAGCCGTCCGGTGACGCGATCGTCGAAGCGCGCGCCGACGCACAGGATCAGGTCGGCCTGGTTCATCGCCATGTTCGCTTCGAAGGTGCCGTGCATGCCCAACATGCCGAGCCAGTCCTTGCTGTCAGCCGGGAACGCACCCAGGCCCATCAGCGTCGAGGTAACCGGCGCGCCCACCTTCTCCTGTAGCTCACGCAGCAGTGCAGAGGCGCGGGGACCCGAGTTGATGACGCCACCGCCTGTGTAGAACACCGGGCGCGTCGCCGCCGCGAGCATGTCGACGGCCAGCGCTATGTCGGCGGACGGGGCTTCGGTTTTGGGCGAGTAGCGGTTGCGCCGCTGCGGCGCGCCATGGTGCCACAAGGCCTGGGCGATCTGCACGTCCTTGGGAATGTCGATCAGCACCGGCCCAGGGCGACCCGTCGTGGCGATCTGGAAGGCCTCGTCGATGATCGACGCAAGTTCGGCCGGGTCCCGCACCAGGTAGTTGTGCTTGGTGCAGTGGCGCGACATGCCGATGGTGTCGGCTTCCTGGAACGCGTCCGAGCCGATCAGCGCAGTCGGGACCTGGCCAGTGATGACGACCAGCGGGATCGAGTCGAGAAACGCATCCGCCACGCCGGTCATCGCGTTGGTCGCGCCTGGGCCCGAGGTGACGAGCACGACCCCAGGCTTGCCCGTGGAACGGGCATAGCCCTCGGCCGCATGAGCCGCGCCGGCTTCGTGGCGGACCAGGACATGACGAATGCGCTCGTCCTGGAACAAAGCATCGTAAATCGGCAGTACCGCGCCGCCCGGGTAGCCGAATACGAATTCGACTCCCTGCCGCACGAGACTTTCGACCAGGATGTTCGCGCCGCTGCGCTCTTCACTCACAACACTTGTCCTTACTCTTGAGGCGTCTGATCTGTTCTTGCGCCTTGGCCGCCGGAAGGCTGACCGGGCTCTTAATGAAATGGACCCGGCACCACAATGGCGGGCCGGGTCGCATCCTCTCCCTACCGCCTCTTGATGTTCGAGCGGTTAGGCGGCGCCTAGGTGATCAAATATGTCCGGTCAACCCAAAAGAGTGTAATATTGTTGCTAGGTGATCCGGCTCGTCGAAATCTTCGAAGCTCATGCGCGGCCATTCGGCCGGCGGCTGGTGCCGCAACCACGTGAACTGGCGCTTGGCATAATTGCGGGTCGCCTGAGCGCCGCGGGCGATCGCGTCCTCAAGGTTCGCCGCGTTGCGCAAGTAGGCGGCGAGTTCGGGCACACCGATCGCGCGCATGACGGGCAGATCGGGGTCGAGCTGTCGCTGCAGCAGGCGTGCGACCTCGTTGAGTGCGCCGCGCTCGATCATGCGTTGAAACCGCAGGTCGCAGCGGGCGTAAAGCGCCTCGCGCGCGGGCAGCAGGATGGCGGCACGCACGCTGACCCGATCGCAGATGCCGCCTTCGGTCTGCGCCTGCCACGTCCCAAGCGTCTGCCCGGTCGATCGGATCACTTCCAGAGCGCGCGCAACCCGCGTCGTGTCGGCGGGAGCGAGCCTGGCCGCGCGCTCCGGATCCTCGCGGATCAGCGCCGCGTAGGCGTCGGCGACGGGCAGGGCTCGAACCTCTGCACGCACCGCTTCATCGATCGGCGGAACCGGGGCGATCCCGTCCAGCAGGGTGCGGATATAGAGCCCGGTCCCGCCCACCAGCACCGGCACGCCACCTTCGGCATGCACCGCGTCGATCTCTCGCCGGGCAGCCATCGCCCAGTCTGCGGCGGAGCAAGTCTGCGCGCCGTCCCAGGTGCCGAACAGCCGGTGTTCAATGCCGCCCATATCGGCTGCCGAAGGCCGCGCGCTGAGCACCTCGAGATCGGCGTAGACTTGTGCGCTGTCGGCGTTGATCACCACCGCGCGTCGACCTTGCGCCTCAAGCGCTTGCGCCAGCGCGACGGCACAATCGCTCTTGCCGCTGGCGGTCGGCCCTGCGATGAGCGCCAGCGGCGGCCGCGACGGGTCGGGTCGCGCGAACCAATCAGAGGAAGTTTCGGTGCTCATCGCTCGGCTGATAGCAGACACGCAAGGCCTGTCCGCAAGGATCGAAGCGGCGCGTGCGGACCTGGAAGCACGCGGCGTGCGCCTGGCCGGCGTCGCCATGCTCGATCATTGTGGAGAGACGCTGGAGATCACCTCTCCGGATGACGATCGAGCGGCCATGCTCGACGTGCTCGACCAGCACTTTGCGCCGGCCGACATGCTGGTCGCCAACGATGATATCGTGTTTCCGCGCGTCTTTGTGTCGGACATGGATTCGACCATGATCGGGCAGGAGTGCATCGACGAACTCGCCGACTTCGCCGGCCTCAAGGACCGGGTCGCCGCCATCACCGAGCGCGCGATGCAGGGAGAGCTGGACTTTGAGTCCGCGCTGCGCGAGCGCGTCGGACTCCTGACCGACTTGCCCGAGAGCGCGATCACTGAGTGCCTGGCAAGCCGCATCGTGCCGATGGCGGGCGCCAAGACCCTGGTGGCGACGCTGAAGGCGCGCGGCTGCCGCACGGTGCTGGTCACCGGGGGCTTCCACCACTTCGCCGATCCGGTCGCCGAGCAGCTGGGCTTCGAATACGTGGTCGGCAACCGATTGGAGGTCGCGGCGGACAAGCTGAGTGGCGGCCTCGATGGTGCGATCGTCGACAGCGCGGTCAAGAAGGCGACGCTGCTGAGCGAGGCCGAGGCGCTGGGCGAGGACGTGGTCACGATGGCGATCGGCGACGGGGCCAACGACATCCCGATGATCGAGGCGGCGACCTATGGCTTCGCCTACCACGCCAAACCCAAGGCACGCGCCGCCGCCAACGGGCGCATCGACCGCGGAGACCTGACCAAGGTGCTCAAGCTGCTCGGCGTGCCCATGCGCGACTGGGTCGGCTGACGTGGCCGAGGGCGGCGGCCGGGGCAGGGGAGCGCTTCGTTTCCTCGGCAACGGCCATCCGCGCTATCGTCTGTTTCTCGTTGCACTGGCGGTGTGCTCGGCGGTGCTGAGCCGGTTCGTCAAGATCGACATCGCGATCCTGATCGGCTTTGACCTTGCGGTCCTCGCCTTCACCCTCTCGTGCATCAAACTGTGGCGCAGCGGCAAGCCGGACGAGATGCGCGTGGAGGCCAAGCGCGACGACGCCGGGCAGTTCCTGTTGCTGGTGCTGACGGCGGTGATCAGCGTCGTGGTGCTGACCGCGCTCGGCATCCTGATCCTCGACAAGCAGGGATTGGACGTCTGGCATATCGTGCTGCTGGTCTCGACCCTGCTGTCGAGCTGGACGTTCGCCAACCTAGTCTATGCCTTCCACTACGCTCGGTTGTTCTACTCGGCCGCCACCGGCGGTGACCACGGGGGCCTCGACTTCCCCGGCGACTACGAGCCCGAGTTCGCCGACTTCGTGAACTTTGCGTTCGTGATCGGGATGACCTGCCAGACGGCCGACATCACCATTACCCATTGTGCGATGCGGCGCGTCTCGACCTTCCACGGGCTGTTCGCGTTTGCGTTCAACCTCGGCATCCTGGCGCTGACGGTGAACGTGCTGGCTTCGTCTTAGGCAGGCTTGGCGGGTGCGAGGGCTTTAGCTGTCCATCCAATCGCGGAAGAACGCCTCGTGCGCCCCGCGCAAGGTTGTCAGATCGCTCGCGCTCTCGCCGTGGACGCTGCGGAAGGTGAGTGTCCCGCCTTCGGTTTCGCCGAGCGCGACGGCTACCAGGCCAGCGCTCTCCACCGCATCGAGCACGGCAACTGGATCGTTGGTGGTTACGACATAGCGCGCCTGGTCTTCGCCGAACCAGAATGCCGGTTCGCTCACCATGTCCTCCGGCGCAGCAACGGCAAAGCCGATGCCGCTCGCCAGCGCCATCTCCGCCAGCGCGACAGCCAGACCACCGTCCGAGCAGTCGTGCACCGCTGTGAGCTGCCCGCGCTCGATGAGCTCGCGCACCGTATCGCCCGCGAGCTTCTCGAGCGAGAGGCCAACAGGCGGCGGCGGGCCTTCCTCACGGCCCAAGATCTCGCGCAGCCAGAGCGATTGGCCGAGGTGCCCGCTCTCGCCACCGATCAGGACGATCGTCTCGCCTTCAGCCTTGAAGGCGATCGTCGCCATGCCCTCGTGGTCGTCGAGCAGTCCGACGCCGCCTATTGCAGGCGTCGGCAGGATCGCCGAGCCGCCGCCAGTCGCCTTGCTCTCGTTGTAGAGCGAGACGTTGCCGCTCACGATCGGGTAGTCGAGCTGGCGGCAAGCCTCGCCCATGCCGTGCAAGGCGTGGACGATCTGCGCCATGATCTCGGGCCGCTGCGGATTGGCGAAGTTGAGGCAGTTGGTGATCGCCAGCGGCTTTGCGCCGACCGCGCTGATGTTGCGCCAGGTTTCGGCCACGGCCTGCATGCCGCCCTCGTAAGGATCGGCGTAGACGTAGCGCGGTGTGCAGTCGGTGCTGATCGCCAGCGCCTTCTTCGAGCCGTGAACGCGCACGACGGCCGCATCGCCGCCGGGCTTCTGCAGCGTGTCGGCGCCGACCTGGCTGTCGTACTGCTCCCAGATCCACCTGCGTGAGGCGAGGTCGGCCGTGCCCATCAGTTTGACGAGATCGCCTGCGACATCGGTGGTGTCGGGCACATCGCCGAGCGGCAGGACCGCGGCCCAATCGGCATACTCTTCGCGCGTGATATAAGGCCGTTCGTACTCGGGTGCGTCGTCAGCCAGCGGTCCGAGCGGGATGTCGCACACCACTTCGCCGTCGAACTCCAGCACCATATGGCCGGTATCCGTCACCTCGCCGATCACCGCGAAGTCGAGCTCCCACTTGCGGAAGATCGCCTCGGCCATCGGCTCTTTGCCGGGCTGGAGCACCATGAGCATGCGCTCCTGGCTCTCGCTCAGCATCATTTCGTAAGGCGTCATGCCCTCTTCGCGGCAGGGCACCGCGTTCATGTTCAGGCGAATGCCCGCGCCGCCCTTGCTCGCCATCTCGACCGAGGACGAAGTGAGGCCGGCCGCGCCCATGTCCTGGATCGCGACGATGGCGTCGGTCGCCATCAGTTCGAGGCAGGCTTCGATCAGCAGCTTTTCGGTAAAAGGGTCGCCGACCTGCACGGTCGGGCGCTTCTCATCGCTGTGCTCATCGAAGTCGGCGCTCGCCATGGTGGCGCCGTGGATGCCGTCCCGCCCAGTCTTGGACCCGACGTAGACGATCGGATTGCCCAGGCCCGTAGCGGCCGAGTAAAAGATCTTGTCCTGCTGAGCGATGCCGACCGTCATCGCGTTGACCAGGATGTTGCCGTCATAGGCCTTGTGGAAGTTGGTCTCGCCGCCGACGGTGGGCACGCCCACGCAGTTGCCATAGCCGCCGATGCCTTGGACCACGCCTTGCACCAGATGCTTCATCTTCGGGTGGTCGGGACGGCCGAAGCGCAGCGCGTTCATGTTGGCGACCGGCCGCGCACCCATCGTGAACACATCGCGCAGGATGCCGCCGACGCCCGTCGCCGCACCCTGATAGGGCTCGATGTAGCTGGGATGGTTATGGCTCTCCATCTTGAAGATGGCGGCCTGATTGTCCCCGATGTCGATCACGCCCGCGTTCTCGCCAGGGCCGCAAATCACCCAGGGCGCGGTCGTCGGCAGCTTCTTCAGGTGCACGCGGCTCGACTTGTACGAGCAGTGTTCGGACCACATGACCGAGAAGATGCCGAGCTCCACCAGGTTCGGTTCACGCCCGATGGCGTCCAGCACGCGCTGGTATTCCTCGGGGTTGAGGCCGTGCGCCTCGACGATCTCAGGGGTGATTCCGGACATGGGCCGCGCCTTAGCGGGAGAGCGGCGGGGTGGCTAGGGTGAGGAGAGCTCTCCGCAGTCGGGCCCCACGCCTCACTTGCCATGCCCCACGTCCTTCCGTGCAGCCGCTTGACCCGCGCCGCGGGCAACGCCATTGCTGCGCACGATGACCCAGACGCCCGAAATCGCCGCGATGAGCTTCGAGGATGCGCTGCGCGCACTGGAGGACGTGGTGCGGGCGCTGGAGAGCGGCGACGTTCCACTCGACGACTCGATCACGCTCTATGAACGCGGCGAGGCGCTGCGGCGGCACTGCCAGGCGCGGCTCGATGCGGCGCAGGCGCGGATCGAGAAGATCGTGGCAGGGCCTGATGGTCTGCCTGCATCCACCCAACCTTTCGATGCCGTGGGCCGCTGAGCCTTGGCCTCGGTTCGCGACGAAAGTGCTCAAGACGTGAGCGCGGCGCTGCTGCCCGACGCACTGGCGCGCATCGCGGGCGAGATCGACAACGCCTTCGACCTGCTGCTGCCGGTGCCTGCCGACGCGCGGGCGCGCCTTGTCGAGGCGATGCGCTATGCGGCGATGGGTGGGGGCAAGCGCCTTCGCCCGCTGCTGCTGTGCGCCACCGCGGCGATGTACGCCGTTGACCGTGACGCGGCGGTGCGCGCGGGCTGCGCCATCGAATCGATCCACGTCTATTCGCTCATCCACGACGACCTGCCGTGCATGGACGACGATGCCTTGCGCCATGGCAAGCCGACCCTGCACCTTGCTTTCGACGAAGCCACCGCCGTGCTCGCAGGCGATGCCCTGCATGACTTCGCGTTCGAGATCCTGTCCGATCCGGCGACCAGCGCGGACCCGTTCGTGCGTATCGAACTCGTCCGTGCGCTCGGGCTCGCGAGCGGCTGGCAGGGCATGGCCGGTGGTCAGATGATGGACCTGGTCGCCGAGACCAGCGAGTTCGACCTGCCGACCGTCACCCGCCTGCAGCAGCTCAAGACTGGCGCCTTGCTTGGCGCGGCCGTGGAGATGGGCGCGATCCTGGGCCGCGTGCCGCCCGAGGGGCGCACCCACTTGCGCGGCTATGCACGGGACATAGGGCTGGCGTTCCAGATCGTCGACGACTTGATCGACCACGAAGGCGACGCGCAACTGGCCGGCAAGGCGGTCGGCAAGGATGCGGGCGCGGGCAAGGAGACCTTTGTCTCGCTCCTCGGCGCCGAACCCGCGCGCCAGCGAGCGCACATGCTGGTCGACCAGGCACTGGCGCACCTGGCGAACCATGGCTCCGAGGCGGACCTGCTGCGGGCGGTGGCGCGCTATATCGTTGAGAGGGATCATTGATGTCGGGGCAGCGCACCGGAGTCTATCCTGGCACCTTCGATCCGATTACGCTGGGCCATGCCGACATCATCCGGCGCGGGTCGAAGCTCGTCGACCGCCTGATCCTGGGCGTGACCACCAATCCCTCCAAGGACCCGATGTTCACGCCCCAGGAGCGGATCGCCATGGTCGAGCGCGAGGTGGCGGCCATGGGCCTCGATAACGTCGAGGTGGTCGGGTTCAATGCGCTGTTGATGAAGTTCGCCGAGGTGCAGGGCGCCAGCGTGATTATCCGCGGTCTACGCGCGGTCGCCGACTTTGAGTACGAGTACCAGATGGCCGGCATGAATCAGCAGCTCAATGCCGGCATCGAGACGGTCTTCCTGATGGCTGATGTCGGCCTGCAGCCGATCGCCTCCAAGCTGGTCAAGGAAATCGCCTTGTTCGGCGGTGATATCGCCAGGTTCGTCAGCCCCGCCGTGCGCGAAGACGTCGTCGGGCGGATCGAGACGCTGGGGCGCCGGGGCGATTACTGACCGCACGACTCGAGCGATCTGACGCCGACGCATTGTTTCCGTTCATTGCCATGACAGCGGCTTGGTTCTATCGCGCCAGCATCTGTGTTCCCCAGTCGCGGCTCCCCCCAAGATGCCTCGCACGATCCGAGAGTTGCCGATGAAATCCCGCCTGCTTGTGTCGACGATGATGGGCATGATGATGGGGCTTGCGCTCGCCAGCTCACCCGCGGACGCCAAGAAGAAGGCGCCGGTGACTGCCGAGGTGCCGGCCTTGCCCACGGTGATCGACACTGACATCTCGCATGATCCAGACAACGTGCTGCTGCTGGACCTGTCCGACGGCGGCCGCGTCGCCATCCGCTTGATGCCGCAGTGGGCGCCCAACCATGTCGAGCGGATCAAGACTCTGGCCAAGCAGGGCTTCTACAACGGCGTGATCTTCCATCGCGTGATCGATGGGTTCATGGCGCAGACCGGCGACCCGACCGGAACCGGGCAGAGCGGCTCGCAGCTGCCGGACCTCAAGGCCGAGTTCAACGCCATGCCGCATCTGCGCGGCACGGTCTCGATGGCGCGCACCAACGATCCGGATAGCGCCAACAGCCAGTTCTTCATCGTGTTCTACCCGCGCTTCGCGCTCGACCATAAGTACACGGTGTTCGGCCGGGTGATCGGCGGCATGCAGTACGTCGACGCGATCCAGCGCGGCGAACCGCCTGCGAACCCGACCAAGGTGCTGCATGCCTCGCTCGCGAGCGAGAACAAGTCGGCGCCTGCCGCTCCGGTCAGCCCCGCGGCGCCGATAGCGAGCGCAGCGCAACTCAGCACGTCTAGCTCGGACTGATCGCAGGGCTCGCTACGCCCTAAGCAGACCGATGGACGTCGACCTCTTCGATTTCGAGCTACCGCCCGAGCGCATCGCCTTGCGTCCGGTCAAACCGCGCGATGCTGCACGGATGCTGGTGGTGGACGGGACGGCGCCGTTCGCGGACCGCCACGTGCACGATCTCCCTTCGCTGCTGCGGGCGGGCGACGTGCTGGTGTTCAACGACACGCGCGTCATCCCCGCCCAGCTCGAAGGCCAGCGCGGTGAGGCACGGATCGGCGCGACGCTGCACAAGCGGATCGACTTGCGCCGCTGGCAGGCCTTCGTTCGTAACGCCAAGCGGCTGCGCGAGGGCGACCGCATCGCCTTTCCCGCCGATGTCTCCGCCATCGCCGAGCAGCGGCACGAGGACGGGAGCTGGACCCTAATGTTCGAGGGCAACGAACCAGTCGAGGTTCTGCTCGAGCGGGCCGGGCGTATGCCGCTACCGCCCTACATCGCTGGCAAGCGCCCCACCGACGAGGCGGACCGCAGCGACTACCAGACCATGTTTGCCGCCCGTGATGGGGCCGTCGCCGCCCCGACTGCCTCGCTGCACTTCACGCCTGAGCTTGTAGCCGCCCTCGACGCCGCCGGGATCGCGCGCGAGACGCTGACGCTGCACGTTGGTGCGGGCACGTTCCTGCCAGTCAAGGCGCAGGATACCGCCGAGCACCGCATGCATGCCGAATGGGGCCACCTCGACGCGGCCACCGCCGCCCGCCTCAACGCCGCGCGTGCCGCCGGCGGCCGCCTGATCGCGGTCGGCACCACCAGCCTGCGCCTGATCGAGAGCGCCGCGCATGAAGACGGCACGATCGCCCCTTTCGAAGGGGACACCTCGATCTTCATCACGCCCGGCTATCGTTTCCGCGCCATCAACGGCCTGATGACCAACTTCCACCTGCCGCGCTCGACCCTGTTCATGCTTGTCTCGGCGCTGATGGGACTGGAGCGGATGCAGGCGGTTTATGCGCATGCGATCGCAAGCGAGTACCGGTTCTACTCATACGGGGACTCGTCGCTGCTGCTCCCCTGACATATTGCGGCAGGGAGCTTGGAACATAGCGGCCTGCGAGCCATCTATGTCCGCGATGGAACCCATTCTTGAAATCCGCAATCTCACCAAGACCTACAAGGGCGGGTTCACCGCTCTCAGGAATGTCGATCTCGACATCCGCAAGGGCGAGATTTTTGCCCTGTTGGGGCCAAACGGCGCGGGCAAGACGACGCTGATCGGTGCGGTCTGTGGCCTCGTGCGTCCGACCGGCGGCACCATCCGTGCCTTTGGTGAGGACATGGGGCGCAACTGGCGCACCTTGCGCGCGCGGATCGGGCTCGTGCCGCAGGAGCTGGCGACCGACATGTTCGAGCCGGTCCTGCGCTCAGTCACGCACTCGCGGGGGCTGTTCGGCCTCACGCCGGATCCGGCGCGCATCGAGGGCATCCTCAAGTCACTCAGCCTGTGGGACAAGCGCGACGTGCAGATCCGCGCGCTGTCGGGCGGCATGAAGCGCCGGGTGCTGATCGCCAAGGCCATGGCGCACGAGCCCGAGCTGCTGTTCCTGGATGAGCCGACAGCCGGCGTCGATGTCGAGCTGCGCCGCGACATGTGGAAGCAGATCGCCCAGATGCGCGAGCGTGGAACCACCGTGATCCTCACCACCCACTATATCGAGGAAGCCGAGGAGATGGCCGACCGGGTTGGCATCATCCGCCAGGGCGAGATCCTGATGGTGGACGACAAGGACGCGATGATGAAGCGCATGGGCCGCACCGAGGCGCACATCGCCCTGGCGCAACCGCTTGGTGCCGTGCCGCCGTCGCTGTCATCCTATTCCGTTACGTTGTCGGAGGACCACTCCACGCTGACGTATCGTGGCGGTGACGGCGCCGGGCAGGGCAAGGCCGACGTGGCGCAGATCACCAAGCTGCTCACTCGCGAGGGGATCGACTACGTCGCCATCGACCAGCACGAATCCAGTCTGGAGGACATCTTCGTCGATCTCGTCGAAGGCGGGAGCCAAGCGGCATGAGCCTGTTCAACGCCCGCAGCGCCTGGACCATCTACAAGCAGGAACTGCTGCGCGCCTTTCGCACGGCGATGCAGTCGATCCTGGCGCCGGTGCTCACCACCTCGCTCTACTTCGTCGTCTTCGGCGCGGCGATCGGCGGGCAGATGCAGGGCGGCATGAACGGGATGAACTATGGCGCGTTCATCGTGCCCGGCCTGCTGCTGCTGACGATCCTGGGCGAGAGCACCAGCAACGCGAGCTTCGGCATCTACATGCCGCGCTTCACCGGCGCGATCTACGAGCTGCTCTCCGCCCCGGTTGGCGTCGGCGAGACGCTGGTCGGCTTCGTCGGCGCGGCGGCCACCAAGTCGCTGATCCTGGCCGCGATCATCCTGCTCACCGCCACGCTGTTCGTCGACTACACGATCGTCCACCCGTTCTATGCGCTGGGCTTCATCCTGCTGGTCTCGGCCAGCTTCTCGCTGTTCGGCTTCATCCTGGGCATCTGGGCCGACAGCTTCGAGAAGCTGTCGGTCGTGCCGATGCTGATCCTGACGCCGCTGACGTTCCTGGGCGGTACGTTCTACTCGGTCAGCATGCTGCCCCAGCCCTGGCGTACGGTCGCGATGGCCAACCCGGTGGTCTACCTCGTCAACGGCCTGCGCTGGACGTTCTACGGCACGTCGGACGTGTCGATCTGGGTCTCGCTCGGCCTGACTCTAGCGTTCCTCGCAGCCTGCGTGGCGCTGATCGCGTTCATTTTCCGCACCGGGTGGCGTCTGCGTAACTAAGCGGGTAGAATCCCTGGGCATGTCCGCCCGTATCGCTGTCCTCGCCTGCTGCCTCGCTGCTGCCGCCACCCCCGCGCGCGCCGAACTCCCCGGACCCGTGCGCGCGATGCTGGAAGCGGCGATGCGCACCGATGACGCCAAGGCGGTCGACGCGGTGGTGAAGGCTGCGAAGGAGACGCAGCCGCAGGACGCCGCCGAAATCGACGCGATGAAGCAGAAGTTTGACGACTCCCACAAGCTCGTCGCGGCTGAAAAGGCCGAGAACGAGCGCGAGCGGGTGCTCGCCGCGCGGCCGCTGCAGCTATGGAAGGGCGAGGGCGAGATCGGCGCCTTCAACTCCACTGGCAACACCAGCAGCGCAGGTGTCTCGGTTGGCCTCAAGCTGGAGCGGGTCGGCGTCTACTGGCAGCACAAGCTGCAGTTCACCGCGGATTACCAGAAGACCAGCGGCGTCGTCTCGCGAGAGCAATACCTGGCCTCGTACAACCCCCGCTACACGCTGAGCGACCGCTTCTACGCCTATGGCCTGGTGCAGTACGAGAACGACCGCTTTCAGGGCTACACCAGCCGTTACTCCCTTTCGCCCGGCTTCGGTTACCGCGTCTATAACACCGACGACCTGAAGCTTTCGTTCGAAGGCGGCCCGGCCTTGCGTTTCACGAACTTCGTCGACGAACCCTCGCGCACAACGACCTCGGCGCTCGGTTCGCTCGACTTCGCGTGGAAAGCCACCAAGGCGATCCGCCTGACCCAGCAGGCGAGCGCCTACATTGAAGACCGGAACAGCACCTTTACCTCGACCACCGCGATCGAGGCCGGCATGCTGAAGGGCCTCAAGGCGCGGGTCTCCTATCGCTATGAGCACGACAGCGACCCGCCGGACGGCTCTCGCCAGACAGATACCCTCTCACGCTTCACTCTCGTCTACGGCTTCTGACTTTCATGACTCGCTTCGCGTTCGACATCCACGCCACCGACGGGCGTGCCCGCACCGGCCGCATTGCCATGAAGCGTGGGGAGATCCGCACGCCCGCATTCATGCCGGTCGGCACCGCGGCGACGGTCAAGGCGATGAAGCCGCAGGACGTGCGCGCGACGGGCGCCGACATCATCCTGGGCAACACCTACCATCTGATGCTCCGCCCCGGCGCCGAGCGAGTGGCGCGCCTGGGTGGACTGCACCGTTTCATGAACTGGGACCGCCCGATCCTGACCGACAGCGGCGGCTATCAGGTGATGAGCCTGTCCGATCTGCGTAAGATTACCGAAGAAGGCGTGACCTTCGCCAGCCACCTCGACGGCTCGCGCCACCTGCTCAGCCCCGAGCGCTCGATGGAGATCCAGCGGCTTTTGGGCTCCGACATCGTCATGGCCTTCGACGAATGCCCCAAGGTCGAGCAGGGCCGCGATGCGATCGCGCGATCGATGGAGATGTCGATGCGCTGGGCCCGGCGCAGCCGCGACGGCTTCGACGCCGGCGGCGAGCACGCGGATCGCTCGGCCCTGTTCGGCATCCAGCAGGGCGCGCTCGACGAAGGCCTGCGCCGCGAATCCGCTGATGCGCTGACCGCGATCGGCTTCGACGGCTACGCCATCGGTGGCCTGGCAGTCGGCGAGGGACAGGACGCGATGTTCGCGACGCTGGACTTTGCGCCCGGCCAGCTTCCCGCCGACCGCCCGCGCTACCTGATGGGCGTGGGCAAGCCCGACGATCTGGTTGGCGCGGTCGAGCGCGGCGTCGACATGTTCGACTGCGTCCTGCCCACGCGCTCGGGCCGCAACGGCCAAGCCTTCACCTGGAACGGCCCGCTGAACATGCGCAACGCCAAGCATGCCGAGGACACGGGGCCAGTGGACGATCGCTGCCACTGCCCTACCTGCACAACCTACACGCGGGCCTACCTGCACCACCTGATCAAGTCGGGCGAGATGCTAGGCGCCATGCTGCTGACCGAGCACAACCTCAGCTTCTACCAGCAACTGATGCAAGCCATGCGCGACGCCATCGGGGAACAGCGTTTTGCCGGATTCGCGGTCCAATTTCGCCGGGATTACCTGCGTACCGGTTGAAAATGCGGCACTAAGTGATTGACCCGGTGCGCGGCTACGGCAAATTGGCGTGCGACTACCGGGGGAATTCCATGAAGATGAAGCGATTTGCGCTGGCGCTCGCCGGCGCTGCACTGGTGCCGTACGCCGCCATGGCGCAGGAGAGCGATCTGGCTGCGCGCTTCGGTGCGATGCCGGGCATCCAGGACATCAGCATCTCTCCCAATGGCAACAAAATTGCGATCATTGCCCCGACTGCGACCGGCCAGGCTCTGCTCGTCGTCGATCGCGCGGGGGACAGCACGCTCAAGTCGATCATGCGTGCAGACCGCAAGGACGGGCAGCTGACCGCCTGCGTTTGGTCGACCGATCAGCGCATCGTCTGCACCGTTCACGGGATCATCAACGATGCGGGGCTGCTCCTGGGGTATACCCGCAACCTTGCCATCGATGCCGACGGTACCAAGCTGGTCAAGTTGACTGCGCGCGACAGCTTGAACGCGCAAGGGACGATGCAGAACGGCGGCACCGTGCTCGACTGGGACGTTGCGCAACAGCCCGGCACCGTGCTCGTCTCGCGCCAGTTCGTGCCCGATCGGACGACCGGCTCGTACATCGGATCGGATGCCAAGGGCCTGGGTGTCGAGGCGCTCGATACCGTGACCTTGCGCCGCACCATCGTTGAGCGGGCACGCCAGGATGCCGTGGAGTACATCTCGGATGGACATGGCGCGATCCGGATCGTCGGCTCGCAGGCGATTGCTGGCACTGGATACCTCTCCGGCCGTGTTCGCTATTCCTACCGTCCGCTCAACTCGCGCGAGTGGGCCCCGCTCTCCATCGTGAGCGTCGAGGGCGAGGGGCAGGGCTTCAATCCCTATGCCGTCGATAGCGGCAAGAACGTGGTCTACGGCTTTGACGACAAGGACGGCTATCAGGCGCTCTACAGCATCGCACTCGATCCTTCGCTGAAGAAGGAGCTGGTGCTGGCCCGTCCGGATGTCGACATCGACGGGCTGATCCGCATCGGTCGCGACGCCCGCGTGGTCGGCGCCAGCTACGCTACGGAGCGGCGCACGACCGAGTATTTCGACCCGGAACTGCGCAAGCTGAGTGCGGCGCTGGGCAAGGCGCTGCCGGGTCAGCCTCTCGTCAACATCGTGGACGCGAGCGACGGGGAGAGCAAGCTGCTGATCGTCGCCGCGTCGGATACCAATCCGGGAATGGTGTACTTGTACGACAAGGCATCGCGTAAGCTGGAGGAGATCCTGCCGATGCGCAGCGCGGTCGATGGCCTGACGCTCGCGCCGATGAAGCACATCACCTACAAGGCGGCCGACGGCACCAGCATTCCTGCTTATCTGACGCTTCCGGTGGGCAGCACGGGCAAGGGGCTGCCCGCGATCGTCATGCCGCATGGCGGACCATCGTCACGCGACGAGTGGGGCTTCGACTGGCTGGTGCAGTTCTATGCCGCGCGCGGCTATGCCGTGATCCAGCCCAACTATCGCGGTTCCTCAGGCTATGGCTCGGCCTGGTACCAGAAGAACGGCTTTCAATCCTGGCGCGTGGCGGTCGGAGACGTGAACGACGCCGGGCGCTGGCTCGTCGCGCAGGGCATCGCTGCGCCCGACAAGCTGGCGGCGGTGGGCTGGTCCTATGGCGGCTATGCTGCTTTGCAGAGTGCGGTGCTCGATCCGGACCTGTTCAAGGCGATCGTCGCGATTGCACCGGTGACCGATCTGGAGCGCTGGCGCCAGGAGGCCTCGCAATACACCTCGGGCGCGTTGGTCTCGCGCTTCATCGGGCAGGGTCCGCACGTGCGAGAGGGATCACCTGCGCAGAATGCACGGGCCTTCAAGGCGCCGGTGCTGATGTTTCACGGCGATCTGGACCAGAACGTGGGCATCGGCGAGTCGCGGCTGATGCGGAGCAGCCTGCAATCGGCCGGCAAGGAGGTCACCTTGGTCGAGTTCACCGGCCTCGATCACCAGTTGGAAGACGCCGCTGCTCGCAAGCGCCTTCTCTCCGAAAGCGACGCGTTCCTGCGCAAGAATTTAGGACTGTAGAGCTTCAGCCCGCGACTTCACCTCTGAACGAAGCTGGGGCGCAAATCCGAGAGGCTAAGGCCTCATCGTAATTGCTTGCCCTGAGTGGCAGGGTTCAGGTGGGAAGAGCCCCATACAGCGCGGCTACGCTGGCGTGAGTGGACCCCGTCCAGGTATCCCCCCTCAAAGGAGGATGAGCGGGTGAGGCGCGCTCATGTCATCGGGGCCGAACGGGCCCGCGTGGGGATTCAGTCGCGGAGCATCGCTCCGGCGACTTCCAGTTTCGTGCCCGGATAAGCGACGAACTCACCACTGCGATTGTCGAGGAAGCCGGCACCGATCACATGGGCGAAGCGCTTTGCGAGGCTGAGATCGGAATACCACTTGCCGGCGCGGTGAGGGGTGATGAAGCGATACTTGGACATGATATCGAGTTAACATTTCAGCCGCGTTCAGGTTCCCCGCATCCACCTGATCCGGCAGGCTTTCTCGTGCCCGTAGGGGCAACGATAGCGCGGCCAGGAGGTCATGCGCACACACGAAAAAGGCGGCCCACAAAGGCCGCCTCCAACGTGTTTCAGAGTGAGAGAACTCAGATCAGCGCGAGTAGAACTCGACGACCAGATTGGGCTCCATCTTCACCGGATAAGGCACCTCGTCGAGCGTCGGAACGCGCACGAAGGTGATCTTGTCGGTGCCGTCCTGCGAGATGTAGTCGGGCACTTCGCGCTCGGCCAGGCCCTGCGCTTCGATGATCAGCGCCATTTCCTTGGCTTTGTCGCCCAGGCTGATGACGTCGCCCACGAAGACGCGGCGGCTGGCGATGTTGCACTTCACGCCGTTGACGCGGATGTGACCGTGGCTAACGATCTGGCGCGCGGCGAAGATGGTCGGCGCGAACTTGGCGCGGTACACGACCATGTCCAGGCGTTGCTCGAGCAGGCCGATCAGGTTCTGGCCGGTGTCGCCCTTCATGCGCGAGGCAGTGGCGTAAGTCGCCTTGAACTGCTTCTCGGTCACGTCGCCGTAGTAGCCCTTCAGCTTCTGCTTGGCGCGCAGCTGGATGCCGTAGTCCGACACCTTGCTCTTGCGGCGTTGGCCGTGCTGGCCGGGACCGTAGCTGCGGCGGTTAACCGAGCTCTTGGGACGGCCCCAGATGTTCTCGCCCATGCGGCGATCGAGTTTGTGCTTGGCGCTATGGCGCTTCGACATAAGTCGTCCTTCGTCTATCTGCTGACGGCGCCACCGTGGCCCCGTCCAAAGTTTCCGGGTCGCACCGCTCGTTTAGAGCGCGGCCACCGCTTCACCGGAGTGCGGGGCCGAACGGACGAACCCACCCGCTGTGACGGGCGAGGTCCAAGTGAAGGCGCGCGTTTAGCGTGCAGCGCCCGAAAGTCAAGCACGCGGCCCCCTCGACGGCTGCGGGCGTGGAAGCTAGGGCTTGCGCCATGTCCTCATTCACTAGCGACACTACGCTGCCGCCCGATGCTTGCCAGTCCATGCGTGAAGTGCGCGCCGCCATCGATGCGCTCGATAACCAGCTGGTCGACATGCTTGCGACGCGGTTCGCCTACATGCGCGCGGCCGCACGGATCAAACCAGACCGCGGGCATGTGCGAGACGAGGGGCGCAAGGCCGAGGTGATCGCCAACGCGAAGGCTCGGGCCGAGGCGCTGGACCTGCCCGTCGAGGCGATCGGTGCGATCTGGGAGGGCCTGGTCGAAGCTTCGATCGCGTACGAACTGGACCACTGGGACAAGCGGCGGCAAGACTGATCTCCCACAAAGGGAGATGCCGATGAGCAAGCCGATCACCGGGCCAATGACGCTGGACAGGGTAGATCCGGAACTGCGGGTCGCGCTCGCCAAGCTTCCGAACGTACCGATCCGCGCTGCATGGTTCAGAGCGCTTGCGCCCTTGCTGATGAAGCTGCGGAAGGCTCCGGCGACGGCGGGCGTCTCGCTCGAGGTGCGCAAGGCCGCGCCTGGCTGTCGCATCTACCGTCCGAGTACGGTCCGCAGCACCGGAGCGCTGCTGTGGATCCACGGCGGCGGCTATGTCATCGGCTCGGCAGCCGTCGACGATGCCCTGTGTGGCCAGGTCGCAGCGGAGCTCGGCATCACCGTGGTCTCGGCCGAGTACCGGCTGGCACCAAGGCATCGCTATCCCGCTGCGCTGAACGATTGCCACGCTGTCTGGCGCTGGATGCTGGCCGAGGCGAGCGGCTTCGCGATCGATCCTCGGCGCATCGCCATCGGCGGAATGAGTGCTGGGGGCGGGCTGGCTGCCGCGCTGGTCCAGCGGGTGTGCGACGAGGACGGGCCAGAGCCTGCCGCGCAGTGGCTGATGGCGCCGATGCTCGACGATCGCACCGCGGCGCATCGCAACCTCGACGCCCTTGCGCACCCAGTTTGGGACAACGACCTCAATCGCTTTGGGTGGAGCAGCTATCTCGGTCGGGAGCCGGGCGCGGTCGAGGTCTCCTCCCATGCGTCGCCGGCGCGGCACGAGGACCTTTCGGGGTTGCCGCCGGCTTGGATCGGGGTGGGAGCGATCGAGCTCTTCCATGACGAGGACGTGGCGTATGCGCAGCGGCTTGAGGCCGCCGGTGTACCGGCGGCGCTGGAGGTGGTACCCGGTGCGCCGCATGGGTTCGAGGCTTGGGGCCGGGGCACCGAGGTCACCACGCGCTACCTGGCCAAATCCATCGCCTGGCTGGGTGGGCACGTGGGCTGACCGAACCTACCGGTCGCGCTTGTCGCGCTCCAACGTGCTGAGGATGCCCCGGAAGGTGCGCACCTCCAGGTGGTTCCACGCAGGTTTGGTCAGGAGGTTGCGCAAGGTCAGCCGGTTCGTCTCGGCGCGCGGTTCGGGCCAGAAGTAGTTCTTGGCGTCGAGCAGGCGCTCGAAGTGGCCGATCAGCCCTTCCAGCTCCTCCTGCGGCGCCGGTGGCAGCAGCTCCTCCACGGTCGGTTGCGACAGCCCGACCTGCTTCGACCATTCGTACGCACACAGGATCACCGCTTGCGCGAGGTTGAGCGAGGCGAACTCGGGATTGATAGGCACCGTCAGGATCGCGCGGGCGAGAGCGACGTCTTCCGTCTCCAGGCCGGAACGCTCGGGGCCGAAGACGTAGGCGGAGCGTCCGAGCTCGGCGTGAATCTCGCTCGCCGCCTGTTCCGGCGTGACGACAGGCTTGGTCACGCCGCGCTTGCGCACTGTCGTTGCGTAGACATTGACGCAATCGCCGACAGCCTCGGCCAGCGTGTCGTAGACCTTGGCGCCATCCAGCACCCCGTCTGCACCAGCGGCGGCCGGGCCGGCGCTGGGATTGGGCCAGCCGTCACGCGGGGCGACCAGCCGCATCTCGGTCAGGCCGAAGTTGAGCATGGCACGCGCGGCCTTGCCGATGTTCTCGCCCAATTGCGGGCGCACCAGCACGATGACGGGGGGCGGGCTCACAGGTCGGCCGCGAGGGGGCCGATGCCGCGCACAGTGCTGGCGAACTCCTCGAAGTCGCGAGCCTCGCTGAAGTCGCGATAAACTGAGGCGAAGCGGATGTAGGCGACCGAGTCGAGCTGGCGAAGGCCGTCCATCACCATTTCGCCGATCTGCAGCGAAGAGACCTCGCTCTCGCCCAGCGTTTCGACCTGGCGCTGCACGCCCGAGACCAGCCGGTCGATCTTCTCACGATCGACGCTGCGCTTGCGGCACGCGAGGGCGACCGACTGCTCGATCTTCGAGCGGTCGAACGGCTGGCGAGAGCCGTCGGTCTTGACCACGGTGATCTCGCGCAGCTGGACGCGCTCGAAGGTCGTGAACCGCGCGCCGCAGCTGCCACACTGGCGGCGGCGGCGGATCGAGGTGTTGTCTTCGGTCGGCCGACTGTCCTTGACCTGCGAATCCTCGTGGGCGCAAAAGGGACAGCGCATTCAGGTACTCTGCATCAGTCGGGGCGAACCCTTTTGTAGAACTGGTAACCCGCGCCGGCGGCAAGACCGACCGGGATCGTCACGAACGGGAGAACGACTGCCGCGACAGCGCCGATTGCGCCCCAGGCGAGCACGGGCTTGGTCGAGGGATGGTTCAGTCCGTCCTGCAGCATGCCGGCCAGTTCCTGGCGGGCGTCGGTCAGGAAGTCACCTTTGGGTGCGTTGGGATCGGTCATGGTCAGAGGTCCTCATAGATGGGAAAGCGTTCACACAGCGCTTCTACGCGCGCGCGGACCGCTTGTTCCACCTGACCGTCACCTTCATCGCCATTGCGCGCCATGCCGTCGACCACCTGGACAATCAACTGGCCGATCTCGCGGAACTCTTCCTCGCGGAAACCGCGGGTGGTGCCGGCCGGCGTGCCGAGGCGGATACCCGAGGTGACGAAGGGCGAACGCTTGTCGAACGGCACGCCGTTCTTGTTGCAGGTCAGCCAGGCGCGATCGAGGCCCTTCTCCGCCGCCTTGCCGGTCACGTCCTTGGCGGTGAGGTCGACCAGCATGAGGTGGTTGTCGGTGCCGCCCGAGACCACCGAGAGCCCGGCGTCCTCGACGCTGGCCGCCAGCGCGCGAGCATTGGCGACGATCTGGTGCGCGTAGGCCTTGAACTCAGGCTTGAGAGCATCGGCGAAGGCGACAGCCTTGGCGGCGATCACGTGCACCAGCGGCCCGCCCTGAAGGCCGGGAAACACCGCGGTGTTGAACTTCTTGGCGAGTGCCTCGTCGTTGGTGAGGATCACTCCCGAGCGGGGGCCGCGCAGCGACTTGTGCGTGGTGGTGGTTACCACGTGGGCATGCGGGAAGGGCGAGGGGTGCGCGCCGCCCGCGACGAGTCCGGAAAAGTGGCTCATGTCGACCAGCAGCCAGGCGCCCACCTCGTCCGCGATCTCGCGGAAGCGCTGAAAATCCCACACGCGCGAGTAGGCTGTGCCGCCCGCGATGATCAGCTTGGGCTTGGACTCGCGCGCGATGCGGGCGACCTCGTCCATGTCGATCAGGTGGTCGTCCGGGCGCACGCCGTAGGGCACGGGATTGAACCACTTGCCACTCATGTTGACCGGCGAACCGTGGGTGAGGTGCCCGCCCGAGTTGAGGTCGAGGCCCATGAAGGTGTCGCCCGGCGTCAGCAGCGCCAGGAACACGGCCTGGTTCATCTGGCTGCCCGAGTTGGGCTGGACGTTGGCGAACTCGCACCCGAACAGCTGCTTGGCACGCTCGATCGCCAGGGTCTCGACGACGTCGGCGTACTCGCAACCGCCATAGTAGCGCTTGCCGGGATAGCCCTCGGCGTACTTGTTGGTGAACACCGAGCCGGTCGCCTCGAGCACGGCCTTGCTGGTGATGTTCTCGCTGGCGATCAGCTCGATCTTGGTCTGCTGGCGCTTCAGCTCGCCGCGGATAGCGGCGAAGACTTCGGGGTCGGCCTGTTCCAGGCTCGCGCTGAAGAAGCCGGCGGAGCGGATCGGGGCCATCGTGACAGGGGCGTCGGTGACGGTGCTCATGCGGCGGTCTCCTCGGTGATCTTGGGGTGAGTTAGCTTGTCGACGCGGCCAGCGTGGCGGCCACCGCCGAACTCGGTCGAAAGGAAGGCGTCGAGGCAGGCCTTCGCCATGTCCACGCCGGTCAGGCGCGCGCCCATGGCGATCGCGTTGGCATCGTTGTGCTCGCGCGCCAGGGCAGCGCTCAGCGGTTCGCCGACGAGCGCGCAACGCAGCGCCGGGTGGCGGTTCACCGCGATCGATATGCCGATGCCTGAACCGCACAGCGCCACGGCACGCTCGACTGTGCCATCCGCAACCACTTCGGCCAGCTTGTAGCCATAGTCGGGATAGTCGACTCGGTCGGCCGTTGCGGGACCCAGATCGGCAACCTCGTGGCCGAGTTCGATCAGGTACTCGCGCAGTTCCGCCTTGAGGTCCACGGCGGCATGGTCGGAAGCGATGGCGATGCGCATGGGCGCGATTCATCCTTGCGGGGTCTGGTCCGCGCCCCATAGTCGCAGCCGGCCGATATGGCCAGTGCCCCGCATGACGGCACGGTTGGATCGTCAACCGCATCGCGCTAGAGGGCCACCATCGAGGCTCCGCGCGCGGCGGCGCGACAGGTCGCCGCCCCCCGCCTCACCGACTTGCAGCGATCCGGGAAGCCATCAGCCATCATGCAACAAGCCGACGCGCACGAAGCCACACCCCAGGTCAGCCCTGCGCGGCGCCGCCGCCGCATCGATCATGTTCGCGTGATGGCGCGCCGCCATGGCCCCACCTCGCTGCTGTGGCGACGGCGGCAGGCGACACTGCTGGGCGCTATCGCGTTGGGGCTGGTCGCGCTGGTCTTCGCCGAGGCGGGTGACTGGGCAAGTCGCATGTTCCTGCGCATGGTCGCGGCCTACTGGTGGTCGCCCCTGATCGTCACCCCGCTCGGTTTCGTGGTGCTCACCGCGCTGACGCGCCGCTTCGCGCCGGACGCGCGAGGGTCGGGTATCCCGCAAGTCATGGTGGCCCGGCGCGCTCCCGAGGCGGCGATCCGCTCGCTGGTGTCGCTGCGCACGGCCCTCGGCAAGTTCGGGCTGACCGTCGGGGCCTTGCTGATCGGAGCATCGACGGGGCGCGAGGGGCCAACGGTCCAGATCTCCGCCGCGATCATGGCGCGGGCGTACAAGCTGTTCCGGGTGCCGCTCGGCCCGGCGGTGATGGTCGCGGGCGGCGCGGCCGGCGTCGCCGCGGCGTTCAACACGCCGCTTGCGGGCGTGACCATCGCCATCGAGGAGCTTGCCGCCGCGTACGAACAGCGCATGACGCTGCTGGTGATGGTGGCGGTGCTGGTCTCGGGCATGGTGAGCCTGGGGATCGCGGGGGATTACACCTACTTCGGTGTCGTCGCCGTGGGTCTACCTTTCCAGCAGGCGCTGGTGATCGCGCCGGTCGCAGGTGTCATCGGCGGCCTGGCGGGCGGATTGTTCTCGAGAGCCTTGCTGCGGGGCACGCTGTCGCAGGCACGACCACTCGCCTGGCTGAGAGCCCGGCCGATCCTGACGGCGCTGCTGTGCGGCCTTGTCATCGCCGTGATCGGCTGTGCGACGGGCATGACCTGGGGCACGAGCTACGAGCCTGCGCGCGAGATCATCGAGGGCAGCCACAGCCCCTACTGGTTCGGCCCGGCCAAGGCGCTTGCCACCTTGGCGACGTCGCTATCGGGTGCGCCCGGCGGCGTCTTCGCGCCGTCGCTGGCGGTGGGCGCAGGGCTGGGCGATCTGCTCAAGCCCTTGTTCCCTCTGGCGCCGGGCGGCGCTGTGGTCCTGCTCGGCATGGCCGGTTACTTCACCGGTGTCGTGCGTGCGCCGCTCACCTCGGTGGTGATCCTCTCGGAGATCACCGGCAGCCACGCGCTGTTGCTGCCGCTGCTGGCGACGGCGCTCATCTCCGATGCGGCGGCGGGCCTCGTCTGCCGTGAGCGGCTATACCACGGCTTGTCGCGTGCGTTCAGCGCGCATCCGGTCTAGCGCCGAGGTACATCACTGGATCTTGGCGAGGCCAGGATCGCCCATGAACGTGGCGGGCATGCCGGCCTTCATTTGCGAGGCCACGGTGGTCATCAGCTTGTCCATCATCTCCTCGCGCCGTTCGGGCGGGAAGGCGGTGTCGACGATGCCATGTGCCAGCGCGAGCGCTTCGGGCGAGCTGGCGGTAGCGGCGGCAGGGTTCGCAGCCGCTTGAGCCGAGGCCTGGCTGGCGAGGAGCAGCATGGACGCCGCAAGCGCAGCCGTCCTGATCGTGATCTTCATCTGCTTTCTCTCCAGCTGACAGGTCGCATCACGATACGAAAACACCCGCAAGCTCGAGGCCTGCGGGCGTATTGGTTCGTGTATCTAATGAAGATTACTGGTCCAGGAACGAGCGCATCTTGCGGCTCCGGCTTGGGTGCTTGAGCTTCCGCAGCGCCTTGGCCTCGATCTGGCGGATGCGTTCGCGCGTCACCGAGAACTGCTGGCCGACTTCCTCCAGCGTGTGATCGGTGTTCATGCCGATGCCGAAGCGCATGCGCAGTACACGCTCCTCTCGAGGAGTAAGCGACGCCAACACTCGCGTGACCGTTTCCTTGAGGTTTGCCTGAATCGCGGCGTCCACCGGGATGATCGCGTTCTTGTCCTCGATGAAGTCGCCCAGATGGCTGTCTTCCTCGTCGCCGATCGGCGTTTCGAGGGAGATCGGCTCCTTGGCGATCTTCATCACCTTGCGCACCTTCTCGAGCGGCATGCTCAGGCGTTCGGCCATTTCCTCCGGCGTAGGCTCGCGGCCCTGCTCGTGGAGGAACTGGCGGCTGGTGCGCACCAGCTTGTTGATCGTCTCGATCATGTGGACCGGGATGCGGATGGTCCGCGCCTGGTCGGCGATCGAGCGGGTGATGGCCTGCCGGATCCACCAGGTGGCGTAGGTGCTGAACTTGTAGCCGCGGCGGTACTCGAACTTGTCGACCGCCTTCATCAGACCGATGTTACCTTCCTGGATCAAGTCCAGGAACTGCAGGCCACGGTTCGTGTACTTCTTGGCGATCGAGATCACGAGCCGCAGGTTCGCCTCGACCATCTCCTTCTTGGCGATACGCGCTTCGCGCTCGCCCTTCTGGACCATGTTGACGATGCGGCGGAACTCGGGGAGCGCCATGCCAGTGGCGGCGGCAATGTCCGACACCTCCGAACGGATGCGCTCGACCGGATCGGCCTCGCTCTGCGCGAAGGCCAGCCACTTCTTGTCCTTCTTGCCCATCTCGGCAAGCCAGGTGTCGTCGAGCTCGCGGCCCACGTAGGACTCGAGGAAGTCCGCGCGCTTCACCTTGTGGCGCTCGGCCAGTCGCAGCATCTGACCGCCGAGTGCGGTCAGGCGGCGGTTGAAGGCGTAGAGGTTGTCGACCAGGTACTCGATCTTGGTCGCGTGGAACTTGACCGATTCCACTTGCGCGGTGAGGTCTTCACGCAGCTGGTGGTACTGCTGCTCCTTGGCGGCCGGGAAGTCGATGCCGAGCGCCAGCGCATCGAGCCGCTCGGACTGGAGCTTCTCGAACGCTTGGAACATCTCGGTAATCTGGGCGAACTTCTCAAGCGCGTCAGGCTTGAGCGCCGCTTCCATCTGCGCGAGGCTGAGGGTGTTGTCCTCCTCCTCTTCCTCGGCAGGACGCTTGGCGCGGCGTTCGATGCCGTCCTCGTCCTCGTCCTCGGACGTCTCGGGCTCTTCCTCGACCTCCTCTTCCTCCTTGAAGGAGGGGCCCGCGGTGGCCTCGCTGATCTCGCCGTCGCCTTCCTCGGCGTCGTCGGTCAGCGTTTCGGGCGCAGGTTCCTTGGAGAGCATGGCGTCGAGATCGAGGATCTCGCGCAGCTGCATCTCGCCGTTGTTCAGCGCCTCGGACCACTGGATGATCGCGTGGAAGGTGATCGGGCTCTCGCACAGGCCCAGGATCATCATGTCGCGGCCGGCTTCGATGCGCTTGGCAATGGCGATCTCGCCCTCACGGCTGAGCAGCTCGACCGCGCCCATCTCGCGCAAGTACATACGCACCGGATCATCGGTGCGCTCGATGGTTTCCTTCTTTTTGGCAGGGTCGACGTTCTGGCGCGGCGCCGAGCCATCTTCCTCGCCATCGGCGTCGTTGTCCGGCTCGTCCGCCTCGCGGTCGTCCTCGCCGTCGGCACCCTCGTCGTTCTCGACGATGTTGACGCCCATCTCCGAGATCGCGGCCATGATGTCCTCGATCTGGTCGGTAGACATCTGGTCCTGCGGAAGGGCCTCGTTCAGCTCGTCATAGGTGATCACGCCACGACGCTTGGCGCGCGCGATCAGCTTCTTGATCGTCCCCTCGTTGAGGTCGATCAGCGGTGCGTCGCTGCCGTCGGAATTGTTGTCGCCGCCGTTGGTGTCGTTCTTGCTCATTCTACCGCCGTGTGATCCTGCTGCCTGGCTATTTTACGAACCGGCTGCATGTCTCGTCGCCATTTGCCTGAGACGATTGTCAAATTCCAGCTTTCTCTTGAGCAACCGTTGTTGCTCCGAAAAAGCTTCTTCGGACAACTCGCTTTCGAAACGTCCCGTCGCTCTCGCAAGGGCTGCTTCGAGCGCTGGCCGTTCGACCAGAAGTTCTATCGCCTGCGCCAGTTCGGCCGCGGCCTGAGCTTCGTTCACCTCGGGCTGGAGAAAGCCGAAGCGCAAGTCGGACCATGCGGACGGGCCGTGCAGCTCCAGACCGTGTTTCGCCAATATGGCGCTGAGAGCCTCGCTTTCAAGCGGGTGCGCCGAGTCGCAGCAGTCGACCAGCACACCGAAGCGGCGGTCGAGACCATGGGTGGACATCAGGGTCTCGGCATGCCGATGGATCTGGCCAGGCCAGCGCACCAGACCCGCCAGGATCGCCGCGGAAAGCGTGTCGCGGCTGCCGTCCGTCGCCCGGTTGAGCCGCGCGATCGACTGCGGGTCCGAGGGCGCAGGTCCAGGTTGGAAGCCGCCGCGTCTGCCGGGCTGGGGCTTTCCGCGCGGCGTGAAGGGACGGTCCTCGCGCCGTGGAAAGGCGAACGCCGAGTACCGGTCCATCAGCTCGCGCTTGTAGAGGCCGGCGACGTCCTGGTGCGCGATCGTTTCGACATGCGCCATCAGCCGGGCCTTGAGGCCGGCCTTGGCCTCGGGCGTGGTCAGCGGCACGGCGTCGTGCTCGGCCTCCCAGAGCACGTCCACCAGCGAGCGCGCACCGGCGAGCAGGGTCTCCATGGCGGGCTTGCCCTTGGCCTTGAGCAGGTCGTCCGGGTCGAGACCCTCGGGTAGGCGCACGATGCCTAACGAGTGCGCCGGCCGGAGCAAGGGCAGGGCACGGGTGACCGCGCGCATCGCCGCGCGCTGTCCGGCGGCGTCGCCGTCAAAGCACAGGATCGGCGTCTCGACGTGACGCCACAGCAGCTCGATCTGCTGCTCGGTGAGCGCGGTGCCCATCGGCGCCACGCACTCGCCGATGCCGGCGGCGGCGAGCGCGATCACGTCCATGTAGCCCTCGACCACGATCATGCGGCCGGACTGGCGGGCGGCGGGCGCGGCGCGGTGCAGGTTGTAGAGCGTGCGGCCCTTGTCGAAGAGCGGCGTGTCGGGCGAATTCAGGTACTTGGGCGCATCCGTCTTGCCCTTGGCGAGGATGCGTCCGCCGAATGCGATGACCCGTCCGCGCGTATCCTCGATCGGCAGCATGAGGCGCCCACGGAACCGATCGTACGGATCCTTGCCATCGACCGCGATCCGCAGGCCCGCCTCGATCAGCTTGGCCTCGGGGAAGCGGGAGAGGGCGCCCTTCATTGCTTGCCGTCCCTCCGGCGCGAAGCCGAAGCCGAAGCGCTGTACGGTGTGCGCGTCGAACCCGCGGGTGGCGAGATAGGCGCGCGCCGCCTCACCCTCTGACGCCGTGAGCTGGGCCACGAACCACTCCTGCGCGGCGGCCATGACATCGTGCAGGGTGTCGCGCTTCTCGGCCGCCTTGGCCGCGCGCGGATCGGGCGCGGGGACATCCATGCCGGCTTCGGCGGCGAGTTCCTTCACCGCATCCATGAAGGAGAGGCCCTGCTGGTCGGTCATCCAGCGGATCGCGTCGCCATGAGCCGAGCAGCCGAAACAGTGATAGAAGCCTTTCGCGTCGTTGACGTGAAAGCTCGGGGTCTTCTCGTTATGGAACGGGCAGCAGGCTTTGAACTCGTTGCCGACCTTCTGGAGGCGCACGGTACGGTTGATCAGCGCCGAGAGGGTGACGCGCGATCGGAGCTGGTCGAGCCATTGGGGGGTTAGCATGGAGAACCTCCGATCCGCGCACACGAGGACGTCCACAAACTCCCCTCCCGCTTGCGGGAGGGGCCGGGGGAGGGCATGTCCGCCAAGACCCGCTTTATCCTGATAAGCACACCCTCAAGGTTATCGAGCACATCGGAATTCCAGAAGCGGATCACGGTGTAGCCTTGCTGCTCCAGGAACTGCGTCCGACGCTCATCATATTCCTTGTTCATGGCGTGTTGTCCGCCATCGATCTCGATGACGAGCCGGCGTTCGCGCGAGGCGAAGTCGCAGATGTACTGCCCGACCGGAAATTGCCGGTTGAATCTGAAGCCTGCGAGCTTGCGAGCGCTGATCGCACGCCACAGCTTACGCTCGGCTTCCGTGGCATCTCGGCGCAGCTCGCGTGAGCGGGCGGTCGGGCGGGAGTAGGCTTTATCCTTGTAGTCCAACAAGCCCTCCCCCAGCCCCTCCGCCGGCGGGAGGGGAGTTCAATGAGCGCCGGCCTGCGGGCGGCGCGCGCTGGCTTTAGGCCAGCGCTTCCTTAACCCACCCGCTCGCCTTGCCCATATCGAGCACCGCGCCGTGACGCGCCTTCAGTTCGGCCATGACCTTGCCCATGTCCTTCAGGCCACCCGCACCCAGTTCACCCTTGATCGCCTCGATCGCCGCCTTGGTCTCGGCTTCGGAGAGCTGCTGCGGAAGGAACTCCTCGATCACCACCAGCTCTGCCTTTTCCTCCTCGGCCTTCTCGGGGCGGCCGCCTTGCTCGAACAGCTGGATCGATTCGCGGCGCTGCTTGACCATCTTCTGCAACACTTCGATCACCAGCGCGTCGTCGTCCGGCTGCGCAGAGGCCGTGCGCAGTTCGATGTCGCGGTCCTTCACCTTGGCGAGGATCAGGCGCACCGCGGCCAGGCGTGGCTTGTCGCCCGACTTCATGGCGGAGATCTGGGCGGCCTTGAGAGTATCGCGGATCATCGTGTCCCTAGCATTTCTGGATGGTGTTGTGGCCGGCCAGATAGGGGCAAGGTCACGCAAAATCCATCGCCTGCCTTGACGTAAGCTCCAAGCAGGACTAGCCGCCGCCCCTTAGCACCCATTGTCAGAACCGCCTACCGGAGCGACCCCTCATGGCCGACGCCGCCCCTTCGCACGCGCCAAAACCAGACGGCGCAACCGGCGTGATCGTCCTCGCTGATGGTCACGTCGTCTGGGGCCGCGGGTTCGGTGCAACCGGCGAAGCGGTGGGCGAGCTGTGCTTCAACACTTCGATGACCGGCTACCAGGAGGTGATGACCGATCCCTCCTACGCCGCGCAGATCGTCACCTTTACGTTCCCGCACATCGGCAATGTCGGCATCAACGACGAGGACCACGAGTCGAATGTCGACGGGGCGGTCGGCATGGTCGTACGCGAGGACGTGACGCAAGCCTCCAACTTCCGCTCGCGCGGCGAGCTGGGCGCATGGCTGCAGAGCAAGGGCAAGATTGGGCTCGCCGGCGTTGATACCCGCGCGCTGACGCGCCGTATCCGCCTCTCGGGCGCGCCCAACGCGGTGATCGCGCACCATCCCGATGGCCAGTTCGACATCCCCGCGCTGGTGCAGCGCGCGCGCGACTGGCCGGGGCTCGAAGGCATGGACCTCGCCAAGATCGTCAGCCGCGAGATCGAGGAGCAGTGGGAAGGTTCCACCTGGACGCTGGGCACCGGCTACGGCCGCTCCCCGCATGACGTGCGGCCGCATGCTGTGGCGATTGACTATGGCTCCAAGGACAACATCTTCCGCAATCTGGTGAAGGCCGGTGCGCGAGTGACGGTGGTGCCGGCGGAAGCCACGCTGGAAACGATCCTGGCGCTGAAGCCCGATGGCGTGTTCCTCTCCAACGGTCCCGGCGACCCGGCGGCGACCGGCGCCTATGCCGTGCCGGTGATCCGCGCACTGCTGGAGCGGGACATCCCGGTGTTCGGTATTTGCCTGGGGCACCAGCTGCTCGCGCTGGCGGCGGGTGCGAAGACGCTAAAGATGTTCCAGGGCCATCGCGGCGCCAACCACCCAGTCAAGCGACTGACCGACAGCGTGGTCGAGATCACCTCGATGAACCACGGGTTCGCAGTCGATAACGACAGCCTGCCCGAAGACGTGATCGCAACCCACGTCTCGCTGTTCGATGGTTCCAACTGCGGCATCTCGCTGAGCGGCAAGCGCGCCTTCAGCGTGCAGTACCACCCAGAAGCGAGCCCGGGGCCGCAGGACAGCTTCTACCTGTTCAAGAACTTCGTCGAAATGATGCAAGAGGGAGTGCCGGCATGAGCGAGTCCGAACTGGTCGACCACATGATCGCCTATTACGTCGCGGGCCCTGCCAACGACCTCAACATCGCGACGCGCTGGTACCCCTACGGCGAGCTGGTGCTGATCATCGAGGACAAGTTCTCGGTCGCGGTGCGCAAGTTCGGCACCAAGGTGCGCGGCAAGTCGAAGCTGGCCGGCACCAAGTTCCTCGACGCCATGATCGCCAAGGGCGTGTGGGAGACCAAGCAGAACGACTTCGGCGGCTCCATGCACCAGTTCCAGACCGACAAGTTCCGCGCCGTTGTGGCGGAGCTGCAGGCGAACGATCCGATCATTGTGAAGGCCAAGGCGGAAGGTCCGGAGTACTGGGACAAGGCTTTCGCTGAGCTGGTCGGCTGATTGATGATAGCTGGCGTCACCTTTCTTCCCCCCTCCCCGGCGGGGAGGGGTTGGGGGTGGGGGAGCCAGGCCGCTAGGCCTGGCGTCCACGCCAGCGTGGGTACACCCACCTCCCAAGCTCCTCCCTCAAGGGAGGAGGAGCTAGATGCGGTTCCTGGCGAGATCGAGTTCCTGCAGCAGGATTGTCAGGACTCCCTCGGTGTTCTGCAGCACGTCGTTGTTCCAGAAGCGGATCACGCGATAGCCGTGCAGCTCTATGACCTGAGTGCGGACTTCATCGGCAGCGTTGTCGGCGTGCTGTCCACCGTCCAACTCGACAGCAAGCTTCAAGGATCGGCACGCGAAATCCACCACATGCCGCCCAATCGCGAATTGCCGCGTGAACTGAACCCCAAGCTGGCTCGCGCGCAAGTGCGACCACAACCGCTTCTCCGCTT